>NZ_JARVTD010000007.1:0-325187 GCF_030208835.1 Variovorax sp. efr-133-TYG-130 | reverse complement strand
AAATAAAGGAGGAGCCGAAGGCGGGGGACATTCGCGGAGGGGAGTACCCGGTGGCCTGTGCACTCGCCCCGAACAACAACATCAAAGACAAAAAGCCCGATGAGCATCGACACCGCCCTCAACCAGATAGTCGAGCGCATCCGTGCCGCCGCGACACAAGCCACGCCCCTGTCCATTCGCGGCGGTGGAACGAAGGACTTCTACGGCGAAACGCCGCAAGGCGAGGTGCTCGACACGCGCTCGCTCACCGGCATCACCAGCTACGAACCGAGCGAGCTGGTCGTCACCGTGCGGGCCGGAACGCCGCTTGCCGAACTCGAAGCGGCACTTGCCGACAAAGGCCAGTGCCTGCCTTTCGAACCGCCGCGCTTCGGCAACGACGCAACCGTCGGCGGCATGGTCGCGGCGGGGCTCAGCGGGCCTGCGCGAGCCAGCGTCGGGGCAGTGCGCGACTACGTGCTCGGCGCCACGCTCGTCAACGGACGCGGCGAGGTGCTGAGCTTCGGCGGCCAGGTGATGAAGAACGTCGCGGGCTATGACGTGTCGCGCGTGCTCGCGGGCTCGCTCGGCACGCTGGGCGTGATCGCGGAGGTGAGCCTCAAGGTGCTGCCGGTCCCGCCGGCCGAAGCCACGCTCGAATTCGCCTGCGGCCAGGCCGATGCGCTGCGGCTGCTCAACGAATGGGGCGGCCGGCCGCTGCCGCTGAATGCGAGCTGCTGGTTCGAATACGCCGGCGCGGGCGCGCTGTACCTGCGGCTGCGCGGCGCCGTCGCCGCCGTGGAGGCCGCATGCGCGCATCTGGGCGGCGAGCGCAAGGACGACCTGCGCGCGGCCGCCGACTGGCAGTCGCTGCGCGACCAGCAGCTGCCGTGGTTCTCCGCCGACGAAGGCGGCGATGCGCTATGGCGCCTCAGCGTGCCGCAGACCGCGCCCGTGCTGGCGCTCGACGGCGCCGCCGCGCCGCTCATCGAATGGCACGGCGGCCAGCGCTGGTACAAGGCGCCGCCCGGGCAGGCCGCGCGCATCCGCGAGATCGCACGCGCGGCGGGCGGCCATGCCACGCTGTTCCGCCTGCCCGCCGCTGCCGTGCAAAGCCACGAGCCGCGTTTCGACAGCGTGAGCGCGCCCATCGAACGCATCCAGCGCGCGCTGATGCGCGAGTTCGATCCGCACGGCCTCTTCCATCGCGGCCGCCTGCTCGCGTCCTCCTGAGCACGACAAGAACAACCATGCAAACCGAACTCGCCCCCGAATTCCGTGGCACCGACGAGGGCCGCGAGGCCGAAGCCATCCTGCGCAAATGCGTGCACTGCGGCTTCTGCACCGCCACCTGCCCGACCTACCAGCTGCTCGGCGACGAGCTCGACGGACCGCGCGGGCGCATCTACCTCATCAAGCAGGTGCTCGAAGGCAAGGCGCCGACGCGCAGCACGCAGCTGCACCTCGACCGCTGCCTCACCTGCCGCAACTGCGAGAGCACCTGCCCGAGCGGCGTGCAGTACGGCCACCTCGTCGACATCGGCCGCAGGATCGTCGACGAGAAAGTGCCGCGCCCCGCGGGCGAATCGGCGAAGCGCTGGTTGTTGAAGGAAGGCCTGCCGTCGCCGCTCTTCGGCCCCGCGATGAAGCTCGGCCAGGCGGTGCGCGGCGTGCTGCCCGAGGCCCTGAAGGCCAAGGTGCCCGCGAAGCAGGAAGCCGGTGCCTGGCCCACCGCCACGCATGCGCGCAAGGTGCTGATGCTCGCGGGCTGCGTGCAGCCGTCGATGATGCCGAACATCAACAGCGCCACCGCGCGCGTGCTCGACGCGGCCGGCATCCAGGCGCTGATTGCGCCCGAGGCCGGCTGCTGCGGCGCGGTGAAGTTCCACCTGAACGACCAGGACGGCGGCAAGGCGCAGATGCGCGCCAACATCGACGCCTGGTGGCCCTTCGTGGAGCGCAACGAGGTCGAGGCTATCGTCATGAACGCATCGGGCTGCGGCGTCACCGTGCGCGAGTACGGCCACATCCTCCAGCACGACACGGCCTACGCGCTGAAGGCCGCGCGCATCAGCGAACTCACGCGCGACCTGAGCGAGCTGCTGCCCGACCTCGTGCCCGCGCTCAAGGCCCGCGTGAAGGCGCCTG
The DNA here is from genome assembly GCF_030208835.1 of Variovorax sp. efr-133-TYG-130. Classification (NCBI taxonomy): domain Bacteria; kingdom Pseudomonadati; phylum Pseudomonadota; class Betaproteobacteria; order Burkholderiales; family Comamonadaceae; genus Variovorax; species Variovorax sp. efr-133-TYG-130. The sequence goes on along the minus strand of NZ_JARVTD010000007.1, from coordinate 323,060 downwards.
CGGGCGTGGTGGCCTATCACCCGCCCTGCACGTTGCAGCACGGCCAGAAGCTGCGCGGCGGCGTCGAGACGCAGCTGCGCGCGCTGGGCTTCGACATGCGCGTGGCCATGAACGAATCGCACCTGTGCTGCGGCTCGGCCGGCACTTACTCGGTGCTGCAGCCCGAGCTGGCCTACCCGCTGCGCGACCGCAAGCTCGGGCACCTGAAGCAGCTGCAGCCGAGCGTCATCGCCTCGGCCAACATCGGCTGCATCACGCACCTGCAAAGCGGCAGCGGCGACACGCCGGTACGGCACTGGATCGAGCTGCTGGACGCCGCGCTGGACGCGGCCTGATCGCACAGCAGGGGAGGGCGCGGTCCGACTCGCGCGAAAGCGCGTGGCGGCGCATCATGGCGGCACCGAATTCGCAAGGAGCCAGTGCCATGTCCCATGTTTCCGCCCCCCTCGTTTCTTCTTCCAGGCTGCTGCGGCGCGCGCTGCTCGCGGGCATCTGCGCAGCCGGCGCCGTGGCGGCGCAGGCACAGGGCGCCATGCCGGCGTGGCAGGGCGCCGGCTCGGCACGCTATGTGTGCGGCGGCATCGGCTCGGACGAATCGCAGGCGATGCGCGCGGCCATGAAGGAGCATCCGCTGGCGCTGCTGTTCGCGCGTGCCGACGGCGCCTACCTGGCGAATGTGGACGTCACGATCAAGGGCGGCGACGCCAGCAACGCCGCGGCGTTGGCATTCCGCGCCAACGGCCCGGTCTGCCTGGTCGACGTGCCCGCCGGGCGTTATGTCATCGATGCGTCCACGGCCGGTGGCGCCGCGAAGTCCCAGACGGTGACGGTGGGCAGCGGCGGCTCCAAGACCGCCGATTTCCGCTTCTGACGGCTTGCGGCCGGGTCAGCCCGCCGCCGCCAATGCCGCTTCCACGTCGCGCGTGAGCGAAGCCGGCGTGTCCAGCGGCGCATAGCGCTTGAGCACGGTGCCGTCGCGCCCGACCAGGAACTTCGTAAAGTTCCACTTGATGGCCGTGCTGCCCAGCAGGCCGGGCTTTTCCTTGGTGAGCCACTGGTACAGCGGCGCGGCGTTGCTCCCGTTGACGTCGATCTTCTCCATCATCGGGAAGCTCACGCCGTAGTTCCTGGTGCAGAAGGCGCCGATTTCCTCGTTGGTGCCCGGGTCCTGCGAGCCGAACTGGTTCGACGGGAAACCCAGCACCGTGAGCCCCTGGTCCGCGTATTTTTCGTGCAGCGCCTCGAGGCCGGCGAACTGCGGCGTGAAGCCGCATTTGCTGGCCGTGTTCACGATCAGCAGCACCTTGCCCTTGAAGGCGGAGAGCTTCACCGGCTTGCCGTCGATCTGGTTGGCCTCGAAGTCGTAGATGCTGGTCATGCGGGTTTTTCCTCAGGTGGGAGCGGGAGCGCGATCATCGCGCGGCACGGGCGTTCGCGCAAACGCCGACCAGAGGGCGCCCAGCACGATCAGCGCGCCGCCCATCAGGATGCGCGAGTCCAGCGTGGCCGCGCCCAGCGCCACCGACGAGACGCTCGCGAACAGCACTTCCGACAGCATGATCACCGAGGTGGCGCTGGCCGCCAGCCGCGACGCGCCGTATTGCAGGCACACGTTGGCGACGATGAAGCCCGTGCCCAGCAGCGCGGCCCAGCCGAGCCAGCCGGGCGACGCCAGCATCGGCGAATCGATGGCGCCGAAGGCCGTGCCCGCCAGTGCCGCCACGCCCGCCACTGCGGAGCAGCCGCAGAACATGGCGAGCGCGCGCGATTCGCCCGGCGCCGCGCGCAGGCGGCGCAGCACGATGTTGGTCACCGCGAAGCTGAAGCCGGCGCCCACGCCCAGCCAGTCGGGCAGGCTCGACGGCACCGGCCAGTCGGTGCCCGGCGCCTTCAGCACCACCACCACGCCGGTGAGCGCCAGCGCCACCCGCGCCAGCGCGCCGCCGGTGGGCCGCTCGCCCAGCAGCAGCCAGCCCAGCAGCACGCTCCACAGCGGCATCAGGTAGAACAGCAGCACCACGCGCACCACGTCGCCCTGCGTTACCGCCCAGTTGAAGCCCACGTTGGTGAGCCCGGCCGCCAGCCCCAGCATCACCAGCCCCGGAAAAGCCGCGAAGCCCCGCCAGGCGTGGCGCCGCACGAGACCCATCACGACCGCGATGGCCAGGTAGATCAGGCAGGTGGTCCACAGCGGATGCAGCCCATGGCCGGCCATCTGGCGGAACGGAAACCAGGCAACGCCCCAGACGAAGGCATTGAACATCAAGGCGAGGGCGGGCATGACGGCGCGTATTTTTCAGGAACACCGCGGAACCGGCTTTGCCGGGCCGCCGGTGTTGCCCCCGGCGAGGGGGTAGGCGAAGCGACACGAAGTGCGCGCAGCCTGGGGGAGTTCAATGATGCTTGTCGCTGCGGGCGATGGCCAGCAGGTGCTCGACTTCCTCGGGGTACTTCTTCAGGTTGTTCTCGTGCCAGCGCTTGATGATCCACATGCAGCCGGCCACCACGAGGCCGAATGCGCTGATCGCTCCGTAGGCCGACAGGCCCAGGCCGGTGCACACGCTGTAGAAGGCGCCCAGCAGCAGGATGCAGGCCTGCTCGTTGAAGTTCTGCACCGCGATGGAGCGGCCCGCGCCCATCAGGTTGTGGCCGCGGTGCTGCAGCAGCGCGTTCATCGGCACCACCAGGAAGCCGCCGAGGCCGCCCAGCATGATGAGGAACGGCACCGCCAGCCAGACGTTGCCGATGAAGTTCATCGCGATCACCATCAGCCCCATCGCGATGCCCATGGGGATCACGCGGGTGGCCATGTCCAGCCGCATGCGCATCGACGCCACGATGGCGCCCACGGCGGTGCCGATGGTCACCACGCCGGTCAGCGCCGAGGCCTGGGTGGTGTTGTAGTCCAGCGCCAGCGCGGCCCAGGCCAGCACGATGTACTTGAGGTTGCCGCCCGCGCCCCAGAAGAGCGTGGTGGTGGCCAGCGAGATCTGGCCGAGGCGGTCGCGCCAGAGGCGGGCGTTGCAGTGCCAGAAGTCGGGCAGCAGCGCGGCGATGTTGCGCGCCAGGCCGTGCTCGGGGTTGGAGCGCAGCGGGCGCATCTCGACACCGGTGTGCGGAATGCGCGTGTTGAACCACGCGGCCAGTGCGTAGACGAAGATCAGCACCGTGATCGCCGCCTCGGCCGGCGAGTTGATGCCGGTGTCGATGAACGGGAAGTCGAAGGCCAGCAGCTTGCTGGACACCGCATGGCCCACCAGCGCGCCGCCGAGCACGATGCCCAGCAGGATCGAGGCGATGGTCAGGCCCTCGATCCAGCCGTTGGCCTTGACCAGTTGGGACGCCGGCAGCAGCTCGGTCAGGATGCCGTACTTGGCCGGCGAATACGCCGCCGCGCCCAGCCCGACGATGGAGTAGGACAGCAGCGGGTGCGAGCCGAACAGCATCATCAGGCAGCCGAGCACCTTGATCGCATTGCTGATGAACATGACCTTGCCCTTGGGCAAGGCGTCGGCGAAGGCGCCCACCAGCGGGGCGAGCACCACGTAGAAGACCGCGAAGATCGGTACCAGTGCGGCCCGCTGCCATTCGGGTGCGCCCGAAGTCCGCATCAGGTCGACCGCAACAACGAAGAGCGCTTGGTCGGCCAGCGACGAAAAGAACTGGGCCGACATGATCGTGTAGAAACCGCGCTTCATCGATGGGCTGGCTGGCCAGAGGGTCTGCTGGCGGTAGTGAAAAAGTGTCGCGTCCGAGGCGAATGGGCGGTTATAGCACGGGGGTGCGGCGCGCAATTGCGCATCCCCACGGTGTTCGACCCCATTCCCGAAGGTGCTAAAACGTGGTCTGCATTTTCTCCGACTTGCCAGAGCCCCCATGCCGCGCCCCATTCTCGCCACCGTCCACACCGACGCGCTGCGTCACAACCTCGAGCGCGCACGCCGCTCGGCCCTCGAAGCCCGGGTATGGGCCGTCGTCAAGGCCAATGCCTATGGCCATGGCATAGAGCGGGTCTATGAAGGCCTGCGCGGGGCCGACGGCTTCGCGATGCTCGATCTGGCCGAGGCCGAACGCGTGCGCGCGCTCGGCTGGCGCGGCCCGGTGCTGCTGCTCGAAGGCGTGTTCGACGCGCGCGACCTGGAGCTGTGCTCGCGCCTGGACCTGTGGCACGCGGTGCACTGCGACGAGCAGATCGACATGCTCGCCGCCCACAAGACCCTGAAGCCGCAGCGCGTGTTCCTGAAGATGAATTCGGGCATGAACCGCCTGGGCTTCACGCCCGAGCGCTTCGGCTCCGCCTGGACCCGCCTCAATGCGCTGACCCAGGTCGACGAGATTTCGCTCATGACGCACTTCAGCGACGCCGACGGCCCGCGCGGCATCGCCCACCAGCTCGAGGTGTTCGAGCATTTCACGCGCGACCTGCCGGGCGAGCGCTCCATTGCCAACAGCGCGGCCACGCTGCGCCACGCCAGGCTGACGCGCGGCGACTGGGTGCGCCCCGGCATCGTGCTGTACGGCAGCGCCCCCGACTACCCCGAACACGACGCCGCGCACTGGCAGCTGCAGCCGACCATGACGCTGTCGACCCAGCTCATCGGGGTGCAGACGCTGAAGGCCGGAGACACCATCGGCTACGGCTCCAGCTTCACGGCCGAGGGGCCGCTCACCATCGGCGTCGCGGCGGTCGGCTATGCCGACGGCTATCCGCGCCACTGCACCACCGGCACGCCGGTGCTGGTGAACGGCGTGCGCACCCGCATGGTCGGGCGCGTGAGCATGGACATGATCACCGTCGACCTCACGCCGGTGCCCGACGCCGGGTTCGGCAGCGAGGTCACGCTGTGGGGCAACTCGGCGAAGACCGGCGCGGTGCTGCCCATCGACGAGGTCGCGCGGGCCGCCGGCACCGTCGGCTACGAGCTCATGTGCGCCGTGGCCCAGCGCGTGCCCTTCGCCGCCGCCACCGAAGGCGAATGAAGGTTCTTTCCAACTGGCGCTCCGTGCGCCTTTGGGAAACGCAGGTCGAACGCGACCTGCACCGCAACTACAGCCTGCGCACGCACGGCATCCTGATCGGCAGCTTCACGCTGCTGCTCATGTGGTGCGTGTCGGCGCTGCAGATGCACCTGCTGCACGTCGATTCGCTGGCGGTGCGCTACTTCCTCACGCTGGGCGTGGGGTACCTCGGCTACCTGCTGGTGCTGCGCTGGTGGGCCAAGCGGCTGGTCGAGGGGCGGGCGCTGGATGTCGACCTCGATGCGCCCGATGTCGAGTTCGGCGGCGGACGCGGCGGCGGCAGCAGTTCGCACGGCCACGTGAACCTGGGGGACGGAGGAGGAGGAGGAGGTGTTGGTGGCGGTGACGGCGGCCTTTCCGACATGGCCGGCGGCGCGCTCGAAGTCGCTGGCAGTGCCGACGAGGGCGCGATCATCGTCGTGCCGATCGTCGCGGTCTTCCTGATCTGCGTGGCCGTGGTGCTCGGCGCGGGGTCGCTGGTGCTGCTGTACTTCAGCTGGGACGCGCTGCTGGCGGTGGCGATCGAGATCGCGTTCTCCTACGTGTCGGCGCGCGCCGCGGTGCGCGTGGCGCGCGAGGGCTGGCTCATGGCCGCCGTGCGGCTGACGTGGAAGCCGCTGCTGGGCGCGGTGATCTGCGCGGTCGCGCTCGGCGCGCTGCTCGACCGCTTCATGCCGCAGGTCAACTCGCTGCCCGAGGCCGTTCGCGTCCTGACGAAGACGCACTGAGCGCGCCCAGCAGGTGCTCGATCAGCACCCGGCACTTGGGCGCCATGAAGCGGTCGGGCGGGTGCAGGATGTAGGCGTGCCCGCGATAGTTGCCCTGGAACTCCCAATCGGCCAGCACCCGCACCACGCGGCCGTCGTCCAGTGCCGGCCGGGCGATGAACGCCGGCAGGCAGGCCACGCCCAGCCCCGCGAGCGCGCCGTCGAGCCGCACCTCGCTGTGGTTCGACACATAGCGCCCGCGCACCACCACCTCGGCCTCTTCGTCGCCCTGCCTGAAGCGCCAGTGGTTGTCGCGTTCGTGCTCGCCCAGCGACAGGCAGCTGTGCGCCGGCAGATCGAGCGAGTGCGCGATGGCGCCATGCCGCGCCAGATAGGCCGGCGCCGCGCACAGGATGTGCTCGACCGCCATCAGCCGGCGTGCCACCAGCCCCTCGGGCGGCTCGGTGGTCAGCCGTACCACCAGGTCCACGCCCTCGCGGATCGGGTCGACGTCGCGGTCGGCCACCACGAGCTGCACGTCGACCTCGGGGTAGCGCCCGAGAAAGTCGAGGATGTGCGGATGCAGCACGCGCCGCGCGAAGGCCTTCGGCGCGCTGATGCGCACCAGCCCGCTCGGCGTCTTCGAAAAGCGCTGCGCGATGTCCATCGTGCCCTGCGCCGCCAGCACCAGTTCTCGGCAGCGCGCGAAGGCCTCGGCGCCGGGCTCGGTCAGCCTCAGCTGGCGCGTGGTGCGCTGCAGCAGCTGCACGCCGATCTCCTTTTCCAGACGCTTCACCTGCCGGCTCGCGGCCGAGGGCGTCATGCCCAGCAGATCGGCTGCCGCGGAGAAGCTGCCCAGCTCGGCGACCCGCAGGAAGGTCACCATCTCGGGCAGCACTTTGAGAAATGAATTCGTTCCCACGACGCAATAGTCCTGTTCCGGCCGATGGCTGTGCGGCCCGGTTGATGCCCGGAACAATTCCCCCTGGGTTGTTCATCGACGGCGGGCCGACAGTATGGATTCAAAGACGCGGGCGGGCTTCGGAGCGGGCATCGGCTCGGCCGAAATCATGCTGCTTCTCGTGGCGGCCGTTTGGGGCGGCAGCTACGCGGTGGCCAAGCAGGCGACGCAGCAGTTGCCGGTGCTGGAGTTCATCGCGCTGCGCTTCGGGCTGACCTTTGTGGTGCTGCTGCCGGCGCTCGGGCCGCTGTTCGGGGCGCAATGGCGCCAGGGCCTGGCGGTGGGCGGGCTGCTCGGCGTCAACCTGCTGGCGATCTTCGTGTGCGAGACCTTCGGCGTGTCGCTGACCAGCGCGAGCAACGCGGCCTTTCTCGTCAGCCTGTGCGTGGCGATCACGCCCTTCGTCGAATGGTGGCTGCTGGGCCGGCGGCCGGCGCGGCGCGTGTTCTGGGCGGCGGGGCTGTCGGCGCTCGGCGCGGCGATGCTGTCGGCTACTTCGCCCGCCGACCTGTCGCTCGGTTGGGGCGACGGGCTCATGGTGGCCGCGGCCTTCCTGCGCGCGCTGATGGTGTGCCTGACGCGCCGGCTGGCCGGCCGCCACGCGCTGCCGGCGCTGACGCTGACGGCGGTGCAGGCCGGCGTGATGGCGCTCGGCGCGACGGCGATCGCGCTGGTCGCCTCGCCGGCCAACGGCGCGTGGCACATGCCGCCGGCCACCGCGGCGTTCTGGTGGGGCATGGCGTACCTGGTGCTGCTGTGCACCGTGTTCGCATTCTTCGCGCAGAACCATGCGGCCTCGCGCTCCAGCCCGAGCCGGGTGTCGCTGCTGATGGGCAGCGAGCCGGTGTTCGGTGCGCTGATCGCGGTGCACGGGTTCGGCGAGCGCATCGGGCCATGGGGATGGGCCGGTGGCTTGCTGATCGTGGCGGCGGCATGGTGGGTGACGCTGCCCCAACCCGATCGCCGTTGATTCAGGCCGCTTCTCTTCTCGGCCGCCAGGCGATGACGCCTTCCGTGCGCGCCCGCACTTCCGGCGTGGCGAGGCAACTGGCGACGGCTTCGTAGCCGGCGGCGCCAGGGTACGGCGCGACGAGCGTCGGCGGGCTGTGGTTGGCGGGGCAGAGGATGATCGATTCGTCGTCGCCCACCGCGGCCAGGTCGAGGATCACGCAGGAGCGCGTGAGCATGAAGAGCGGCCTGCCGCCTGGGCCGCGCCGGCGCAGGTGCGCGATGAGCGCCTGCTGGGTCGCAGGGTCCAGCCCCTGTTCCACCAGGTCGACCACCAGCGCCGAGGGCCCTTCTGCCGCCAGCCCGGCCAGCAGGGCGGCCAGCGCGCCGGAGGCCGTGGCGCCGTCCTCCACCAGCCACGCCAGGGCTTCGGCGACAGCCGGTGCGAGGGCCGCGCCGGGGCTCGCCGTCCGGTCCAGCCCGAGGAACGCGGCGCCCGGAATGGTCTCGGCCAGGCGCATCGCCAGCCGTGTCTTGCCGCTGCCCAGCGGGCCGACGATGTAGTTCAGCGACCGTATGCCGCGCAGCTCGAAGCGTTCGCCGCCCCAGGGCCACGGCAGGTCGAAGGCGATGCAAAGCCCCTCGGCCGGCTTCAGCAGGCGCGCCAGCTCGCCGGCTGCAGGCGCCCGGCCGCGCGCGAGGCCGGCGCGCAGGCCGCGCACTTTCTCCATGGTGTCGCCGAGCTGGCGAACGCGCCCCTCGAGCATCGCCTGGTGCGCCGCCAGCGCCGGCTCCAGCCCCGCGGCGTCGCCTTGCAGCACGCGCGCCACCTGCGCGAGGCTCAGGCCGAGCTTGCGCAGCGCGGCGATCTCCGCGCCCCGGGCCATTTCGCCGGGTCCGTAGGAGCGCCAGCCGGCCTCGGTGCGGGCCGGCGTCAACAGCCCGCGCTGCTCGTACAGGCGCAGCGCCTTGGCGGAAACACCGAGCCGCCGGGCGGCCTCGGCAGGGTTCAGGAATCGGGCGGCTGGAGAATTCACGAGATCACCTCTTGGCTTGGAACGGACAGCGCCTTTATCAAGGCGGCCGCAGGGGCCGGGTCAAGCGATCTTGCGACGGGGGCCCGGATCGGCTCAGTACAGGCCGAGCTGCCGCGTCCTCAGGCGCGCCAGCCCCAGCAGCGCGTCGGTGAACGGCGTCGCCACGCCGGTCAGTTCACCCAGCTCGCGAACCACGGTCACCAGCGCGTCCAGTTCCACCGAGCGGCCGGCTTCCACGTCCTGCAGCATCGACGTCTTGAACGCGCCGAGCTTCATGGTGACGGCGTGCCGGTCTTCCGGGCTCTGCGTGATCTCGATGCCGATGCGGCGGCCGATTTCCTTGGCCTCCAGCATCACCGCCGAGATGAAGCCGCGCACGTAGTCGTCGCCCATGATGAGGTCGGTGGTGCAGCCCGTCAGCGCGCTGATCGGGTTCACCGTCATGTTGCCCCACAGCTTGAACCACACGTCCTTCTGGATCTGCGGCGACAGCGTGGTGTCGATGCCCGCGGCGTTGAGCAGCTCGACCAGCTTCCGCACGCGCGGCGTGACCTCGCCCGAAGGCTCGCCCACGATCAACCCGTTGCCGAAGTGGTGCCGCACCACGCCCGGCCCGTCGAGCGAGCAGCTCGCGTGCACCACGCAGCCGATCACGTTGCGCGACGGAATGGCCTTGGCGATGGCGCCTTCGGGGTCGACCGCCGCGAGCCGGTGGCCGGTGATCTCGCCGCCGAAGCCGCCTTCCAGGAACCACCACGGCACGCCGTTCATCGCCACCAGCACGATGGTGTCGGCGCCGATCAGCGGCCCGATGCGCTCGGCCACGCCGGCCAGTGCTGGCGCCTTCACGGCGATGACCACCAGGTCCTGCACGCCGAGTTCGGCCGGGTCGGCCACCGCGTTGACGGGCACGCGCGTGCGCACCTCTCCACCCGTGCCGCCGCGCATCAGCGACAGGCCGTTCCGCCGCAGCGCCTCGAGCGTGTCGCCGCGCGCCACCACGTTCAGCCGCTGGCCCGCCTGCGCCAGGCCGGCGCCGATCCATCCGCCGATGGCACCGGCGCCGTAGATGCAAATCTTCATGGGAAAGCTCGCCTCAGTTCAGTTGCGGTACGAAGGGTCGATGCGGTCCACCTGGCGCACAAGCGCATTGAACACATCCTGCCCGGCGCCGTGCTCGGGGCTGAACTGCAGCGCGTCGCGCGTGCAGCGCTGCGCGATCTCCTCGCTCACCGGAATGGCCGCGCCCATCGAGAAGGTGGCCATCTGGATCTCGCAGGCGCGCTGCAGCGTCCACAAAATCGCGAAGGTCTGCGGCAGCGTCTGCCCCCAGGCCAGCAGGCCGTGGTTGCGCAGGATCACCGCGTTGCGGTCGCCGATGCTCCTGAGCAGGCGCGGGCCTTCGTCGGCATGGATGGTGATGCCCTCGAAGTCGTGGTACGCCACCATGCCGTGCAGCTGGGCGGTATAGAAATTGGTCTGCTGCAGCCCGCCCTGCAGGCAGGCCACGGCCACGCCGGCGGTGGTGTGCGTGTGCATCACGCAGTGCGCGCCGGGCAGGCCGTCGTGGATGGCCGCGTGCACCGTGAAGCCGGCCGGGTTCACCGGGTAAGACGAACCGTCGAGCACCCTGCCCCGCAGGTCGATCTTCACCAGGTTGCTGGCCGTGACCTCGCTGTAGTGCAGGCCGAAGGGGTTGATGAGGAACTGCTTCTCGCCGCCCGTCACGCTGTCGGGCAGCCGCACCGTGATGTGGTTGTAGATCATCTCGACCCAGCCCAGCATCGCGAACACGCGGTAGCAGGCCGCGAGCTCCTCGCGCGCGGCGCGCTCGTCGGGGTGGATCGAGGGATGGACCAGCGCCGAGGCGGCCGGGGTGGCGAGAGTGTTCATGGCAGTTCCTTTTAAATGGCTTGCTCGTTGTGCTTTCCGAGGCTTTCGCGGGGAACACCGCGGAACCGGCTTTGCCGGGCCGCTGGTGTTGCCCCTTGAGGGGGATTCGGCTACACGAAGTGAGCAAGAAACGGGGTGGTCCTATCCTTCCGCTGTAAAGCCGACGTCCTTCACGATCGGGCCCCACTTGGCGGTGTCCTTCTTCAACAGTTCCGTCAGCTCGGCGGGCGTGGAAGACATCGCTTCCAGGCCGAAGGTGCCGAGGCCGTCGATCACGTCCTTCTGCGCGAGCGCGTTCTTCATCGCCGTGTTCAGCTTCGCCACGAGCTCGGGCGAGGCCTTGGCCGGCAGGAAGAAGGCGAACCACTCGCTGTGCGCCATGTCCTTCAGGCCCTGCTCGCCGAAGGTGGGCACGTCGGGCACGAAGCGGCTGCGCTTGGCGCCCGACACGCCCAGGATGCGCACCTTGCCGGTGGGCAGGTGCTGCGTGATGTCGCCGATGGGCCCCGACACCGCGGAGATGTTGCTGCCCAGCAGGTCGAGCATGGCCGGCTGCGTGCCGCGGTAGGCCGCGTGCTTGAGCTCGACGCCGCCCTTCTTGCCCAGCAGCGCGCCGATGAAGTGCGGCGTGGAGCCGGATGCCGGCGAACCGTAGTTGGCGCCGGCCGGGTTGGCCTTGGCCCAGGCCAGGAACTCCGGCACGGTCTTCACGCTGGCCGGCACGGCCGGGCCCACGGCGAAGCCGAAGTCGAACACGCAGGCCAGGCTCACCGGCGTGATGTCGGTCACCGGGTCGTACGGCAGCTTCTTGTAGATGTGCGGGTAGATCGTGAGGATCGAGGTCGGCGTCTGCAGGATGGTGCTGCCGTCGGCCGGGCGGCCCTTCACGTAGCCCACGGCGATCTGGCCGCCCGCGCCGGTGCGGTTCTCGACCACGGCGGTCTTCGCGTACTCGGGGCTGAGCTTGGTCGCCAGGCGACGGCAGGTGGTGTCCGACGTGCCGCCGGCCGCGAAGCCGGTGACGATGGTCGCGGTCTCTATGTGTGTCGTCGCCTGCGCGAAGACGTTCTGGCCAAGGCTGGCCATCAGGGCGGATGCACTGGAGGTCTGCAGGATCTGGCGGCGCGTGAAGCTCATGGTGTCTCTCTCCGGACGTTGGTTATGGAGGGTCGGTCAGGACTCGTCGCGCAGCCAGGTGACCGCGCCCGAGTGGGTCACGGCGCCCTGATGGGCAGGACGCACGGTGAGTGCGTATTTTTCCAGTACGCCGCCTCGCGCGACCCCCGCGTTTACCTCACGTCCGGCGAGCCGGGCGGCGATTTCCTGCGCGCCCAGTTCGACCGAGATCGAGCGTGCCTCGGCCCGCGCGTCAATGGCGATCACGTCGCCGTCGCGCAGCGCCGCGATCGGCCCGCCGTCCGCCGCCTCGGGCCCCGCGTAGCCGATGCACAGCCCGCGCGTGGCACCCGAGAAGCGCCCGTCGGTCAGCAGCGCCACCTTGTCGCCCATGCCCTGGCCGTAGAGCAGCGCGGTGATGCCCAGCATCTCGCGCATGCCGGGGCTGCCCCTGGGGCCTTCGTTGCGGATCACGATCACGTCGCCGGCCTCGTACAGGCGGTTCTGCACTGCGGTCTGGGCTTCTTCTTCCGAATTGAAGACGCGCGCCGGGCCGCGGAACACCAGGCCCTTCAGCCCCGCCGTCTTGAGCAGCGCGCCGTCGGGGCAGAGGTTGCCCTTGAGCACCGCCAGCCCGCCGTCGCGCGTGATCGGGTTGCCGGCCTCGCGCACCACGCGGCCGTCGGGCGCCAGGGCGCCGGCCAGTTCCTCGGCCATCGTGCGGCCGGTGAAGGTGAGCACGTCGCCGTGCAGGAAGCCCTGCTCCAGCAGCGTGCGCAGGATGACGCCCGCGCCGCCGATGTAGAACACGTCGCGCGCCAGGTACTGGCCGCCCGGGCGCAGGTCGGCGATGAGCGGCGTGCGGGCGAAGATCTCGGCCACGTCGTCGAGGTGGAACTTGATGCCGGCCTCATGCGCGATCGCCGGCAGGTGCAGCGCGGCATTGGTCGAGCCGCCCGTGGCCGACACCACCGCGCAGGCGTTCTCCAGCGCCTTGCGCGTGACGATGTCGCGCGGCAGCGGGCTGTCGCCCATCACCGCCTTCATGAGGTTCTTCGCGGCGCGGCGCATCAGCGGCGCGCGTTCGCTGAACACCGCCGGCACCATGCTCGAGCCGATGGGCGCCAGGCCCAGCGCCTCCGACACCATGCCCATGGTGTTGGCCGTGAACTGCCCGGCGCAGGCGCCGGCCGTGGGCAGGCAGGCGCGGCTCATGGCGTCGAGCTCGTCGTGCGTGGCGGTGCCGGCCAGCACCTTGCCGATGGTCTCGTAGGTGTCGACCACGTTCAGGTCGCGCCCGTCCGGTCCGGGCATCTGCCCGGGCAGCGCGGAGCCGCCGTGCACGAACACGCTCGGCACATTGCAGCGGACCATGCCCATCATCAGCCCCGGCAGGTTCTTGTCGCACGCGCCGATGGCGAAGATGCCGTCCCACTGGTGGCCGCGCGTGGAGGCCTCCACGCTGTCGGCGATCAGCTCGCGCGAGACCAGCGAGAAGCGCATGCCCGAGTGCGCCATCGTCAGCCCGTCGCTGATCGACACCACCGGGCATTCGTGCGGCGTGCCGCCGCCGGCGTAGATGCCGGTCTTGGCGTGCTGCGCCTGCTCGCGCAGGTTGAGGTTGCACGGGCTCATCTCGCCGCCGGTGTGGAACACGCCGATGTGCGGGCGCGCGATGTCCTCGTCGTCCTGGCCCAGCGCATGCAGGAAGCTGCGCGTGGTCGCACGGATCGTGCCCTCGCGGATGGTGGCGGAGCGAAAGCGCTTGGTCGGGTCGGTGGGCGTGGTCATTCGGCTGGCGTGGGGCTGGCTGGGTTGTCGTCGGGGGGCGTCAGAACATGCCGTTCTTGTTCGCGGCGGTCTCGGGTACGGGCTGCACCACGTCCCAGTGCTCGACGATCTTGCCGTTCTCCAGCTTGAAGATGTCGACGATGGCACTGCCGCGCGTGCCGGGCTCGCGCACCGCGTTCACATGCAGGATCACGTAGTCGCCGTCGACGAAGCTGCGCTTGATGTCGCTGTGCGATTTAGGAAACTTCTCGCGCAGGAAGGCAACGAACTTGCGGAACCCCTCGGGGCCGTCGGCCGCGGTGGGGTTGTGCTGCACATAGCGGTTGCCCACGTACTGCAGCGCCGCGTCGGCGTCCTTCTGGTTCAGGCCCTTCTCGTAGAAGGCGAGCACGGCCTGGCGGTTGGCTTCCTGCTGGGCGGTGGGGCCTGGCTTGCTCGCGCCCATCGGGGCGCAGGCGGCGAGGAACAGGGTGGCTGCTGCGGCCACGGCCGCCAAGGTCATGCGTTGCATCGAGGGTGCTCCTGTGCGTGAAGGAAATCAGTAGCCGTTGGGCGAGGCCGCGCCCGGCGCGGTCTTGTCGGCCTTGTACTTGGCCAGCAGCTGCTTCGCCGCAGCCGCCAGCACGATGGTGTCCACGCCCACCGCCACGAACAGCGCGCCGGCCGCGAGCCACTTGCGCGCCTGCTCCTCGGTGGTCGACAGGATGCCCGGCGCCTTGCCGGCCTTGAGGATGCGCGCGATGGCGTCGGCGATCACGGCCTGCACCTCGGGGTGGTTGGGCTGGCCCACGAAGCCCATCGAGGCCGACAGGTCGGCCGGGCCGATGAACACGCCGTCCACGCCCGGCGTGGCCGCGATGGCGTCGAGGTTCCTCATTGCCTCCACCGTCTCGGCCTGGACCAGCAGGCAGGTCTGTGCGTTGGCCTCGTGCAGGTAGTCGGGGTAGGCCTGCCAGCGCGAGGCGCGCGCCAGCGCGCTGCCCATGCCGCGGATGCCCTCGGGCGGATAGCGCATGCCCTGCACCAGCCGCGCCGCCTGCTCGGCCGTGTCGACCATCGGCACCAGCAGCGTCTGCGCGCCGATGTCCAGGTACTGCTTGATCAGCGTGGTGTCGCCCACCGGAATGCGCACGACGGGGTGCGAGCGCTCCGACTCGGCCTGTGCCGACCATGCGCTCGAGATGCCCTGCAGCTGCGACAGCACCGAGCGCACGTCGTTGGGCGCGTGCTCGCCGTCGACCAGCAGCCAGTCGTAGCCGGTGCCGGCCAGGATCTCGGCCGCATAGCCGTCGGCCAGGCCGACCCACAGGCCGATCTGGGGCTTGCCGGCCTGCAGGGCCTGCTTGAAGGTGTTGGTGGGTGTTTGCATGAAGATGGCTTTCAGACGAAGCGGAAGGCGATGGAGCCCAGCGGGCCGTAATCGGCATGGAAGGTGTCGCCGGGCACGGCGTTGGTGGGACGCGTGAACGAGCCGCCCAGCACCACTTCGCCGGCTTCCAGGCACTCGTCCCAGGGCGCGAGCTTGTTGGCGAGCCAGGCCACGCCGGTGGCCGGGTGGTTCAGCACGGCCGCGGCCACGCCCGATTCCTCGATCACGCCGTTCTTGTAGAGCAGCGCGCTCACCCAGCGCAGGTCGACCGCATCGGGCTTCACCGGCCGTCCGCCCATCACGATGCCGGCATTGGCCGCGTTGTCGGCGATGGTGTCGAACACCTTGCGCATGGCCTTGGTGTGGCGGTCGAACTGCTCGATGCGTGCGTCGATGATCTCAATGGCGGGCACCACGTAGTCTGTGGCGGCCAGCACGTCGAAGATGGTCACGTTCGGGCCCTGCAGGCGCTTGCCGAGGATGAAGGCCAGCTCCACCTCGATGCGCGGCGCGATGAAGCGCTTGAACGGGATGTCGCCGCCCTGCTCGAAGAACATGTCGTCCAGCAGCGTGCCGTAGTCGGGTTCGGTGATCTGGCTGGCCTGCTGCATGGCGCGCGACGTGAGGCCGATCTTGTGGCCCTTGACGATCCGGCCTTCGGCGATCTTGTTCTTCACCCATTCGCGCGAGATGGCGTAGCCGTCCTCGATCGTCATCTCGGGAAAGCGCTTGGAGAAATGCTCGACCTGCACGCGCGACTTCTCGCTCTCGTGCAGTTCGGCGGCCAGTTGGGCGATGGTGGCTTTGGACAGCATGTCGGCTCGCTACTTATGACTTGTTGAACAGGGGATGCAGGTTGCTGTGCTTGCCGTCGTACACCTGCCCGGGGCTTTCGTCGATCTGCAGGGTGATGCCGAGGTGCCGCTTGTCGAAGATGGGCGTGAAATGCGCGCGCACGTCGGCTAGGAGCGCGTCGCCGGCCTTCTTCTTTACCGCCTCGGAGCGCCCCGCGGCCATGCGGATGTTCAGGTAGACGAAGGCGTAGTCGGCCTTGCCGTCGGCCACCGCGTAGTGCGCGGCGGGGTAGGCCAGCACGCGCGTGCCGCCGACGGGAAACACCGGCTTGCCGGCCTCGTCGCGCTGCTCGAGCATGGTGTCGGCCAGCGTGCGGCACAGCGCCGACATGTCGGTCTCGGCCTCGATGTTGGGGGTGTACAGGATCACCAGGTGCGGCATGTCGCGGCTCCGTCCTTCTTGTTGTTCATTCCACCGACATCACGGCGGCCGTGCAGGTCACCGCGAAGATCGGGATGGCCTTCATGTGGAAGATCTCGCCCTTGCCGCGCGCGGCGGCGGCCACGCTCAGGAAGGTGCGGATCTCGAAGCCGCCTTGGCCCGCTTCGCGGTAGGTGGCCTCGTCGTTGTAGTCGGCCTGCGAAAGCAGCGCGTCGCGGTCGTTGGCGCACCAGCGGCGCATGAACTCGGCGTCCCACTCGGCGTTGACCTTGCCCGAATCGGGCGTGGCCGGCCAGTGCGAGATGCCGCCCGTGCCCACCAGCGCGATGCGTTCCGGCGCCTTGTCGCAGGCGCGGCGCAATGCCTCGCCGAAGGCCCACGCGCGGTGCAGCGGCGTGAGCGGCGGGCCCTGGCAGTTGATGTTCACGGGGATGACCTTGGTGTCGAACTTCGGCGTGAGGAAGTTCAGCGGCACCATGATGCCGTGGTCGAACTTCCATTCTTCCGCATACGCCACGTCCACCGTCTGCATCACTTCGCGGATCAGGCGCTGCGAGAGGGCGGCGTCACCGGGCACCTTCGTCTTCTCGATGCCCAGCCACTTCGGGTCCTCGATCGGGCCTTCGTAGCTGTCGGCCATGCCGATGGCATAGGCCGGCATGTTGTTCATGAAGAAGTTCGCGAAGTGCTCGGCCGCGATGACGATCACCGCGTCGGGCCTGGTGGCGCGCATCGCCTCGCCGAAGCGGTGGAACTGCGCGTGGAATTCGTCCTTCACGGCAGGGTCGGCCAGATGGGCGCGGCCCGTGATGCCGGGGGCGTGGCTGCACACGCCTGCGAAAACCAGGCTCATCTCGATGCCCGCCCGGCCGCCCGAAGGGCATCGAGCGCCCCCTCGGGGGGCAGCGAACCACACAAGGTGGGGAGCGTGGGGGTCCTCATATTCCTGCCACCTTCTCGTCGGTTCCCGTTGTCATCGCGTAGATGCCGGCGCGCACCGGCCCGTACTTGCGAACGCCTTCGCGCATGGCTTCGAGGTAGTCGGCCCATGCAATGCCCAGCAGAGGCGCGAAGTGCATCAGCAGCTGGCCGTTGCATCCGAGCACGTAGAGCTTGCCGATGTCGCCGGTGTCGATGGCTTCGCGCTCCTCGCCGTCGAGCTCGTAGCCGGCGAGCAGCGCGGTGCGCGCGTCGCCGCCTTCGGCATAGCGCCGCTGCACGTCCTGGTCGCGGTTGAGCGCGAACAGGAATTTCTGCATCGCATAGAGGCTCATGGTTCAGCCCTCGATCTGGATGTTGGCCTTGCGGATCACGTCGCCGTACTTTGCGATCTCGCTCTGGATGAAAGCCGCAAAGCGCTCCGGCGTGCCGGACAGCGATGCGATGCCGCCCTTGTGGAAGGCGTCCGCCACCACCTGCCCCGCGAGCGCGCGGTTCACCTCGGCGTTCATGCGCTGCACGATGGCATCGGGCGTGCCGGCGGGCGCCAGCAGGCCGTTCCATGAATTGGACTCGATGGCCACGCCCTGTTCCGCCAGTGTGGGTATGGCGGGCGCGTACTGCGAGCGCTGCGCGGTCGCCATGCCCAGCGCGATGAGCTTGCCGTTGTGCACGTGGCTGCGGAACTCGGGCCAGTTGCCGAACATCATCGTCACCTGGCCGCCGAGCAGGTCGGTGAGCGCAGGGCCCTGGCCCTTGTAGGGCACGTGCACGATGTCCAGGCCCATCTGCAGCCTGAGCATCTCGCCCGAGAGATGGGCCGAAGTGCCGTTGCCGAAGGAGGCGAAGCTCAGCGTGCCCGGCTTGGCCTTGGCCGCGTTGCGCAGGTCGGCCAGGGTCTTCAGGCCGCTGTTCGGATGCGTGGCGAGCACGTGTTCCGACATGCCCATGAGCGCCACCGGGCGCAGGTCTTTCTGCGTGTCGTACGGCAGCTTGCGGATCAGCGTCTGGTTGGCCGTGAAGCTGTTGGCCACGCAGACGAAGGTGTAGCCGTCGGGCGCGGCCTTGGCCGCGGCATCGACGCCGATCACCGTGCCCGCGCCGGGCTTGTTGTCGACGATCACCGGCTGGCCGATGGTCTTCGACAGTTCCGTGCCCACCAGGCGCGCCACGAAGTCGGTGGTGCCGCCGGGCGTGAAGGGCACGATCACGCGGATCGGCTTGGCGGGCCAAGCCGCCTGCGCGCGCGCCAGCGAGGGCAGGGCCGCGAGTGCCGCCGCGCCTTGCAGCAGCGTGCGACGTTGCATGCTCACGCCACGCCCCAGTGCGGGATGTGGTGCGAGCCCATCGACACCGCGATGTTCTTCGGCTCGCAGAACACCTCGTAGCTCCAGGTGCCGCCTTCGCGGCCCGTGCCCGAGGCCTTGGTGCCGCCGAAGGGCTGGCGCAGGTCTCGCACGTTCTGGCTGTTGACGAAGCACATGCCGGCTTCCACGGCCGCGGCCACGCGGTGCGCCTTGCCGATGTTCTCGGTCCACACGTAGCTGCTCAGGCCGTACTGGATGTCGTTGGCCAGGCGAATGGCATCGGCCTCGTCCTTGAACGGAATCAGGCAGGCCACGGGGCCGAAGATCTCGTCCTGCGCGATCTTCATGCGGTTGTCCACGTCGGCGAACACCGTGGGCACCACGTAGTTGCCCTTCTTCACGCGCTCGGGCAGGTTCGACGGCGCATCGAGGCCGCCGCACAGCAGCGTCGCGCCTTCCTTCGGGCCCAGCTCGATGTAGCTGCGCACCTTGGCCAGGTGGGCCTGCGAAATCATCGGGCCGACGATGGTCTTCTCGTCCAGCGGGTCGCCCACGGTGATGCGCCTGGCGCGCTCGGCGAACCTGGCGGCGAAATCGGCGTAGATCGACTGCTGCACCAGGATGCGCGAGCCGGCCGTGCAGCGCTCGCCGTTGTTGCTGAAGATCATGAACACGGCCGCGTCGAGCGCGCGGTCGAGGTCGGCGTCGTCGAAGATCACGAAGGGGCTCTTGCCGCCGAGTTCCATGCTGAACTTCTTCAGGCCCGCGCTCTTCACGATGCGGTTGCCCGTGGCCGTGGAGCCGGTGAAGGAAATGGCGCGCACGTCAGGGTGGCCCACCAGCGGCTCGCCGGCTTCCTTGCCGTAGCCGTGCACCAGGTTCAGCACGCCGGGCGGAATGCCGGCCTCCAGCGCCAGTTCGCCCAGCCGCGCGGCCGTGAGCGGCGACAGCTCGCTCATCTTCAGCACCGCCGTGTTGCCGAAGGCCAGGCAGGGCGCGACCTTCCAGGTGGCGGTCATGAAGGGCACGTTCCACGGGCTGATGAGCGCGCACACGCCCACCGGGTGGAACAGCGTGTAGTTCAGGTGCGTGGGCGTGGGGTAGGTGTGGCCGTCGACGCGCGTGCACATCTCGGCGAAATAGTAGAAGTTGTCGGCCGCGCGTGGAATGAGCTGCTTGCCCGTCTGCGCGATGACCTGGCCGCAGTCGTTGGTCTCGGTCTGCGCGATCTCGGGCACGTTCTTGGCGATCAGGTCGCCGAGCTTGCGGATGAGCTTGGCGCGCTCGGGCGCGGGCATCCCGGCCCACTTGGGGAAGGCTTCCTTGGCGGCGGCCACGGCGGCGTTCACCTCGGCTTCGCCGCCGGAGGCGACTTCGGCCAGCACCTCCTGCGTGGCGGGGTTGACGGTCTCGAAGTAGTCGGTGCCGGCGACGCTCTTGCCGTTGATCAGGTGATCGACTCTCATGCTTTTCCTTGGATTGTCTCGATGGTGTTCATGAGCGCGCCGATGCGCTCGATCTCGGTGACGACGACGTCGCCCGGCTTGCAGTCGACCACGCCGTCGGGCGTGCCCGTGAGGATCAGGTCGCCCGGCGAGAGCGTCATGAAGCGGCTGAAGTACTCGATGAGGAAGGGCGCGTCGAAGATCATGTCGCGCGTGTTGCCCTGCTGCGTGACCGTGCCGTTGACGGTGGTGCGCAGCGCGAGCGCCATGGGGTCGGGAACGTCGGCCGCATCGACGAACCACGGGCCCAGCGGCGTGCAGGTGTCGCGGTTCTTCACGCGCAGGTTGGGGCGGTACCAGTTCTCGAGGTAGTCGCGAATGGCGTAGTCGTTGGCCACGGTGTAGCCGCCGATGAAGTCGTAGGCGTCGTCGCGCTTCACGTTCTTCGCGGTCTTGCCGACCACGATGGCCAGCTCGCATTCGTAGTGCATGAACTGCACGTCGGCCGGGCGATGCG
This sequence comes from Variovorax sp. efr-133-TYG-130, assembly GCF_030208835.1. Classification (NCBI taxonomy): domain Bacteria; kingdom Pseudomonadati; phylum Pseudomonadota; class Betaproteobacteria; order Burkholderiales; family Comamonadaceae; genus Variovorax; species Variovorax sp. efr-133-TYG-130. The sequence continues at coordinate 302,775 of NZ_JARVTD010000007.1, read as the reverse complement.
TGTGCTGGCGGTGGCCGATGAGCGCGCTCTGGCCCTTGACGAACACCAGCGGTTCCTCGGGCGCCTTGAACTCGAGTTCCCTGGCGTGGTCGGCGTAGTTCAGGCCCAGCGCGAGGATGGTGCGCGGGCGTGCCGTGGGCGCGAGCGGCGGCAGCCAGGTGAGCTGCTCCTGCGGCACGATGCGGCCGTCTTCCAGGCGCACGGCGGCGTCCTGCTGGCCGTTCAGTTCGTGGGCGGTGCCGGTGTGTTCGCGGCCCTCGAAGATGACGCGTGCGTGCTTCATGCGGCTTCCTTCACCAGCGTGTTGCTCAAGGTCTCGAAGCCCGGCGCGGAAATGTCGATGCGGTCGCCGGCGCGCGCCAGCGGGCGGCCCGGGCCGCAGCCCAGCATCAGGACGTCGCCGTGCGCGAGTGTCATGAAGTCGCCGACGTCGGCCAGCAACTGCCGGGCAGGGCGCACGAGTCGAGAGAAGTCGATCGACTGCTTCAGCTCGCCGTTGATGCGGACCTCGACGCGGAAGTTGGCGGGGTCCGCCACCTCTTGCGCGTCGCGCAGTGCCGGCCCGATGCCGAGGAAGCCGTCGATGCACTTGAACTTCACCGGCGGGCGGAAGAAGCTGGCATGCGGAATCGACAGGTCGTTCAGCAGCACGAAGCCTTCGACGTCGCCCTCGGCACCGATCACCATGCCGACGCTGGCGCCGATCTCCACCTCGGGCACGCCGGCGGGCACCGTGATGGCGCTGCCGTGCGGGCTCCAGGTGTTGGCCGTCTTCACATAGAGCACGGGTGCCTTGGGCGGTGCCTTGTAGGGCGGCTCGGTCATCTGCGGCGCGAGCGCCTCGACTTCGGCGCGGAAGTTCAGCAGCGTGCCGTACACCGTGCCCGCGGGCAGGAAATGGGGGGTGCTCATGGCGAGGGTTGCTCCAGTGCGATCAGTTCGTCGAGCAGCCCGTAGAGCTGCGTGAGCTTGGCCTTGCCGAGCGATGTTTCCATCCACTCGTAGTGCGCCTCGATGCTGGTGGACAGCCGCTTCACCAGCTTCATGCCGTGCGGCGTGGCCTCGACCACGGTGCGGCGCTGGTCGGCCGGGTCGCGGGCGCGGGTGATGAGGTTGTCGCGCTCCATGCGCGCGAGCACGCCGGTGAGGCTGGGGCCGAGGATGAAGGCCTCGCGCGCCACGCGGCCGGTGTCGACCGCGCCGTGTTCGCCCAGCACGCGCAGCACGCGCCATTGCTGGTCGGACAGGGCGTGCTCGCGCAGGCTGGGCCGGGTGTGGGCCATCACGGCTTCGCGGGCCTGCAGCAGCAGGCGCGGCAAATTGCGATGCGTGAATGTCGTGCTCAAGGCTTGTCTCTTCCGAAATTACTTAACATGTTAAATGATTGGTCGGCGCTTTCCTAGTGGGTGGTTCCGTCGATTCGAAGAACCTAGGGTATGCACGGATGAGGCGTGCAGCCTGCACGCCTGCCGCCGCCGTGCATCGCGCGGCGCTTCAGCGCGCGGCGGAGGCTTCGCGGCGGCGCCGGTCGGCCCTGGGCAGGTCGGCCGCTGCTGCGACCATCGCCTCGCCGCGCGCGTGCAGGCGCTGCAGCATGTCGTCGAGCAGCGCCACCTCGTCGGCCTCCAGCGCGCCCAGCAGTTCTGCGTTGATTGACGACACCAGCGGATAGAGCTGCGCGTGGAGCTTCCTGCCCGGCGCGGTGAGGCTGAGAAGCACGTGCCGCCGGTCGCCCGCGGGCTGCTCGCGCGAAACGAGCCCCTTGCCGACCAGCGAAGTCACCGCGCGCGATGTGCGTGCCCGGTCGAGCTGCGCTTGCTCCGCCAGTTGCGACGAGCCCAGCGCACCGTGGCCCGCGAGCGTGGCAATGAGCCGCCATTCACGCCGCGTGATGCCGAAGCGCCCTTCGCACAGCCGTATGACCAGGCTGCCCGCCACCGAAAGCAGCCGGCTGGTGCGGTAGAGCAGCAGGTCGTCGAGTGTGCGCGGCGGTGCGTGCATAGGGTTTGTCCCGGCGATGATTGATTTGATGAATCAATTGTCGGCGCTCTAAAGTGGCCGCGCCCACTGCAGCAGACCCACTGCCGACGACAACGGAGACAAGACGGATGAGAGCAACCCCACAGCCCCTGTATCACCCGCGTCGCCGCAGCGTGCTCGCCACGCTCGGCGGCGTGGCGCTCGCGCCGCTTGCCCCCGCGGCATGGGCGCAGCAGACGCAACCGGCGCAACTGGTGATCGCGCCGGGAACCCCCATCCGCGTGCTGATAGGCGTGCCCGCCGGCGGCACGCAGGACGTGCTGACGCGGGCCATCGCGCAGGAAGTGCGCGAGTCGCTCGGGCCGCTCATCGTCGACAACCGCTCCGGCGCCGCCGGGCGCATTGCCGTCGAAGCCGTGAAGACCTCGGCGCCCGATGGCCGCACGCTGCTCCTGGGCACGGCGAGCATGATGACCATGTTCCCGAGCGCCTACAAAAGCCTGTCTTACGACCCGATCAAGGATTTCCAGCCCATCGTCAACGCGGCGCGCTTCGAGCTCGCGCTGGTGGTGCACAAGGACGTGCCGGCCAGCACGCTGTCCGAGTTCGTCGCCTGGGCCAGGAAGCAGCCGGGAGGAGCGAGTTTCGCGTCGTACGGCGCGGGCACGCCCTCGCATTTCCTCGGCGAGATGCTCAACCGCGCGACCGGGTTGTCGATGGTGCACGTGCCCTATCGCGGCTCCACGCCGGCACGCCAGGACGTGATGGGAGGCACCGTTCCCGCCTACTTCGACACCGTGGGCGGTGCGCTGCAGATGTTGCCGAGCGGCCGCGTCAAGGTGATCGCCACCAGCGGCGAGAAGCGTTCGCCGCTCATGCCCGCCGTGCCCACGTTCGTGGAGAACGGCCTGAAGGATGTGGTTGCGACCGCATGGTTCGCCTACTACGCGCCGGCGAAGACGCCCAAGCCGGTGGTCGACCAGCTGCGCGCCGAATTCATGCGCGCCGTGAACTCCCGCGAGGTGCGCCAGCAATTGCTTCAGAACGGCATGTACCCGGTGGCCGACGGCCCGGAGGCACTGCTGAAGACGATGCGCGAAGACACGGCGCGCTGGGCGGCGATCATGAAGGCGGTGAACTTCCAGGCGAACGACTGAGCCGCGACTGTCCAGCCACCTAAACTCGAAGGATGGCCAAGGACAAAACAACTTTCGTCTGCAGCGAATGCGGCGGCACCAGCCCCAAGTGGCTCGGCAAATGCCCGAGCTGCGGCGCGTGGAACACACTCATTGAACAGGTCGCGGGCCCCGCCGGCGGCGGCACGGCCAACAACCGCTTCGGCACGCAGTTCGCGTCGCTCGCGGGGGCATCGGAGCTCGCCACGCTGTCTGAAATCGAGGCGACCGATGTCGCGCGCACGCCCACCGGGCTCGACGAGCTTGACCGCGTGCTGGGCGGCGGCATCGTCTCCGGCGGCGTCACGCTGATCGGCGGCGACCCGGGCATCGGCAAGTCGACGCTGCTGCTGCAGGCGGTCGATGCGCTGCAGCGGGCGGGACAGAACGCGCTCTACGTGACGGGCGAGGAAAGCGGCTCGCAGGTCGCGCTGCGCTCCAGGCGGCTGGGCCTCGACCACTCGCAGGTGCAGGTGCTGGCCGAGATCCAGCTCGAGAAAATCATCGCCACGCTCGACGCCACGCGCCCGGCCATCGCGGTGATCGACTCCATCCAGACGGTGTATTCCGACCAGCTCACCTCGGCCCCAGGGTCGGTGGCGCAGGTGCGCGAATGCGCGGCCCACCTCACGCGCTTTGCCAAGACCAGCGGCACGGCCGTGGTGCTGGTGGGCCACGTCACGAAAGAAGGCGCGCTGGCCGGCCCGCGCGTGCTGGAGCACATGGTCGACACGGTGCTGTACTTCGAGGGCGACACGCATTCCAGCTTCCGCCTGGTGCGCGCCATCAAGAACCGCTTCGGCGCGGTCAACGAGATCGGCGTGTTCGCCATGACCGAGCGCGGCCTGAAGGGCGTGACCAACCCCAGCGCCATCTTCCTGAGCCAGCATGCCGAGCCGGTGCCCGGCAGCGTGGTGCTGGTCACGCTCGAAGGCACGCGGCCGATGCTGGTGGAAATCCAGGCGCTGGTCGACAACGGCGGCCCGAGCCCGCGCCGCCTGTCGGTGGGCCTGGACCGCGACCGCTTGGCCATGCTGCTGGCGGTGCTTCACCGCCATGCCGGCGTGGCCTGCATGGACCAGGACGTGTTCGTCAACGCGGTGGGCGGCGTGCGCATCAGCGAGCCGGCGGCCGACCTGGCGGTGATGCTGGCCATCACCTCCAGCCTGCGCGGCAAGCCGATGCCCAAGGGCTTCATCGCATTCGGAGAAGTGGGCCTGGCCGGCGAAGTGCGTCCGGCGCCGCGCGGGCAGGAGCGCCTGCGCGAAGCGGCCAAGCTGGGCTTCAGCGTGGCCGTGGTGCCCAAGGCGAATGCGCCGCGCAAGGGCACCAAGGAAATCGAAGGGCTGACGATCCACGCCGTCGAGCGCATCGAAGAGGCCATGGACGTGGTCCGCCGCCTCGACTGATTCATCCGCCGGCAACCCCTGAGAGGAGAAAACGTCATGCAACTCGTCGTTTCCGCCGGCCTGATCGCCGCGGTGGTCCTGTGGGGGCTGCTCTCGCCGGCGTCGCTGGACAGCGTGTTCAGCACCGCGCTGTCGGGCATCACACGCAACTTCGGCTGGTTCTACCTGTGGGTGGTGCTGGGGCTGGTGATGCTGGCTTTCTTCCTGGCGTTCAGCCGCTTCGGCGACCTGAAGCTGGGCGAGGAAGACGACGAGCCCGAGTTTTCTCTCGGCGCCTGGTTCTCGATGCTCTTCGCGGCCGGCATGGGCATCGGGCTGGTGTTCTGGGGCGTGGCCGAGCCGATCTCGCACTATGCGAATCCGCCGCCGGGCGTGGTCGCCGGCACGCCCGATGCCGCCGGCGTGGCCATGCGCTATGCGTTCTTCCACTGGGGGCTGCATCCCTGGGCGATCTACGGCATCGTGGGGCTGTCGATCGCCTTCTTCACTTTCCGCCGCAAGACGCTGGCGCTGGTGAGTTCGGCCACCGAGGCATTGCCCTGGCGCTTCGTGCGGCGGCTTTCGCCGGCTTTCAACGTGCTGGCGGTGGTGGCCACGGCCTTCGGCGTGGCCGCCTCGCTGGGCATGGGCGCCACGCAGATCAACAGCGGCCTGCACGCGGCCTTCGGCACGGCGATCGGGCAGGGAACGCAGGCGGCGATCATCGTGGTGACCATGGTGCTGTTCGTCACCTCGGCGGTCTCCGGCGTCGAGCGCGGCGTGAAGTGGCTGTCGATGGGCAACCTGGTGCTGGCGGCGTTGCTGGCGCTCGTGGTGCTGGTCCTGGGGCCGACTGTGGCCATCGTCGAGACCTTCACCAACACGCTGGGCGCCTACATCGCCGAGTTCGTCCGCATGAGCCTGCGCATGAACCCGTTCCGCAACAGCTCGTGGGTCGGCGACTGGACGCTCTTCTACTGGGCCTGGTGGCTGGCGTGGTCGCCGTTCGTGGGCCTTTTCATCGCGCGCGTGTCGCGCGGCCGCACGATCCGCCAGTTCATCCTGGGCACGGTGATCGCGCCCACGCTGGTGGGCTTCGCATGGTTCTCGGTGTTCGGCGGCGCGGCGCTCAACTTCCAGATCTTCCAGGGCGTGCCGCTGGTCGAGGCGGTGAAGGCCGACGTGTCGACCACCATGTTCGTGATGTTCAAGGCCATGCCCATGGGGGCGCTGCTGTCGATGGTCGCGACGCTGCTGGTGTTCGTGTTCTTCGTGACCTCGGGCGACTCCGCCACGCTGGTGCTGGGCACCATGAGCACCGGCGGCAACCCGAACCCGCCGGCCCGCGTCAAGATCACCTGGGGCGTGCTGGTGGCGGCCATCGCGCTGAGCCTGCTGTTCGCGGGCGGCCTCAAGGCCATACAGACGGCGACCATCGTGTTCGCCCTGCCGTTCGCGTTCGTGATCCTGCTGATGGCGCTGTCGGTCACGCTGGCCATCCGCGACGACTGGAATGCCGAGCAGAAACGCGAACGCGAGCTGAGGCGCAAGATGCGGCAGCTCGTGTCCTGACCCGGCCCTGCGGCCGGAAAAAACGCCCGGCGCGCCAGCGAGGCGCGCCGGGCCTACCCTCCCTAACCCCCGATGTGCATCGTGAACGCCGGTCCGCCGTTGAGCACGCATTGGCCGCTGCCCAAGGTGGCCGAGTTCATCGTGTACTGGCAACTCAGGTTGCCGCCGCGGCTGCCGGCGGCGTTCGCCAGGCCTGCTCCCCGTGAGCCCGCGACCCGTGTTGCCTCTCCCTGAAACTGTTCATTGCCGATCTGCGCGCTGAAGTGGCCGCGGCCGTTCATGTCGTTGGTCACGGTGCCGGCGATGGTCCCGTAGCGCGCGGCTTCGGCATTCGACGGATACAGCCGTGCGCTGAAGGTCTGCGCGACCGGGCCCGGCGGCACGGCATACGCCTGCGAGGGCGGCGCCACCGGTGCGGGCTGGCCGAGCGGTACCACGTAGCAGCCGCTGAGCGCGGTGCCCGCGAGCGCGGTGACGAGCGTGAGACGAACGAAAGTGACGGAGCGCGGAATGTTCATATGCTTTTCAGCGGCCCGGGCAGATGCCCGTGCGGTGAAATGTGCCGGCCCCGCCCATCGCCGCGCGCGCTTTTCGCGGCGAGTACCGCCTTGCGCGCCTGGCGGTAGCCAGGGCGGCTACCGCATCGGGCCGTGCGGCGCGGGCTGAGGCCTTTTGCCCGACACCCCCGGCCGGGCGGCGACAATGCGCGCCATGAATTTCAAGAAATTTCTGGTGCCCGTGGGCGCCATCGTCGTTCTCGGGCTGGCCTGGCGCAGCGGTGGCTGGGGCGGTGTCGCCCTGGCCGGCGGCGCGATCGTGATGTTCCTGCTGCTGCACTTCAACCGCGCGATGCAGGTGCTCAAGCGTGCGGCCGAACGGCCGGTGGGTTACGTCGGCAGCGCGGTGATGCTCAATGCCAAGCTCAAGCCGAACGTGACGCTGATGCACGTCATTGCCATGACCCGCGCCCTCGGCGAACTGCGCTCGCCCAAGGACACGCAGCCCGAGGTGTACCGCTGGACCGACGGCGGCGGCTCGTACGTGGATGCGGTGTTCAACGACGGCAAGCTGCAGAGCTGGACCATGACGCGGCCCGAGAACCCGGTCGACGGGGAAGACGGCGCCACTCCCGCGGCCTGAACACGCCTAAGTCCCCGCGCCGCCCTTGCGACTGGGCTGCCGCCACGGGGGATTGGCCTTGGCGTGGTGGCGCGCTTCCTTCACGAATTCGGCGCACACGTGCGTCATGAGGTCTGCCGATCGGTAGACCAGGAACACCTCGAAGTCCGGCACCTCGTCGGTGATCGGCAGCTTCTCGAGCAGGCCGGGCTGCAGCCGCAGCGGCCCGGCGCCGTGGAACACGAAGTCCGACCACATGCTGATCAGGTCGGTCTGCGTGGCCAACTGCAGCCCCAGCAGGTTCGATGCGCTGTGCACCATGCGCCGGGGCATCTGCAGCCCGTGCATGTTCATCATGCTCACCAGCGGACTGCCGGCGTCGTCGATCGGGTCCAGCACCAGCCAGTCGGCGTCCACCAGCGGCTGCAGCCGGCGCACGCGCCGCAGCGGGTGGCCGGCGCGCACCGACAGGTGCATCGCCACCGAGAACAGCGGCTCCCACTGGAAGGCGCCGGTGCCCGGCCCGTTGCAGGTGGAGATCAGCCCCAGGTCGAGCCGGCCCTCGCGCAGGCCCTCGAAGATCTGCTGCGGGCGCAGCTCGAAGCCGCGCATCGTCACGTTGGGAAAGCGCTGGCGGAACGACGCCATCGCGTCGGGCAGCGGCCCGCTCGACGCCACCGCGGTGAAGCCGATGTGCAGCTGTCCCTCGTCGTGCCCGCGGATCGCCTCGATGTCTTCCAGCGCATGCCGCAGCTCCTGCTCGACCAGGCTCGCGCGCTTGACCAGCGCCACGCCGTAGGGCGTGAGGCTCACGCCGCGCGTGGAGCGCGACATCAGCGTCACGCCCAGTTCGCGCTCCAGCTCGGAGATGGCCTTCGACAGCGCCGGCTGCGTGGTGTGCAGGCTGCGCGACGCCTCGTGGATGCTGCCGTGCTGCGCCACCGCCAGCAAAACGCGCAACTGTTGCAGCTTCATCGTGGTGCCGGTCTCATGGAAAAGTGCGTCTTGGTGGTTGTCCCGATGGCTTCTCGTGCCTGTTTATGACGGGGATGCCATTTGGTTATCAGCATGAAAATTTGTGATTCTTTGCCAGGGCGCTTTGCCTGAATACTCCGCCGCCAAGGGGCCGGTCCGACCCCCAGCAACCTGTTCGTGGAGTGACATTAGATGAGCGAAGCCGCATTGCCCGCAAGCCCGATCCGGGCCCCTTCACCGGCCACCGCTGCGCAAGGCACGGGAAAAAAGCAGAGCCAGTTCCGCCTGATCGCCGCCTGCTCGCTGGGCAACGCGCTGGAGATGTACGACTTCACCGTCTACAGCTTCTTCGCGCTGCTGATCGGCAAATTGTTCTTCCCCTCCGACAGCCCCTACGGCTCGCTGCTGCTGGCCGTGGCCACCTTCGGCATCGGCTTCGTGATGCGCCCGCTGGGCGGCGTGATCATCGGCAACTACGCCGACCGCAAGGGCCGCAAGGCAGCGATGACGCTGACCATCGGCCTCATGGTGATCGGCACGCTGTGCATCGCGCTGGCGCCCAGCTATGCCTCGGCCGGCGTGTTCGGCTCGCTGATGATCGTGGCGGGCCGCCTGCTGCAGGGCTTCTCGCTCGGCGGCGAAGTGGGCGCGGCCACCTCGATGCTGATGGAGGCCGGCGGCGTGAAGGGCCGGGGCTTCCGCGTCAGCTGGCAGCTCGCGAGCCAGGGCGTGTCGGCGCTGCTGGGCGCGCTCACCGGCGCGGCGCTGTATGCGGCGCTGCCGCAGGCGTCGCTCGAGAGCTGGGGCTGGCGCCTGCCGTTCCTGCTCGGCCTGCTGATCGCGCCGGTGGGGCTGTATATCCGCTCGCAGCTGGAGGAAACGCACGTTGCCGAAAGCCACGAGTCCAGCCCCATCGGGCGGCTGCTGCGCAACCACGGCGGCCTGGTGCTCAAGGGCATCCTGGCCACCACGGCGGGCACGGCGACGATGTACCTGGTGGTGTTCTTCATGCCCACCTACATGATCCGCGTGCTGCACATGCCGCCGTCGCTGTCGCTGCTGTCGGGGTGCGTCACCGGCATCACGCTGTTCGTGGTGTCGCTGGTGGCGGGGCGGCTGGCCGACCGGCTGCCGGCGCGCAAGCCGCTGGTCGTCGGCTCGCTGCTGTTCAGCGTGGTCGCGGTGTACCCCGCGTTCTGGCTGATCAGCCACTACCCGAGCGTGCCGCTGGTGCTGTGCCTGTCGGCGCTGCTGACCGCGAGCGTGAACATCGGCACCACGCCCATGTTCCTCATGCTGCTGGAGATGCTGCCGGCCGGCGTGCGCGCCAGCGGCATCTCGGTGGTCTACAGCATCGGCGTGACGGTGTTCGGCGGCTCGTCGCAGTTCATCGTGACCTGGCTGCTCGCGAGCACCGGCAGCCCGATGGCGCCGGCCTTCTACATGATGGCCTGCGGGCTGCTGAGCCTCGGCGCGCTGCTGAGCCTGCGCGAGCACAAGGCCGATTGACCCTCCCCACGAACAACGACTTCCATCACATGACACGCGAACTCAGCCCCCAGACCACCAGGCTGCTGTCCCGGCTGCTGCCGCAGGCCGATGTCGACACGCAGGCCTTCGTCGACATCCGCCGCCGGATCCACGCCAACCCGGAGCTCGGCTTCGAGGTGAGCGCCACCAGCGAACTGGTGGCCAACCTGCTGCGCAGCTGGGGCTACGAGGTGCACACGGGCATCGGCAAGACCGGCATCGTGGCGCAGCTCAGGCTCGGCAGCGGCACGCGCCGCCTCGGCATCCGCGCCGACATGGACGCGCTGCCCATCGTCGAGGCCACGGGCCTGCCGTATGCGAGCCGCAACCCCGGCCGCATGCACGCCTGCGGGCACGACGGCCACACGGCCATCCTGCTGGCCGCGGCCAAGGCGCTGGCGGCGGCGCGCAGCTTCGACGGCACGCTGAACCTGATCTTCCAGCCCGACGAGGAAAACCTCTGCGGCGCGCGCGCGATGATCGAGGACGGCCTGTTCGAGCGCTTCCCCTGCGATGCGGTGTACGCACTGCACAACGCGCCCGGCGTGCCGGTGGGCACGGTGCTGGCGGTGGAAGGCCCGGTCACGCTGTCGTCCGACGTGGCCGACGTCACCATCAAGGGCGTGGGCGGGCACGGTGCCATGCCGCATCGCGCGCGCGACCCGGTCGCCGCCGCCGCGGCGGTGGTGACGGCGCTGCAGACGGTGGTGGCGCGCAACGTGGCGCCCGACGACACGGCGGTGGTCTCGGTCGGCTTCATCCGCGGCGGCGCCACGCACAACGTGATCCCGCAATCCGTATCGCTGGGCCTGAACGTGCGCGCGGCGCGGCCCGAGACGCGCGCGCTGGTCGAGCAGCGCATCCGCGAGATCGTGAGCCTCACCGCGCAGGCGCACGGCGTGGAGGCCGAGATCGACTACCGCCAGCTGGTGCCGCCGGTGGTCAACACCGCGGCCGAGACGCGGCTGATGGCGCAGGTGTGCACCGAGATCGTGGGCGAGGCGAACGTGCTCACGCAGGTGCCCCGCGGCTTCGCGGGCAGCGAGGACTTCGCCTGGATGCTCGCCGCGCTGCCGGGCTGCTACTTCATGCTCGGCAACGGGGAGGGCGAGTTCGGGGGCTGCATGGTGCACAACCCCGGCTACGACTTCAACGACCAGGTGCTGCCGCTGGGAGCCGCCTGCTGGGTGCGCCTCGCGCAGACTTACCTGGTCGCCTGAGCTTTCCGCGCCGCGTCAGAAGGGCGCGTCTTCTTCCTCTGCGGAGTCTGCTGCGTCTGCCGGTGCCGTCGTGGCGGGCGCTGCTGCAGGCGCGGTTGCAGGCTTCACCGTGTCGTCCGGCGGCGCGGCCGAGAACGCGGCCTCGCCGCCCAGCGCATCGAGCAGCGCCGGCACCAGCTGGCCCAGCTCGCCCGTGGCGATGGCCACGTCGGCGTCGAAGTTGTCTTCCTTCTTGCCGCCGGCGGCGCCGTCGCCCGTGCCTTCGAGGAAGGTGATCTTGCGGATCAGCAGCCCGTGCGTGAGCTCAAAGGACACGCGGTCGTCCCAGGTCAGCGCGAGCCGCGTGGGGCGCTTGCCGTCGGTGATGTGCTGCTTGACTTCGTCGATGTCCAGCGGGTGCTTGGCGTAGCGCACCACGGCCTTGGAGTCGTCGGAGGCCTTGAGCTCGCACTCGCGGTCGATGGTGAAGCCGGCCGGCGGCTCCTGCGTCAGCAGCCAGTTGGCCATGGCCGCGGCCGGCTCGATCTGCGTGTTGATGAGGGCCACCGCGAAGCCGTCGAGCGACTTCACGAGGCTGGTGACGACCTCGTCGGCGCGCGATGCATTGCCGCTGTTGATGACCAGACGGTTCTCCGCCTTGTCGATCCACACCGTCACGCGCGCGCTGCGGGTGAAGGCCATCGGCAGCAGCTCGAGCGTGATGTCTTCCTTCAGCTCTTTCTTTTCCTTCTTGCCGGGCTTGCGGCCGGTGGTGGCCTCGATGTGGGCGCAGCGCTCGTCGAGCTTGCGGCGCACCACGGAGCCGGGCACCTGCTTGCTCTCGATCATGTATTCGACCAGCCACTGGCCGTCGATGGATTCGACCAGCGGGCCGTTGGCTTCGCCGCGGGGCTCGACCCAGCCGGCGGACTTTTCCTGCGAGGGGCCGCAGGGCACGAAGCGCTGCTTTCCTAGCCCTTCTTCCGCCTCGGCCAGTGTTTGGGACCAGGCAGGTTCGATGCGATAGACGATGACGTTCTTGAATACGGACACGGAAACCCTTTTTCCACTGGTTTGGACAACCAACCATTGTCGGGCACCCCGTTCTGGAGGGCGCCTTAAAATCGAAAGCTTTTGCGACTTCCCCTATCGCTCCCAAAGGAATCAGGAAATGAGCTCGATCCCCCCCTCGCTGGACGACCGTGACGGCAAGATCTGGATGGACGGCGAACTCGTGGACTGGCGCGACGCCAAGATCCACGTGCTGAGCCACACGCTGCACTACGGTTGCGGCGCCTTCGAGGGCGTGCGCGCCTACAAGACGGCGGACGGCGGCACGGCCATCTTCCGCCTGGCCGAGCACACCGAGCGGCTGTTCAACAGCGCCAAGATCCTGCGCATGAAGATCCCGTTCACGCAGGAACAGCTCAACGAGGCCCAGAAACAGGTGGTTCGCGAGAACAAGCTCGAGAGCTGCTACCTGCGCCCCCTCATCTGGATCGGCTCCGAGAAGCTGGGCGTGAGCCCCAAGGGCAACAAGATCCACGCCATGGTCGCGGCCTGGTCCTGGGGCGCCTACCTGGGCGAAGAAGGCATGAAGCGCGGCATCCGCGTGAAGACCTCCAGCTACACCCGCCACCACGTCAACATCACGATGACGCAGGCCAAGACGGTGAGCAACTACACCAACTCGATCCTGGCCAACATGGAAGCCCTGGACGACGGCTACGACGAAGCGCTGCTGCTCGACGCGAGCGGCTTCGTGTCGGAAGGCGCGGGCGAGAACATCTTCGTGGTCAAGGGCGGCGTGGTGTACACGCCCGACCTGTCGGCCGGCGCGCTCAACGGCATCACCCGCAACACCATCCTGCACGTGTGCAAGGACCTGGGCCTCGAGCTGGTGCAAAAGCGCATCACGCGCGACGAGGTCTACATCGCCGACGAGGCCTTCTTCACCGGCACCGCCGCTGAAGTCACGCCCATCCGCGAACTCGACCGCGTCGAGATCGGCAACCGCGGCGACGGCGGCGCCCGTGGCCCGATCACCGAGAAAATCCAGTCTGCCTTCTTCGACATCGTGAACGGCAAGAACCCCAAGTACGCCCACTGGCTCACGAAAGTCTGAAAGAAACCATGTCCACCAATGCAGTCGTCGAACTCCTGGCCAAGGAGCTCAATCATCAGGGCGGTGTTTTCTGCCCCAGCCCCAAGGCCGACATGAAGCTCTGGAACAGTCACCCGAAGGTCTACCTCGACGTGGCGCGCACCGGCGAAGCCAAGTGCCCGTACTGCGGCACGGTGTATCGCCTGAAAGCCGGCGAAACGGTGTCGGCGCGGCACTGAGCCGGGCCTGCACCGCCGCTCTTCAGCCAGCCTGAGGGGCGGTTTCTTTCTCGCGGCGCCAGGGCAGCAAGCCGCGCCACGGATCCGGGTCCTGCCTTTCCTGCGCAAGCCGCAGGTAGACCATCGCGATCCACAGCAGCGCCAGGCCGATCTGCGCGTCGCGCAGCGCCGAGTTGACGCTCGACGCGATCAGCGCGATGAGCGTGGCGCCCAGCGCGTAGCGGCCGGCCATGTCCGGCCGTTTCCACGCCTGCCACACGGCCGCCATCATGATGACCAGCAGGCTCAGCAGCGCGGGCACGCCGCCTTGCGCGCCCACCCAGAGGAAGTCGTTGTGCGGCATGTTCGAATCGGCGAAGAGCGCGGGGCCGCGCTTGTGCCACTGCTCGGTCCAGCCGCCGATGCCCCAGCCCGCGAGCGGGCGGTCGGCGATCATGAGGCCGGTGTCCCGGTACATGTAGTAGCGGATGACCCAGCTGCCCTTGAAGACGGCGCCGGCCTGCGCCTCTTCGAGTTCCTGCACGCCGGTCTCGACCTTCTTCTGCAGCTGCGGCAGCTGGTAGAGCCCGGCGCCGAGCACCACGGTGCCGAGCACCAGCGCGCCCACCAGCATCTTCAGGTGGTTGCGCCACTGGTGGACGCACACCGCCGGAATCACCAGCAGCAGCGCGAGCACCGAGGTGCGCGAGGTCAGCGGCAAGGCCACCACCAGCCCCAGCCCGAGCACCAGCACGAACGCGGGAATGGCGCGCAGCGGCCGGTGCGCCGCGATCTGCGCGATGCCCCAGACCGCCGCCGTGGAGGCCACCACGCTGAACAGCAGCGCGTTGCTGATCGACTTGTTGCCCACTTCCATGACCACCGCGCGCAGCGGCAACCAGATGTGGAAGCCGCCCACCGCATAGAAGAAGATGACCAGCAGCACGTTGAGCGCCGCGATCAGCAGGAAGCCGCGCAGCGCCCAGAGGGCTTCCTCGCGCGTGAGCGCCATGGCCATCAGCATCGTCACGCCGATGCGCAGCCCGTGGAACAGGTTGGAGGGTGTTTCGGGGTAGTGCGGCCTGATGGCCAGCACGATCAGCATCCAGGCCAGGTAGGCCATGACCGGCCACCACAGCGGATTGGCGCGAAGCCGCGCCAGGCGCTCCCGCCCTCCGCCGGCCACCAGCATGGTGGCGAGCAGCAGCAAGGCCGATAGATAGGTGACGCCGACCGGCATGAACACCACCAGCCCCCAGAACATGGCCGCGGGCCGAACGATGTGCGATCTCTGCATAGGGGCGGGATTTTAGGTGGCCCCCGCCAGCCGAGCCTGACTTCGCCCCGGCCGTGCCGGGCTCAATGGATTCAGTGCCCGCGCGCTGTGGTGGGCAGGCGGATGACGAAGCTCGCGCCGCCGCCCGGGCGGTCTTCGCAGCGCACCGTGCCGCCGTGCCGCTCGGCGATCGACTTCACCAGCGACAGCCCCAGCCCGACGCCGCCGTTGCGCTCGCTGGCGCCGGGCAGCCGGTAGAAGGGCTCGAAGATGCGTTCGCGCAGCGCGGCCGGCACGCCCGGGCCGCGGTCGTTGACGCGCACCGTGGCAAAGCCGTCGGCGCTGCCCAGCTCCACCGCGATTTCGCCGGCGCCGTAACGGCGGGCGTTTTCCAGCAGGTTGCGGATGGCGCGGCGCAGCAGGCGCGACACGCCCGGCACCGTCAGGTTCGCGTTGTCGGTGCCTTCGGCCAGGTCGAGCTCGGCATTCACCTGCGCGCATTCCTCGGCCGCCAGGCCGGTCAGGTCCACCGGCTCGATGGTGCCCATGTCGGCCTCGCTGGCGTCGAGCCTGCTGGCCAGCAGGATCTCGTCGATGAGCTGGTCGAGCTCGCCGATGTTGCGCGAGATCTCCTCGCGCGCCGTGGCGCTCGGGCGCTCGCCCATCAGCTCCAGGCCCATGCGGATGCGGGTGAGCGGCGAACGCAGCTCGTGCGAGGCGTTGGCCAGCAGCGACTTGTGCGAACGCACCAGCTGTTCGATGCGCTCGGCCGACGCGTTGAATCGTTTGGAGAGATCAGCCACTTCGTCCTGCCCTTCTTCGGTCACACGCACCGAGAGATCGCCTTCACCCCACCGCTGCACGCCGCGCTGCAGCGATTCCAGCCGCTGCGTGATGCGCCGCACGATCGGGTAGACGCCCAGCGCCACCGCCACCCCCACCAGCGCGATCATCCAGCCCAGCCCGAAGGGCGTGCGCCACGGCGCGAAGCCGGATGCGCCCGTCGGCCGCTCGCGCGGCGCCACGCGCAGCGTGATGTCCTTGCCGTCGCTGAGCGTCACGTCGAACTCCAAACCCTGGCCCGGCACGCGCAGCGCGGTGCCGGTGCCGATCTTCCGGTCCTGCGCGTCGAGCACGATCACTTCGCGCGGCACGGGTGCCAGCCGTTCGCGCTCGGCCTGTGCCGCTTCGCGCACGATCCAGTTGGCCATCAGCGTGAGGATGACGACGCCGCCCACCACCGCGAGCCATATGCGCACGTAGAGGTGGCGGGAATAAAGGCTGCGCAGCATCTATTGCCGCTCAGTCTTGCTGCTTGGCGAATACGTAGCCCACGCCGCGCACAGTGAGGATGCGCTTCGGGTTCTTGGCATCGACCTCGATGGCCGCGCGGATGCGGCCCATGTGCACGTCGATGGAACGGTCGAAGGCTTCCAGCTCGCGGCCGCGCACGGCTTCCATGATCTGGTCGCGCGTGAGCACGCGGCCTGCGCGCTCGGCCATGGCCACCAGCAGGTCGAACTGGTAAGAGGTGAGGTCGGCCAGCGCGCCGGCCACCGACACGGTGCGCGCGTTGCGGTCGATTTCCAGCGTGCCGAAGCGCATCACGGTGGACACCTCGGCCTCGGTGGCGTTCTCGCTGCGCCGGCGCAGCACCGCGCGGATGCGCGCCAGCAGCTCGCGCGGCTCGAAGGGCTTGGGCAGGTAGTCGTCGGCGCCGATCTCCAGGCCGATGATGCGGTCCATGGGGTCGCCCTTGGCCGTCAGCATCAGCACCGACACCTTGGAGATGGGCCCGGGCAGCGCGCGGATGCGGCGGCAGACCTCCAGGCCGTCGGTGTCGGGCAGCATCAGGTCGAGGATCACGAGGTCGGGCGCGTGCTGCTGCAACTGCTCCAGGCCCGTGGCGCCGTCGCCTGCGTGGTTGAAGCCGAAACCCGACTGCGTCAGGTATTCGCCCACCATGTGTGCCAGGCGGGTGTCGTCTTCGATCATCAGGAGTTGGGGGGTGCTCATGCGCTTCATGGTCGTCCACGGGCGGCAAGCAGGCTTGAACGCTCCGTAAAGTTGGGTAAACCTCAGCCGGCGGCGTCAACCGTATCGGCTTCGAAAAGCATGGCGGCGGCGTCGGCGCTCACGGGAGGGAGGCCGAGGTTCTCCTCCAGCAGCGCGGGCAGGGCGCCGGCGTCCACGCCGGGGTCGGCGGCGCGCGCGCGCGCCAGCACCTCGCCGGCCAGCTGCCGCAGCTGCGCGGTGGAGGCGCGGATGCGCGCGCGGAAGGCCGCGTCGTCCAGCGTGTCGCGCAGGCTGCGGTTGAGCTCGGCGAACCACGGCATCGCGGCCTGGTCGAGCATCACGGCCGGGTTGGCGCGCCGGCTGCTTGCCGACCAGCGGCGCATCAGCGCCTGCACCTCGAGGTTCAGCCGCTGGCAATGCTGCAGCTCGGCTTTCAGGCTGCCCAGCGCGTGCAGGTCGGTCAGGCGGTGCTGGAAGAAGATCTGCGACAGCACGCCCCAGTAGTAGGCGTAGTCCCAGATCACCTTCACCGGCAGCACCTCGGGGTCGCCGAACAGCGGGTACTGGTCCTGGTAGAGCGCCAGCGTGCTTTCGTAGAACGAGTGGTAGAGCTGGTCGTACAGCTGCGCGCGCTTGTCGATCGGGCGGCCCGCGCGGTCCTGCGCGATCAGGTCGGTGATGTAGGTGTTGCCGATGGCGATGAAGTCGCTGCCCGGCGAATAGAACGGGTCGAGGAACAGCCCCGCCTCGCCGGTCATTGCCCAGCGCTGGCGCCCCGAGAACACCTGCTTGCAGCCGTGCGAGAAGTGCTTGAGGAAGGCGAAGTCCTGCAGCAGGTGGCGCTTGCCGTCCAGCGCCTCGAACAGCCGCGGCTGGTAGGTGGCGAACCACGCCATCGCCTTGTCGAAGGTGTCGATGGTGTCCAGCGGGTGCAGCTTCGGGTCGGCCACGATGCCCACCGAGTGCGAGCCCGAGGCCAGCGGGATCAGCCAGGCCCAGTAGCCCGCGCCCACCAGGTGGTTGGTCGACAGCCAGCGCGCCTGCGGGTCGCAGCGCGTGCGCCAGGCTTCGTCGCCGCTCCATTCGTCGATGGCGATGCGCTCGCCGATGCGAAACCACACCGCGTTGACGTCGTGCGCGTTCGACTCGGCCAGGCCCAGCTTGCGCTTGAGCATGCCGGCGCGCCCGCAGGCGTCGATCACCCAGCGGGCCTGCGCGTGGTGCGTGTGCTCGCCGCGGGTCCATTCGATGCTGTGCGGCGTGGCCGGGTCGTCGGCCAGCGTGATGCGCCGCACCAGCGCGCCGTCCACGAATTGCACCCCGCGCCGCACGGCCTCCTCGGCCAGGAAGTTCTCGAAGATGCCGCGGTCGATCTGGTAGCTGGGCACCGACAGATAGCGGCTCGCGCCGATCTCGGTCACCTTGTCGATGTCGCTGCGGCCCTCGCTGAAGAAGAAGCGAAAGCCGAACTTGCGCAGCTGCTCGGCGTCCATGTGGGCCTTCAGGCCGAGCACCGTGTCGAAGTAGTGCGCGCCGATCTCCACCGACGACTCGCCCACCTTGTGCGCCGCGTGCGGCACCGGGTGCGCGCGGCGCTCCAGCACCAGCACGCGCAGGTCGGCAAAGCGCTGGCGCAGCTGCAGCGCCAGCGTGAGGCCCGCGAGCCCGCCCCCCATGATCACTGCGTCAAAAGTGTCGGGCGCAGTGTCGGTCATGGTCAGCTCCGGTCGATGGGCTGCAGCTGCAGCCGAAGTGAAAGGGTGGGGGACAGCGGCAGCGCCACCGGAGCGGGCGTGCCCGCGTCCAGCCGTGCCAGCGATTCGAAGAGGGTCAGCGCGTCGGCCATCGGGTTGATGCCGGCCAGCGATTTCGCCGCGTCCGACTGCGGCGGTGTGGCCTGCGTGGCGCTGCCGTCCAGCGACCACTGCAGCACCGCCACCGTGCGCTCGCTGGGCGCGGGCGCCAGCACCAGCGCCACCGCCAGCAGGCCGCGGCTGTCGGTCACCGAGGTGAGCGCGCCGACGGTGGGCGTGTCGTAGCCCACCAGCAGCACCGGCTCCTGGTCGGCCGCGCATTGCACCGCCGCCTCGAGCAGGCCCGAGGCGAAGCTGTGTTCGAAGGCCGACACCGCGTTGCTCGCCGCCATGCAGCCGGTGCCGATGGTCCAGTAGCCCACGGCCGCGTTGTGCACCGAGTTGTGGAACTTGGTGGGCGACAGCATCTTGGGGTCGGAGGCCAGCGTGCCGCACATGTAGTCGTTGATCGACAGGTCGCCGTGCGCCGAGGTGAACACGCAGGGCACGTCGGCCGCGTTGCGGCCCGCGCCGGCCATGGCGGCGGCGGCCACTTCGAGGGCCAGCGCCACCGTGTCGGGCGCGCGGCGCCGTTCGGCCGGCGCCAGCACCTGCGGCGCGGGGCGCTTGGCGGGCGGGTCGGCCAGCGCGCCTTCGCCGCGGAAAGCGGCGCGCGCGGCATCCCAGCCGGGCAGGGTGGGGGTCCAGAAGGCGGGGCCTTCGATGTACAGGGTCGGCGGCATGGTGGCGGTCGTGCTCGTGCTCATGCTGCCGCCGCCTTGCCGAACACCAGCGAGCAGTTGTTGCCGCCGAAGCCGAAGGAGTTGGACAGCGCGTAGCGCACCTCGCCGTGCGCCGGCTCGAGCTTGATCTGCGGACCGAAGCCCTCGTCCAGCGTGCGGGTGTTGACCGTGCCCGGCTTCAGGCCGCGCTCGATCGCCAGCAGGCTGATGACGGCCTCGACGATGCCCGCCGCGCCCAGCGTGTGGCCCATGAAGCCCTTGGTCGAGCTGGCGTGCGTGCCGGCCGGGAAGCGGCGCGCCACCAGCGCGCCCTCGACCTCGTCGTTCTTCTGGCTCGCGGTGCCGTGCATGTTGATGTAGTCGATGGTCTCGGGCGCGAGGCCGGCGCGCGCCAGCGCCTCGTCGAGCGCGCGCTCGGCGCCCAGGCCCTCGGGGTGCGGGGTGGACATGTGGTGCGCGTCGCTCGCCTCGCCGTAGCCCAGCAGGTGCAGCGGGGACGCATCGGCGCCCGCCTGCACGCGTTCCACCAGCGCGAAGCCCGCGGCCTCGCCCAGGCTGATGCCCTTGCGGCCGGCGTCGAAGGGCCGGCACGGTTCGCTCGACACCAGTTCGAGCGAATTGAAGCCGAACAGCACGCTGCCGCACAGCGTGTCCGCGCCGCCGACCACGGCCGCGTCGGCCAGGCCCAGGCGGATCATCCGCTCGGCCGAGGCGAACACCTTGGCGCTCGAAGAGCAGGCGGTGGAAATGGTTTCGCTCGGGCCGCTGATGCCCAGCACCTCCTGCACGAACAGGGCCATCGAATGCGGCGTGTGCACCGCGCTGCGGCGCTGGTCGGGCGGGAACATGCCTTCGGCGTCGAGCTGGGTGTAGGCCAGCTCGGTCTCGCCGATGCTCGCGGTCGAGGTGCCCAGGATCAGCGCGACGCGCGACGCGCCGTACTTTTCGCGCGCAGCCGCCACCGCCTCGATGAAGCCGTCGGCATGCAGGCCCAGCCAGGCGAGCCGGTTGTTGCGGCAGTCCCAATGGGCGAGCGACTCGGGCAGGCGGACTTCTTCCAGGCCGTCGACGCGGCCGATCCACGTGGGCAGCGGGTCGTCGCCGAAGTCGTTGGCGCGCAGGCCGCTGCGCGACTGCGCCAGCGCGTCAGCGAGCGCTTCCTTGCCGACGCCGACGGCCGAGGTCGCCGTGTAGGCGCTGATTTGAAGAGGGGGGATTCGGGACGGCACGATCTTTTGCGGGCTTGCTGACAACTGGAAACAACCAAGGGAAAAGGCGAATGTAAACGTGGAACAGCCTAACAGTAGCAGGCGCCGTGGCGCGTCGGCGGATTCCTATAAGGCCCGGGCCCTATTGACGCTCCGTGGGGCTCGTGATGATCGTGAGCCGCGAGGCCAGCGCCACCAGCACCAGCACCGGCACGCCCAGCAGCGCGGTGGCGACGAAGAAGTTGCTGTAGCCGTAGGCGTCGACGAAGGCACCCGAATAGCCGGCGATGAATTTCGGCAGCAGCAGCATGAGGGAGCTGAACAGCGCGTATTGCGTGGCCGAATAGCTGATGTTGGTGAGGCTCGACAGATAGGCGATGAAGGCCGCCGAGGCGATGCCGCCGGCCAGGTTGTCGGCCGACACCACCGCGATCAGCGCCGTGGTGTCGTGCCCGCGCGTCGCCAGCCAGGCGTAGAGCAGGTTGCTCGCGGCGCTGAGCACGGCGCCCATCATCAGCACCCGCATCACGCCCAGGCGCATCGACAGCACGCCGCCCACGAAGGCGCCCACCAGCGTCATGACCACGCCGTAGATCTTGCTGACCGTGGCCACCTCGTCCTTGGTGAAGCCCATGTCCACGTAGAACGGGTTGGCCATGATGCCCATCACCACGTCGCTGATGCGGTAGACGGCGATCAGCGAAAGGATCAGCACCGCGTGCCATTTGTAGCGGCCGATGAAATCGGCAAAGGGCTCGATCAGCGCGCTGCGCAGCCACTCGGCCGCGTTGCGGGCCTTGGGCAGCAGGCGCGGCACCGGCTCGGGCGACAGCAGCACCGTGAACACGCCGATCGCCATCGAAGCCGCCATCACCAGGTAGGCGGTCTTCCAGGCGCCGTCCTGGTAGGCGGCCGCGCCGGTGGCGGCCACCGCGGGCGCCACCTCGGCCCAGGCCGCGACCCACAGCACCCCGGCACCGGCCCAGATCATCGCCAGGCGGTAGCCCGTCTGGTAGGCGGCGGCCATCGCGGCCTGCTTGCGCGGCTCGGCCGATTCGATGCGGAAGGCGTCGAGCGCGATGTCCTGCGTGGCCGAGCCGAAGGCCACCAGCAGCGCGCACCAGATCAGCGGCGTCAGGCCCAGGCGCGGGTCGTTCATGGCCATGCCCACCAGCCCCGTGATGACCAGCCCCTGCGCCAGCAGCAGCCAGCCGCGCCGGCGCCCCAGCAGCGTGGTCAGCGGCGGCAGCGGCAGCCGGTCGACCAGCGGCGCCCAGACCCACTTGAAGCCGTAGGCCAGCCCGACCCAGCTCAGGTAGCCGATGGTGGTGCGGTCGATGCCGGCCTCGCGCAGGCGAAAGCTCAGCGTGCCCAGCACCAGCAGCAGCGGCAGCCCGGCCGAGAAGCCGAGCGCCAGCATGCGCAGCGTGGCGGGCTCCAGGTAGACCTTGAGGGCGTCGCGCCAGGGCGGGGAAGGGGGGGTGGGGGTTTCGGCAGGCGAGGCGGACATGTGCCCGGATTGTCCATGAGCGGCGCGGGCCCTCGGGCGGCCCCTTTGTCTTCATTTGTTCCTATGATCCGGCCCCTATGTGCATACGATGCGAGCGCTCTTCCTCCGGCACCGCCGCCGTCTCCGCCCTTCCTTCCGCGGCGTCGCCCTGGAATCCCCGGCGCGCCTTCCTGCTGGCCGCCGCCGGCGCGGCGCTGGGCGGCCCGGCGCTGGCGCAGGTCGACGTGGGCAAGGCATCGGTGGCGCGCAACCTCGTGCCCGCCGACAAGATCGAGGCGGCCGGGGTGCAGCAATACGGCCAGCTGCTCGAACAGGCCCGCGCCAAGGGCGCGCTCGCCGGCGACAACAACCCGCAGCTGCAGCGCCTGCGCGCCATCGCGACCCGCCTGATTCCGTTTGCCACGCCGTGGAACTCGCGCGCCCGCAGCTGGAAGTGGGAGGTCAACCTGATCGGCAGCAAGCAGATCAATGCCTTCTGCATGCCCGGCGGCAAGATCGCCTTCTTCACCGGCATCCTCGACCAGCTCAAGCTCACGGATGACGAGGTCGCGATGGTCATGGGCCACGAAATGGCCCACGCGCTGCGCGAACACGCGCGCGCCCGCATGGCCAAGAGCGCGGGCACCGGCGCGGTGCTCTCGCTGGGTGCGCAGATGCTCGGCTGGGGCCAGGTGGGCGACCTGGCGGCGCGCGCGGGCACGCAGCTCATCACCCTCAAGTTCAGCCGCAGCGACGAGACCGAGGCCGACCTCGTGGGGCTGGAACTCGCGGCGCGTGCAGGCTACGACCCGAAGGCTTCGGTGTCGCTGTGGCAGAAGATGGCCGCGGCGTCGAAGAACCAGGGAAGCCTGAACTTCCTTTCCACGCACCCGAGCGGGCCGGACCGCATCACGAAGCTGGAAGCCAGCCTGCCGAAGGTCGAGAAGCTCTACCGCGACGCAAGGAAATAGCTCACCCCCAGGCTTCGCGCACTTCGTGTCGCTGCGCCAACCCCCTTGCAGGGGGCAACACCTGCGGCCCGGCGAAGCCGGTTCCGCGGTGTTTCACGACATGACATCCAACGGCTGATACCTATCGAGCGGGCTGCGCGACCTCGGCAGCCGCTGGCACGCCGTTTGCATCTCAACTTGTACACATGTTTGGATGCCTAATGATGGTGCATGAAGAAAACCGGGAAAGCGGGTCGCCCGACGCCGCCTGGATCGCGAAATTCGCCGCGCCCGTGGTGGATGCGGCGGCCGGCAAGGCCCTGGACTTCGCCCTGCCGCTCGCCGGACTGCGCTTCGCGGTCAAGGACAACATCGACGTGGCCGCCGTGCCCACCACGGCCGCCTGCCCGGCCTTCGACCGGCTCCCCACGGTCCACGCGGCCGTGGTGCAGCGCCTGCTCGAAGCCGGTGCATCGCTGGCCGGCAAGACCAACCTCGACCAGTTCGCCTGCGGCCTGAACGGCACGCGCTCGCCGTACGGCGAGGTGCCCAACGCCTTCGACGCGCGTTACGTTTCGGGCGGCTCCAGCTCGGGTTCGGCCTATGTGGTGGCAACCGGCGAGGTCGACTTCGCGCTGGGCACCGACACCGCGGGCTCGGGCCGCGTGCCGGCCGGGCTCAACAACATCGTCGGCCTCAAGCCTTCGCGCGGCCTGCTGAGCACCTTCGGCGTGGTCCCCGCGGCGCAGAGCGCCGACTGCGTCTCCGTTTTCGCGCGCACCGTCGCCACGGCGGTCGACGTGCTGCTGGCAGCCGCGGGCCACGACGCGCGCGACCCTTACTCCCGCGACATTCCCCTGAGCCGCAAGCCGCTGCCCGCGCATTTCCGCTTCGGCGTGCCCGACAGGCTGAGCTTCTTCGGCGACACCGCCGCCGAACGGGCGTTCAACGAGGCGACCGCGCGGCTGCTGGCCATGGGCGGCTCGCCCGTCACCATTTCCTATGCCCCGCTCGCCGAGGCCGCCGCGCTGCTCTATGAAAGCGCGCTGGTCGCCGAGCGCTACGCCGCGGTGCGCGAGTTCTTCGATGCGCACGGCGACGAGGTGATCGAGCCCGTGCGCGGCATCCTCGCGAGCGGGCGCAACTACGGCGCCGCCGACGTGTTCGAGGCCCAGGCACGGCTGCGCGCCATCGCGCAGCAGGTCGAGCCGATGTGGCGCGACATCGACGTGCTGCTCGTGCCCACCGCGCCCACGCACTACACCCGCGAGCAGATGCGCGCCGACCCGGTGGCGCTCAACCGCAACCTCGGCGCGTACACCAACTTCGTCAACCTGCTCGACTACGCCGCGCTCTCCGTGCCCAGCAGCCTGCGCGCGGACGGCCTGCCCTTCGGCATCACGCTGATCGGCCCCTGCGGCAGCGACCTCGCGCTGGCCGACCTGGGCCAGCGCTACCACCACGCCACCGGGCTCGCGCAAGGCGCGACCGGCGAGCCGCTGCCCGCGCCGCGCGCCATTCCCGGCCTTGCCGCGCCAGGCGCGGACACCCTGTCCATCGCCGTGGTCGGCGCGCATCTCTCGGGCATGCCGCTCAACAGCCAGCTCGCTGAACGTGGAGCCACGCTGCTGCGTGCCACGACGACCTCGCCCTTCTACCGCCTCTACGCGCTGCCGGGCACCGTGCCGCCCAAGCCCGGCCTGCAGCGCGTGGCCGAAGGCGATGCGGGCGGCGCCGCCATCGCGCTCGAAGTGTGGGCCGTGCCCCTGGCGCAGGTCGGCAGCTTTCTCGCCCTCATTCCGCCGCCCCTGGGCCTGGGCAGCGTCCAGCTGGCCGACGGCAGCTGGGTCAAAGGCTTCATCTGCGAGGGCCATGCCCTGGCCGGCGCGCAGGACGTGACCCTCCATGGCGGCTGGCGCGCATACGTCGCGAGCCGCGCCACCCCGAGTTCCAACTGATCAGGAGTTCCGATGAGCAACCAAGAAAAACCTCCCGCGTCGAACCGCGGCAGCCGCCGCCAGTTGCTGCAGGCCGGCGCCGCCGGACTAGCCGTGCTGGCCGCGCCCGCCATCGTGCGTGCGCAGGCTGCGGCAAAGCTGCGCATCGGCTTCTGGCCCGTGGCCGCCGGCCTGCCGTTCTTCGCGGCGGTCGACAAGGGCTACTTCAAGGAAGCCGGCCTCGACGTCGAGCCGCTCAAGTTCGCCGGCGCGCAGCAGGTGATGGAAGGCATGCTCGCCGGCCGCTGCGACGGCAGCGCCAACGGCACCGGCTCGGCCAACCTCGCCATCGGCGAGATCGCGCAGCCGGGCCTGTTCAAGATCTTCTGCACCAACCCGAGCAACGCGAAATACGTGCTCGACGAATTCATCGTCGCCAAGGACAGCCCCATCAAGGCCATGGCCGAGTTGGCCGGCAAGAAGGTCGCCTCGGGCCCCGGCATCCAGAACGTCACGCTGTGCAAGACCATGCTGGAGCGCGCGGGCGCCAAGGGCGCGACCGTGAGCGAGCTGCCCATCGGCCAGCACGTGGCCGCACTGGTCGCGGGCCAGGTCGACGCCTGCTACACGCTGGAGCCCACCGGCACCGTGGGCCGCATGAACGGCACCACGCGCGTCATCGAGGCCGGCGTGGTTGCCAGGTACATCCTCGGCGACCCGATGGCGCCCTGGCACGGCGGCGCAGCCAGCCTGACCACCGAGTTCATCAAGAAGAACCCGGAGATCGCGAAGAAGTACATCGCCGCCTATGCGCGCGGCGTGGACCTGGTGCGCACCAAGCCCGACGAGGCGCGCCAGTTCATGAAGGGCTACACCGCCATCGAAGGCAAGCTCACGGCCGAGGTGCCGCTCGCGTCTTACATGCTCTACAACGAGTTCAAGCCCAGCGACGTCGCGTACTTCCAGAAGTTCTACGACCTGTTCACCGAGAAAGGCATCTTCGAGAAGAAGGTGCCGGTGGACGCGCTGCTCTACAAGGCCTGACATGAGGCTCGCCCCCAGCCTTCGCGCACTTCGTGTCGCTTCGTCAACCCCCTACCGGGGGCAACACCTGAGGCCCGGCAAAGCCGGTTCCTCGGTGTTCCCGAAAAAGCAATCCTGAAGGAGTTTCCAATGGGTGAAGCCAACGTCACCACGGCCGCGCCGTGGACCCCGCCGGCCAGTGCCGCCACCGCCGCACCGAAGCCGCCGCTGCGCGACCGCATGCTGCCCTTCATCGGCCCGGTGGTGCTGTTCATCGCGTGGGACCTGGTGGTGCGGCTGGGCTTCATCAAGCCGATATTGCTGCCCACGCCCGCCGACACCATCGCCGCGCTCATCACCGGCCTGGCCGGCGGTCCGCTGCTCACCGACTTCGCCATGACCGTGTGGCGCACCGTGCAGGCCTTCGTCATCGCGGCGGCCATCGGGGTGCCGCTGGGCGTGCTGCTGGGCAGCAACGAGAAGGCGTACCGCAGCGTGGAGTTCCTGATCGACTTCTTCCGCTCCACGCCGTCGTCCGCGCTGATTCCGCTGTTCCTGCTGATCTTCGGCGTGAGCGACGTCAACAAGGTGGCCATCGCGGCCTTCGGCGCGCTGCTCATCGTGGTGTTCAACAGCGCCTACGGCGTCATCAACGCACGCAAGCAGCGCGTGATGGCGGCGCGCGTCATGGGCGCCTCGCGCTGGCAGATCTTCAAGGACGTGCTGGTGTGGGAAAGCCTGCAGCCCAGCTTCGTCGGCCTGCGCTCGGCGGTGTCGATGGCGCTGGTGATCGTCATCGTGGCCGAGATGTTCATCGGCTCCGACACGGGGCTCGGCCACCGCATCATCGACGCGCAGCAGGTGCTCAACGTGAAGAGCATGTACGCGGCGATTCTTGCGGCGGGTGCGCTGGGTTACGCGCTCAACATCCTCTTCCTGATTGCAGAACGCCGCATCGTGCACTGGAGCGGAAGATGAAAGTCACGCAGGACATCGTCATCAACGGCCCGGTGTATGCCGACGTGCCCAGGCCGGCCTTCAGGCCCGGCCCGGCCGGCACGCACATCACCATCCGCGGCCTCACCAAGTACTTCGCGGGCTGGCCGCTGTACGAGAACTTCGACCTCGACATTCCCAAGCACGCCATCGTGTCGGTGTTCGGGCCCAACGGCTGCGGCAAGTCCACGCTCATCAACATGATCGCGGGGCTCATTCCCATCGATTCGGGCGAGATCCTGTTCGACGGGAAGCAGCGCAAGGACACCAAGATCGGCTACGTGTTCCAGAACTACCGCGAGGCGATGTTCCCGTGGATGCGCACCATCGACAACATCGCCTACCCGCTGAAGCTCGAAGGGCGCAGCAAGGCCGAGGTCGACCGGCGCATGGAAGAGCTGGTGGCTTCCTTCGACGTGAAGTTCGACCTCAAGCGCTTTCCGTACGAACTCTCGGGCGGCCAGCAGCAGACCGCGTCGATCATGCGTGCGCTCGCGCCCAACCCGGAGGTGCTGTTCCTCGACGAGCCTTTCTCGGCGCTGGACTTCGAGATGACGCTTTTCATCCGCGAGAAGCTGCAGGAGGTGTTCATGCAGACCGGCACCACCATGCTGCTGGTGTCGCACGACCTCGAAGAGGCGGTGTACCTGGCCGACGAGGTGCTGCTGCTGACCAAGCGGCCCACCCGGGTGGCCGAGATCTTGCGTTATGGCGATGCCCGCCCGCGCACCGTGGAGACGCTGAGCACCGAGAGCTTCGTGGCCATGAAGAAGCTCAGCCTCGACATCTTCCAGCGCGAAGTCCGCCGCTAGGGCATCGACACAAGGAGCCGACCATGACACCCACGCAGATCGAAAGCTACGTCGACGCCGCCGCCGCGGCGCTCGCCTTGCCCCTGTCGCCCGCGCACCGCCCCGGCGTGCTGCGTTATTTCGCGCTCGCGGCCGAGTTCGCCGCGGTGGTGGAGTCGGTGCCGCTGCCCATGTCGGCCGAGCCGGCGGTGCATTTCTCGCCGGTGGAGCCAGAGGAGAAGGAAGCATGAGCGCGGCGGATCTGCTCGGGCGCGACGCGACGGCCATGGCCGAAGCGGTGCGCTCCGGCGCCGCGAGCGCCACCGCGCTGGTGCAGGCCAGCCTCGAGCGCGTGGACGCCACCGATGGCCGGGTCAACGCCTTCACCGCCGTGCTGGCCGAGCGCGCGTTGCGCCGCGCGGCGCAGGTCGATGCCTCGCTGGCGTCGTCGAACGGCGCGCGCACCCGCGAACTGCCGCTGCTCGGCGTGCCCTTCGCGGTGAAGAACCTGTTCGACATCGCCGGCCTGCCCACGCTCGCTGGCTCGAAGATCGAGCACCAGACCGCGCCCGCACGCGCAGACGCAGCGCTGGTGCGGCGGCTGGAGCGCGCGGGGGCCGTGCTGGTGGGCGCGCTCAACATGGACGAGTACGCCTACGGCTTCACCACCGAGAACAGCCATGAAGGCCCCACGCGCAACCCGCACGACCTCACGCGCATCGCGGGCGGTTCGTCGGGCGGCTCGGGCGCCGCGGTGGCCGCGGGGCAGGTGCCGCTCACGCTGGGCTCCGACACCAACGGCTCGATCCGCGTGCCCGCGTCGCTGTGCGGCGTGTTCGGCCTGAAGCCCACCTTCGGGCGGCTGCCGCGCACCGGGAGCTTTCCGTTCGTGTCCAGCCTGGACCATCTCGGCCCCTTCGCCCGTTCGGCGCGCGATTTGGCGCTGGTCTACGACGCGCTGCAGGGACCCGAGGACGCGGGCCACCCGCACGACCCCGGCTGCGCCCAGCGGGCCGTCGAACCGGTGTCTGGCGTGCTGGCGCAGGGCGCGCGGGGCCTGCGCATCGGCGTGCTCGGCGGCTACTTTCACCAGCGCGCCGGCGCCCAGGCGCTGGCCGCCGTCGATCTGGTCGCCGATGCGCTGGGCTCGGGCGTCTCGCGGGCCAGCGTCGAACTGCCGCTGGTGGAGGCCGGGCGCGCCGCCGCCTTCCTCATCACCAACGCCGAAGGCGCCGCGCTGCACCTGGACGACCTGCGCCGCCGCGCGCACGACTTCGAGCCGCTGTCGCGCGACCGCTTCCTGGCCGGTGCGCTGCTGCCTGCCGCCTGGGTGGCGCGCGCGCAGCGCGTGCGCCGGGTGTATGCCGAGGCGGTGGCGCGCCTGTTCGCCCGCTACGACATCCTGCTGGCACCGGCCACGCCCAGCGCGGCCACGCCGATCGGCGCGGAGACCTTCGAGGTCAACGGCCAGGTGCTGCCGGTGCGGCCCAACATGGGGCTGCTGACCCAGCCCTTCTCATGCATCGGCCTGCCGGTGTGCGCGGTGCCGGTATGGAGCGCGCACGCCAACCTGCCGGATCTTCCCGACCTGCCGATCGGCGTGCAGGTGATCGCCGCGCCCTGGCGCGAAGACCTCGTGCTGCGCGTGGCCGCGGCACTCGAAGCCGCAGGCGTGGCGCATGCGCCCGTCGCCGCACTGAATGTGGAGAAGACACCCGCATGAACGCAAGCGACATCAACCTGCCCGACGTGCTCGCCGAGGTGCAGGCCGCCTTCGCCCGCTACGAGGACGCGCTGGTGAACAACAAGGTCGAGGTGCTCGACGAACTGTTCTGGAACAGCCCGACCACGCTGCGCTACGGCGCCACCGAAAACCTCTACGGCTACGACGAGATCCGGGCTTTTCGCGCGTCGCGACCCTCGCAGGGCCTTGCGCGCGAACTGCTCGTCACCGTCATCACCACCTACGGGCGCGACTTCGCCACCGCGAACTGCGAGTTCCGCCGCGAAGGCGCCGAGCGCACCGGCCGCCAGAGCCAGACCTGGATGCGCACGCCCGAGGGCTGGCGCGTGGTCTCGGCCCACGTCAGCCTGCTGGGCTGAGACCCCCCAGGCACTTCTTTTTTCCTTTGATTCTTCAACCTGTTTTCCAGCAACGGAGTACGTCATGACCAGCCCTCTCAATCGCCGCGATTCCCTCAAGACCCTGGCCGCGCTGGGCGCCGCCGGATCGCTCGGAAGCTGGAGCGCCCTTGCCGGCGCACAGGCCAAGCCGCTCACCGTCGGCGTGATCTACGTCGGCGCGCGCGACGACTACGGCTACAACCAGGCCCACGCGCAGGCAGCCGCCGAAGTGAAGAAGATGCCCGGCATCAAGGTGGTGGAAGAAGAGAACGTGCCCGAGACCGCCGCCGTGCAGAAGACCATGGCCGGCATGATTTCGCAGGATGGCGCCAAGCTGCTGTTCCCCACGTCGTTCGGCTACTTCGACCCGCACATCCTCGCGGTGGCGCCCAAGAACCCCGACGTGCGCTTCTCGCACTGCGGCGGCCTCTGGACCGAAGGCAAGCACCCGAAGAACGTGGGCAGCTTCTTCGGCTACATCGACGAGTGCCAGTTCCTGAACGGCGTGATCGCCGCGCACATGACCAAGAGCAACAAGATCGCCTTCGTCGCGGCCAAGCCCATTCCGCAGGTGCTGCGCAACATCAACGCCTTCACGCTGGGCGCGCGCTCGGTCAAGCCGAACATCACCTGCAGCGTGATCTTCACGGGCGACTGGTCGATGGCCGTGAAGGAAGCCGAAGCCACCAACAGCCTGGCCGACCAGGGCTGCGACGTGTTCACGATGCATGTGGACGGCCCCAAGGTGGTGGTCGAGACGGCGGCCAAGCGCGGCAAGATGGTCTGCGGCTACCACGCGAGCCAGGCCAAGCTGGCGCCCAATGCGTACCTCACCGGCGCCGAGTGGAACTGGCTCACCGCCTACAAGACCATCATCGACGCCGCCCAGGCCGGCAAGCCGCATCCGAACTTCCTGCGCGGCGGCCTGAAGGAGGGCTACGTGAAGATGTCCGCCTACGGCCCCATGGTGCCCGACGCCGCGAAGAAGCAGGCCGACGACATCAAGGCGAAGATGATCGCGGGCACTTTCGACATCTTCAAGGACGGCATCAAGGACAACAAGGGCGCGGTGGTGGTGCCGGCCGGCAAGGTGCTCAAGCAGACCGACCTGGAGCTCGAGAAGATGAACTACCTCGTCGAAGGCGTCGTCGGAAGCATCGGATGACATCCCCCAGGCTTCGCGCACTGCATGCCGCTTCGCCCACCGCCTTGGCAAGGGGGCGCCGTCAGCGGCCCGGCGAAGCCGGTTGCGCGACGGCCCCGACCTGAAAGCAGACTTCATCATGCGCAGTGTCCTCAAGGAGTTTTCCCTGCCGGTGTTCGCCATCGCGGCGGCGCTGCTGGTGTTCGGCCTGCTGGTGGCCTTCGCGGGCGTCGACCCGGTGGAGGTCTGGGCCACGCTGTTCAAGGGCGCGTTCGGCGACTGGTTCTCGTGGCAGAACACGCTGCAGCGCGCCGCCCCGCTGATGCTCACCGCGCTGTGCGTGGCGCTGCCCGCGCGCGCGGGGCTCATCATCATCGGCGGCGAAGGCGCGCTGGTGCTGGGCGGGCTGGCCTGCGCGGCGCTGGCGCATGCGGTGCCGCTGCCCGCCAATGCCGCCGGCACGGTGATCGTGTGCATTGCGGGCGCCGTCGCCGGTGCGGTGTGGATCGTTCTCGCGGGCTGGCTGCGGCAGTTTCGCGGCATCAACGAAACCATCAGCAGCCTGCTGCTGGCCTACATCGCCATCGGCATCTTCAAGCACCTGGTCGAGGGGCCGCTGCGCGACCCGGCGAGCCTGAACAAGCCTTCGACCCATGCATTGAACGACGGGCTGCTGATAGGCGGCATCGGCGGTTCCGACGTGCACTGGGGCCTGGTGATCGGCGTCGTGGCCTGCGTGGGGCTCGGCTGGTGGCTGCGCGCCACGGCCTCGGGCTTCTCGGTGCGCGTGGTGGGCGGCAACCCGCGTACCGCGCAACTGGTGGGGCTGCCGGCCACGCGGCTCATTCTTTCGGCTTGCGGCCTCGGCGGCGCTTGCGCGGGGCTCGCGGGCGCGGTCGAGGTGGCGGCGGTGCACACCAACGCCAACGCCTCGCTGATCGCCGGTTATGGCTACGCTGGCATCCTGGTGTCGTTCATCGCGCGGCACAACCCGGTGGCCATCGTGCCGGTGGCGATCCTGTTCGGCGGCTTCGGCGCTGCGGGCAGCCTGCTGCAGCGGCGCCTCGGCCTGCCCGATGCATCGGTGCTGGTGCTGCAGGGCATCGCCTTCGTGCTGATCCTCGCGAGCGAGGGACTGCGCACGGTCAACTGGAAGAAGTTCGGCGACCGCATGCTGCCCGAGGCCAAGCACTACGACAGGAGCCACATCGAATGACTGCCGACCAATGGATCGCGCTGGTGGCCGGCATCGTCGGCGGCGCGCTGCGCGTGGGTGCCCCGTTCCTGTTCGTGAGCCTGGGCGAGTGCCTCACCGAGAAATCCGGCCGCATCAACCTCGGGCTCGAAGGCGTGCTGGTGCTGTCGGCCATGGCGGCCTTCGGCGGTGCGTACCTCACCGATTCGGCCTGGCTCGGCGTGCTGGTCGGCGCGATGGCCGGCGCGGCGCTCGCATTGCTGCATGGCCTGCTGTGCTCGCTCGACCGCGTGAACGACGTGGCCACCGGCATCGCGCTGATGCTGCTCGGCACCGGGCTCGCGTTCTATCTGGGCAAGCCGCTCATCCAGCCGCAGGCACCGCAGATTCCCGCGATTCCGCTGGGCTTCTGGAGCGACAACACGGTGGTGCGCTCGGCGCTGCAGCTCAATGCGCTGGTGCCCATCGGCGTGGCGCTCGCGGTGCTGCTGTGGTGGGGCTTCGCGCGCACGCGCGCCGGCCTGCTGGTGCGCATGGCGGGCGATTCGGCACAGGCCACGCGCGCGCTCGGCTACTCGGTCTCGGGCCTGCGCATCGCGGCCACCACGGCGGGCGGCTTCATCGCGGGGCTCGGCGGCGCGTCGCTCACGCTTTTCTATCCGGGCAGCTGGAACGAAGGCATCTCCAGCGGGCAGGGCCTGATCGCGGTGGCGCTCGTGATCTTCGCGCGCTGGAGCCCGCTGCGCTGCGTAGGCGCGGCGCTGCTCTTCGGCGGCGCGGGCGCCATCGGGCCGGCGCTTCAATCCATCGGCATCGGCTGGGGCTACCACCTCTTCAACACCGTGCCCTATGTGCTCACGCTGGTGATCCTGGTGTTCACCTGCAAGCCGGGCAGCGCGGCCGTCGGCAGCCCCGGCGAACTCTCTTCCGCAAGGAGCTGAATTTCATGAGCGGTCTCGGAGGCCTCAACAAATCGGCGCACGGCGTCGTCGTCGGTCTGGTGCAGCTGCAACTGCCGAGCGTGAAGACGCCGGCCGAACTCGCCGCACAGACGCAGCGCATCTGCGAGATGGTGGGCAAGGCCCGCCGCAACCAGTCGACCATGGACCTCGTGGTGTTCCCGGAGTACGCGCTGCACGGGCTCTCGATGGACACCAACCCCGAGATCATGTGCACGCTCGACGGCCCCGAGGTGGCGGCCTTCAAACAGGCCTGCGTCGAACACCGCATCTGGGGCTGCTTCTCCATCATGGAGGCCAACCCCGGCGGCAACCCGTACAACAGCGGGCTCATCATCGACGACCACGGCGAGATCAGGCTCTACTACCGCAAGCTGCACCCGTGGGTGCCGGTCGAACCCTGGGAGCCCGGCAACCTGGGCATTCCGGTGTGCGACGGACCCAACGGCAGCAAGCTGTCGCTCATCATCTGCCACGACGGCATGTTCCCCGAGATGGCGCGCGAGGCCGCGTACAAGGGCGCGGACATCATCCTGCGCACGGCCGGCTACACCGCGCCCATCCGCCATGCGTGGAAGATCACCAACCAGGCCAACGCTTTCTGCAACCTCGCCTACACCGCGAGCGTGTGCCTGTGCGGCAGCGACGGCAGCTTCGACTCGATGGGCGAGGGCATGTTCTGCAACTTCGACGGCGCGGTGCTGGTAGAGGGCGGCGGCCGCGTGGACGAGATCATCACCGCCGAACTGCGCCCCGACCTCGTGCGCGAGGCCCGCACCGGCTGGGGCGTGGAGAACAACATCTACCAGCTCTATCACCGCGGGTACGTGGCGGTGAAGGGCGGTGCGCAGGACTGCCCCTACACCTACATGCACGACATGGCCGCCGGCACCTACAGGCTGCCGTGGAGCGCCGAGGTGAAGGTGACCGACGGCACGAGTTGCGGCTTCGCGCCGCCGCAGCGCAACTACGCAGGATGACGACCATGACCGCCACCATCGCCAACACCACCGAACGCCACGTTGCCGCCGAGCCTTATGCATGGCCCTACAACGGCGCGCTGCGGCCCGACAACACCGCGCTCATCGTCATCGACATGCAGACCGACTTCTGCGGCAAGGGCGGGTATGTCGACGTGATGGGCTACGACCTGTCGCTGGTGCAGGCGCCGATCGAGCCGATCGCGCGCACGCTGGCGGCGCTGCGGCCGCTGGGCTATCACATCATCCACACGCGCGAAGGCCACCGGCCCGACCTCGGCGACCTGCCGGCCAACAAGCGCTGGCGTTCGCGGCAGATCGGCGCGAACGGCGTGGGCATCGGCGACGACGGGCCGTGCGGGCGCATCCTGGTGCGCGGCGAGCCGGGCTGGGAGATCATTCCCGAGCTGGCGCCGCTGCCGGGCGAGGTGGTGATCGACAAGCCGGGCAAGGGGTCGTTCTATGCGACGGACCTCGAACTGATCCTGCGTACGCGCGGCATCGAGAACATCATCCTCGCGGGCATCACCACCGACGTGTGCGTGCACACGACGATGCGTGACGCCAACGACCGAGGGTTCGAGTGCCTGCTGTTGTCGGACTGCACGGCCGCGACGGACTACGGAAATCATCTTGCGGCGCTGAAGATGATCACGATGCAGGGTGGCGTGTTCGGGGCGCATGCGACTTCGCAGGCTTTGCTGGCGGTTGTATGAGTTGCCTTTGTTCAGGGCGCTGCTCACGCCGACGGGGTGCCTTGCTCCGCGAATGTCCCCCGGGGCTTCGCCCCTCCTCCTTTATTTCGCTGCGCAAGGCACCCCGCCAGCGTGAGCATTCAGAGCCGTCGTTGATCGGCCAGCACGAGAGCCGCGCTCGATGTGCACAGGGTGCCGGGTGCTCCCCGCAGCGAAACAAAGGAGGAGCCCGAAGGGCGGGGGACATTCGCGGAGGGGAGTACCCGGTGGCCTGTGCACGCACCCCGAACATGCAAAGACGCGAAGGAAAAAACACATGAGCGCCACATCACCTAACGCAATCGGCGGCCTCCCCCCAGGCAAAGGCGCGCTCGCGCTGGACACCTACGAGCTCACCAAACGCTTCGGCGCCTTCACCGCCATGGACCGCGTGACCATGCGCGTCGAGCCCGGTACCGTGCACGCGCTGCTCGGCGAGAACGGCGCGGGAAAGAGCACCCTGGTGAAGTGCGTGGCCGGCTTCCAGCGCGCGGAGGAGGGCAGCATCCTGATCGACGGACGCGAGCAGGACATCGCCAACCCCATCGTGGCGCGCGCGCTGGGCATCGGCATGGTGTACCAGCACTTCACGCTGGCGCCGGGCATGACGGTGGCGGAAAACCTGCTGCTCGCGGGTGGCAAGACGCCGGCGCTGATCGACTGGAAGACGAAGCGCGCGGAGCTGAAGGAGTTTCTTGCGACCACGCCGTTCAGCCTCGACCTCGATGTGCGTCCGTCCGAGCTTGCGGCCGGCGAGAAGCAGAAGCTCGAACTGCTCAAGCAGCTGTACCTGAAGCCGCGCCTGCTGATCCTCGACGAGCCGACCTCGGTGCTCACGCCGCAGGAGGCCGACGAGGTGCTGGGCCACGTACGCGAGTTCGCGCGCAGCGGGCTGTGCACGGTGCTCATCATCACGCACAAGTTCCGCGAGGTGATGGCGTATGCCGACAGCGTCACCGTGCTGCGGCGGGGCAAGGCGGTGCATCACTGCCGCGTGGCCGACACCAGCCCGGCGCAGCTGGCGCAGGCCATGATGGGTGGCGAGCAGGCAACGGCATCGACGCCGATCGCGAGGAAGCCAGTACCCGCCAATGCGCCGGTTGCATTGAAGGTCGAAGGACTCAGGGCGCAGGGTGACCGCGGCACGCTGGCGCTGCACGACCTGAGCCTGTCCGTGCGCGCGGGAGAAATCCTTGGCGTGGCCGGTGTCTCCGGCAACGGGCAGCGCGAACTTGTGGAGGCCCTCGTCGGCCAGCGTCCGCGCCTTGCGGGCAAAGTCACGGTGATGGGGCAGCCCTACGGTGCGCACCGCGCCGAGAACCGCAAGCTCAAGGTCCGCAGCCTCCCGGAAGAGCCGCTGCGCAACGCGTGCGTCGGTGACCTCAGCGTTGCCGAGAACATGGCGCTGCGGGATTTCGACCAACCGCCTTTGTCGCGCGGCGGCGTGCTGAGCTTTCCGTACTGGCGCAGCCGGGCTCGCGAATGGATCGCCGAGTACGGCGTGAAGACCCAGGGCGAGGGCGCGCCGATCCGCAGCCTTTCGGGCGGCAACGTGCAGCGCGCGGTGCTGGCGCGGGAGCTGGCCGGCGACATCAACGTGCTGATCGCCGCGAACCCCGTGTTCGGCCTCGACTTCGCAGCCGTCGCCGAAATCCACTCGCGCATCGTGCAGGTGCGCGAGAAGGGCGGAGCGGTGCTGCTGATCAGCGAAGACCTCGACGAACTGCTCGAACTGGCGGACCGCATCGTCGTGATGAGCGAAGGCCAGATCGTGTTCGAGACGCCGGCTGCCGGAGCCGAGCGGCACGTGATCGGGGCGCACATGGGCGGCGGGCATCACGAGCCCTTGAAGGCAGCGGCATGAAGAAACAGCGAGCAAGCACATGCGCATAGAACAGGCAAACCCTTTCCCCTACGAGTTCGAAGTGGCCTGCACCGCGCTGGTGTTAATCGACATGCAGCGCGACTTCATCGAGCCCGGCGGCTTCGGCGAAACGCTGGGCAACGACGTGTCGCTGCTCGAAGCCATCGTGCCGGCGACAAAAGCCGCCCTTGAAGCGTGGAGGGGCGCCGGCGGCCTCGTGGTGCATACCCGCGAGGCCCACGACGCCGAGTTGTCCGACTGCCCGCCCGCCAAGCGCAACCGCGGCAACCCCACGCTGCGCATCGGCGACCAGGGCCCCATGGGCCGCATCCTCGTGGCCGGCGAGCCCGGCAACCAGATCATCGAAGCACTCGCCCCCATCGACGGCGAGATCGTCATCGACAAGCCCGGCAAGGGCGCGTTCTACGCCACCGGCCTGCATGAACTGCTGCAGCAGCGCGGCATCACCCACCTGCTGTTCGGCGGCGTCACGACCGAGGTCTGCGTGCAGACCAGCATGCGCGAAGCCAACGACCGCGGCTACGACAGCCTGCTGCTGGAAGATTGCACCGAAAGCTATTTCCCGGCGTTCAAGGCGGCCACGCTCGACATGGTGCGCGCCCAGGGCGGCATCGTCGGCTGGACCGCGCCGAGCGCCGCCTTGCTCGCGGTGCTGCACAGCCCGTCGTGACGCGCCTTCCTGCGACTAACATCCCCTCCGTGTCTACCGTTCGACCCAGCCCCGCCGCTCCCGCCGACCCCACCGTTTTCCGCACGCGCGCCGACGAGGTCTACGCGCAGCTCAAGCGCGACGTGGCCGACTTCATCCTCGTGCCCGGCGACCGCTTCACCGAGAACGAGATCAGCGAACGCCTGGGCGTGTCGCGCACGCCGATCCGCCAAGCGCTGTTCCGGCTGCAGCAGGAGGGATTCGTCGAAGTGCTGTTCCGCAGCGGCTGGCG
Source organism: Variovorax sp. efr-133-TYG-130 (assembly GCF_030208835.1). NCBI lineage: Bacteria > Pseudomonadati > Pseudomonadota > Betaproteobacteria > Burkholderiales > Comamonadaceae > Variovorax > Variovorax sp. efr-133-TYG-130. The sequence continues at coordinate 265,331 of NZ_JARVTD010000007.1, read as the reverse complement.
CGTGCTGCCCTTCGACTTCGACCAGTTCGAGCAGCTCTACGACCTGCGCATGGTGCTGGAGACGACCGCCGTGCACCGGCTGTGCGAGACCGACCGCCACATCGACCGCGGCCTGCTGGAAACGCTGGCCGGCATCTGGCTCGTGCCGGCGGCGCAGCGCAGCGCCGACATGGCGCAGGTGGCGCAGTGGGACGAGGCCTTCCATTGCTCGCTCGTGGCCGCGGCCGGCAATGCCGAGATGGCCCGCGTGCATGGCGACGTGACCGACCGCATCCGCATCATCCGCCGGCTCGACTTCACCAAGCAGCCGCGCATCGACGCCACCTACGACGAGCACGCGAAGATATTGAAGGCCGTGCGCGCGAACCGCGGCGACCAGGCCGCGATGCTGCTGCGCGCGCACATCGAGACCAGCCAGGCCGAAGTGCGCAAGATCACGCTGCACCAGGTGCACCTGGCGCGGCACGCGGGGAAGGCCTCGGCGCCGCGCTGAGCCTGCTGCTGCGGCCTCAGTCGGCAGTGATGTTGCCGCGCTTCACCACCGCGGCCCATCGGTCCGCGTCTTTCCTGATCAACGCGCCGAACTCCGCCGGCGTCGAGCTTGCGGGCACCATGCCCTGCGACTCGAAGGACGTCGCCACCTCGGGCTGCCTGAGCACCGCCGCGATCTCCTTGTTGAGCCGCGCGACCACGTCAGGCGGCGTGCCCTTGGGCGCGAGCACGCCGTACCACATGTCCACGTTGTCGGCCGTCACGCCGGCCTCGGCCAGCGTCGGCACGTCGGGCAGCTGCGGCAGGCGCTTGCCGCTGCCGGTGGCGATGGCCTTGAGCTTGCCGACCTGGATGTGCTGCAGCGCCACGTGCACCGGCAGGAACATGTAGTCGATGCGCCCGCCCAGCAGGTCGGTCACCGCGCCGGCCGTGCCCTTGTACGGCACGTGCAGCATCTCGGTGCCCGTGCCCTGCATGAACAGCGCCATCGACAGGTGGTGCGGCGTGCCCACGCCCGGCGTGGCGTACGTCAGCTTGCCGGGCGCCGCCTTGGCCGCGCTCACCATCTGCGACACGGTCGTCGCCTTCTGCACGTTCGGGTTCGTCACCAGCAGCAGCGTGCCCCACGAGGTGAGCGACACCGGCGCGAAGTCGGCCACCGGGTCGTAGCTCAGCGAGCGGTAGAGGCTGCGGTTCATGACCAGCGTGTTGACCTGCACCATCAGCGTGTAGCCGTCGGGCTTGGCGCGCGCCACGCGCTCGCTGCCGATGTTGCCGCTGGCGCCGGCCACGTTCTCGACGACCACCGGCTGGCCCAGCTTCGCGGGCAGGCGGGCCGAGAGCTGGCGTGCCACCAGGTCGATGCCGGTGCCGGGCGTGTAGGGCACCACCAGCGTGATCGGCTGGTCGGGCCAGGCGCAGGCGGCGGTGGCGCCGGCGGCCAGGAGCAGGGTGGCAAGGGTCTTCTTGAGAAGCGAACGCATGGTGGTGTCTCCGTGTTTTTTTCAGTGATGCTCAAAGGTAGGAAGCGCGCGCCTTCAGGGTGACGGGGTCGTAGCCGGCCACGCGCTTGTAGTTGTCCGAGATGGCCTGCAGCTCGGCCACGGGCACGACGTCCTCGATCTTCTCGAAGCGCTTGCCGCCCGAGCGTTCGAACACTTCGCGCAGGATCGCGTCGGGCGGGTTGCTGCGGTTGGTCAGCACCACCTTGGTGGTGGCCTTGACGCGCACGCGGTCGTAGTCTTCCAGCGCGGCCGTGCCCACGCCCTCGTCCTTGAGCGCGCCTGCCAGGAAGCGCGCGTCGATGATCGCCTGCCCGGCGCCGTTGGAGCCGCGCGGCACCATCGGGTGCGCGGCGTCGCCCAGCAGCGTGAGCCGGCCGTGGGTCCAGCGCGGCAGCGGGTCCTGGTCGACCATCGGATATTCGAGGATGGTGTCGGAGGCGAGGATGAGCGCAGGCACGTCGAGCCAGTCGAAGTGCCAGTCGGCAAACGCGGGCAGGAAGTCTTCGAGCCGGCCGGCGCGGCTCCAGTCGCGCATGGCGGGCTGCGGCGCGTGGATCTCGGCGACCCAGTTCACGAGCTGGTGGCCTTCGGCGTCGATGTCGTTGCGGATCGGGTAGATCACCATCTTGCCGACCGCGAGCCAGCCCGCGCGCACCATGCTGCCGCCCGAGAGAAAGGGCTTCCAGCGCGCGGTGCCGCGCCACATGTTGATGCCCGAATAGCGCGGCGCGCCTTCGTTCGGATAGAGCTGCTTGCGCAATGCCGAGTGAATGCCGTCGCAGCCGACCGCGACCGCGCCGCGCACCGCCGGCGCGTCGGCGAAGTGCACGGTGACGCCCTCGGCGTCCTGCGTCACGCCGGTGCAGCGGTGGCCGCACACCACGCTGCCGGGGCCCAGGCGTCTGAGCGTCTCTTCATGCAGCACGGTCTGCAGGTCGCCGCGGTGGATCGAGAACTGGGGCCAGTCGTAGCCCGCGTGCTGTCCCGCCGGCTCGCGAAAGACCAGCTGGCCGTGCTCGGTGAAGAACACCGCCTCCTGCGTGCGCACGCCGACCCTGTCGAGCGCGCTCAGCAGGCCGAGTTCGCTGAGTTCGCGCACCGCGTGCGGCAGCAGGTTGATGCCCACGCCCAGCGGCTTCAGCTCGGGCACGGCCTCGTACACGCGGCAGGGGATGCCGGCCTGGTGCAGGCTCAGCGCCAGGGTCAGGCCGCCGATGCCGGCGCCCAGGATGATGACTTCGTTGCTCATGGTCGTTGGTGTTGGTGCGTTGTGCCTCGGCGCGCATTAGGAACGCAGTCGAACCATTTGGGAAATTTAGATGTGATATGGATTTATCATGAATTCTTATGAACCTATCGACCCGCCAGATGCGCGCGTTCCTGCACGTGGCGCGCATCGGCAACTTCACCCGCGCGGCCGAGCAGGCGCACATCACCCAGGCCGGCCTCAGCATCCTGATCCGCGAGATGGAAAAGCAGCTCGGCTGCCGGCTGTTCGAGCGCACCACGCGCGTGGTGAGCCTCACGCCCGAAGGACGGCGGCTGCTGCCGGTGGTCGAGCGGCTCATGACCGACCTCGACGACGTGGCCGCCGAGCTGGGCGCGGCGGGCGACGCGGCGCGCCGCACGCTGCGCATCGCGGCCACGCCGCTGGTGTCGTCGCACCTGCTGCCCCAGGTGTTCTCCACCTTCCGCGCGGCGCATCCGCAAGTCAGCCTGCGGCTGTTCGACGCCGACCTGCGCGACGTGGAGGCGATGGTCGCGGCCGGCGATGCCGACATGGGCCTGGGCTTCTTCTTCAAGGCCGCGCCCGGGCTGGAGCGCACGCCCGTCGGCCGCTTCCAGCTGATGCGGGTGAGCCGTCTCGACGACGATGACGATGCCGATGTGCCACCGGGCGTCGGCACCGCGCCGTGGTCGTCCTTGCGCGGCGCGGAACTGGTCGGCCTGCCGCCCGGCAACCCGATCCAGAAGGTGATCGACCAGCACCTGGCCACCATCGGCCGCGCCGACGCGCAGCGACCCGCGTTCAACTTCTTCGGCACGCTGATCTCGATGGTCGAGGCCGGCTTCGGCACCGCCGTGATGCCGACCTTCGCGCTCGCGGCCTGCCGCCGCCACCGGGTGCGCACCGACGTGCTGGCCAAGCCGAAGGTGGGGCTCGACTTCTACCGCATCACCAAGCGCGGCGCGCACGAGACCGAAGCCATGCAGGCCTTCGTCGCCACGCTGGTGAAGGCGCTGCCCGAGTTGTCGCGCTGAGCGGTATGGGCCGGCTTACAGCGTGAAGTCGTATTCCACCGTGATCGGCGCGTGGTCCGAGAACTTCACGGTCTTGTAGATCTGCTCGGTGCGTGCCAGCGCGCCGATGGCCGGGGTGGCCAGGTGGTAGTCCAGCCGCCATCCCACGTTGTTCGCGTAGGCCTGGCCGCGGTTGCTCCACCAGGTGTAGGCCTCGTCGGTGGTGTCGGGCTTGAGCTTGCGGTACACGTCGACCAGGCCCGCGCCTTCGGTGCCGGTGTCGAGCAGGCGCGTCATCCAGGCGCGCTCCTCGGGCAGGAAGCCGCTGTTCTTCTGGTTGCCGCGCCAGTTCTTCAGGTCGATCTGCTGGTGGGCGATGTTGATGTCGCCGCACAGGACGAACTCGCGCTCCTTCTTGAGCGCCACCAGGTGCGGGAAGAAGCCCTTGAGGAAGCGGAACTTGGCCTCCTGCCGTTCCTCGCCCGAGCTGCCGCTCGGGAAGTAGCAGCTGATGACCGAGAACTTGCGGCCGGGCGTGTCGAAGCGCAGTTCCAGGTAGCGGCCCTCGGCGTCGAACTCGGCGTCGCCCCAGCCCACCACGACCTGGCTCGGAGCGTGCTTGGTGTAGATGGCAGTGCCGGCGTACCCCTTTTTCTCGGCGAAGTGGAAGTGGCCCTTCAGACCCGCCATCTCCTCGAAGCGGCCTTCCACGTCGCTGGCCTGGACGCGGATCTCCTGCATGCAAATACAATCCGGCGCAAGTTCGGCCACCCAGTCGGCCACGCCTTTGGTAGCGGCCGAACGCAGGCCATTGAGATTGAGACTGGTCAGTTTGAACACAAGGAAATTCCGATGGCTGTAGATAGTCAGAAAAGCAGCGCGGTCGCACAGGACTTCGTCCAGTTCGCGTTGGATGCCGGCGTGCTGCGTTTTGGCGAATTCAAGACCAAAGCCGGCCGAATGAGTCCTTACTTCTTCAATTCGGGACTCTTCGACGACGGCGGCAAGATCGCCCGTCTCGCGGGATTCTATGCAGACCGACTGATCGAGAGCGGGCTCGAATTCGACATGATCTTCGGCCCCGCCTACAAGGGCATTCCGCTGGGCGCCACGGTGGCCGCCGAGCTGGCCCGCCGGGGCCGCAACTACCCCTTTGCCTACAACCGCAAGGAAGCCAAGGCGCACGGCGAAGGCGGCAACCTGGTCGGCGCGCCGCTCAAGGGCCGCGTGCTGATCGTCGACGACGTGATGTCGGCCGGCACGGCAGTGCGCGAATCCATCGCCGCCATCCAGGCCGCCGGCGCCACGCCGCATGCCGTGGCCATCGCGCTCGACCGCCAGGAGAAAGCCACGGAGAACGGCGTCGACGTGGACCACAGCGCCGTGCAGTACGTGCGCAACCAGCTCGGCCTGGCGGTGATCGCCATCGCCACGCTGGACGACCTGCTGAGCTATCTGTCGGGCAACGCGGCCGCCGACCTGGGCACGCATCGCGAACGCGTGCTGGCCTACCGCACGCGCTACGGCGCGAGCTGAGGCGTACAGCCGATGCACGACGCACGCGACAACGGCAAGCCGATTCGCCTGCTGGCGGCGGCATCGATCATGGCGGCCTCGGGTTTCTGCGGGGCGTTGCATGCGCAATCGCAGAAACCGGAAGGCGCCTCTCCCGGCATCTTCACCTGTACCGACGCCCGCGGCCGCACGCTGACCGCCGACCGGCCCATTGCCGAATGCAGCGACCGCGAGCAGCGCGAGCTGAACCCGAGCGGCTCCGTCCGCCGCAAGGTCGAGCCGACGTACACGGCGCGCGAGCTGCAGGAGCGCGAGGACCGCGCCCGCGAAGCCGCCATCCAGGCCGCCCGCCTCACTGACGAGCGCCGGCGCGAGCGGGCCTTGCTGGTGCGCTATCCGAATGCCGCCACGCACGACCGCGAACGCGCCGAGGCGCTGGCGCAGATCGACGCGGTGACGCAGGCGGCGCGCAAGCGCATCGCCGAGCTGGCCGAGGACCGCCGCAAGATCGACGAGGAGATGGAGTTCTACAAGCATGACCCGGGCAAGGCGCCCGGCTCGGTGCGGCGCAGGCTCGATGACAACACGCAGAGCGTGGCGGTGCAGAACCGCTTCATCGGCGAGCAGGAAGAAGAGAAGAAGCGGGTGAACGCGCGCTTCGACGAAGAGCGCGCGCGCCTCAAGCTGCTCTGGTCGCCCCAGAACGGCGGCACCAACCGCTGAAGCAACCGGGGCCTTGCGCAAGGCCCCGGCTTCATTCGATCAGGCCAGCTTGGCCTTCAGCAGTTCGGTGACCTGCGCAGGGTTCGCCTTGCCGCCGCTGGCCTTCATGACCTGGCCCACGAGGGCGTTGAGCGCCTTCTCCTTGCCGCCGCGGTATTCCTCGACGTTCTTGGCGTTCTTCGCGATCACCTCGTCGAGGATCTTGTCGAGCGCGCCTGTGTCGTTCATCGGCTTCAGGTCTTTCGCCTCGATGATGGCGTCGACATCGCTGCCCTCGCCGGTCCACAGCGCGTCGAACACCTGGCGCGCGGCGTTGTTGGGCAGCGTGCCGTCGGCGATGCGCTTGACCAACTGGGCCAGTTGCCGCGCCTTCACCGGCGCGGCCTCGATGCCGATTTCGGCGGCGTTCAGGCGGCGCGCCATTTCGCCGGTGATCCAGTTGCTCGCGAGCTTGGGCGTGGCGCCCGCGTTCACGGCTTCGTCGAAGTAGCCGGCGAGCGCGGCGCTCTGCGTGAGCTGGGCGGCGTCGTATTCCGACAGGCCGTGGTCGCGCACATAGCGCTCGGCCATCGCGCGCGGCAGTTCGGGCATGGTGGCCTTCACGCGCTCGATCCAGTCGGCGGCAATCACCAGCGGCGGCAGGTCGGGGTCGGGGAAGTAGCGGTAGTCGGCCGAGTCTTCCTTGGCGCGCATGGCGCGCGTCTCGCCGGTGTCGGGGTCGAACAGCACGGTGGCCTGCTCGATCGCGCGGCCGTCCTCGATCTCCTCGATCTGCCAGCGGATCTCGTAGTCGATCGCCTGCTGCATGAACTTGAAGCTGTTCAGGTTCTTGATCTCGCGGCGCGTGCCGAGCTTGTCGCCGGGCCGGCGCACCGACACGTTGGCGTCGCAGCGGAAGCTGCCTTCCTGCATGTTGCCGTCGCAGATGCCGATCCAGGTGACGATCTTGTGCAGTTCCTTCGCATAGGCCACGGCCTCGGCGGTGGAGCGCATGTCGGGCTCGGTCACGATCTCCAGCAGCGGCGTGCCGGCGCGGTTCAGGTCGATGCCGCTCTGGCCGACGAAGTCTTCATGCAGCGACTTGCCCGCGTCTTCCTCGAGGTGGGCGCGCACCAGGCGCACGGTCTTCTGCTCCTCGCCCACGAAGAACGACACCGCGCCGCCCTGCACCACGGGAATCTCGAACTGGCTGATCTGGTAGCCCTTGGGCAGGTCGGGGTAGAAGTAGTTCTTGCGCGCGAACACGCTGCGCGGCGCGATGTGCGAGCCCAGCGCCAGGCCGAGCTTGATGGCGCGTTCGACCGCGCCCTTGTTCATCACGGGCAGCGTGCCGGGCAGCGCGAGGTCGACCGCGCAGGCCTGCGTGTTGGGCTCTGCGCCGAAGGCGGTGGAGGCGCGGCTGAAGATCTTGCTCGCGGTGGAAAGCTGCGCATGGGTCTCGAAGCCGATGATGACTTCATAGCCGCGCACCAGCGGGCCGGTCGGGCGGCCCTGTTGTTGTGCTTCGAAGGTGTTCACTGTCTCGCTCATTTCAGAAGCCCTCCGGCGTGCGCGAATGCCAGTCGGTGGCCTGCTGGAAGCGGTGCGCTGCATTCAGCAGCTTCGCTTCGCCGAAGTAGTTGCCGATCAGCTGCAGGCCCACGGGCATGCCGCCGTCGAAGCCCGCGGGCACGCTCATGCCGGGCAGGCCGGCCAGCGATGCGGGCAGCGTGAAGATGTCGGCGAGGTAGTCGGCCACGGGGTCTCCGCCGTGTTCGCCGAGCTTCCATGCGGTGGTGGGCGCGGCGGGGCCGGCGATCACGTCGCACTGCTTGAAGGCCTGCTGGAAGTCGTCGGCGATCATGCGGCGCACCTTCTGCGCCTGCAGGTAGTAGGCGTCGTAGTAGCCGTGCGACAGCACGTAGGTGCCGATCATGATGCGGCGCTTCACTTCGTCGCCGAAGCCTTCGGCGCGCGTGCGCTCGTACATCTGCGTGAGCGCGCTCTTCTTGCTCGCGGGGTCGATGAAGTCCTTGGCGCGATGGCCGAACTTCACGCCGTCGAAGCGGCTCAGGTTGCTCGAGGCCTCGGCCGCGGCAATGATGTAGTACACGGGGATCGACAGCTCGGTGCGCGGCAGCGTCACCTCGACGCGCCTGGCGCCGAGCTTCTCGTACTGCGCGAGCGCCGCGTCGATGGCCGCGCGCACGCCGGGCGCCACACCTTCGCCGAAGAACTCCTTGGGCACGCCGATGCGCAGGCCTTCGAGCGAGTCGTTCAGCGAGCGGGCGAAGTTCTCGGCGGGCTTGTCGAGCGAGGTGGAATCGCGGTCGAGGTCGGGGCCGCAGAAGGCCGACAGCAGCAGCGCGCAGTCTTCGGCCGAGCGGGCCATCGGGCCGGCCTGGTCGAGGCTCGACGCAAAGGCCACCATGCCGTAGCGCGAGGCGCGGCCGTAGGTGGGCTTGATGCCGGTCACGCCGCAGAACGACGCCGGCTGGCGGATCGAGCCGCCGGTGTCGGTGCCGGTGGCCGCGGGGGCCAGGCGCGCCGCCACGGCAGCCGCGCTGGCGCCCGAGGAGCCGCCCGGAATGCGCTCGCGGTTCCAGGGGTTCTGCACGGGCACGGCCTTGTCGTGGCCCACGGCGGGCACGGCGATGTTCTCGTTGGCCGAGCCCATCGCGAATTCGTCGCAGCTCAGCTTGCCGAGCGTGACCGCGCCGGCCTCGGCCAGGCGCTTGACCACGGTCGCGTCGAAGGGCGAGCGGTAGCCCGCGAGCATCTTCGAGCCGGCGGTGGTGGCGAAATCGGTGGTGACGAAGATGTCCTTGTGCGCAATGGGCACGCCGGCCAGCGCCGGGGCATTGCCGGCGGCGATGAGCGCGTCGGCGGCGCGGGCCTGGGCCAGCGTGACTTCTTCGTTGACGTCGACGAAGGTGCCGAGCGATTCATGGGCCTTCATGCGGCCGAGGAATGCCTGGGATGCCTCGACGGCCGAAACCTTGCGGTCGGCCAGCGCCCGGGCCAGCGCGACCACGCCCATCTGGTGCAGTTCGGGGTTGCTGCTCATCATTCGATCACCTTGGGCACGAGGAACAGGCCGGCCTCGACGGCCGGGGCGCTCTTCTGGTTGGCTTCGCGATTGTTGGGCTCGCTCGCCACGTCGTCACGAAGACGCAGCGTGATGTCTTCGATGGCCGCCACGGGGTGGGCCAGAGGCTCGACGCCGGAGGTGTCCACCGAACGCATGCGTTCGACGACGTCGAAAAAGCCGTTGAGCTGGCTGAGCATGCGCTCGCTTTCGTCGGGAGCAAGCTGCAGCCTCGCCAGCGAGGCGATGCGCGCAATATCGGAAGCGGAAAGTGCCATAGGGTCGGAACGCTAAAAAAAGCAGGGGGAATCGCACCGCGAAGCCGGTGCTAATACGGGAATCAGAGGGGATTCGGTTATTATCCCGCCTTTGCCGCAACCCCCGCGAACGCGCCGGCTTTTGCGCCAAAAACGATCAATTCACCCCGTCAAACGACCCAAAAAATAGAGCGACGACCTGCCGATGCGCAGGCCGTGCTCAGAGGATTCCGCACATGTTTGGAGCTTTCCGTCGGTACTTTTCCACCGACCTTGCGATCGACCTCGGCACCGCCAACACCCTGATATTCGCCCGCAACAAGGGCATCGTGCTGGACGAACCGTCCGTCGTGGCGATCCGCCATGAAGGCGGCCCCCACGGCAAGAAGGTGATCCAGGCCGTCGGCCGCGAAGCCAAGGCCATGCTGGGCAAGGTGCCCGGCAACATCGAGGCGATCCGCCCGATGAAGGACGGCGTCATTGCCGACTTCGTGATCACCGAGCAGATGATCAAGCAGTTCATCAAGATGGTGCACCCGCGCACGCTGCTCACGCCGAGCCCGCGCATCATCATCTGCGTGCCCTGCGGCTCCACCCAGGTCGAGCGCCGCGCCATCAAGGACGCGGCAGAGGCGGCAGGCGCCACCTCCGTCTACCTCATCGAGGAGCCCATGGCCGCGGCCATCGGCGCCGGCCTCCCCGTCAGCGAAGCCTCGGGCTCGATGGTGGTGGACATCGGCGGCGGCACCACCGAAGTGGGCGTCATTTCGCTGGGCGGCATGGTCTACAAGGGCTCCGTGCGCGTGGGCGGCGACCGCTTCGACGAAGCCATCATCAACTACATCCGCCGCAACTACGGCATGCTGATCGGCGAGCCGACGGCCGAAGTCATCAAGAAGAACATCGGCTCGGCCTTCCCGGGCTCCGAAGTCAAGGAAATGGAAGTCAAGGGCCGCAACCTTTCCGAAGGCGTGCCGCGCAGCTTCACCATCAGCAGCAACGAAGTGCTGGAAGCCCTGACCGATCCGCTCAACAACATCGTCTCGGCCGTGAAGAACGCGCTCGAACAGACGCCGCCCGAACTGGGCGCCGACATCGCCGAGCGCGGCATGATGCTGACCGGCGGCGGCGCGCTGCTGCGCGACCTCGACCGCCTGCTGGCCGAGGAAACCGGCCTGCCGGTGCTGGTGGCCGAAGATCCGCTGACCTGCGTGGTGCGCGGCTGCGGCATCGCGCTGGAGCGCATGGACCGCCTGGGCAGCATTTTCACGAGCGAATAATCGAGGCACACCCCCAGGCTTCGCGCACTTCGTGTCGCTGCGCCAACCCCCTTGCAGGGGGCAATACCGGCGGCCCGGCGAAGCCGGTTCCGCGGTATTTCTGGCATCGTGATGTGTTAATTTCTTGTGCCGTAACTCGCGCATGGCGCGGTGAAAACTAGGCCGAATTCATGCCCCTGGGCACGCTCGATCGCACAGCGCCACCCCTGTTCAACCAGGGGCAGTCGGCACTCAGCAAGCTGATCTTCTTCGGCGCGCTGGCCCTGTTCCTCATGGTGGCCGACGCGCGCTTCCACATCGTGCAGCCCATCCGCGCGGGCATCGGCGCTGTGCTGTACCCGGTGCAATGGGTGGCGCTGAAGCCGGTGCAGGCCCTGCTGGGCGGCGGCCGCTACCTCGAAGACCTGCAGACCGCCCAGCGCAACGAGGCCGACGCCCGCAAGGCGCTCATGATGCAGGCCGAGCGCGCCGCGCAGGCCGACACGCTGGCCCAGGACAACGCCCGCCTGCGCGAACTCCTCGAGTTGCGCCAGGCCACGACCACGCCGGGCCGCGCGGCCGAGGTGCTGTACGACGCGGCCGACCCCTACACCCGCAAGATCGTGATCGACCAGGGCATGACCCAGGGCGTGGTGGCCGGCTCGCCGGTGATCGACGCGCGCGGCGTGCTGGGCCAGGTCACGCAGGTGCTGCCCTTCACGAGCGAGGTCACGCTGGTCATCGACCGCGACCTGGCCATTCCCGTGCAGAACACCCGCACCGGCGTGCGCAGCGTGGCTTTCGGCGATGCGTCGGCCCACGGCGGCGGCCTGGAGCTGCGTTTCATGGCCGCCAATGCCGACCTGCAGGAGGGCGATTTGCTCTCCACCAGCGGCGTCGACGGCATCTACCCGACCGGCCTGCCGGTCGCGAAGATCGAACGCATCGAGCGCCGCGCCGATTCGGCCTTCGCCCGCATCTACTGTGTGCCGCTGGCCCATGTGACGGCCGCGCGCTACGTGCTGGTGCTCGAGCCGACCGGCGCGCCCACCGCGCCGCCGCCCGCGCCGCCCGCCACCGCCCAGCGCAAGCGGCCGGAAGGCAAGCCCGGCGCGGGCAAGAACGAAAAGAAGCCGGGAGAACGTCGATGATCAAGCGTCCCGGCCAGCAGCAGCTCCTGCTGCCCGTCAGCCCCTTCTTCATGTGGACCAGCCTCGTGGTGGCGCTGCTCGTCAACATGGTGCCGATCGGCCGCGCCGTCTGGATGCCTGACCTGCTGGCGCTGGTGATCGTGTTCTGGGGCGTGCACCAGCCCGCCCGCGTGGGCATCGGCGCGGCCTTCGTCTTCGGCCTGTGCATGGACGTGCACCAGTCGTCCATGCTCGGCCAGCATGCGCTGTCCTACACCACGCTGGGCTTCTTCGCGATCACCATCCACCGGCGCCTGCTCTGGTATCCGGTGCTGTCGCAGGCGCTGCAGGTGCTGCCGCTCTTTGCGTTGTCGCAGCTGATCGAGGTCGTCACGCGGATGATCGGCGGCGGCGTGTTCCCGGGCTGGACGGTGCTGATCTCACCGGCCATCGAGGCCGCGCTCTGGCCCCTGGCCACCGCACTGTTACTTGCCCCGCAGCGCCGCACCCCGGAACCCGACGAGAACCGCCCGCTATGAGTTCGCCCCCAGGCTCCGCGCACTTCGTGTCGCTTCGCCAACCCCCTCGCCGGGGGCAACACCGGCGGCCGGGCAAAGCCCGTTCCGCGGTGTTCCCCAGTCAATCCGTCCTGCTTTCGTGCGGCATTCGGCTCCCATTTGCCATCGCACCTGCGCGCGCCTAAGCTCCCACCGCCATGACCGAAATCCGCAACGTCGCCGCCGACCTCGCGCGCTTCAAGCGCCGGGTGATCGTCATCGGGCTGGCGGTGCTGTTCGCCTTCGGGCTGCTGTGCGCGCGGCTGGTGTACCTGCAGGTCACGCGCCACGAAGACCTGGCCGAGCAGGCCGAGAGCAACCGCACGGCGGTGGTGCCGGTGGTGCCGAACCGGGGCCTGATCCTCGACCGCAACGGCATCGTGCTGGCCTCCAACTATTCGGCCTACACGCTGGAGATCACGCCTTCCAAGGTCAACGACGTCGAGGAAACCATCGACAGCCTGACCCAGGTGCTCGAAGTGTCGCCACGCGACCGCCGCCGCTTCAAGCGCCTGCGCGAAGACTCGCGCAGCTTCGATTCCATCCCCATCCGCACCCGCCTGAGCGATGAAGAGGTGGCGCGCTTCGCGGCCCAGCGCTACCGCTTCCCGGGCGTGGAAATCAAGGCGCGGCTGTTCCGCAACTACCCGCAGGGCGAGCTGGCCTCGCACGTGCTCGGCTACATCGGCCGCATCAACCAGCGCGAGAAGACCGCGATGGAAGACTGGGACGAGGAAGAGCAGGCCAACTACAAGGGCACCGACTACATCGGCAAGCTCGGCATCGAGCAGAGCTACGAAAAGACGCTGCACGGCCAGACCGGCGTCGAGCAGATGGAAACCTCCGCCGGCGGGCGCGCCGTGCGCCGCCTGGCCAGCCATCCGGCCACGCCGGGCAACACCGTGATGCTGTCGCTCGACATCAAGCTGCAGAAGCTGATCGAGGACATGTACGGCGACCGCCGCGGCGCGGTGGTGGCCATCGACCCCAAGACCGGCGAGGTGCTGGCCTTCGTGAGCAAGCCCACCTTCGACCCCAACCTGTTCGTCGAAGGCATCGACAACGAGAGCTGGGCGGCGCTCACCGAATCCATCGACAAGCCGCTGCTGAACCGCGCGCTGCGCGGCACCTACCCGCCCGGCTCCACCTACAAGCCCTTCATGGCACTGGCGGCGCTGCAGACCGGCAAGCGCGGTCCCAGCGTGGTGGTGAACGACCCCGGCTATTTCAACTTCGGCGGCCACCGCTTTGGCAGCCCCGAAGGCAACCTGGGCGGCGTCGACATGCGCCGCGCGATCCAGCTGTCGAGCAACATCTATTTCTACTCGCTGGCCAACGAGATGGGCGTGGACCTGATCCACGACTCCATGAAGCCGCTGGGCTTCGGCCAGATCACCGGCATCGACCTGGGCGGCGAAGTGCGCGGCGTGCTGCCGAGCACCGAGTGGAAGCGCAACGCCTACAAGCGCCCCGAGGCCAAGAAGTGGTATGCGGGCGAGACCATCTCGCTGGGCATCGGGCAGGGCTACAACAACTTCACGATGCTGCAGCTGGCGCAGGCCACGGCCATCGTGGCGGACGGCGGCCTCAAGCACAAGCCGCACCTCGTGCTGGCCACGCGCAACACGGTGAGCGGGCAGGTGGTGCCGATGCCGCAGCCGCCGGCGGAAAACCTCGGCTACACGGCGTCGGCCATCTCGGTGATCCGCGAGGGCCTGACCAGCGTGGTCACCAGCGGCACGGCGCGCGGTGTGTTCGCGGGCGCGGCCTACCAGGCGGCGGGCAAGACCGGTACGGCGCAGGCCGTGACGCAGGCCCAGAACACCAAGTACAACGCCCGCGCGCTCGAAGAGCACCAGCGGGACCACGCGCTGTTCATGGGCTTCGCGCCGGTGAACGACCCGAAGATCGCCATTGCCGTGATCGTCGAGAACGCGGGCTGGGGCGCGGGCGCCGCGGCGCCCATCGCGCGGCGGGTGTTCGACTACTGGCTCGCCAACCAGTACCCGAGCGAGGCCGACCTGGCGGCCATCAAGATCGGCAAGGCGACCGCGCCGATCGGCAAGCCGCGCGTGGCGAGCGAAGTGGCATGGCCGGCCGCGGCAACGACGACGCCCGCCACCGCGCCCTGAGCAATCAGACCACCGTGCCGCTGACTTCGCCCAGGCCGATGCGTACGGCGCCGGCGCGTTCGCAGTAGCCGCGGATCACCAGCGTGTCGCCGTCTTCCAGGAAGGTGCGCTTCTCGCCGTTCGCCAGCGTGATCGGCTGCTTGCCGCCCAGCGTCAGCTCGATCAGCGAGCCCGCCTCGCCGGGGCCGGGGCCCGACAGCGTGCCCGAACCCAGCAGGTCGCCCGGCTGCAGGTTGCAGCCGTTCACCGTGTGGTGCGCGATGAGCTGCGCGGCGGTCCAGTAGGCGGCTTGGGTGGTGTTGCTGCGCGTGAGGCGCACGGGCGCCTCGCCGGCCGCGCGCATCTTCGCGGTCTGCAGCAGCACTTCGAGCGTGATGTCGAGCGCGCCGCTTTCGCGGTTGGCGGGCGAGTCGAGGTAGGGCAGCGGCTGCGGATCGCCGGCGGGCCGCTCGAACTTGGCGCGGAAAGGCGCCAGCGCCTCGGCCGTCACGATCCACGGCGACAGCGTGCTCGCGAAGTTCTTCGACAGGAAGGGGCCGAGCGGCTGGTATTCCCAGGCCTGGATGTCGCGCGCCGACCAGTCGTTGAGCAGCGTCACGCCGAACAGGTGGTCTTCCGCCTCGCCGATGGCGATCGGCTCGCCCTGCGCATTGCCCTGGCCGACCAGGAAGCCCAGCTCCAGTTCGTAGTCCAGCCGCTTGCAAGGGCCGAAGCTGGGCGTCTCGGCGTCCGGTGCCTTGGTCTGGCCCTGCGGGCGCTTGAAGCTCTGGCCGCTGATGCCGATCGACGAGGCGCGGCCGTGATAGCCGATGGGCACCCACTTGTAGTTGGGCATCAGCGGCTGGTCGGGGCGGAACAGCTTGCCGATGGTGGTCGCGTGGTGGATGCCGGTGTAGAAGTCGGTGTAGTCGCCGATGCGGCATGGCACCGTCATCTCGGCCTTGGCCTGCGCCAGCAGCGCCTTCGACCATGCGGCCTGCTTGTCGCTGCCTTCGGCCAGGCCGGCCGAGATGGCGGCGCGCAGGGCCTGGCGGTCCTTCACGCTGGCGTTCATCAGCACGTTCATGTCGTCGGTGTCGACGAGGCCGGTGGCGCGCAGGTCCAGCACCTGGTCGCCGATGGCCACGCCGATGCGGAAGGCCTCGCTGCTGCCGGCGGCGCGGAAGCGGCCGAAGGGCAGGTTCTGGATCGGGAAGTCGTTGCCGGCCTCGTTGGCCGAGGCGACCCAGCTGCGCAGCTTCGGGTCATGGGTGGCGTTCAGTGCGGTCATGTGTGTCTTTCAAGCAAATGTTCTATGCAGCCTGGGGTTCGTTCGGGAAACACCGCGGAACCGGCTTTGCCGGGCCGCAGGTGTTGCCCCCGGTAGGGGGTTGGCAGCCACACGAAGTGGGCAAGCCTGGGGGCGAGCCTTAATCTGCCGACATGCCGGCCTTCTTGGCGACTTCGCCCAGGCGCTTGTATTCGGTATCGCTCAGCTTCGCGAGCTCCTGCGGCGTCGAGCCGCGCGGCGAGAAGCCGGCCTGTGCCAGCTTGGCCTTCACGTCGGGCATGGCGAGCGCTTCGACAAAAGCTTCGTTCAGCGCCTTGACGACCGGCGCCGGCAGGTTGGCCGGGCCGTACACGCCGAACCACGGCTCCAGCGCATAGCCCTTCAGGCCCGCTTCGGCCATGGTCGGCACGTCGGGCAGCGAGGGCGAGCGCACCGGGCCCGCCACCGCCAGCGCGCGCAGCTTGCCGGCCTGGATGTGCGGCAGCGAGGCCGGCAGGTTGTCGAACATCACGCCGATGTTGTTGCCCAGCATGTCGGTGATGGCCGGACCGCTGCCCTTGTAGGCCACGTGCACGAGTTCGGTGCCGGTCATCTGCGCGAACATCACGCCGGCCAGGTTCATCGAGGTGCCGGCGCCCGCGGTGGCGTAGGGCATGCCCGGGTTCTTCCTGGCGGCGGCGATCAGGTCGGGCACGGTCTTGATGGGCGAGGCCGCCGGCACTTCCAGCACGATGGTCGAGGTGCCCAGCAGGCTGATGGCGGTGAAGTCCTTGCGCGGGTCGAAGGCCATCGACTTGTAGATGTGCGGGTTCAGCGCATTGGTCGAGATGGCGCCGAAGCCGATGGTGTAGCCGTCGGGCGCGGCCTTGGCCACGGCGTCCATGCCGATGTTGCCGCCCGCGCCGCCGCGGTTGTCGATCAGCACCGGCTGGCCAAGCTTCTCCGACACCTTCTGTCCCACGGTGCGCGCCACCAGGTCGGTGGTGCCGCCGGGCGTGTAGGGCACGACGAACCTGATCGGCTTCGACGGATAGTCGGCCGCGTGCGCAAGGAAGGGCACGGCCAGCAGTGCGACGGCCGCCGCGCGGCGGGTGAGGGTGAAAACAGTCTTCATGCTTTGAATTGATCTTTCAGGCCGGCCCAGCAGTCGGCGTAGTCGGTGTCGAGTGCGCTGCTTTTCAGCGCGAAGTTGGTGGGAATGAAGCGGTAGCGGCTCTCGAACATGAAGGCCAGCGTGTTGTCGAGCTTGTGCGGCTTGAGGTCGGCATTCGTGGCCTTGTCGAAGGCTTCCTCGTCCGGCCCGTGCGGCACCATGCAGTTGTGCAGGCTCGCGCCGCCGGGCTTGAAGCCGCCCGGCTTGGCGTCGTACTCGCCCAGCACCAGGCCCATGAACTCGCTCATGAGGTTGCGGTGGAACCACGGCGGGCGGAAGGTGTTCTCCATCACCATCCAGCGCGGCGGGAAGATCACGAAGTCGCAGTTGGCGGTGCCGGGCGTGTCGCTGGGCGATGTCAGCACGGTGAAGATCGACGGATCGGGATGGTCGAAGCTGATCGAGCCGATCACCATGAAGTGCGCCGTGTCGTACTTCACCGGCGACAGGTTGCCGTGCCAGGCGACCACGTTGAAGGGCGACTGCTTCATCGGCGCCTGCCAGAAGCGGCCGCCGAATTTCTTGACGATCTCGTAGCCGCCTTCCTCCGTTTCGAAGGCCGCCACCGGCGCCTGGAAGTCGCGCGCGTTGGCCAGGCCGTTCGAGCCGATGGGGCCGAGCTCCGGCAAGCGGAAGTGCGCACCGTAGTTCTCGCACACGTAGCCGCGCGAGAGCCCGTCCGGCAGCGCCACCTTGAAGGCCATGCCGCGCGGCAGCACCGCGATCTCGCCGGGCTTCACGTCGAGCACGCCCAGCTCCGTGGTGACGACCAGGCGGCCCTGCTGGGGCACCAGCAGCATTTCGCCGTCGGCGTTGACGAAGGCGCGGCGCTCCATCGAGCGGCCGGCCAGGTACATCAGCGAGCCGATGCCGACCTGCGACTCGGCGTCGCCGTTGGCCGCGATGGTGTGCATGCCGTCGATGAAGTCGACGCCGTCCGCGCCATCCAGCGGCTGCGGATGCCAGCGCAGCGGCTCGGGCGGCAGCGCGATCTCGCGGTCGGCGCCGGTGGTCCAGTGCGGCTGCGCATACGGCTGGTAGCGGCCCGACACCACCGAGGGCTGGCGGCGGTACAGCCAGGTGCGGCGGTTCTCGTGGCGCGGCGCGGTGAAGGCGGTGCCGGAGATCAGCTCGGTGTAGAGGTCGAAGGGGCCGCGCTGCGGGTTGTTGCGGCCCTGGGGCAGGGCGCCGGGCACCGCCTCGGAGGCGTATTCGTTGCCGAAGCCGCTCTGGTAGCGCCGTTCGGAGGGCGGGGTTGCTTGGGTCATGGGTTTTCTCTTTCGAAAAATCGCGATGAGGTTGGAATGCGAAGGCCGGGGCTCAGCCGGCGCGCGCCGCGTCGAAGGCTTCGCGCAGCACGGCCAGCGAGCCGATGTGGTTGGCCAGCACGAGCACCAGGCGGGCGTTGAAGGCGTGGCTCTCTTCGTTGGAAAGCCCCTGGTGCGCTTCGATGAGCGCCTCGTAGAAATCGTCGGGCGCCTCGAGGTTGGGCGTGGTGATCAGTTGCTGTGGTGCTTGCATGGCTTTCATGCCTTGGCCAGTGCGCGGTCGACGGCCGCGCGGATGAGGGTGGGCGTGGGGCTGCGCCAGCGCGCGCACACGTGCTGGTCGGGCCGCAGCAGGTAGACGGTGCCGGGCCGCGCGTCGTAGCGCCGCGTGGCGAGTTCGCCGTCGGGCGTGGCGTCTTCCACGCGCACCACCTGCAGCGGCAGGTCGCATTCCTTCAGCGCCTGCAGGCTGCGCTCGGCGGCTTCGCCCTGGCCGAACACCAGCGCGGTGAAGCGCTCGGCATGGCATTCGCGCAGCAGCCAGCCGCTGCTGCCGCCGGCGCGCGCCACGGGTGCGTCGGCAGCCGCCGCGCCGGGCACCATCGTGCCGGCGAAGGCGTCGGCGTCGGGCGTGTTGAGCGGCGAATCGCGCAGCACCGTGGCCACCGACAGGCGCCCGCTGTTGACCAGCGTGCGCGCGAAGGCATGGCGGCGGGTCAGCTCCAGCACCGCGTCGCGGAAGAGGCGGCTCACGTCGCTCTTGGGCGTGATGAAGTCGGTGGCGCGCGTGGAGTTGCGGATGTTCTCGTCGGCCGCGAACTCGCGTTCGCTGGCGTAGCTGTCGAGCAACGCATCGGGCGCCTGGCCTTGCACCACGGCCGCGAGCTTCCAGGCGAGGTTGTCCGCGTCCTGCACGCCCGAATTGGCGCCGCGCGCGCCGAACGGCGACACGCCGTGCGCCGAGTCGCCCGCGAACAGCACGCGGCCGTGGCGGAAGCGCTCCATGCGCTGGCAGGCGAAGGTGTAGACGCTGGCCCAGCCGATCTGGAACTGCACGCCTTCGAAGCCGATGCTGTCGAGCAGCGCGCGCACCCGCGGCGTGATGTTCTCCGGCTTGCGCTCTTCCGCCGGGTCGGCGTCCCAGCCGAGCTGGAAGTCGACGCGCCACATGCCGTCGGCCTGCTTGTGCAGCAGCACGCTCTGGCCGGGATGGAACGAGGGGTCGAACCAGAAGCGGCGCTCGGTGGGCAGGTGCGCGTCCATCGTGATGTCGGCGATCAGGAAGCGGTCGCGGAAGATCCGGCCTTTTGCTTCCAGGCCCAGCATCTGGCGCGTGGGGGAGCGCGAGCCGTCGCAGGCGGCGACGTAGCCGGCATGCAGCCGGTACTCGCCCTCGGGCGTTTCCACGGTCAGCACCGTGCCGTCGCCGCCTTGCTCGATGCCGGTCACCTTGTGGTTCCAGCGCAGGTCGATGAGCGGCAGCGCGGCCACGCGCTCTACGAGGTAGCCCTCGACGTAGTACTGCTGGAGGTTGATGAAGGCCGGTCGCTCGTGGCCGGGCTCGGGCAGCAGGTCGAAGCTGTAGACCTGCTCGTCATGGAAGAACACCTTGCCCACGTTCCACGACACGCCCTTGTCGACCATGCGGTCGCCGCAGCCGAGGCGGTCGAACACCTCGAGCGTGCGCTTGGCGAAGCAGATCGCGCGCGAGCCGCTGGACAGGGTGTTGTCGTTGTCGAGCAGCACCACGGGCACCTGCCGCAGTGCGAGGTCGATGGCCAGCGTGAGGCCCACCGGGCCGGCGCCGACGATCACGACGGGGTGTCGCGCCGGTGCCGCCGCGTCCTGGTCGGCGTGGCGCTTGTAGTCGAAGCGCAGGCTTTGATAGTCGATCACGTACTTGTCTCCGTGTCCTTTGTCCTTGTCTTGCTCCTTCCCCCTTTGGGGGAAGGTCGGGATGGGGGCACGCGGCGTTCACTTCGGACGCTCTGCCTGCCCCCACCCCAGCCCTCCCCCGGCGGGGGAGGGAGCGATGCGGGATCAGCCTTCGAGCGCCTTCCACATCTCGATGTCGCGCTCGGCCGTCCACACGCGCGGATCGGCATGGCCCGAGGCCTCGTCGTAGGCGCGGCTCACGTCGAAGGGCATGCAGTGGTCGAAGATCACCCACTGGCTGTACTTGGGCTTGAGCTTTTCGTAGGTCTCCTTGTAGACCGCGTTCAGGTCGCGGCCGGCCTTCACGCCTTCCTGCACGCTGGCGTACACGTCGGAGATGAAGTTGCGCGTGCCCGTCAGGCCCTCCGCCACGGCCTCGGGCGTGGTGAGCGCGGCGCCGCGGCCCGGCACCAGCGCCACGGGCTTGAGCGCGGCGATGTTGTCCAGCGTCTGCGGCCAGTCCTTGAAGTAGGCGTCGCCGGCGTACGGGGTGGCGCCGAACTCGACCAGGTCGCCCGACAGCAGCGTGCGTTCCTGCGGCAGCCAGACGACGGTGTCGCCCTTGGTGTGGCCGCGGCCGAGCTGGATGAGCTGCACTTCGAGCTTGCCCAGCCACAGCGTCATCTTGCCGGTGAAGGTCATGGTGGGCCAGGTCAGGCCCGGGGGCACGGTCTCGACGTTCTGGAACAGGCGCGGGAAGCGGCCGATTTCGCTGGCCTTGTCCTGTTCGCCGCGCTCGACGATCAGGTCGCGCGTGTCCTGGCTGGCCAGGATGTGCTCGGCGCCGTAGCCCGCCGCGCCCAGCACCCGCACCGCGTGGTAGTGGGTGAGCACCACGTACTTGATGGGCTTGTCGGTCACCTCGCGGATGCGGCGCACCACGTCGGCGGCCATGGCGGGGGTGGCCTGGGTGTCGGCCACCAGCACGCAGTCGTCGCCGATGACGATGCCGGTGTTGGGGTCGCCCTCGGCGGTGTAGGCCCAGGCATGTTCGGAGATCTGGCTGAAGGTGATCTTCTTCTCTTCCATGTCGGCCTGGCTGGCGAATTTCTTGGCTTGGCTCATCGTGTGTCTCCGTCGGTGGGTTGGAATCTGGGATTCGTCTAAGTCGAACGAATTTGCGGTTAACGAATTTTTGGAGTGTAAGCGCCGGATCAGTTAATGTCTAATCCCTTCTTCATGAACGAACAACCGGACGCCAAAGGCAGCCATGGCCACTGACACCGACCGCGCCCAGCGCGGCATCCAGAGCATCGAGGTCGGCGGCCAGCTGCTGCGGGCGCTGGTGCACCACGGCCGGCCCATGGCGCTGAAGGACCTGGCGCGCGAAGCCGACATGACCGCGGCCAAGGCGCACCCGTACATGGTCAGCTTCGGGCGCCTGGGCCTCATCGAGCAGGACCGCGCCAGCGGCCACTATCTGCTCGGCCCGCTGGCCTTGCAACTGGGGCTCATCAGCCTGCAGCAGGCCGACCCGGTGCACATCGCCACGCCGCTGATCGGCCAGCTCGCGCAGCAGATCGGCCACACCGTGGCGCTGGCCGTGTGGGGCGCGCGCGGCGCGACCATCGTCCGCACGGCCGAGTCGCCGTCGCCGGTGCACGTGAACATGCGGCACGGCACGGTGTTCTCGCTGACCAACACCGCCTCGGGCCGGGTCTTCGCCACCTACCTCGACGCCGAGGTGGTGCGCCGCCTGCTCGAGGAAGAGCGCCAGCGCCAGAAGCAGCGCAAGGGCGCCGAGCCCGCGCAGCCGGCCGGCATGCCGCCGGTGCAGCCGCTGCCTTCATGGAGCGACTTCGAGCGCCAGCTGAAAGAAGTGCGCGACCACGGCATCAGCCGCTCCGACGGCGAGGTCATCGAGGGCGTGAGTGCCATGGCCGCGCCGGTGTTCGACCACACTGGCGCCATCGTGCTGGCCGTCACCGCCATCGGCCCGGCCGGCATCTTCAACACGGCGTGGGACGGCGAGATCTCCCGCGCGCTCAAGGCCTGTGCGGACACCGTGTCGCAGCGCCTGGGCGCCACCGCCGTTCCCGCCCCGGCGAATTCCCCCAAACCAGAGCGATGACGCGCGTCACACCAGAAAACACCTCCACCTTTGAAGCAGTACAGGCGGCCGCACGGCTGCTGCGCGATGCCCGGCGCATCGTGGTGTTCTCCGGCGCCGGCCTGTCCCGCGCCTCCGGCATCCCGACCTACCGCGACGCCGACGGCCTCTGGAAGAGCCAGAACGCGCTGCAGTTCTCCCATGCCGAAGACCTGGCGCGCGACCCCTCGGGGTTCACGAAGTTCTGGGCGCAGCGCATGTCGGTGATCGAATCGGCGCAGCCCAACCCGGGCCACGCCGCGCTCGCGGCACTGCAGCGGCTGCGCCCCGCCACGCGGCTGGTGACGCAGAACGTCGACGGCCTGCTCACGCTGGCCGGCGGGCAGGACGTGCTCGAACTGCACGGCTCGCTGCGCCGCTGGCGCTGCGACCGCTGCGGCAACCGAAGCGGCCCCTGGCCCTTCCACCGCTGCCTGCGCTGCGGCTCGCATGCGCGCCCCGACGTCGTGATGTTCGGCGAGATGCTGAACGCCGGCGTCCTGCTCGACGCGCAGGTGGCCGCGCAGGAGTGCGATCTGTTCATGGTGGTGGGCAGCACCACCATCGTCTACCCGGCCGCCGAACTGCCGCAGACGGCGCTGGCGCACGGTGCGCGGCTCGTCACACTGAACCTGGAGCCGCTTCCGCACCTGGACGATGCGGCCTCCGTGGTGCTGCGGGGGGCGTCGGAAGACCTGTTGCCGAAGCTGCTGGCGGGCATGGGCTGAAAGCCGGATGTGGGGCGGGTGTTTACGCCATGGCGACGGTCTAAACTCGGGCGCCCCGGGAGGCGTCACATGTTCGCGCTTCCGCCTACCTGATCCAAAGAATGGCGCCCGCAAAACTCTGGTTGTCGATATTTTTGTCGGGCTTTGCCGTATGCGCGTGCCTCCTGCTGCAGTCTCTGTTGACGCTTGCTCCCTATGGAGACCTCTCCCGTGTCGGGCGGGTCTCCGAAGATGATTTCGGCTGGAAGATAGAGCCGCCGCACATTGGCAGCAGCCTCCTGCACGGCGCACCCGTCGACAAGGCCGACATCCTGGTCATCGGCGACAGTTTTTCCGCGCCCCACGTCTGGCAATCGGCGCTGGTGAAAGAGGGGCACGCGGTGGCGACCATGTACTGGTCGCAAATCGACGAGATGCTGTGCGCCGACTTCGAAGAGTGGCTCTCACAGATCGGCTTTCGCGGCAAGCTGGTGGTCATCGAGAGCGTTGAGCGCCTGCTGAATGTGCGGCTCGCGCATTCACGCAGATGCACGCCGCTGAAGCGCCCTTTGACGGCTGCAGTCGAGCCGGCGTCACCGCCCTTGGCGCAGGTGCCTGCCTTCGCTCTCAATTGGGACGCGCAGCTCTTTTCGGGCTGGATGACGAACAGGTGTACCCATGCGGCGATCGCCGGCAAGGTTCGCAGCGGTTGCAACTCCATGACGCTGGCGCGGCCAGTGGCTGATGGGTGCGCGTTGTTCAGTCATCGCCGCTGCGATATGGCCCTCTTCCTGGCGGACGACTTGAATCACGGAGAACTCACGGCAGCGAATGTGGCCGGCATGCAGGCTTTCTCGAACACGCACGCCAAGATGCCCGTGCTCTGGATGGTTGTTCCGAACAAGTGGACGGCCTATCTCGAGCCCGCGCGCTCGCAGGCATTCGTGGGTGCGCTGCGGCAGACAGATCTGGGGCCCGATCTGTTTGCGTTCGTTCAGCAGGAGAAGACCGCGATGCGCGACTTCTATTTCCCGAACGACACTCACATCTCCACACGCGGCCTGCTGGTGCTGGGCGAACGCATGGCGCAGGCAGTCAAGCAGAAGCTCGGCGTTACTTCGCTGCCGGCCACCGAGTGAGATTCAGCCCTTCCTGCCACCCAGCAGCACCAGCGCCCCGCCGACCACGATCACGGCCACGCTGGCCCAGGGAGGGAAGCTGACCGTCTGCTTCTCCTTCATCGAGAACTCGAGCGGGCCGAGCTTGGCCTCGTGGGTTTCCTTGGTGAAGCTGAAGCTGCCGAGGCCCAAGGCTGCGATGCCGGCCACGATCAGCAGGATGCCGACGATGCGTGTTGCGTTCATGGTGTAGCTCCTGCGTTCTGGCCGCAGGTTACTGCCGGGGCTGTTGCTGCTGCAACTGGTCGACCCACTGCACCACATCGGCCACGGCGGCGTCGCTGGCCGAGACAAGCGCCTTCACCCCGCCGGGCGCGTCGGCGCTCGGCGCGGGGCTGCGCACGGTGAACAGGCGCTGGCCCAGCACGCGGTCGCCGGCCGGGGTGCCGCGGATCAGCGTGGCGCGCAGGCGCACCAGGCCCACGCTGGCGCTGGCCGAATCGAAATAGTGGCTGAACTCGTCGAGCGAGATGCGCAGCGTGTCGGGCACTTCGCCCTTGCTGCGCGAGATGGTCGCGCTTTCTTCCGGGCCGAGCACCGTGCGGCGCTCCGACAGCGTGTCGCGCAGCCGCTGGCGCAGCAGTTGCGCCGGCGGCATGCTCCAGCGCGACTGGCCGTAGGGCCGCAGCTCGTTGGCGTCGGCGTAGCCCAGGCGGTAGAGGATCTGCGTGCCGTCGAGGCGGCTGTTGCTCTCGAACTCGGCCAGCGCCAGGGTGGGGCGCATCTGCGCCGGGGCCGATGCCTGCGCCTGCGTGGCGGTGGCAGTGGTGGGGCCGGGGCCGAAGTCGTACAGCGTCGCGCGCGCGGGCTTGTCGGGCAGTGCGCCGCAGCCGGCGGCCAGCAGCGCGAAGCCGACGGCCAGCGCCGCCGTGGCGGCAGCGCGGCGCGGCTTCGCAAGCGAACGGATGGCGTGGATGGTGGCGTTCATGGTCATGATGGGCCTCTTCTCTCGCTCAGGGCCGCGTCGCGGCGGGGGCGCTGAAACCCGGCTCGCCCGGGCCCGCCGCCGTGCCGCCGTTGCCGAACAGCAGCGATTGCGGGTTGTCGTTGATGCTGTCGGCCGCGCGGCCCAGCCGGCGGATGGCGTGCGAAGTGTCGTCCGCCACGCGGTTCACGCGCGGCAGCGTGGCCGAGTTGAACGAGTCGACCGCCTGCGCCAGCGCCTTGGTGCCGTCGCTCAGGCGCTCGACCGGGCCGTCGGGCGCGTTCAGCCGCACGACGGTGGTGTTGAAGTTGTTGGCCACGCGCGAGACGTCGCCCGCCGCCTTCTTCACCGAGGCCATGGTGTCGGGCAGCTTCGTCAGCGCCGGGTTCAGGCCGGTCTTGACCGTGTTGTCGAGCGTCTTGAGCAGCGTGTTGGCGCTGGCCGAGGCGGCCGCGATGTTCTCCAGCGCATCGGCGGCGCGCTTCTGGTTGGGGTCGCTCAGCAGCTGGTTGGCGCGCTTGGTCACTTCCTCGACCTGGTTGATGATGGCTTCGCCGCGGTCCTGCAGCTGCGCCAGCATCGACGGCTTGAGCGGGATGCGCGGCGGGTCGTCGTTGTCCGGCTTGAGCGACACGGTCGACTCGCCCTTGTCGTCCAGCGCGATGAAGGCCAGGCCGGTCACGCCCTGGTAGCTCAGCGTGGCAAAGCTGGAGGTGGTGAGCGGCACGCGCTCGTCGACCGTGATGCGCACCCGCACGTTGCCCTTGACCTTGGGGTCGAAGTCGATCGACGTCACCTTGCCCACCGCGATGCCGCGGTAGCGCACCATGGCCTGCGGCTGCAGGCCGCTCACGGCCTCGCGCGTGGACAGTTCGTAGACGTTGCGCACGGTGTTGTCGCGCGTGAACCAGATCACCAGCGCGACGAGCGCGGCGATCAGGCCGAGCACGAAGGCGCCGGCGGCGAGGGCATGGGCCTTGTTTTCCATGGTGGCTACCTACCTTTCAGCGGCCCGCCTCCGCGGCGGGCTGCGATGCGAGAGTTGCGTCGGCGGGCTTGTCGTGCAGGGCCTCCAGGGCGCGCTGCCCGCGCCCGCCGAGAAAATATTCGTGGATGAACGGATGCGGATACGCGATGACCTCGCGCGCCGCGCCGGTGACGATCACCTTCTGGTCGGCCAGCACCGCGATGCGGGTGCTCAGGTCGAACAGCGTGTCCAGGTCGTGCGTGACCATCACCACCGTCAGGCCCAGCTCGCGGTGCAGGCCGCGCAGCAGGTTGCAGAAGCTGTCGGAGGCCTCGGGGTCGAGGCCGGCCGTGGGCTCGTCCAGCAGCAGCAGCGGCGGGTCCATGATGAGCGCGCGCGCCAGCGCCACGCGCTTGATCATGCCGCCCGACAGGTCCGACGGGCTCATGTTGGCGTGCCGGGGCTCCAGGCCCACCATCTGCAGCTTCACCAGCGCCGCATGGCGGATCAGCTCGTCGGGCAGCAGCTTCAGCTCGCGCAGCGGAAACGCGATGTTCTCCAGCACGCTGAAGGCCGAGAACAGCGCGCCGTGCTGGAACAGCATGCCCACGTTGGCCGCGCCCGAGGCGCTGAGTTCGCCCGGTTCCTGGCCCAGCACCTCGACATGGCCGCGCGTGGGCTTTTCCAGCCCGAGGATCTGGCGCAGCAGCACCGTCTTGCCGGTGCCCGAACCGCCGACCAGCGACAGCACCTCGCCGCGGTCGATGTGCAGCCGCAGGTCGCGATGCACCACCTGCTCGCCGTCGGCGTTCTTGAACACCGTCCACAGGCCGCGGATGTCCACCACGGTCTGGTCGGTGTCGGGGCGCACGGGCATGCTCATCTCGTCATCCCCGGAAGCCGATGCCCTTGAAGAGCACGGCGAAGAGCGCATCCACCAGGATCACCGCGGTGATCGAGGTCACCACCGACGAGGTGGTGCCGCGCCCCAGGCTCTCGGTGTTGGGCTTGACCTTCATGCCGAAGTAGCAGCCGATCAGCGCGATCAGCACGCCGAACACCGCCGACTTGGCCATGGCCAGCCACAGGTTGGAAATGGGCACCGCGCGCGGCAGCGCCGACAGGAAGTACGACGGCGAGATATTGAGCGCCGCGTCGGCGGCCAGCATGCCGCCCGCGAGCGCCGCCATCGAGGTCCACAGGCTGATCAGCGGCATGGCGATGGCCAGCGCCAGCACGCGCGGCATCACCAGCCGGAAGCCATGGGCGATGCCCATCACGCGCATCGCGTCGAGTTCTTCGGTCACGCGCATCACGCCGATCTGCGCGGTGATGGCCGAGCCCGAGCGCCCGGCGATCAGCACCGCCGCCAGCACCGGCCCCAGCTCGCGGATCAGCGAGAGGCCGAGGATGTTCACCACGAAGGTCTCGGCGCCGTACTGCCGCAGCTGCTGCGAGATCAGGTAGGCCAGCACCACGCCGATCAGGAGCCCGACCAGCGCCGTGATGTGCAGTGCCGTGGCGCCGAACTGGTACAGGTGCCCGGAGAAGTCGCGCCACGGTCCCCGGTGCGGCGCGCGGACCAGCGCGCAGAGGTCGATCGCGAGCTGGCCGAGCAGGCTGGTGAAGTCGCGCATCACGATCATCGCGCGCGGGCCGTTGTGCGAGAACGCGCGCAGGCGGTCGTTCAGCGTGGGCGAGGGTTCCTCGGGCGTGGCGACGGTGTATTGCGCCACATGGTCGAGCACCGCCTTGTGCTGCGGCGCCATCTCCAGCGCGGCGGGCCAGGCGTGGCGCCAGTGTTCCCACAGCAGCTGCGCGCCGATGTGGTCGAGCTGCTCGATCGCGCGCAGGTCCCAGGCGCGGTCGTCGGTTGCCGGCGCGGCCTCCAGGCTCTTCGACAGCGCCTGCCAGGCCGGCTTGGACGACATCGCCAGCGTGGTCCAGCGGCCGGTGGCCACGGTCCACTGCCGGCCGTCCCGCTCCTGCTGTCCGAGGCCGGGCCACGCGCTGTCGGCGGCTGGAGCGTCGGCAGGCGATTGGGCAGGGGACATAGGGCGTACGAGCGGGAAAGTTAACAAAAGCCAGGTGCGAATCGCGCATCGTAACCGGGTGCATCCGCCGTGCACGTGTTGCAGACCCCTCGTTCGCGTAGGGCACCACGCCGTTTCTTCAGCTTTTCTTGATTAACACCTCGGGCGTGCCGAGGCCACGGGCTCTCACGGCGAACGCCCACCCGCTCAGGCCGCGAAGCCGTCCGCCAGTGCCTCGCGCAGCCATGCCACGAACGCCGTCACCGCCTGCGGCACGTGCGTGGCATAGGGCCGTATTGCATACAGCCGCTCGCCGAAAGCGCCCACCGATCGCCATTGCGGCAGCACCTGCTGCAGCTTGCCCGACTGCAGCGCCGACTGCGCGCTGAAGTCGGGCACCAGCGCGATGCCCAGCCCGGTGAGCGCCGCGTCGCGCAACGCCTCGCTGTTGTTCGCCACCAGCGGCCCCGACACCGGCACCGTGATGCGCGGCGCCGAGGCCTTGGCCTCGAAGTGCCAGGTCGGCGTTTCCTGGGCGCGCGGGTAGTGCAGGCAGTCGTGGCCGGCCAGCGCCTGCGGCTCGCGCGGCGTGCCGCGGCGGCGCAGGTAGGCGCGGCTGGCCACCAGCACCGACTGGGTCTCGCACAGCGTCCAGGCCACGTGGGTGTCCGGCGGTGCCGCCGTGTGCCGGATCGCGAGGTCGAAGCCTTCCATCGCGAGCGAGCTGAGCCGGTCCGACAGGTCGAGCTCGATGCGAACCTCGGGCTGCGCGCGCAGGAAGTCGGCCAGCCGCGGCACCAGCTGCTGGCGCGCGAAGGCCACCGGCGCCGTCACCCGCACCAGCCCGCGCGGCACGCCCGCCAGGTCGCGCACGCCCGCGAAGCTGTGCGCGATCTGCTCGAAGGGCGCGCGCATGTCGTCCACCAGCCGCCGGCCCGCCTCGGTGAGCCGCACGCTGCGCGTCGTGCGCTGCACCAATGGCGCGCCGGCCGCGTGCTCCAGTTCGGCGATGCGCTGGCTCATCGCCGCCTTGCTCACGCCCAGGCGCAGCGCGGCGGCGGTGAAGCTGCCTTGCTGCGCCAGCACCGTGAGCCAGTGCAGGTGGGTCCAGAGCGACTCGATATTTTGGGGTTTCATGCATCCATTGTTCGCCATGGTGAACAATAAATTCAAGTTTCGTGTCTAGGCGCGAGGGGGCACGCTGCCTAAACTGGCCGCATTCCCCCTCTTGACCCGTCACGCGAAAGCACAGTCCCCATGCCCACCACGAACATCGACCACTTCATCGGCGGCCAGCCTGCCGCCAACACTTCCGGCCGCACGCAGGACGTGACCAACCCCGCCACCGGCGCCGTCACCGGCAAGGTCGGCCTGGCCGATGCGGCGCAGGTTTCCGCCGCCGTGGCCGCCGCGCAGGCCGCCTTCCCGGCCTGGGCCGACACCCCGCCGATCCGCCGCGCGCGCGTCATGTTCAAGTTCCTGCAGCTGCTCAACGAGCACAAGGACGAGCTGGCCCACATGATCACCGCCGAGCACGGCAAGGTCTTCACCGACGCGCAGGGCGAAGTCAGCCGCGGCATCGACATCGTCGAGTTCGCCTGCGGCATTCCGCAGCTGCTCAAGGGCGACTTCACCGACCAGGTGAGCACCGGCATCGACAACTGGACGCTGCGCCAGCCCCTGGGCGTGGTCGCCGGCATCACCCCCTTCAACTTCCCGGTGATGGTGCCGATGTGGATGTTCCCGGTGGCCATCGCCGCGGGCAACACCTTCGTGCTCAAGCCCAGCCCGACCGACCCGACGCCCTCGCTGCGCATGGCCGAGCTGCTGAAGGAAGCCGGCCTGCCCGACGGCGTGTTCAACGTGGTGCAGGGCGACAAGGCCGCGGTCGACGCGCTGCTGGAGCACCCCGACGTCAAGGCCATCAGCTTCGTCGGCTCCACGCCCATCGCCAACTACATCTACGAAACCGGCGCCCGCCACGGCAAGCGCGTGCAGGCCCTGGGCGGCGCGAAGAACCACATGGTGGTGCTGCCCGACGCCGACATCGACCAGACCGTCGACGCGCTGATCGGCGCGGGCTACGGCTCGGCCGGCGAGCGCTGCATGGCCATCAGCGTTGCGGTGCTGGTGGGCGACGTGGCCGACAAGATCATCCCCAAGCTCATCGAGCGCACCAAGACGCTGCAGGTGCTCAACGGCACCAACCTCGCGGCCGAGATGGGCCCGATCGTCACGCGCGCCGCGCATGAACGCATCACCGGCTACATCGACCTGGGCGAGAAGGAAGGCGCGAAGCTGCTGGTGGACGGCCGCCAGTTCGACGGCAACAAGGCGGGCGAAGGATGCGGCGACGGCTTCTGGATGGGCGGCACGCTGTTCGACCACGTCACGCCCGAGATGCGCATCTACAAGGAAGAAATCTTCGGCCCGGTGCTCAGCTGCGTGCGCGTGGCCAACTTCAAGGACGCGGTCGACCTGGTCAACGCGCACGAGTTCGGCAACGGCGTGAGCTGCTTCACCCGCGACGGCAACGTGGCGCGCGAATTCAGCCGCCGCATCCAGGTGGGCATGGTCGGCATCAACGTGCCGATCCCGGTGCCCATGGCCTGGCACGGCTTCGGCGGCTGGAAGCGCTCGCTGTTCGGCGACATGCACGCCTACGGCGAAGAGGGCGTGCGCTTCTACACCAAGCAGAAGTCGGTCATGCAGCGCTGGCCTGAGAGCATCGGCAAGGGTGCCGAGTTCGTCATGCCCACGGCCAAGTAGCATGCGGTGCGGCGCGAGGGGCGCCGCCATCCCGGCCAGAAATTTCGTCGAACAAAAAAGAGAGACAAGTCAAACGCCATGAGCGAGACCCAATTCGACTACATCATCATCGGGGCCGGCACCGCCGGCTCGCTCATGGCCAACCGGCTCAGCGCCGACAAGAGCAAGCGCGTGCTGCTCATCGAGGCCGGCCGCAAGGACGACTACCACTGGATCCACATTCCGGTCGGCTACCTGTATTGCATCGGCAATCCGCGCACCGACTGGCTCTACAGCACCGAGCCCGACGCCGGCCTCAACGGCCGCGTGCTGCGCTATCCGCGCGGCAAGACGCTGGGCGGCAGCTCCAGCATCAACGGCATGATCTACATGCGCGGCCAGTCGCGCGACTACGAGCAGTGGGCGCAGCTCACGGGCGACGAGTCGTGGCGCTGGCAGAACGTGCTGCCGGCGTTCAAGAAACATGAAGACTTCTACCTCGGCGCCGACGAGATGCACGGCGCCGGCGGCGAATGGCGCGTCGAGAAGCAACGGCTGCGCTGGGACATCCTCGACGCCTTCGCCGAAGCCGCGGCCCAGGCCGACGTGCCGCACACCACCGACTTCAACCGCGGCAGCAACGAGGGCGTGGGCTACTTCCAGGTCAACCAGAAGAACGGCTGGCGCTGGAACACCGCCAAGGCCTTCCTGCGTCCGACCTGCTATGGCAGGCCCAACTTCGAGCTGTGGACCGGCGCGCAGGTGTCGCGCCTGCTGTTCGAGACGCTGCCCGACGGCACGCGCCGCTGCACCGGCGCCGAGGTGTGGAACGGCAGCGAGACGGTCACCGCGCAAGCCACGCGCGAGGTGATCCTGAGCGCGGGCGCCATCGGCTCGCCGCAGATCCTGCAGCTCTCGGGCATCGGCCCGGCCGCGCTGCTGCGCCAGCACGGCATCGACGTGGTGGTCGACGCGCCCGGCGTCGGCGCCAACCTGCAGGACCACCTGCAGATCCGCGCGGTCTACAAGATCAGCGGCGCGCCCACGCTCAATGTGCTGGCCTCGTCGATGGTCGGCAAGGCGAAGATCGGGCTCGAATACATGCTCAGGCGCAGCGGCCCGATGAGCATGGCGCCGTCGCAGCTCGGCGCCTTCACGCGCAGCTCGCCGGAGCACGAGTGGCCCAACCTGCAGTACCACGTGCAGCCGCTGTCGCTCGACGCCTTCGGCGATCCGCTGCACAGCTTTCCGGCGTTCACCGCCAGCGTGTGCAACCTCAACCCCACCAGCCGTGGCGCGGTGCGCATCAAGAGCGGGCGCTTCCAGGACGCGCCGGCCATCGCCCCCAACTACCTGAGCACCGACGAAGACCGCAAGGTGGCGGCCGACTCGCTGCGGGTGACGCGCCGCATCGCGTCGCAGCCCGCGCTTGCCAAGTACAAGCCCGAGGAATGGAAGCCCGGCGTGCAGTACCAGACCGACGAAGACCTGGCCCGCTTGGCCGGCGACATCGCCACCACCATCTTCCATCCGGTCGGCACCACCAAGATGGGCGCCGACGGCGACCCGATGGCGGTGCTCGACTCGAAGCTGCGCGTGCGCGGCGTGCGGGGCCTGCGCGTGGTGGATGCGGGCGCGATGCCCACCATCACCAGCGGCAACACCAACAGCCCTACGCTGATGATGGCGGAGAAAGCCGCCGGCTGGATTTGCGGCGAGGCGCAGGACTAGCCCCGGCCGCGTCGGTCTATCTGCTGTGCCTGCCGGTGCTGCTGCGCAGGACGGCCCGGCAATAGCTCCGTCCAACACCAGAAACACCGAGGAACCGGCTTTGCCGGGCCTCAGGTGTTGCCCCCGGTAGGGGGTTGGCGCAGCGACACGAAGTGCGCTTAGCCTGGGGGCGAGCCCTATTTTTCTATGGTCTTGTTCCAGCGGGCGTTCCATGCGGGGCGGTTCGCGTTGATGCTTTCCCAGTCGATGGTCACGGCCGTCTTCATCCACTTGTTGATGTCCGCCACCTGCGCCGCGCCTTCGCCCTCGGCGGGGGTCTTGGGGTTGGTCGGGATCTGGGCGCCGTACTGCAGCACGTTGGCCTGCGCCACCGGGCTCAGCAGGAACTCGGCGAGCTTCTGCGACAGCTCGGGCTCGCTGTTGTTGGCGATCACGCACTGGCCCACCATCAGCACCACCGCGCCTTCCTTGGGCGGCGCGTACTCCACCGGAATGCCCTTGGTCTTGAGCGCCGCGACGGCCGTGGGCGTCAGCGGGAAGATGGCCGCCTCGCCGGTCTGAACCATCTCCGACAGCTTGGCCGAGCTCGGGATGTACTCCAGCACGTTCGGCCCGACGGTGGTGGGCCAGGCCTTGAAGCCCGGCTCCACGTTCTTGTCGTTGCCGCCCTGGATGCGGTTGAACATCAGAAAGCCGTGCAGCCCGAAGGACGACGACGACATCGACTGGAACACCACCTTGCCCTTGTACTTGGGGTCGGCCAGGTCCTTCCACGAAGTGGGCGGCGCCCAGCCCTTCTCCTTGAACATCTTGGCGTTGTAGGCCAGGCCGGTCATGCCCAGGCTCACGCCGCTGGCCATGTCGTCCTTGAAGCGCGCCGCGGGATAGATCTCGCTGAGCGACTGGCTGGGCTTCTGCTTCTGGCACAGGCCCATGCCGATGGCGCGCACCATGATGCCGTCGTCCAGGAACATCACGTGCATCTGCGGCTTGTCCTTGTTGGCCTGCGCCTTCGCGAGGATGTCGGACGAGGTGCCGGGCACCACCACCACCTTGGCGCCGTAGGCTTTCTCGAAGGCCGGGAACACGTACTGCGTGTACGCCTTCTCCATGGTGCCCCCGTTCATGCCGATGTAGAGGGTCTTGGTCTGCGCGCCGGCGGTGCCGGCGGCCGCGAGCAGGGCGGCCAGGATGAGGGCGGGGCTCGGGGACTTGGCGGTGCGTGACATGGTGATGCTCTCCAATCAGTTTCAGGTGGGGACAGGTGAAGAAACGGGTTGTTCGTCGAAGCGCTCGATGGCGAAGGCGTCGATGGGCGTGTCGCTGCGTCCGTCGCGCGCCAGTTCGGCCAGCACCTCGCCGGCGGCCGGGCCGATCTGGAAGCCCGCGCCCGCGAAGCCGAAGCCGTGGAACAGGCCGGGCGTAGTGCGGCTGGGCCCCAGCACCGGTTCGCGGTCGGGCAGGTAGCCCTCGGTGCCGCCCCAAGTGCGGATGATGTGCGCATGGCGCAGCGCGGGCAGCAGTTCCACCGCCTGCATCGCGAGCGTGGCGATGCCGTCGCGCTCGGCGCGTGCGCGGTCGGCATCGAGCGTGATGCCGGTGCCGCCGCCGAGCACGAGGTTGCCGCGCTCCACCTGCCGGCAGTAGATGCCGCCGCCCTCCACGCCGAGGCTCCACGCCATGAAGCGCGGCAACGGCTCGGTCACCGCCATCAGCGGGCTGCGGGAGCGCATCGGCGGCGTCTCGCCGAACTGGCTGGCGATGGCGCCGGCCCAGGCGCCCGCGCAGTTGAGCAGCACCGGCGCGCGCACTTCGAGCTCGTTGCCCGAGCGCACCGTGAACAGCGCGCCGTCGTGCGCCACCTCGTCGACCTGGTGGCGCTCGAAGACCTGCGCGCCCGCGCGCCGCGCAGCGAGCGCGAAGGCCGGCGACACCAGCCGCGGGTTGGCCTGCCCGTCCTCGATGCACAGCGAGCCGCCCACGGCGCGTGTGCCGAGCCAGGGGCATTCGGCGCGCAGCCGCGTGGCGGAGATCAGTTCCAGGCCCAGGTCGAAGTCGCTGCTGAGTGCGCGGTAGCGCTCCAGCGACGCCATGTCGGCCTCGCTGCGCGCGATCTTGAAATGGCCCGAACGCAGGTATTCGCCGTCGGTGCCCAGCAGCTCGGGCAGCCGGCCCCAGATGCGGTGCGCGCGCTGCGCCAGCGGCAGCTGGCTCAGCGGCCGGCCCTGGCGCCGCACGCCGCCGAAGTTCACGCCGCTGGAGCGCGAACCGCAGAAGTCGCGCTCCAGCAGCACCACGTCGACGCCCATGCGCCGCAACGCCAGCGCGGCGGAAGAACCGACGATGCCGCCGCCGACGATGGCGACCTCGGTCTGCAGTTTCCTGATGCCGCTCATGCGCCGCTTCCTTCAGCGGGCACGAGCCGGATCGGTATCGGCTTGATCGGCGCCTGCCCGCGCAGCCGTCCGACCTGCTGCAGCGGCTGCTGCGTGGCATGCGCGAGGATCTCGGCCGCGGCCACGCCGCACATGCGGCCCTGGCAGCGGCCCATGCCGACGCGCGACAGGGCCTTCAGGCGGTTCATCTCGCTGGCGCCGGCATCGGCGATCGTCCGGCGCAGGCTGCCGGCCGTGACGTTTTCGCAGCGGCAGACCACGAGCTCGTCGGGCGCATGCGCGGCCCAGTCATCGGGCACGGGGAAGGCGCGCTCCAGGCCGTGGCGGAAGCCGGTGATCCGGTCGAGCCTGCGTTCGAGGTCGGCGGCGCGCGCGGTGTCGACCGCCACGCCGTTGTCCGAAAGCAGCGCCAGCGCCGCGCGTTCGCCGGCCCACTCGGCGGCGTCCGCGCCCATGATGCCGGCGCCGTCGCCGGCCAGGTACACGCCCTCGACGCTCGCGCGGCCCGCCGCGTCGCGCACCGGCAGGTGTGCCCGGTGCAGCGGCGCGTAGTCGAAGCGGCAGCCGAGCAGGTCGGCCAGTTGAGTTTCGGAGCGCAGCGCGTAGCCGAAGCCGACGGCATCGCAGGCCAGCGTGCGCTCTTCGCTGCCGTCCTGCCAGGCCACGCCGGTGACGCGGCCCTGCGCCTCGTCGCCCAGCACGCGCAGCGGCCGCACGCCGCCGTGCAGCGCAATGCCGTGCGCGCGCAGCCAGCCGACGTAGTACACGCCCTTGGCGAACACCGCCGGCTGCGACAGCATCGCGGGCGTGGCGGCGAGCTGGTCGGCCAGGCGCGCGGTGTCCAGCACCGCCGCCACCTGCACGCCGGCCTTCGCATACTGGTACGCCACCAGGTACAGCAGCGGCCCGGTGCCCATGAACACCACGCGCCGGCCGATGGCGCAGCCCTGGAACTTGAGCGCGACCTGCGCGCCGCCCAGCGTGTACACGCCCGGCAGCGTCCAGCCCGGCACCGGCAGCACGCGGTCGGTGGCGCCCGTCGCCACGATGAGATGGCTGTAGGGCACACGGCTCGTGCCGCGCGTCGGGTTGTGCAGCACGTCGAGCTGGTGGTCCTGCGCGTTCCACACCAGGCTGTCTGGGCGGTGGTCGATGCGGCCCCGCAGTGCGTCGAAGGCCTGGTGCAGCGCGTCGGCACGCTTCGACTCGAAGCCGTAGAGCGTTCGGGCGGTTCGCTGCGCGAGGCCCGCGGGCGGGCGGCGGTAGATCTGCCCGCCGGCGCGCGGCGCCTCGTCGATCACCACCGGCCGCAGGCCGTGCGCCACCAGCGTCTGCGCCGCGCGCACGCCGGCCGGGCCGGCGCCGACGATCGCGGGTCGGAGTTCGCCTGTTGTCGTCGTCATGCGCCGTTCTTTCCGGTGACGAGCGCCATGCCGGGCGCGATGAAGCTCGAGCAGGCGCGCAGCCGCTCGCCTTCGCCGGTGGAGATCCAGCAGTCCTGGCAGGCGCCCATCATGCAAAAGCCCGCGCGCGGCAGCCCGCTGAATTCGTTGCGGCGCAGCTGGGCGCATTGTGTGAGCACGGCGGTCAGCACGGTGTCGCCGGCCAGCGCGCTGGCCGGCGCGCCGTCGAGCGTGAAGTTCACGGCCTCGCGGCCGGTGGTTTCGGCCACGCGGTGAAGCAGGGCGGTTGGAGTCGTCGTCATCTATCTGCGCCCCACCAGGACGCGGTCCAGGCCGTAGATCCGGTCCAGCAGCACCATCGCGAAGGCCGTCACCGCCACCATCAGCGCCGACACCGCCGCCATCAGCGGATCGATCGACTCGGTGGCATACATGTACATGCGCACCGGCAGCGTCACCGTGCTCGGCGCTGTGACGAAGATCGACATCGTCACTTCGTCGAAGCTGTTGATGAAGGCCAGCATCCAGCCGCCGGTGACGCCCGGCAGGATCATCGGCAGCGTGATGCGGCGGAACACCGTGGCCTGGCTCGCGCCCAGCGACAGCGCGGCCTGCTCTGCGCTGCGGTCGAAGCCCACCAGCGCCGCCACCACCAGCCGCAGCGTGTAGGGCGTGACGATGAGCGCATGCGCCATCACCAGCCAGCCGAAGCTGCCGGTGCCGCCGACCAGCGCGAACAGCCGCAGCAGCGCCACGCCCAGCACCAGGTGCGGCACGATCAGCGGCGACAGGAACAGGCCGTTGAGGAAATCGCGCCCCGGAAACTCGTAGCGCGTGATCGCCATGCCCGCCGGCACCGCGAGCAGCGTCGCGATGGTGGCCGAGCCGAGCGCCAGCCACAGGCTGTTCCAGAACGACTGCATGAAGTCGGGGTGCGCGAACACCGCCTCGAACCAGCGCAGCGAGAAGCGCGTGGTCGGGATGGTCAGCGTGTTCTCGGGCGTGAACGCCACGATGCACACCACCACCAGCGGCGCGAGCATGAAGACGATGACGAGCGCGTTGAACGCGAGGGCGATGGGGCCGTTCCTGTTCATCGCTTCAGCCCAGCGCTTTCTTGTAGCGGCCTTCTACGAGGCGGTTGTAGCTCAGCATCACAACGAGGTTCGCTACCAGAAGGACCAGCGCCACGGCAGCACCCAGCGGCCAGTTGAGCTCGCTCAGGTATTCGTCGTACACGATGGTCGCGACCATCTTCAGCCGCCGCCCGCCCAGCAGCCCCGGAATGGCGAACGAGCTCGCGGCCAGGCCGAACACGATCAGGCTGCCGGAAAGAATGCCCGGCATCACCTGCGGCAGCACGATGCGCCGCAGCGTGGTGAAGGGCGTGGCGTTGAGCGACAGCGCCGCGTTCTCCACGCCCGGGTCCAGCTTCTGCAGCGATGTCCACACCGGGATCACCATGAAGG
This sequence comes from Variovorax sp. efr-133-TYG-130, assembly GCF_030208835.1. NCBI lineage: Bacteria > Pseudomonadati > Pseudomonadota > Betaproteobacteria > Burkholderiales > Comamonadaceae > Variovorax > Variovorax sp. efr-133-TYG-130. Next base: position 227,682 of record NZ_JARVTD010000007.1, on the reverse strand, counting down.
GCAGCATCACGTGCACCAGCGCGATGATCACGGCCGCGTTGGTGTAGAGGATCTTCACCGGCCCGATGCCGACGAGGCCCAGCAGCCCGTTCACCGCGCCCTCGGGGCCCAGCAGCATGCTCCAGCCGAAGGCCCGCACCACCACCGACACCAGCAGCGGCGCCAGCACCACCAGCAGCAGCACCGAGCGCCACGGGTTGCGCATGCGGCTGAGCACGTAGGCCTCGGGCGCGCCGACCACCACGCAGATCACCGTGACCAGCGCCGAGACCCAGAAGGTGCGCCAGAAGATGCCGAGGTAGTACGAGTCGGAGAACACCAGCGCGTAGTGCGCGAGCGTGAACTCGCCCGACTTGGGGCCGGTGGCCGGGTCGTACACGTTGAACGACAGCACGGCAGTGAGCGCGAGCGGCACCAGCAGCAGCGCGGTGAACAGCAGCAGCGCCGGGCCGGAGAGCCACCACGGGGTGGCCTTGCTCTTCGAGGCGCTCATGCTGCGACAGCCCTTTCTTCGGCCGGCAGCAGCCGCATGCAGTGCGCCGGCCAGTCGATGCCGGTGCGGCTGCCTTCTTCCAGCGCGTCGCGCCCGTCGTTGGGGCTCAGCACCGTGAGGTCGCCGACCGGCGTGGCGATGCGGTAGAGCCACTGGCTGCCGAGGAAGAAGCGCTCCTGCACCTCGCCGTCGAGGCGGCCTTGGCCCGGCGGCATCAGCTGCAGCTTCTCGGGCCGCACGCTCAGCAGCGCGGCGGCGTCGATGCCGAAGCCGGTGTCGTCCACGTCGAGCGAGAGCGCGCCGACCTCCACGCAGGTGCGCGTGGCGCTGCTGCTCGAGACGCGGCAGTCGAGCAGGTTGGCCTTGCCCACGAAGGTGGAGATGAAGCGCGTGCTCGGATGCTCGTACACCCGCTGCGGATGGTCGATCTGCGTGGCGCGGCCGCCTTCCATCACCACCACGCGGTCGCTGATGGACATGGCCTCGCTCTGGTCGTGCGTGACCATCACCGTGGTGGTGCCGACCTTGCGCTGGATCTGGCGCAGCTCGAACTGCATTTCCTCGCGCAGCTTGGCGTCGAGGTTGGACAGCGGCTCGTCGAGCAGCAGCACCGGCGGCTCGATGACGAGCGCGCGCGCCAGCGCCACGCGCTGCCGCTGGCCGCCCGACAACTCGCGCGGATAGCGCCCGGCGTGCGCCTCCAGGTGCACCAGCGCCAGCGCCTGCTTCACCCGCTCGGCGCGCTCGGCCTTGGGCATCTTGCGCATCTCCAGGCCGAAGCTCACGTTGTCGGCCACCGTCATGTGCGGGAACAGGGCGTAGGTCTGGAACACGATGCCCAGGCCGCGCGTGTTGGCCTTGGCGTGCGTGATGTCCTTGCCCGCGAGCTCGATGCGGCCGCTGCTCACGGCCTCGAAGCCCGCAATCATCTGCAGCGTGGTGGTCTTGCCGCAGCCCGAAGGACCGAGCAGCGAGACGAACTCGCCCTTTTCCACCGCCAGGTTCATGGCCGACACCGCGCGGGTGGCGCCGTAGAACTTGGTCACGTCGGTGAGCCGGAGGAATGACATGGATCGGGCCTTTCTGCGGTGGCGAAAAGATGGCTGCGGGCAGCTTGTTCCAGCTTGGTGCACGCCATGGACAGCTTGCGTCTTTCAGTTCACTCTATTGCAACGATTGCGCCAGATCGCCTCGGGTATTCCATTAATCAGAATATTTCTTTAATTTATTCCGTTCAATGGAATATCATGCGGACAAGGCATCATTGAAATTCCAAAGGAGGAAGGTATGGAAACCCCATCGGCTGCCAGCGGCGGCGTGCCGCGTGTCTTCTCGGTGATCCGCGCGCTCGGCGCGGTGCAGGCCGAAGGCGGGCGCGTGACCCAGATCGCACGTTCCGTGGGCCTCACCCAGGCCACCACGCACCGTTTGCTGCAGTCGCTCATGGCCGAGGGCATGGTCGAGCAGGACGAGCGCAGCAAGCTCTATCGGCTCAGCATCGATTTCTTCGCGCTGGCCGCGAGCGCGGGCAACCCCGGCGACCTGCGCTCCATCTGCCGGCCGGTGCTGCTGCGGCTGTGCGCGAGCCTGGGCGACAGCATCTTCCTGCTGGCGCGCAGCGGCTTCGACGCGGTGTGCCTGGACCGCAGCGAAGGCCCGTTTCCCATCCGCTCCTTCACCGGCGACATCGGCGGGCGCATCGCGCTGGGCGTGGGGCAGGGCGCGCTGGCGATCCTCGCGTTCCTGCCGGAGGCCGAGCGCGAGGAGGTGATCCGCTTCAACCTGTCGCGGGTGCGCGAGTACGGCGTGTACGACGAGGTCTACCTGCGCACCGAGATCGAGCGCGTGCGGCAGCAGGGCTATGCGGGTCGCAACACCGGGCTTCTGGAAGGCATGGCCGGCGTGGCGGTGCCCATCCTCGACCGCGAGGGCCGCGCGGTGGCCGCGCTGAGCGTGGGCACCATCGCCGACCGGCTCAATGCCGACCGCATGCCGACGGTGGTCGAGCTGCTCAAGCGCGAGGCCGCCGCGATCGGGCCGAAGATCAACCCGTTCGACGCGACGCTGAGGCGGCCGGCGCAGAGCCTGGCGAGTTCGCCGGCGGGGCAGAAGATCGAGCTGCCGGAAGCGCCCGGGCCGGGCAAGGCCTGAGCCTTCAGCGCCGACGCATCGGCATCCTGTCGATCTCCGCGAACACCGCCTGCAGGTCGACGTCGGGCCCTTCGGTCATCTTCACGCCGCCGTCCTTGCCGACCAGCACGAAGGTGGGCGGGCCTGCCGCATCGAGCTTCAGCGCGGCCAGCAGCGCGCGGGTCTGCGCCGCGTCGAGGGGCTGCGCGTTGCGTCGGCCCTGGCCCGCGACCACCGTGTAGAGCACCATCTCGCGGTCGATGAAGGCCTCGCGCGTGGCCGTCTGGCGCAGGGCGGACTCGACCTTGCGCAGCAGCGCGTCACCTTGCGCCGGAACCACCACGACCACCGGGCGCGTCTTCCAGCGCTCGGCCACGAGCGGGTTGCGGTCCGCGGCGACGGCCGCGAGCGGCAGGGCCACGCTCAGCGCGGCCAGGGCGGGCTTGAGAAAGCTTGAAAAAGGCATGCTCAATCCTTCAGCTTGATGTCTTCGCTCTTGGCTTCCTGCATCGCTTCGGGTTCCAGTTCTTCGGCGTAGCGGTTCAGGCGAATGAACACGCCCCAACCCGCCATCAGCAGGCCCACCGCGCTCAGCAGGGCGGCGCCGTACAGCATGAGTTCGGGCGTCTCGCGGGCCTTGAAGATCGCGACCAGGCCCTCGACCGCCACGGCCACCACGATCACCACCATGAACCGCGACAGGAACCGGCGCACCCGCGTCGGCGCGCCGATGTGGGCGTCGCGCACCACTTCTTCTTCGAGCACGGTCTGGGAGATCTGCAGCGCCACGACTGCGGCCGCCAGCAGGCCGACCGCCTCGATCACCGCTTCGGCCGTCGAGATGTCGATGCCCTGCATGACGGCTGCAAAGCCCGCGTGCCCCGCGACCGCGATCAACACCACGGCCGCCGCGGCGAAAGCGAACGCCGTCAGCGCGTGGAGCGCGGCGTAAAGGGAGAGGATCGTCTTCATGGCGCATAAGGCGAGTGGGGGTGGCGCATCTTCGATGCGGCCTTGCGCCTTGTGCGTAGGCGCGCAGCCCGTGAGCCACGTCGTCAATTCAGCGCATGGATGCGGGCTTGCCTTGCACGGCAAGCCGGTCCCTTCTTCGTCGATCAGCCTTTTCATGCAGGACCTCGGGCGCAGTTCATTCCTGAAACGCATCAGGTCCTTCCATATTTTCACTAGCCAATCGCGCGCAGTTCGCTGATATTGGCCGGGTTCCATCCCCCTGCCGCCTTCCTGCCTTCCTTCTTTCTCCTCCTCCCCGGAGCGCGTCCATGTCCGAAGACCACACCCCCACCTCCCAGGCGTCCGTCGCCACCGAAGTCGAACAACTGCTGCAGCGCCTGGGCGTGCCGCGCGATGCGTACACCGGCGGCACGCTGACGGTGCGCTCGCCGGTGACGGGCGAGGTGGTCGCGCAGGTGCCGCAGACCACGCCGGCCGAGGCCGCCGACGCCATCGGCCGCGCGCACGAGGCCTACCAGGCCTGGCGCAACGTGCCCGCGCCGCGCCGCGGCGAACTGGTGCGGCTGCTGGGCGAAGAGCTGCGCGCCGCCAAGCGCGAGCTCGGCCTGCTCGTCACGCTCGAGGCCGGCAAGATCCCGTCCGAAGGCGCGGGCGAAGTGCAGGAAATGATCGACATCTGCGACTTCGCGGTCGGCCTCTCGCGCCAGCTCTACGGCCTCACGCTGGCCACCGAGCGTGCCGAGCACCGCATGATGGAAACCTGGCATCCGCTGGGCGTGTGCGGCGTGATCTCGGCTTTCAACTTTCCGGTGGCCGTGTGGTCGTGGAACGCGGCGCTGGCGCTGGTGTGCGGCGACTCGGTGGTGTGGAAGCCGTCCGAGAAGACGCCGCTGACCGCGCTGGCCGTGCATGCCATCGCGCAGCGCGCCATCGAGCGCTTCGGCGACGCGCCGCAAGGCCTGCTGGGCCTGCTGCTGGGCCAGCGCGACATCGGCGAGGTGCTGGTCGACGACCATCGCGTGCCGATCCTCTCGGCCACCGGCTCCACGGCCATGGGCCGCCAGGTGGGGCCGAAGCTGGCCGCGCGCTTTGCCCGCGCCATTCTCGAACTCGGCGGCAACAACGCCGCCATCGTCACGCCCTCGGCCGACCTGGACCTCACGCTGCGCGGCATCGCCTTCGCGGCCATGGGCACGGCCGGCCAGCGCTGCACCACGCTTCGCCGCCTGTTCGTGCACGACAGCGTCTACGACAAGCTGGTGCCCAAGCTCGCCAGGGTCTACGGCAATGTGCGCGTCGGCGATCCGCGCGAGGCCGGCACGCTGGTCGGCCCGCTGATCGACCGCGCGGCCTTCGACGGCATGCAGAAGGCGCTCTCCGAAAGCCGGGAGATCGGCGCCACGGTGCACGGCGGCCAGCGCGTGGAAGGCATCGGCACCCAGGACGCCTACTACGTGCGCCCCGCCCTGGTGGAGCTGAAGTCGCATGACGGCCCAGTGCTGCGCGAAACCTTCGCGCCCATCCTGTACGTGGTGCGCTACAGCTCGCTCGACGAGGCCATCGAATGGCACAACGCGGTGGGCGCGGGCCTGTCGTCGTCGATCTTCACCCTGAACGTGCGCGAGGCCGAGCGCTTCATGTCGAGCGCCGGTTCCGACTGCGGCATCGCCAACGTCAACATCGGCCCGAGCGGCGCGGAGATCGGCGGCGCCTTCGGCGGCGAGAAGGAAACCGGTGGCGGGCGCGAAGCGGGCTCCGACAGCTGGAAGGCCTACATGCGCCGCGCCACCAACACCATCAACTACTCGACCGCGCTGCCGCTCGCCCAGGGCGTCACCTTCGACATCGAAGAGTAGGGCTCTCCCCCAGGCTTCGCGCACTTCGTGTCGCTTCGCCAACCCCCTTCCGGGGGCGACATCGGCGGCCCGGCAAAGCCGGTTGCGCCATGTCTTGCGAACGGGCTGTCCGCTGCCCGGGGCCAGCCTTTGCCTTGCAGATCACAAAACCACAGGAGACAGGACCCATGAACATTCCCTTCAAGACCGCCGCGGCCGTCGCGCTGCTCGCGCTCGCGTTCGGCGCCGCCGCGCAGACCGCCACCGGCACGCTCGACAAGATCAAGGCCAGCGGCAAGGCCGTGCTCGGCGTGCGCGAAGCCTCGCCGCCCATGGCCTACATGCTGGGCGCGGGCGAGAAGTACGTGGGCTACCACGTCGAGCTGTGCGAGCGCGTGCTCAAGGACATCGCGCCGCAGGCCAGGCTGGAGTACATGGCCGTGACCGCGCAGAACACCATTGCGCTGGTGCAGAACGGCACGCTCGACATCGGCTGCGGCCCGACCACCAACAACATGGCGCGCCAGCAGCTGGTGGCCTTCGCCCTCACCACCTACGTGAGCGAAGTGCGCATGGCCACCAAGGTCGATTCGGGCATCACCACGCTCGACCAGCTTTCGGGCCGCAACGTGTCGGCCTCGACCGGCACCACCGCCGTGCAGCTGCTGCGCAAGCGCGAGCGCACGAACAACGTGTCGTACAAGACCGTGCTCGGCAAGGACCACCTCGAGAGCTTCCTGCAGCTGGAGTCCGGCCGCGCCGACGCCTTCGTGCTCGACGACAACCTGCTGGCCGGCATCATCGCCAACTCGAAGGACCCCGCCGCGTACCGCATCGTCGGCGAGGCGCTGGGCTCCGAGCCGATCGCGCTGCTGTTCCGCAAGGACGACCCGGCCTTCAAGGCGGCGGTGGACGACTCGCTGCGCCGCATGATGAAGAGCGGCGAGCTCGAGAAGATCTACACCAAGTGGTTCGTGGCCGCGATTCCGCCGAAGAACACCAGCCTGAACCTGCCCATGAGCGCCACGCTCAGGCAGCTGATGGCCGAGCCCAACGACAAGCCGCTGGAGGCCTACGCCAAGTGACCACGGACACCGCAGCAACGGCCCCTGGCGTCTTCGAGCCGGCGCAGCGCGTGCGCGCCATCGGCGTCTCGGAGATCCTGCGCATCACCGACCATGCCAACGCGCTCAGGCGTGCGGGCCGCCCGGTGATCGTGCTGGGCGCGGGCGAGCCCGACTTCGACACGCCGCAGAACGTGCGCGACGCCGCGGTGCGCGCCATCGGCCGCGGCGACACGCGCTACACCGTGCTCGACGGCAGCCCGGCCATGAAGGCGGCGGTGCAGCTGAAATTCAGGCGCGACAACGCGCTCGAGTTCGCGCTCGACGAGATCAGCGTGAGCGCGGGCGCCAAGCAGGTCATCTTCAACGCGATGATGGCCAGCCTGGACCCGGGCGACGAGGTGATCCTGCCCGCGCCGTACTGGACCTCCTATGCCGACATCGTGCAGGTCTGCGGCGGCGTGCCGGTGCCGGTGGCCTGCACCGAGGCCAACGGCTTCCGGCTCGACGCCGCGCAGCTGGAAGCCGCGATCACGCCGCGCACGCGCTGGATCTTCCTTAACTCGCCGTCGAACCCGAGCGGCGCGGCCTACAGCGCGGCGCAACTCCAGCCGCTGTGCGACGTGCTGCTGCGCCATCCGCGCGTGTGGGTGCTGGCGGACGACATCTACGAGCACATCCTCTACGACGGGCTCGCGTTCGCGACGCCGGCGGTGGTGGAGCCGCGCCTGCGCGAGCGCACGCTGACGGTCAACGGCGTGTCGAAGGCCTACGCCATGACCGGCTGGCGCGTCGGCTACGGCGCGGGTCCGCGCGCGCTGGTCGCGGCCATGGCCGTGGTGCAGAGCCAGACGACATCGTGCCCGTCGTCGATCAGCCAGGCCGCGGCCATCGAGGCGCTGACCGGCCCGCAGGACATCGTGGCGGAGCGCTGCGCCGACTTCCAGGCGCGCCGCGATTTCGTGGTGGCCGCGCTCAACCGCGCGCCGGGCCTGGGCTGCCGCGTGCCGGAGGGCGCGTTCTACACCTTCGCAAGCTGCGCCGGCGTGCTCGGCAAGCGCACCCGCGGCGGTGACGTGCTGCAAAGCGACAGCGACTTCTGCCGCTACCTGCTGCAGGACTTCGAAGTGGCGGTGGTGCCGGGCAGCGTGTTCGGGCTGGCGCCGTACTTCCGCATCTCCTATGCGACGTCGATGGCGCAGCTGGAAGAGGCCTGCGCGCGCATTGCCGCGGCCTGCGAAGCGCTGGAGTGAGCTGACGAGCCGGGGCCGGCTGGCGCCTCAGCGCAGCCCGCCCACATAGCGCGGCGGCGGCGTGGGCGGCTGGCCATCGGGCTGCCGCGCCGCCAGCCGGGCCGCGCGCGCCAGCGGCTCCATCGCCTGCTCCAGCCGCGTGGCGAGCTGGTAGAGCTCCTCGTCCTTGGTGTCGGCCGCGTGCGCGCGCGTCATGCGCACGATCTCGGCGGCGTACTCGGCGTTGGTCGCCATCCACTCGGTGTCGGTCACGCGCCCGTGCTTTCGCCGCAGCGCCACGTGAAGGCGGGCGGCGAGGGCGATGCGTTCGCTTTCGGACATGGATGGCATGGTTCCTCCGTCGGTGGATCAACTCCCCAGTTGTTCCTTGTGCTGTGCAAGATCGAGGCCCAGTACTTCGCTGTCGGCCTCCACGCGCAGCCCGACCAGCACGTGCACCAGGAAAAGCACCACCGCCGTCCCCGTTGCGCTGTAGATCGCCACGCTGCCGACCGCGATCGCCTGCGTCAGCACGTCGCCGGTGGCGCCCGAGATGCGCGCGTCGGCGAACACGCCCGTGAGCAGTGCGCCCACGATGCCCCCGATGCCGTGCACGCCGAACACGTCGAGCGAGTCGTCCGCACCCAGCATGTGCTTCAGCCCGGTGGCGCCCCAGTAGCAGGCCAGGCCCGCGATGGCGCCGATGGCCAGTGCCGCCGGCGGCGTGACGAAGCCGGCCGCCGGCGTGATGGCCACCAGCCCGGCCACCAGGCCCGAGCACAGGCCCAGCAGCGAGGGGCTGCGCCGCACGATCCACTCGCCGAGCATCCAGCTCATGGCGCCGGCAGCCGCCGCGATGTGCGTCACCAGCATCGCCAGGCCGGCGCGCCCGTCGGCCGCCACCGCCGAGCCCGCATTGAAGCCGAACCAGCCGACCCACAGCAGGCCCGCGCCCATCATGGTGAAAGCCAGGTTGTAGGGCTCGAAAGCCTCGCGCCCGTAGCCCTTGCGCGGACCCAGCGCATAGGCGCACACCAGCCCGGCGATGCCGGCGTTGACGTGCACCACCGAGCCGCCCGCGAAGTCGAGCGCGCCCATCTGCGCGAGCCAGCCGCCCGGCTCCCACACCCAGTGCGCGATCGGCGCATAGACCAGCACGCTCCACAGCAACGCGAACCACAGCACCGCCGAGAAGCGCATGCGCTCGACGAAGGCGCCGAGCACCAGCGCGGTGGTGATGATCGCGAAGGTCAGCTGGAACATCGCGTAGACCGACTCCGGCACGTTGGGCGCCACGTGGCTCACCGCGACCTGGCCGGCTTCCTTCAGGTATTCGAAGCCCGAGAACCAGAAGCGGCCCGCGCCGCCGAGCCACGGCCAGCCCTCGGTGAAAGCCAGCGAGTAGCCCACGGCGAACCACGTCAGCGACACCGCCGCGGCGACCGCCACCACGGCCGCCATCGTGGCCAGCACGTTCTTGCGGCGCACCATGCCCGCGTAGAAGAGCGCGATGCCGGGCAGCGTCATCAGCAGCACCAGCGCGGTCGAGGTCATCATCCAGGCGGTGTCCGCCGCGTTGATGGAGGCTTGCGATGCCAGTGCCATGGTCGTTTCTTCTTCGAGTGTTGGGCTGTGGCCGGACGTGCACAAGTCGTGCCACATCGTTAACCAGCAGAAACACTTTGGTTTGCGAATCTGCCTTCCGACTTAATGCAAAGCGGGTAATTCCTAATGCACTGGGCCGGTGCACGCCCTAAAGTCACGCCACTCGCGAACGGGCCCTGCTCGTGCTGCCGAGGGTCCGAGGAGACAGTTTCCAAGCAACTAGAAAAAAATGCTTCAAAGGCTCCGTACGAGATGCCGTGTTTGAGTTTGAAAGGCGCCGCTGGTCGGCGCCTTTTTTATGCCCGCGCGGCCTGAAGCGCCGGCGTCTCCTGCTACTTTTTTGATAGCGCCACCCCCGGTGAGAGAATCCGTCCCCTATGGAAATGCTGGTGGTGACGGGCGCCTCGCTGCTCGCGGGTTTTGTCGATTCGATCGTGGGCGGAGGTGGGCTGATCCTGGTGCCGGCATTGTTTGCCGTGTTCCCGGGCGCACCACCGGCCACGCTGCTGGGCACCAACAAGAGTGCGTCGATATGGGGCACGGCCGCCGCCGCCGCGCAATTCAGCCAGCGGGTGAAGATGCGCTGGGGCGCCCTGTGGCCGGCCGCGCTGCTCGGTTTCGTCGGCTCCATGCTGGGCGCCTGGGGCGTCACGCTGTTTCCGGGCGACTTCCTGCGCCGCGCGCTGCCGGTCATCCTGCTGGGCGTGCTGCTCTACACCCTGGCGCGCAAGGACATGGGCCGGCTGCATGCGCCGCGCTTCAGCGGCCGCGCCGAGACGCTGGCGGCCTGCACCATCGGCCTGTCGATCGGGTTCTACGACGGCTTCTTCGGCCCGGGCGCCGGCAGCTTCCTGGTGTTCCTGTTCGTGCGCTGGATGGGCTATGACTTCCTCAACGCCTCGGCCTCGGCCAAGATCATCAACACCCTGACCAACGCCGCCGCGCTGATATTGCTGGCCGCCAAGGGCCACGTCTGGTGGCACTACGGGCTGGCGATGGCGGTCGCCAACGTGGCGGGCAGCCTGCTCGGCACCCGCGTGGCAATGAAGCACGGCGCGGGCTTCGTGCGGGTGGTGTTCATCGTGGTGGTGAGCGCGCTGATCCTCAAGACCGCCTACGACGCGTTCCTCAAATGAAAACGGCCCGGAACCCCGGGCCGTTTCTTTCCAGAAACACCGCGGAACCGGCTCTGCCGGGCCGCAGGTGTTGCCCCCGGTAGGGGGAAGGCGAAGCGACACGAAGTGCCGCGCAGCCTGGGGGCGAGCCTATTCCTCCACGAAAGCTTCCTCGCGCTTGGCTTTGATGGCCGGGAGCAGCACGATGCCCAGCAGCGCCACCGCAGCCACCAGCAGCCCGGCCGACAGCGGCCGCGTGACGAACACGCTCCAGGCGCCGCGCGACAGCAGCAGCGCGCGCCGCAGGTTCTCTTCCATCATCGGCCCCAGGATGAAGCCCAGCAGCAGCGGCGCCGGCTCGGTGCGCAGCTTGATGAACAGGTAGCCGATGAAGCCGAAGGCCGCCACCATCCACACGTCGAAGGTGTTGTTGTTGGTCGAGTACACGCCGATGGCGCAGAACAGCACGATGGCCGGGAACAGGAACTTGTAGGGCACCGTCAGCAGCTTGATCCACATGCCGATCAGCGGCAGGTTCAGGATGATCAGCATCGCGTTGCCGATCCACATCGAGGCGATCAGGCCCCAGAACAGCTCGGGGTTGCTGGTCATCACCTGCGGGCCCGGCTGGATGTTGTGGATCGTCATGGCACCCACCATCAGCGCCATCACCGCGTTGGGCGGAATGCCCAGCGTCAGCAGCGGGATGAAGGAGGTCTGCGCGCCGGCGTTGTTGGCCGATTCTGGCGACGCCACGCCGCGGATGTTGCCCTTGCCGAAGGGCACTTCGCCGGGGCGCATCTTGATCTTCTTCTCCAGCGCATAAGAGGCGAATGAGGCCAGCAGCGCGCCGCCGCCAGGCAGGATGCCCAGTGCCGAACCCAGCGCAGTGCCGCGCAGCACCGCGGGCAGCATGCGCTTGAAGTCGTCCTTGGTCGGCCACAGGCCCTTGACCTTGTGCGTGAACACTTCGCGCTCGTCGTCCGGCTGCGAGAGGTTGCCGATGATTTCGCCGTAGCCGAACACGCCCATGGCGATGACCACGAAGCCGATGCCGTCGGTGAGTTCCGGAATGTCGAAGCTGTAGCGCGCCACGCCGGAGTTCACGTCGGTGCCGACGATGCCCAGCAGCAGGCCCAGCACGATCATGGCCACCGCCTTGATCAGCGAGCCGGAAGCCAGCACCACCGCGCCGATCAGGCCCAGCACCATCAGCGAGAAATACTCGGCCGGGCCGAACTTGAAGGCCAGCTCGGTCAGCGGCGGCGCGAAGGCAGCCAGGATCAGCGTGCCCACGCAGCCCGCGAAGAACGAGCCCAGGCCCGCCGCGGCGAGCGCCGGACCCGCGCGGCCCTGCCTGGCCATCTGGTAGCCGTCGATGCAGGTGACCACCGACGAAGACTCGCCCGGCAGGTTCACCAGGATGGCGGTGGTGGAGCCGCCGTACTGTGCGCCGTAGTAGATGCCGGCCAGCATGATCAGCGCCGACACGGGGGGCAGCGCGTAGGTGGCGGGCAGCAGCATCGCGATGGTCGCGACCGGGCCGATGCCGGGCAGCACGCCGATCAGCGTGCCCAGGATGCAGCCGACCAGGCAGTACAGCAGGTTGGTGAAGGTGAAGGCAACGCCGAAACCGATGGAGAGGTTGTGGATCAGGTCCATGGTGTTTCTCTCCTCAGCCCGAAATGAATGTGGGCCAGACCTGGATCTGGAGTTTCAGCGCCCAGATGAAGGCCACATAGCTGCCGGCCGCCAGGATGGTCGCGAGAACCAGCACGTCGCGCAGCTTGAAGTGCTCGCCCGCCATGCTCGAGATGATCGTGAGCGCGTAGATCGCGATGATCATGCCCATGGCCGGCACGCCGATGCTGGGCAGGCCGCCCAGCAGCACACCGAAGGCCAGGTTGGCGCCGAGCACGAAGGCCAGCGGCTTCCAGGCCCATTTGCCGATCGGGTCGCCGTCGGTGGTCTCCACCACCATCGCCTGGAACATGATGATGATCCCGAGGACGGCCAGCAGGATGCCGAGCATCAACGGGAAGTAGCCGGGGCCCATGCGGGCGCCGTTGCCGACGGTGTAGGTGGTCGCGCCGATCGCGAATGCGCCCCCCACGGTGGTGAACATGACTCCTGAAAAGAAGTCTGCCTGGCTCTTGATGCGCACTGTCTCTCTCCTCTTGTTATGGAGAGACGAGGGTCGTTCCGCGGGCCTGACCGTTGGCTGACCGGCACGGTACGAACAAATGCGTACCGCAGGGCAAGGGTTGTCCCGGCCGGCTTCGCTCGCCCTGAAACGAAAAAAGCTCCCGAAGGAGCTTTCTTTTCATTCAGAGAGCCGGAGCTCTCGGAGTGCGGGTGAGGGCTTAGTAGCCGCCGCGGCCACCGCCGCCGCCGCCGTAGCCGCCGCCATCACCGCTGCGGCCACCGCCGCCGCCGCCGTAGCCGCCACCACCACCGCCGTAGCCGCCACCGCCGCCACCACCACCGTAGCCGCCGCCACCGCCGGTGCGGGGGGGACGAGCTTCCATCGGACGGGCTTCGTTCACCGTCAGGGCGCGGCCCTGCAGCGAGTGGCCGTTCATGGCTTCGATAGCGGAGAGTGCTTCAGCATCCGAACCCATTTCGACGAAGCCGAAGCCCTTCGAACGGCCGGTGTCACGTTCCATCATGACCTTGGCGCTGACGATCGAGCCGAACTCGCCGAAAGCCTGTTCCAGGTCGTTGTCACGCACGGAGTAGGCGAGGTTGCCTACGTAGAGTTTCTTGCCCATTGAGGGACTCCTAATTCAAACCAACAAGACAAAGCGATGGAGTCCCAGAATCACAACAAACAAAATGCGCTGTGGCGCGAAACTGACCGATCACCAAAATACGTGCACGGGAGACGAAGCTCACAGACACGTAAGCCGGATTATCCAGCCCAATTGCAAAAAGGGTGGGAAATTCGTGTGTTATTGAGAAACATCGCGGGGCGACGGGCGGTTTCGCAACGGTTTGAGCAGGTCCGAGAGCCCGTTGTGGTCTATTTCATGCATCAAGGCCAGCAGCCGGCCAATTTCTCCTGAGGGAAAACCCTCGCGTGCAAACCAGGTCAGGTAATTTCCGGGCAAATCGGCAATCAGCGTGCCCTTGTGCTTGCCGAAAGGCATTTGGAGCGTCACGAGCCGCTGCAGGTCTTCGGGGTTCATAGGCGGTTTTCCCGTTCTAGCCGCCGGCGCGCTTGACCGTGTGGCCCTGCTTAACGAGCGCCGCGATCACCAGTTCGCGGTGGTCGCCCTGGATCTCGATCACGCCGTCCTTCACCGTGCCGCCCGAGCCGCAGGCCGTTTTCAGCTGCTTGCCCAGCGCCGTGAGCCCCGCGGCATCGAGCGCGACGCCCTTGACCACCGTCACGCCCTTGCCTTTGCGTCCCTTGGTCTCGTGCGATACACGCACAATGCCGTCAGTGGCCGGCAGGCGCGCCTTGAGTTCCTTGCAGCGGCACTGCGCCACCGGCGCCCCGCAGCCGGGGCACATGCGCCCGCCCGCCTCGGTGGAATACACCAGGGTGCTGCCGGCCGGATTGCTTTTCGTCGTCGCCATTCGATCCATCTCTTCTCTGTTACCGGGTTTCTCTCTCTGTCTGCTCACATGCCATTCGATTCACTGGGCCTGGCCCCCGCGCTCGTGCACGCCGCCGCCGAAAGCGGCTATGCCGCACCGACCGCCATCCAGGCCGCGGCCATCCCCGCGATTCTGCAGGGCCGCGACGTGCGGGGCTCGGCGCAGACCGGCTCCGGCAAGACCGCCGCATTTTCCCTGCCGCTGCTGCAGCGCCTGGGCGCCGAGCGACCGCAGGGCGCCTCGCGCCGCGTGCGCGCCCTGGTGCTGGTGCCCACGCGCGAGCTCGCGGCCCAGGTCGGCGAGACCCTGCGCAGCCTCGCGCAGCACCTGCCCGAACGGCTGAAGATCGTCGTTGCCTTCGGCGGCGTGTCGATCAACCCGCAGATGATGAGCCTGCGCGGCGGCGCCGATATCGTCGTCGCCACCCCCGGCCGGCTGCTCGATCTGGCCGACCACAACGCGCTGCGGCTGGACGCCGTCGCCACGCTGGTGCTCGACGAGGCCGACCGCCTGTTCGACCTCGGCTTCGCCGAAGAGCTGGGCCGCATCCTCGCGATGCTGCCGAAGCAGCGCCAGAACCTGCTGTTCTCCGCCACCTTCCCGCCCGCCATCCAGGCGCTGGCCGACGCCACGCTGCGCGACCCCGCCGTCATCGACGTGCAGGGCGAGCCCGGCACCGAGCCCAACATCGTGCAGCGCGTGATCGAGGTCGATGCCGCACGCCGCACGCAGCTGCTGCGCCACCTGCTCAAGCAGCACGAAGGCGAGTGGGACCGGGTGCTGGTCTTCGTCGCCACGCAGCATGCCGCGCAGACCGTGGCCGAGAAGCTCTACAAGAACGGCATCTACGCCGTGCCCTTCCACGGCGACATCGCGCAGGGCACGCGAACCGACATCCTGGCGCAGTTCAAGCAGAGCCGCTGGGACGTGGTCATCGCCACCGACCTGGCCGCGCGCGGCATCGACATCGCGCAGCTGCCGGTGGTCATCAACTACGACCTGCCGCGCTCGCCGACCGACTACATCCACCGCATCGGCAGAACCGGCCGCGCGGGCGAGAGCGGCCTGGCGATCAGCTTCGTGAGCGCGGCGAGCGAGGCTCACTTCCGCCTCATCGAGAAGCGCCAGGGCCTGAGCCTGCCGCGCGAGCAGGTCGAAGGCTTCGAGCCGACGGAGGTTGCGCCGCCGGTGGTCGACGCGTCGGGCACGGGCGGCATCAAGGGCAAGCGGCCGAGCAAGAAGGACAAGCTGCGCGCGGCGGCCGCGAAAGCCGCGGTACGCGACACTGCCGGCGGCAAGAGCGAAGGCTGAACAGAGAGGATGCGGCAGGGGCCCTACCAGCCCAGCTGCCTCGCCGCCAGCTCCTTCATGATGTCCTCGGCACCCCCGCCGATCATCATCACCTTCACCTCGCGGTAGATGCGCTCGCTGACCGTGCCGCGCATGAAGCCCATGCCGCCCAGGATCTGCACCGCCTGGTCGGCGCAGAACTGCATGGTCTGCGTGGCGTGGTTCTTCAGCAGGCAGATCTGCGCCACCCATTCGGGTGCGTTGAAGCGCCCGGCGGCCTCCAGCGCGTCGCCGTCGGCCGACACCGCCTCGATCCAGGCCTCGGTGGAGGCGATGCGCATCTGCATGTCGACCAGCTTGTGGCGCACCGCCTGATGTTCGATGAGTGCGGCACCGAAAGCCTTGCGTTCGCGCGCCCAGGCCAGCGCCTCGTCGAGGCAGGCCTGCGCGAAGCCCAGCGCGCCCGCCGCGAGGCCGATGCGCTCGCCGTTGAAATTGCCCATGACCATGCGGAAGCCCGCGCCTTCCTCGCCCAGCAGGTAGCGCGCGGGCACGCGCACGTCGTCGAAGTGCAGCGTGGCGGTGTCGGAGCACAGCCAGCCCATCTTCGACAGGCGCGTGCGCGAGAGGCCCGGTGCATCGCCCGGCACCAGCAGCATCGAGATGCCGCCCGCGCCGCGTCCTTCGCCGGTGCGGGCCGCCACGGTGATCCAGTCGGCGCGCATGCCCGAGGTGATGAAAGTCTTCTCGCCGTTCACCACGTAGTGGTCGCCATCGCCGTCCGGGACTCGCCGAGCCGTGGTACGCAGCGCGGCCACGTCGGAGCCGCCGCCGGGCTCGGTGATGGCCAGCGCCGCGATCTTCTCGCCGCGCAGCACCGGCGGCACCACTTCCTGGCGCACCGCTTCGCTGCCATGCAGCACCACCGGCGGCAGTCCGATGTTGTGCGAGAACAGGCTCGCGAGCACGCCGCCGCTCCTGCCGTGGCGCGCGAGCGCGACCCATGCCGGCAGCTTGAGCGCATACGAGGCCGGCGTGCCGCCCAGCGCTTCGGGGTAGCCCAGCCCGAGCAGGCCCAGTTCGGCGGCGCGCGCGTAAAGCTCACGCGGAAACTCGCCCGCGTCGTCCCACGCCTGCACGTTCGGTGCGATCTCGTTCTCGGCGAAGCGCCGCACGGTGTCGGCGAGTGCTGCGCGGTCGGCCTGCAGTTCGGCGTCCATGCCGTGTTCAGCCGCGCGGCGGCCGCTTGGCGATGCCCATGGTCTTCGCGAGGATGCCCAGCATCACCTCGTCCGCGCCGCCGCCGATGGAGCCCAGCCGGCCGTCGCGGTACAGCCGCGACACGCGGTTCTCCAGCGTGAAGCCCATGCCACCCCAGAACTGCAGGCAGGTGTCGGCCACCTGCCGCGTGAGGCG
Source organism: Variovorax sp. efr-133-TYG-130 (assembly GCF_030208835.1). Classification (NCBI taxonomy): domain Bacteria; kingdom Pseudomonadati; phylum Pseudomonadota; class Betaproteobacteria; order Burkholderiales; family Comamonadaceae; genus Variovorax; species Variovorax sp. efr-133-TYG-130. Next base: position 210,927 of record NZ_JARVTD010000007.1, on the reverse strand, counting down.
GCCGGTCTTGAGCTTGGCCATCGACGCGAGCTCGAGCACGTCCTGGCCCTGCACATGCAGGTCGCAGGCGCGGTAGGTGAGCGCGCGCAGCGCCTCCACCTCGGTCTTGAGTTCGGCCAGCTTGAACTGCACCCACTGCTGGTCGGCCAGCGTGGCGCCGAACATGCTGCGCTGCTGAGCCCATTCGATGGTCTGCGCGATGCAGTCTTCCATCGGCTCCAGCGAACTCGCCGCCGCCCACAGCCGCTCTTCCTGGAACTGCTGCATCTGGTAGACGAAGCCCTGGCCTTCCTCGCCCACGCGGTAGCGCTGCGGCACGCGCACGTTGTCGAAGTAGATGAGCCCGGTGTCGCTCGAATTCATGCCGATCTTGCGGATCTTCTTCGCCTTCTCGATGCCGGGGCTGTCCATCGGCACCATCACGAGCGACTTGTTGCGGTGCACCGGCCCGTCGCTGGTGTTGACCAGCATGCACATCCAGTCGGCCTGCAGGCTGTTGGTGATCCACATCTTCTGGCCGCTGATGAGGTAGTCGCCGCCGTCCTTGCGCGCATGGCTCTTCAGGCCCGCCACGTCGCTGCCAGCGCCGGGCTCGCTCACGCCGATGCAGCCGACCATGTCGCCCGCGATGGCCGGCGCCAGGAACTCGCGGCGCAGTTCGTCGCTGCCGAAGCGCGCGAGCGCCGGCGTGCACATGTCGGTCTGCACGCCGATGGCCATCGGCACGCCGCCGCAGCTGATGTGGCCCAGCGCCTCGGCCATGGCCATCGCATACGAATAGTCGAGCCCGCCGCCGCCGAAGGCCTCGGGCTTGTTCAGGCCCAGCAGGCCCAGGTTGCCGAGCTTCTTGAAGACCTCGTGCGCGGGAAAGATCTCGGCTTCTTCCCATTCGTCCACGCGCGGGTTGATTTCTTCGTCGATGAAGCGGCGCAGCGTTTTCTGGATCTCTAGGTGTTCGTGCGTGTACTGCATGAGGTGTGTCTCCGGTCTTTCGTTCTTCACTTGTCCTGGAACACCCGCGGCGTCTGCGCGAGGTGGAATCCGTCGTAAGGCTTCACGGCGGGGCGCTGCCGGGCCTGCGCGTCCGGCAGCGCCATCGGCCAGCCCATGCGCACCTGCGGCCGCGCGCCGTCCACGCGCAGCACGCTGCCGCTGATGAAGCTGGCCGCGGGGCTCAGCAGGAACGCGATGGCGGCGGAGGTCTCGGCCTCGGTGCCGAAGCGGCCCGCGGGCACGGTCTTGCGCATGGCGCGCAGCATGTCGCCGGCCTCGGGCGGGTAGTGGTCCATGCCGCTGGAGGCGATGTAGCCCGGCGCCACCGCGTTCACGCGCACGCCGTTCGCGGCCCATTCGAGCGCGGCGGTCTCGGTGAAGCTCACCATGCCCGCGCGCGCCGCGCCGCTGTGGCCCATGTTGGGCATCGACCCCCATATGTCGGCCACGATGTTGACGATGGCGCCGCCGTGCGAGCGCATGCTCTGCACGAAGCACTCGCGCGCGACAAGGAAGCCGCCCGTGAGGTTGGTGTGGATCACCGCTTCCCAGCCCTTGGCCGAGATGTCCGCCAGCGGCGTGATGTATTGGCCGCCCGCGTTGTTCACCAGTCCGTCGACGCGGCCGTGCGCCGCGACGATGGCGCGCACGGCGTCGCGCACCGCGTCTTCGTGCCGGATGTCGAAGGCCTGCGTCGCGGCCTTGCCGCCGGCGGACTCGATCTCGGCCTTCACCGCTTCCAGCTTCTCGGGCTTGCGGCCGACCAGCACCACCTGCGCGCCGAGCGATGCGAGTTCGTGCGCGGTGCAGCGGCCGATGCCCGAGCCGCCGCCCGTCACCACGATGACCTGCCCGCCGAACAGGCCGGGCGTGAAGATGGAGCGGTAGCTCGCAGGGGAGGCGTTCATTCGAAATGCTTTCTTGAAACTGCGCAAAGGGCTGCGGCCGGTTTATTCGTCAGGCGTCGGCGATCTCCGCCACCACGTGGCGGGCCGCGACCTGCGCGCCCACCGCCACGTGCAGCGCGGCGACGCGGCCGGCGCGCGGGGCGCAATGCACATGCTCCATCTTCATGGCCTCCAGCGTGACGAGCGGCTGCCCGGCAGCGACGGTGTCGCCTTCGGCCGCGAGCAGCGCGATGACGCGGCCGTTCATCGATGCGCGCAGCAGGCCGTCGCCGTCCGCCGCATCGGCGCGTGCGACGGCGGCATGCGTGAGGTCGTCGAGCTGGAAGGCCCGGCCGCGGAAATGGAAGCTCACGCGGCCCGCGTCGCGCACGACGAAGGACTGCTCCGAGAGCCCGCCGCAAGAGAAGCGCAGCGTGCCGTCGCCGGGCAGCGCGAGCAACGCGACCTGTGCCGGCGCGGATTCGTCGAGCGCGATGTCGAAGCGGCCCGCGCCGCACGGCATCACGCGGGCAGCGTGCACCACGCCGTCGAGCGAAAAGCGCAGCGCGTTCGGCAGCGTGTGCGCGAGCGATGAGGGCCAGCCGCGCTCGCCCAGTTGCAGCAGCAATGCGGCGAGCAAGGCGGCCTGCGTGTCGGCGGCCTCATCGGACGCGAGCAGCGAATCGAGGTGATCGGCAATGAAGGCGGTCGTCGCGCCGCCGCCGGCGAACACCTCGTGCGAAAGCGCGCGTTGCAGCAACTGCTGGTTGGTCGCGACGCCCAGCGCCACGGTGTCGCCCAGGCCGGCGATCAGCTTGCGGCGGGCTTCGTCGCGCGTACGGCCGTGCGCCACGAGCTTGGCGACCATCGAGTCGTAGAACGGCGGCACTGCCGCGCCGTCGCGCAGCGCATGTTCGGTGCGAAGCGCCGGCGAAGGCCGCCATGCGGAGAGCGTGCCGCTCTGCGGCATGAAACCCTGCAACGGGTCTTCGGCGCACAGCCGCACTTCGATGGCGTGGCCGGCGATGCGCACGTCCTGCTGCGCGAGCGGCAGGGGCTCGCCGGCCGCCACGCGCAGTTGCAGCTCGACCAGGTCCAGGCCCGTCACCGCCTCTGTCACCGGGTGCTCCACCTGCAGGCGCGTGTTCATTTCCATGAACCAGTACTGGCCGTCGGCGTCGAGCAGGAATTCGAGCGTGCCCGCGCCTTCGTAGGCGATGGCCTTGGCGGCGGCGATGGCCGTCGCGCCCATGCGCTGGCGCAGCGTCTCGGACACGGCAGGCGAGGGCGCTTCCTCGATCACCTTCTGGTGCCGCCGCTGCACCGAGCAGTCGCGCTCGCCGAGGTGGATCGCGTTGCCGTGCCGGTCGGCGAACACCTGGATCTCGATGTGGCGCGGCGCGACGATGGCGCGCTCCAGGATCACCGTCGCGTCGCCGAAGGCGTTGAGCGCCTCGGACTGCGCACTCTGCAGCGCATCGGCGAAGCCTTCGGCAGAAGCGACCAGCCGCATGCCGCGTCCGCCGCCGCCCGCCGTCGCCTTGATCATCACGGGCCAGCCGATGCGCGCGGCTTCCGCCGCGAGCCTGGCGGCGCCCTGGTCTTCGCCCTGGTAGCCCGGAATGCACGGCACGCCCGCCGCCTGCATCAGCCGCTTGGCACCGGCCTTGTCACCCATCGCGCGAATGGCTTGCGGAGAAGGCCCGATGAACACCAGCCCGGCGTCGCGGCAGGCCTGCGCGAACGCGGCGTTCTCCGCCAGGAAGCCGTAGCCCGGGTGCACCGCATCGGCGCCGCTCGTGCGTGCCGCATCGATGATGGCGGCGATGTTCAGGTAGCTCTGCGCGGGCAGCGATTCACCGATCCACACCGCCTCGTCGGCCTGCCGCACGTGCTCGGCGTCGGCATCCGCGGTGGAGTAAACGGCGACGGTGCGCCGGCCCATGGCACGCGCGCTGCGCATCACGCGAACCGCGATCTCGCCGCGGTTCGCGATAAGGATCTTCTGGAAGTTCGTGCTCATGGCCGGGCCACCGAAAACTGCATGGGTTGCGGCACGCGCGCGTCGGCGTCGCGGCATACCGAGAGAACCTCGGCCAGCACCGCGCGGGTGTCGCGCGGGTCGATCACGCCGTCGTCCAGCAGCAGCGCGCTGGTGGTGAAGACGCTCATCTGCCGGTCGAAGCGCTCGACGACCTGCTGCTGCATCGCGTCGATCTTCGCCTGGTCCACGGCGCCCTTGCGCGCCATGCCTGCTTCCATGACGATGGCCATGGTCTTCGCGGCCTGCTCGCCGCCCATCACCGCGGTGCGCGCGTTGGGCCAGCTGAAGCAGAAGCGCGGCGCGAAGCCCCGTCCGCACATGCCGTAGTTGCCCGCGCCGTAGGAGGCGCCGCAGTGCAGCGTGATCTGAGGCACGCTGGCGTTGGTCACGGCCTGGATCATCTTGGCGCCGTGCTTGATGATGCCGGCCTCCTCGTGCGCGCGGCCCACCATGTAGCCGGTGATGTTCTGCAGGTAGACGATGGGTGTGCGCGACTGGCAGCAGGCCTGGATGAAGTGCGTGGCCTTGGTCGCGCCGTCGGAGTCGATCGGGCCGTTGTTGGTGATGATGCCGACCGCATGCCCTTCCAGCCGGATGTGGCCGCAGACGGTGGCGCTGCCGTAGTGCTCGCTGAACTCCAGGAACTCCGAGCCGTCGGCGATGCGCGCGATGACCTCGCGCATGTCCACCGGCCGCCGTCCGTCGCTGGGCATGATGCCCAGCAGGTCTTCGGCGTCGTAGCGCGGCGGCGCGAACCGGCGCGGCGCTTCGTGGCGCGCCCAGTCGATGCCGCCGAGGATCGAGCGCGCGATGCGGATGGCGTCGCGGTCGTCTTCGGCCAGGTAGTCGCCCAGGCCCGAGATGTGGGTGTGCATCACGGCGCCGCCCAGCTCTTCCTCGGTGGCGATCTCGCCGGTGGCGGCCTTCAGCAGCGGCGGGCCCGCCAGGAAGGCGCGGGTGCGGTCGCGCACCATCACGATGTAGTCGGACAGGCCGGTCTGGTAGGCGCCGCCGGCGGTCGAGGAGCCGTGCGTCACCGTCACCACCGGCAGCCCGGCGGCCGAGAGCCGCGCGAGGTTGCGGAAGATGTTGCCGCCGCGCACGAAGTCCTGCACGCGGTACTGCATCAGGTTGGCGCCGGCGCTTTCCACCAGCTGCACATAGGGCAGCTTGTTCTCCAGCGCGATCTCCTGCACGCGCAGCTGCTTGTCCAGGCCCATGGGCTGCAGCGCGCCGGCGTCGATGCCGGAGTCGGAGGCGTTGACCATGCAGCGCACGCCCGACACCTGGCCGATGCCCGACAGCAGCCCGCCGCCGGGCACGCTCTTCGACAGGTCGGGGTTGTCGTGGCCCAGCCCCGCGAGCGTGGCCAGCGGCAGGAAGGGCGCGCCGGTGTCCAGCAGCAGCGCAAGGCGTTCGCGCGGCAGCAGCTGCCCGCGCCTGGCGAAGCGCTCGGCCGACGCGCCCGACGCCGCCGCGGCGCGGGCCTCGTGCGCGCGCACCTGGTCGAGCAGCGCGAGCATGCCGGTGCGGTTGGCCTGGAAGGTGTCGCTGGCAGCGTGCAGCCGGGATTCGATGACGGGCATGGGAGTCTGTGCGGATCGTGTGTTTTCGTTCTGCACGGACTGTAGAAGCGGGCCCTCGCGCCCGCTTGCGCCAACTAGCTGGTTGGCCGGCGCGCGTCAGTTCAGGCGTGCGCGCCGCCCTGTGGCGACCGGCGTGTCGAGGCTGCTGCCGGTGACCACCCAGTAGATGAAGATCAGTACCGAGCCGGCCGTGCCGAACACGATGAGGCCCATGGAACTGCCGCCGATGGCCAGTGCGTCGGCGGGTGCGCTCGCGGTGCAGATCATGCTGGCCGCGCTCATGCCCACGTAGTGCATGGTGCACACCGCCACGCCCATCACCGCCGCGGCCGCGACCTGGTGCGTGAACCTGCGCAGGTTGAACGCCAGCCACAGCGCGGCTGCGGCGGCGGTGATGGCAATGACCGCCGACAGCGCCACCGTCGCGATGTCGAAGGAAATCGATGCGCGCATGTTCATGGCGTACATGCCCATGTAGTGCATCACGCACACGCCGAGCCCGGCCAGCAGGCTGCCCGCCAGCCAGCCCGAGCGGCTGAAGTGGCGCCGTCCGCCGGCCATGTAGAGCGCGATGCCCGAGATCAGGATGGCCGCCACCAGCGACACCACCGTGAGCGGCATGTTGTAGGAGACGGGCACCGGCAGCCGGTACGCCAGCATGCCGATGAAGTGCATCGACCAGATGCCGATGCCGCCCAGCGCCACGGCGGCGCAGGCCACGACCGCGAGATTGGGCTTGCCGTCGGGCCCGATCATGCGCCGCGCGCAGATCAGCGCCACCAGCGAGCCGGCGAAGGAGATGAGGAAGGAGAGGGCGACCATGCCCGGTGTGTATTCGGGCGAGAGCAATTGGCCTACGACAAGCGGAGTCATGCAGTTCCCTTTCAAGAAGAAGACGCCTCGCAGACTCCCGACAACCGGATGCGATCGGGACGCCGTTGGGACGTCCCGATCAGTTTGTAATGATTGTTTTAAAAAGTAAACAGGAAAATTACACCTTCTGTTACCTACCTTGCAGCGCGGATTCGATAGATCGCGTTGTTGCGGTCTGCCGCCATGTAGACGGTGCCGTCGGCGCCCACGGCAACGCCCGTCACCACATACGGGGGCGGCAGGCCCGGGCCGGGTGCCAGGCCGATCGGCAGGTTGTCCGCGACGGTGCGCCGGCTGCCGTCGGCCGGGTCGATCTCGACCAGCCGGCGCGCCGCGCTCTCGGCCACGATGAAGCTGCCCCAGGGGGTCTGCGCCAGGCCCTCGGGCAGCGCCAGCCCGTCGGCCACTGTGCGCAGGGGCGCGCTGGCGTCCAGCGGAATGCGCAGCAGCTTGCCGGCCGCCTCGGTCACGTAGAGCGCGCCGTCCTGGCCCAGCACCATCTGCACCGGGCCGCTCAGGCCGCTGGCAAGCACTGACTTCTCGGCAAACTTCGGCCCGCTGGCGTGGGTGATGGCGCCGGTGGCGATCTCGGCGTAGATCACGCTGCCGTCCGGCATGGGAATGGCGTCGAACGGCGCCTTCAGGCCGTGGATCACTTCCACGGTCTTGAGCGTGCGGCGGTCCACCAGCTGCACCGAGCCGGTGAACCACGAACTCAGCGCGAACAGCTTCGGCGACAGGCCGACCGCGAACGGGTAGTCGAGCTCCGGGTCGCGCTGCATGCGGAACACGTCTTGCACCTCGCCCGTGCGCACGTCGACCCGGCGGAAGCCGAAGACGTCGGCCACCCAGAGGTCGTTGCCGTCGATCTTCATGCCCGCCGGCACCGCCACCTTGCCGCTGGTGAGCGTGCGCAGCGCGCCGGTGGCGAGGTCGAAGGCCTGGATCTCGTTGTTGGCCATGTTCGACACGTAGATCGTGCCGTCCGATGCGATGGCCAGGTTGTCGAGCGAAGGCCGCAACTGTTTGGCCACGGTCTTGCGCCCGCTGGCCAGTTCCACCCGCACCAGCTCGCCGCTGCGCGCATCCACCACCCAGAGGTTGCCCTTCCCGTCGAGGTTGGCGGCGGCCGGCACCTGGAAGCCGTCCGCGATCACCGCCATGCGGCCGTCGGCCGGGTCGATCTTCACGACCTGGCCCTTGAACCACAGCGGCCCGTAGAGCATGCCGTCGGGGCCGACCTCGAAGCCGTTGAAGCCGCCCATGTCCTTCTTGATGAGCCGCGGCGGCTTCTGGCCCGCGCGGTCGATTTCCCACAGCGCGTCGCCCAGGAACACCTGCGAGGCGTAGAGCCTGCCGTTGCGGCGGTCGAAGTCCAGCGAGTTGAGGCCGGGCAGGTCCTTGGCCAGCACGCGCAGCGGTGCGCCGTCGTGCTCGCGGTAGCGCAGCTTGCCCATGAGGTAGTTGGTCCACGCCAGTTCGCCGTTCGGGCCGACGGCGATGTCGTCGGCCTGGCCTTCGGGCGCGTCGATGAGCACCTTGGCGGCGCCGGTGGCGCGGTCAACCTCCCACAGCGTGTTGCCCAGCACGGAGCCCGCGAGCAGCCGGCCCTTGGCGTCGATCGCCAGGCCGTGCACGCCCGCGAACGACGACGGCGCGACCAGCACCTCGGGCGCGGCCCAGGCGGCGGGGCGCGTGGGCGGTGTCGCAGCCGGAGGCAGCGCGGGCGATGCGGCCAGCGGCGCCGACGCGGGCGGCGCGGAGGCCGGCGGCATCACCGTGCCGCAGGCGGCCAGCAGTGCAAGGGGTGCGGCCATCACGGCGGCGCGAAGGTATCTGCGGTGCATGGGTTCTTCTCCTCTTCTGTTTCTGTATTCGCGAAACAGTCTAGGAGCCGAACGTGTCCACGGCGTCGCGCCAGGGACAGCATGCGGACTTTCGTTTGCTGTGGATTACCCGCGGCCTTCAGCCGCCATTCAGCCGCGGCCTAGCCGCGCAGCAGCTGCGTGACGGTGTGGATCAGCAGCCCCACCAGCCCGCCCACCAGCGTGCCGTTGATGCGGATGAACTGCAGGTCGCGCCCGATGTGCCGCTCCAGTTCCACCGTCATCTCCTGCGCGTTCCACTCGCCCACGCGCTGCTCGATGTAGCGGCGGATGTCCTCGCGGTAGCGCTCGATGGCCAGCGGCGCGGCGGCCTCGATCTGCTCGTTGATCCAGCGGCGGATGGCTTCGTCGCCCTGCAGCCGGGTGCCCAGCGCACCTGCCATCGAGGCGATGCGCTGGCCGATGGTCGAGTCGCCGCGACCCAGGTCGTCGTGCAGCCATGCGAGCAGTTCGCCCCAAAGCCCGTGCAGGTAGTCGCCGAGGGCCGGGTGCGCGATGAGTTCGGCGCGGATCTGCTCGCCGCGCTGCTGGAACTCGGGGTCGAGCTTCAGGCGCACCACGAAGTCGTCGACGAAGTGGTCGAAGCGCCGGCGCATCGGGTGGTCGGGCTCGGCCGCCAGTTCGCCGATGGTGTGCGCCACGGCCGCCACGATCTTGCGCGTGGCCAGCTTGGCGGCCACCTGGTCGAGGCCCACGTAGCGCAGCGTCTTGATTTCGCGCGCAATGGCTTCGGTGATGTGCGCCTGCACCTCCTCGCCTTCGAGCAGGCCGGCCACCTGCTGCAACACGTCGTCGAGCAGCGCCTGGTGGCGCCCGCCCGCGGTGAGCGCGTCGAGCGCCTGGCCGGTGAGGCGAGAGAGGTCGATTTTCTCGAGGCCGGCGGCAGCGGCGCGGCCCATGAAGTCGCGCACCCGTTCGTCGTCGAATGCGGTGAGCCCGTAGCGCGTGGCCGCCACGCCCCATTCGCCGAGTTTCCGGCCGCTCTCGGGCCGGGCCAGCCAGCCGGCGATGCGGCCGGCCGTGTCGAATTCCCTCAGCTTGCCCAGCACCTGCGCGGTGCTCAGGAAGTTGTCGCAGATGAAACCGGCGAGCTTGGCGCCGATGCGGTCCTTGTTGCTGGGGATGATGGCCGTGTGCGGAATCGGCAGGCCCAGCGGATGGCGAAACAGCGCCACCACCGCGAACCAGTCTGCAATGGCGCCGACCATCGCGGCCTCGGCGAACGCGGCGACGTAGCCCCAGGCGGGGTGCTGCGCATGCAGCACGCTGGCTACCGCATAGAGCACGGCGGCGCCGCACAGCAGGCCAAGTGCCATGCGCTTCATTTGCTGCAGGCCGTTGCTTTGTTCTTTCAATTGAGGGCCGTGTTAGTTTGGTTCGGGGTGTGCGCACAGGGCGCTGGGTGCTCCCCTCCGCGAATGTCCCCCGTCGGCGTGAGCGCGCCCCGAAAAACGACGGTCCCCACCCGACACACGTCAGCCGATGGCAGGAGAAGAAGCCAGCCGCTCCATGAACAGCTCGCAGCGCGCGAGCTGCTCCAGGCTCACGAACTCGTCCGGCTGGTGCGCCTGCTCGATGCTGCCCGGCCCGCACACCACCGTGGGAATGCCGGCGTTCTTGAACAGGCCCGCCTCGGTGCCGAAAGCCACCAGCGTGGTGCCTTCTTCGCCCGACAGGCGCTGCGCCAGCTTCGTGACCGGGTTGTCCGCCGCGCCCAGGAAACTCGGAATCTCGCAGATCGTCTCGAAGCTGAAGCCCGCGTCGGGCGCCACCTTCTTCATGGCGGGCTCCAGGCTGCCTGCATAGGCCACCACCTTGGCCTGCATCTGCCCGGCGTCGGCCGTGGGCAGGTCTCGGAACTCGTAGCGGAACTCCGCGTCGCGCGGCACCACGTTGTCGGCGATGCCGCCATGGAACTGGCCCACGCTGGCGGTGCTGAAGGGCACGTCGAAGCCCTCGTAGCGCGGTTCGTTGCGCTCGAAGTCCTCCGCCATGTCGCGCACCTTGCCGATCACGCGCGCCGCCATCTCGATGGCGTTGACCGACTTCGGCGTAAGCGACGAGTGCGCCTCCTTGCCGCGCACGCAGCACTTGTAGCGGTACACGCCCTTGTGCGCGATGGCCGGCACCATGCTGGTGGGCTCGCCCACGATGCAGGCCAGCGGCTTGATGCCGGCGTCGCGCATGTCGGCGATCAGTTCCTTCACGCCGAAGCAGCCGATCTCTTCCTCATAGCTGAACGCGAAGTGCACCGCGAAGGGCGAATCGCTTTCGAGGAAGCGATGGGCATTCGCCAGCGCGATGGCGATGAAGCTCTTCATGTCGGCCGAGCCGCGCCCGTAGAGGCGCTCGTTCTGCACGACGGCCGAGAGCGGGTCGACGCTCCAGTCCTGCCCGTCCCAGGGCACCGTGTCGGTATGGCCCGAGACGATGACGCCGGCCGGCTTGCCTTCGCCCAGCGTGGCGAACAGGTTGGCCTTGGTGCGCTCGGCGTTGTAGGTGATGCGGCTTTGCACGCCCAGGGCCTTCAGGTGGCTCTGCGCGAAGTCGATCAGGTCGAGGTTGCTGTTGGCACTGACGGTGTTCATGCGCACCAGGGTCTGGGCCAGCAGGAGGCTTTGGGGGGAAAGCGTGTGGAGCATGCGCCGCATTCTCCCGGAAGTCGGCACGATGCGTGCACGTGGCCATGCCGCCGGGTGCTCGGCGATGATCTGCCACGCTTGTGGTGCATCGATCCGGGGCGTCCCGCCTCTTTTTTTATCCCGAACATTTCCATGAACGCTCACGCAAATCCCGCCACGCCGGCCGAGCTCTCCGCGCGCGACCTCGAACTGCTGCGCATGGCCATCCGCCTGTCGGACGAATCGAAGGCGCGCGGTCGCCATCCCTTCGCCGCCCTGGTGGCCGACGAACACGGCGAGGTCGTCGCCAGCGCCGGCAACAACTCGATGCCGCCCGAGGGCGACCCCACCCAGCACGCCGAACTGGTGGCCGCCGCGCAGGCCGCGCGGCTGCTCACGCCCGAGCAGCTGGCGCGCTGCACGCTGTTCACCAGCGCCGAGCCCTGCTGCATGTGCGCGGGCGCCATCTACTGGACGAACATCGGCCGCGTGGTCTATGCGCTGTCGGAACACACGCTGCTGGGCCTGACCGGCGATCACCCCGAGAACCCGACCTTCTCGCTGCCCTGCCGCGAGGTGTTCGTGCGCGGGCAGCACAAGGTCGAGGTGGTCGGCCCGCTGCTCGAGGACGAGGCGGCCGCACCGCACCGGGGCTTCTGGCATGCCGCGCACTGAGCGGGTGCGCGGGCTGCGTGTATCTACGCGGTGCCCCGGGCGGGCAGACTGTATAGACTGGCATTTTGAGACCTCCACGCCATGAAACTCATCGATTCGCTCGTCACGCAGGCGGCCGGCATCGCCGCCGTGCGACGTGACCTCCACGCCCATCCCGAACTCTGCTTCGAAGAAGTCCGCACCGCCGACGTGGTGGCAGGCAAGCTCACCGAATGGGGCATTCCCATCCACCGGGGGCTCGGCACCACCGGGGTGGTGGGCATCGTCAGGAACGGCACCAGCAGCCGCGCCGTCGGCCTGCGCGCCGACATGGACGCGTTGCCCGTCACCGAGCTCAACACCTTCGCCCACGCCAGCAAGCACCACGGAAAGATGCACGCCTGCGGCCACGACGGCCACACCGCCATGCTGCTGGCGGCCGCGCAGCACCTGGCAAAGAACCGCAACTTCGACGGCACCGTGTACCTGATCTTCCAGCCGGCGGAAGAGGGCGGCGGCGGTGCCCGCGAAATGATCAAGGAAGGGCTGTTCGAGCAGTTCCCCATGGATGCTGTCTTCGGCATGCACAACTGGCCCGGCATGAAGGCCGGCCAGTTCGCGGTGAGCCCCGGGCCGGTGATGGCGTCGGGCAACAAGTTCTTCGTCAACGTGGTCGGCAAGGGCGGCCATGCGGCGCTGCCGCAGACCGGCATCGACCCGGTGCCGATTGCCTGCGAGATCGTGCAGGCCTTCCAGACCATCCTCACGCGCAAGATGAAGCCGACCGATTCGGCCGTGATCTCGGTCACCACCATCCATGCGGGCGAAGCCAACAACGTGATCCCCGACAACTGCGAGCTGTCGGGCACGGTGCGCACCTTCTCGCTGGAGGTGCTGGACCTGATCGAGGCGAAGATGAAGCAGATCGCCGACAACATCTGCGCCGCGCACGACGCCACCTGCGAGTTCCGCTTCGAACGCTACTACCCGCCCACCGTCAACACCGAGGCCGAGGCCGACTTCGCGCGCCGCGTGATGGGCGGCATCGTCGGGCCCGAGAACGTGCTGAAGCAGGAACCGGCCATGACCTCGGAAGACTTCGCCTTCATGCTGCAGGCCAAGCCCGGCGCCTACGCCTTCATCGGCAACGGCGACGGCGCGCACCGCGACGTGCACCACGGCGAAGGCCCGTGCACGCTGCACAACGCGAGCTACGACTTCAACGACGATCTGATTCCGCTGGGCGCCACCTGCTGGGTGCAGATCGCCGAGCAGTTCCTCAAGCCCGGCGCCGCCGCGGAGTGACCGCCCGATGATCGCCATTCCCGAAGCCTTTTCGCCGCGCTATGCGCAGGCGCGCCAGAAGTTCCTGCAGGCCTGCGTGAGCGCCGGCCTCACGGTCGAGCCGCATGCGCATCCGCTCAAGGGGCGCGACGGCGAGGAGCTGTCGATGGACGTGGCGCTCGACGGCAATGCCGATGCCGAGCATCTGCTGATCGTCACCAGCGCCTGCCATGGCGTGGAAGGCCACTGCGGCAGCGGCGTGCAGGTGTTCGCGCTGCACGACGCCGAATGGCGCGAGAAGGCCAAGGCGCAGGGCGTGGCGGTGCTGTACGTGCATGCGCTCAACCCGCACGGCTTTTCGTACGGCCGGCGCGTCACGCACGAGAACGTCGACCTGAACCGCAACTTCATCGATTTCTCGAAGCCGGTGCCGGTCAACGAGCCCTACGCCAAGCTGCACGAACTGCTGCTGCCCGCCACCTGGCCGCCCACGCCCGAGAACCAGGCGGCCGTGGCCAGGTGGATCGAGAAGCACGGCGCCACCGCCTACCAGGCGGCCGTCACCAGCGGCCAGTACCAGTTCGACGACGGCCTGTTCTTCGGCGGCAAGGCGCCGACCTGGAGCAACAAGACCATCCGCGGCGTGCTCAAGCGGCATGCGGGCAAGGCCCGGCGCGTGGCCTGGATCGACCTGCACACGGGCCTGGGCCCGAACGGCTTGGGCGAGCGCATCTTCGCCTGCCGCGACGACAAGGTCGCCTACGCCCGCGCCAATGCGTGGTGGGGCACGCCGGCCGCGCCGGTCACATCGATCTACGACGGGTCGTCGACCTCCGCATTGCTGCGCGGGCTGATGTGGGACGCCATGTATGAAGAGTGCCCGCAGGCCGAGTACACCGGCATCGCGCTCGAATACGGCACGCTGCCGATCCTGGAAGTGACCGGCGCGCTGCGCGCCGACCACTGGCTGCACAAGCACCCGGAGGCGCCGGCCGACCTGGCGGACAGCATCCGCGCGCGCATGGTGGAAGCTTTCTATACCGACACCGATGCCTGGCGCGGACAGATCGTCAGCCAGGCCCGCCAGGCGATGTTCCAGGCGGTGGACGGCCTCAGGTCCTGACCCGGCCGTCTCCGGTCAGCATCGACAGTTCGACGAACTTCGAGGCCACGTGGTTCTTCGAGGAGAACGACACCTCGAACCCGCCGAACTGCTGGCGGTCGATGCTCTCCAGCCCTGCAATGAGGCTCTCGCGCGCAGGCTTGCCCGGCGCCTTGCGCAGGCCCTCGACCAGCACCTTCGCGGCCAGGTAGCCTTCCATGCTCGAGAAGTTGGCGCTCGCGCCGTTGCCGGCCTTGCGCACCGCTTCGGCGAACTCGCGTGCCAGCGCATTGGCCTGGTTGTAGGGCGAGGGCACCACCTGGGTGATCATCACGCCGGCCGCGTCCTTGCCCAGTTCGTCCGCCAGCGCCTGCGTGCCCACGAAGGACATGTTGAAGAAGGTGCCGCCGTAGCCCGCCTTGCGCGCTTCGCGGATGAAGGTCGCGCAGGCCTTGTACGCGCCCACCTGCACCACGGCGTCGGGCCGCGCCGCCACGATCTTCTTCACGGCCTGGGCCACGTCGGCCGAGTTGCGCTCCACGGTGGCCAGTGCGACCGGCTTGAGCTGCTGCTCGCCGAGCGCCAGCGTCACGCCGTCGAGCCCGGCCTTGCCGTAGGCGTCGTTCTGGTAGAAGACCGCGATCTTCTTCAGGCCCAGGTGGGTGAGCTGCTTCACCATGAGCGCCGTCTCGTCGTTGTAGGAGGCGCGCAGGTGGAACACGTTCTTCTGGAACGGCTCGCGCAGCGACATCGCGCCGGTGAAGGGGGCCACGAAGGGCACCTTGTCCTTCACCGCCAGCGGCAGCGCCGCCAGGCTGGTGGGCGTGCCGACGTAGCCGAACAGGGCGAACACGTCTTCCTCGATGAACTTCTGCGTGTTGGCGGCGCAGCGGTCGGGCTCGTAGCCGTCGTCGAGGTTCTTGATGACCAGGTTGCGGCGGCCCGGCTGGGCGTTGTACTGGTCCAGGAACAGCTTGGCGCCCTGGTTGAACTGGATGCCCAGCTGGGCGGACGGCCCGCTGAACGGCGCCGACTGGCCCAGCACCAGCGGCGTGTCGCCCTGTGCCCGGGCGATGCCGAAGCCGCCCAGCGTGGCGGCCGCGCCGGCGGCCAGCGAAAAATGTCGTCGATTCATCGTCATGTTGAAAACCCGTTCCCGCGCTCTGACTTGCGCACAAATTAGACTTGCCCGATGCCCCACGCACCGGATTCCCTGCTCGAAGAAGCACCCCCGCCCGCCACGTCCACCGTGCTGGGGGCCTGCCCCCATGACTGCCCGGACACCTGCGCGCTCGTCACCACCGTGAAGGACGGCGTGGCCGTGAAGCTGCAGGGCAATGCCGCGCATTCGCATACCGGCGGCGTGCTGTGCACCAAGGTGTCGCGCTACATCGAGCGCAACGACCACGCCGAGCGGCTGGTCCAGCCGCTCAAGCGCGTCGGAACCAAGGGCAGCGGGCAGTTCGAGCCGGTGAGCTGGGAGGCCGCGCTGGACGACATCGCCGCGCATCTTCGAGTATTACAGGGAAAACCCGAGGGTATTGTCCCCTACAGCTATGCGGGCACCATGGGCCTGGTGCAGGGCGAGTCGATGGACCGGCGCTTCTTCCACAAGCTGGGCGCCACCCTGCTGGACCGCACCATCTGCTCCATGGCCGGCGGCGAGGCCATGGTCTACACGCTGGGCGCCAAGGTCGGCATGCGCATCGAGTTCTTCGCCGAGGCCAGGCTCATATTGATATGGGGCAGCAACTCCATCGCCAGCAACCTGCATTTCTGGCGCCACGCCCAGGCCGCCAAGCGCGCCGGCGCCCGGCTGGTGTGCATCGACCCGCGCAAGACCGAAACCGCCGACAAGTGCGATGAGCACATCGCGCTGCTGCCAGGCACCGATGCCGCGCTGGCGCTGGCCCTCATGCACGAGCTGATCGTGCACGACTGGCTCGACCATGACTACATCGCCAGCCACACGCTGGGCTGGGAGCAGCTGCGCGAACGCGCGCTGCAGTGGCCGCCCTCGCGCGCGGCCGAAGTCTGCGGCATTCCCGAAGAACAGATCGTCTCGCTGGCCAGGGCCTACGGCACCACCAAGCCGGCCGCGATCCGCCTGAACTACGGCATGCAGCGCGTGCGCGGCGGCGGCAACGCGGCCCGCGCCATCGCCTGCCTGCCGGCGCTGGTGGGGGCCTGGCGCGACCGCGCGGGCGGCCTGCTGCTGAGCAGCTCGGGCCATTACCCGGTCGACCGCGCCGCGCTGCAGCGCCCCGACCTGCTGGCCGGCCGCAAGCCGCGCACCATCAACATGAGCACCATCGGCGATGCGCTGCTGGACACCGCCAACCCGGTGAAGGCCATCGTGGTCTACAACAGCAACCCGGTGGCTGTGGCGCCCGAATCGGCCAAGGTGGCGGCGGGCTTCGCGCGCGAAGACCTCTTCACCGTGGTGCTGGAGCAGTTCCGCACCGACACCGCCGACTACGCCGACTACCTGCTGCCCGCCACCACGCAGCTGGAGCACTGGGACATCCACTGCAGCTACGGCCACACCGACGTGCTGCTGAACCGCCCGGCCGTGGCGCCGCGCGGCGAGGCCCGCAGCAACGCCTGGGTGTTCCGCGAACTGGCGAAGCGCATGGGCTTCACCGAACCCTGCTTTTCAGATTCCGACGAGACGCTGTGCCGCACCGCCTTCGCGGAGAACGCGATCGACTTCCCGCAGCTGCTGGCGCAAGGCTTCACCAGCCTGAAGCTGCCGGAAGCGCCGTTTGCCGAGGGCAAGTTCCCCACGCCGTCGGGCCGCTGCGAATTCTTCAGCGCGCGGCTGGAGGCCTTGGGCATGAACGGCCTGCCCGACCACGTGCCCAACTGGGAGCCGGCCGGCAGCTCGACCGAGTTCCCGCTGGCCATGATCTCGCCGCCGGCGCGCAACTTCCTCAATTCGACTTTCGTGAACGTGACGAGCCTGCGCGCCATCGAGGTCGAGCCGCTGCTGGAGATCCACGAGGCCGACGCCGCCGCGCGCGGCATCGAGGACGGCGCGCTGGTGCGCGTGTTCAACAAGCGCGGAGAGCACCGCTGCCGCGCCGAAGTCTCGCGCCGCGCGCGGCAGGGCGTGGTGCACGGCATGGGCATCTGGTGGCGCAAGCTCGGCATGGACGGCACCAACGTCAACGAGCTCACCAGCCAGCGCCTGACCGACATCGGCCGCGGCCCGACCTTCTACGACTGCCTCGTCGAGGTCGAGAAGGCGTGAAGCTGCTCGCGGCGCTCGCGCTGGCAGGCTCGGTGTTCCTCACCGGCTGTGCCGACCTCGGCTACTACTGGCAGTCGGCCAGCGGCCACATCGGCATCATGCGGGCCGCCAAGCCCGTGCCCGAGTGGCTGGCCGATCCGGCGGTGTCCGCGGCGCTGAAAGCCAAGCTCGAGCTCACGCAGCGCATCCGGCGCTTCGCTTCTTCCGAACTCGGCCTGCCCGACAACCCCAGCTACAAGTCGTACGCCGACCTGCACCGCGCCGCCGCCGTGTGGAACGTGGTGGCCGCGCCGCCGTATTCGCTCACGCTCAAGAGCTGGTGCTTCCCGGTGGCGGGCTGCGTGGGCTATCGCGGCTACTACGACGAAGCCTCGGCCAAGGCCGAAGCCGAGGTGCAGAAGAAAGAAGGCATGGAGGTGGCCGTCTACCCCGTGCCCGCGTACTCCACGCTCGGCTGGATGAACTGGGCCGGCGGCGATCCGCTGCTGTCCACCTTCATCGGCTATCCGGAGGGCGAGCTGGCGCGCATCGTGTTCCACGAACTGGCGCACCAGGTGCTCTACGTGCCGGGCGACACGGTGTTCAACGAGTCTTACGCCACCGCGGTCGAGCGCATCGGCGGCGCGCTGTGGCTGCAGCGCGAGGCCGGCGAGCCGGCCCGCCGCGAATACGCGCAGTTCGACAGGCAGCGCCAGGACTTCCGCGCGCTTGCGCTCGACACCCGCCGCGCGCTCACGAAGGTCTACGAGTCGCCCGAAGCCAAGGCCAAGGACTGGGCCAAGGTAGAGACCATGAAGCAGGCCGCCATGGCCGACTTCCGCGAACGCTACGCCAGCCTGAAGGCCGGATGGAGCGGCCCGCGCCAGAACGCCTACGACGCCTGGGTGGCGCGCGCCAACAACGCGGCCTTCGGCGCGCAGGGCGCCTACGACGACCTGGTGCCGAGCTTCGAGCAACTCTTCGAGCGCGAAGGCCGCGACTGGCCGCGCTTCTACACTGAGGTCAAGCGCATCGCCGCGCTGCCGACCGAGCAGGCGCGCCGCGCCGCGCTGCAGGCGGCCAGCGGCGTGCTGCAGACCCATACCAGCCCCCAAGACAAGAAGGAAGATCCCGGTGCCTGACATCCATATCGAACGCAACCACGCGCTTGGCATTGCCGGCGCACGCGAAGTCGCGCGCCAGTGGGTGAAGCAGGCCCAGGAGGAATTCGGCCTCGAATGCGCCTACACCGAAGGCAAGGACCGCGACGTGGCGCAGTTCACCCGCGCCGGCATCGACGGCACGGTCGAGGTCACGGCCAACACCTTCACGCTCGACGCGACGCTGGGCTTCCTGTTCAGCAGCTTCAGCGAGGTCATCGAGCAGAAGATCACGCGCAACCTCGACGCGCTGCTCGGCGCGCCCGGCGGCGGCGGTACCCGGCTGGCCTGAGCGGTCCGGGGCATGACCGCGACGACGAACGCCTCTTCTACTCATGCCGGCGGTCCGCTGGCCGGCCTCAAGGTCATCGAACTCGGCCAGCTGATCGCGGGGCCGTTCGCGGCGCGCACGCTGGCGGACTTCGGCGCCGAGGTCGTCAAGATCGAGGCTCCCGGCACGGGCGATCCGCTGCGCAGCTGGCGGCTGCTGAAGGACGGCACCTCGGTCTGGTGGCAGGTGCAGTCGCGCAACAAGCGCTCGCTGGCGCTCGACCTGCGCGAGCCCGAGGCGCAGGCCGTGGTGCGCAAGCTCGCGGCCGAGGCCGACGTGCTGATCGAGAACTTCCGCCCCGGCGCCATGGAAAGCTGGGGCCTCGGCCCCGACGAGCTGCTGGCCGCCAACCCTGCCCTCGTCATGCTGCGCATCAGCGGCTACGGCCAGACCGGGCCGTACCGCGACCGGCCGGGCTTCGGCGTGGTGGCCGAGGCCATGGGCGGGCTGCGCCACCTCACCGGCGAACCGGGCCGCGTGCCGGTGCGCGTGGGCGTGTCGATCGGCGACACGCTGGCTTCGCTGCATGGCGTGATCGGCGTGCTGCTGGCCATGCAGCACCGGCATGCGACGGTGAGCGCCGAATACCCCAGGGGCCGCGGGCAGGTGATCGACGTGGCGCTCTACGAGGCGGTGTTCAACTGCATGGAAAGCCTGCTGCCCGAGTACGACGCCTTCGGCGCGGTTCGCGAGGCGGCCGGCAGCGCCTTGCCGGGCATCGCGCCGACCAACGCCTACCGCTGCGCGGACGGCGGCTACGCCATCGTCGCGGGCAACGGCGACAGCATCTTCCGCAGGCTCATGGAATGCATCGGCCGGCCCGACCTGGCCGCCGACCCGGCATTGGCCGGCAACGCCGGGCGCGTGGCGCAGGTCGGGATGCTGGACGCCGCCATCGGCGACTGGACCGCGCGGCACACGGTGGAAGAGGTGCTGGCCGCGCTCGACGCGGCGCATGTGCCGGCAGGGCGCATCTACACCATCGCCGACATCGCGGTCGACCCGCACTACGCGGCGCGCGGCATGCTGCAGCAGGTGCGAATGAGCGACGGCAGCCAGCTGGCCGTGCCGGGCTTCGTTCCCAAGCTGTCGCTCACGCCGGCCAGCCACCGCCACAACGCACCGGCAGTGGGGGCGGACACCGATGCGGTGCTGAAGGAAATCGGGCTGAGCGAGGAGCAGATCGCCGCGCTGCGTGCGCGCGGGATCGTGGGGTAGTCCGTTTCAGGCCGCCGCTCTGATGCGTGCGGCGAGCATCGCCAACGCTTCATCGCTTGCGCGCGCATGGTCGTGCGACGACAGGTAGCCCTCGTAGCGCGTGAAATATCTGTCGACGTTCGACTTGATCGGCTGCCACTTGCCTTGCTTTGGCGTGCCGTGCATGGGAAACAGCTTGGCATGCACGTGGTCGACGCCGAAGCCTTCCAGGACCATCCCGGTGCGACCGACGTCATCGAAGGCGCGATCGAGCAGCAGGCCGACTTTTCTCGCGGCGAGGACCAGGCCTGCCAGCGCGTCGTCTTCCAGATGGAATGCGTAGCTCGGGGAGTGCTTTCTCGGTATCACGACCGAGCAGCCTTCGGTATTCGGAAAAATCGACAGGAAGGCGACATGCGATTCGTCCTCCCATATCGTGTGGGAAGGGCTCTGGCCTTCGATGATCTTGCAGAAAATGCAGTCGTTGCTCATACGGTCCGGCGTGGCTTTTGAAATGCGCGTCGTCATTCCAGAGACGGAATCGACGCGCAAATGTTTTGCCGGCCGGACCTCCAGGCCATCAAATCAGCCGCGCAGCGACTCGATCAGGTCGATGTATTTCTGCTTGGCTTCGTCGGCGCTCGCGCCCTTCTGCGCGGTCCAGGCGTCCCACTTGGCGCGCGCGACGATGTCGCTGAAGCTCGGCTTCTTGGCGGTGTTGTCGCCTTCGGTGGCCTGCTTGAACAGGCCGTAGATCTTCAGCAGTGTCGGGTTGTCGGGGCGCTCGGCGAGCAGCTTGGAGTTGGCCTGGGCGGCTTCGAATTGGGCGTTGAGGTCGGACATGGGCTTGGTCGAATTGAAAAGCTGAAAACGCGCATCTTAAATCGCGTGGTACTTGAAAGTACCGGGGTCAGTCGCGCAGCCCCGCGCGCGCCAGTTCCACGTCCAGCCGCTCGCGGGCGTCGGCCGGATTCAGCGCGGCGGCCTTCTCGAACCACTGCGTGGCCTCGCGCATGCGCGACTCGCCGTGCAGCATCACCAGCGCGCGGGCGTATTCCATCATTCCGGCGGCGGAATCGGGGTTGAGCGCCAGGCCGCGTTCGAACAGTTCGATCGAGGCCTCGGCCCGCACGCCGTAGGTCATGCGTCCGACCAGCGCGCCGACCTTGTCGATCACCTCGGCGTGGAACGCCGCCAGCGCGACGTGCGCATCGGCATGCCCCGGCTGGAGTTCGATGACGCGTTCGAGCGCGCCCTTGAGCTTGCTGCCCAGCCCTTGCGCCAGCGCGCGCGCCACGCTGATGCCCTGGCTGTAGCGACCCAGCGCATAGGCCTGCCAGTAAAGGGCCTGGCAGTTGCCGGGATCGGCCAGCACCTGCGCGCCGGCGCGCTCGATCACCTGGCGGAACATGGCGAGCCGCACGGATTCGCGCGGCTCCAGGTAGTTGGCGTAGATGGCGGTGGCCTGGTTGGCCAGCACCATGCCGTCGGCGCCGTGCAGCAGGCCGACCGTGGCCGCACGCTCGAATTCGCCGCTGTGGTACAGCGCCCAGCCCTCGGCCAGCGGCGAGTCCGCGGCGGGCGGCGGCATGTGGTCGTGGCCCGCGTGCAGCCGCGGCCAGTGCGCCAGCACGCTGCGCGCGTCGTGGCGGGGCGTGTCGGCGTAGGGCAGGGGCGTCCACGGTTGCGCGGCGGTGGCGGCGGCCGCGGCGCCGCCGGACATCAGCGAGAGCGGTTTGAAATCGGGGTGGGGCATGGTCTTGTCTAGGCCGCCATATCGACCGGGGACGCGACCGGGGACGTCGCGTTGGATGCATCTTCCGCGCCGTAGGCATTGCTCAATGTCAGCAGATGCCGCCTTTGCTCGGTGCCGAGGTACGGCGCCAGCAGGTGCAGCGTGTGCTGGCCGCCGCGCATCAGCGCACCCTGCGCATGCGCCGGCTCCAGCGCCTCGCGCGGGTTGCGCACGTACTCGTAGCTCAGCCAGTAGGTCAGCACCACCACCATGCTGTGTGCAAGGGTGCCGACCTCGTGCGCATCGATCTCCAGGTGGCCGGCGCGGCTCAGCCCGGCGATCAGCTGGCGGATGGCGCGGGCCTTGTTCTCCAGCACCAGCTGCAACTGGGTTTCCAGGTGGCGGTTCTTGCTCAGCAGGTCGTTGAGGTCGCGGTACAGGAAGCGGTAGCGCCAGATCAGCTCGAACAGGCTGTGCATGAAGAACCACGCGTCCTCCACGTCGTGCACGCCTTCGCTCGCGTGCAGCAGCTCGTTGAGCTCGGCTTCGTAGCCTTCGTAGAGCTTGTTGATCAGCTCTTCCTTGGCCGGGTAGTGGTAGTAGAGGTTGCCCGGACTGATGTTGAGTTCGCCCGCCACCAGCGTGGTCGAGACGTTCGGCTCCCCGAAGCGGTTGAACAGGTCCAATGCGGCTTCGAGGATGCGTTGCGCTGTGCGGCGTGGCGCCTTCTTTGCCATGTCTCGGTGCCCCCGGTTGTCTCTTGAAGGCACTCTAGCGCATGTGCACCGCACCATGAACGGCGCGGTGCATGTTTTGCGGGGCTGTTTTCTTGTGCAGTGCCGCAATAGCGGCCGGCCGATGCGGGCCGGCGCGGAGGGTCAGCCGGCCTTGCTGCGGCGCAAGGTGGTCTTCTTGGCGGCCGGAGCCGCCGTCTTGCGGGCAGCAGCCTTGCGCGGGGCTGCTGTTGCCGCCGCCTGCTTCTTCAACTGGGCCTCGAGCGCTTCGACGCGCGCCTGCAGCGCGGCCACGTCGGCGGCCGATGGGGTGCCGAGCTTTTCGAGCGCGCGCGCCACGCGTTCCTCGAAGATGTTCTCCAGCTTGCCCCACTGGCCGGCCGCCTTGGTGCCGAACTCGCTCGCGAAGCCGGCCATGCGCTGCTGGGCCTGGGCCAGCGTTTCCTCGGCGGCCTGCTGGGTCTTCTTCTGCATGCCGGCGCCGTCCTTGACCAGCGCCTCGAAGGCCTTGCTGCCTTCCTGCTGCATCTTGGCGAAGGCGCCGAGCCCGGCCAGCCAGATCTGCTGGGCGGAGTCCTTGATGCGGTCGGCGGCTTTGCTGTTGTCGTCCTGGGAGGCCATGCGAGGTGTTCCTTGAAAGATTCGAATCGATCGCAGGACTCTAGCGGCCCCCGGCGCTCGCGATTAGGGCTTTGCGCCTAGCGCCTAGCGCCTGGCTCAGGGCGTGGCGCCCGCGGCGCGGCTGGCGTCCAGGTGGGCCTTGGCGCGCTCGGCCAGCGCCATTTCGCCCGGGGTGCCGGGTGCGAAGCTCTCGACCTGCAATGGACGCCCGTGCGAGTCGACCGACACGAAGACGATCAGGCACTCGGTGGTCTTCTCCATCGCGCCGCCCTTCATGTCGCCGCTGCGCACCTCGACCGAGATGTTCATGCTGGTCTTGCCGGTGTAGGCCAGGCGGGCCTCCACCTCGACAAGGTCGCCAATCATGATCGGCCTGTGGAAGCGGATGCTGCCGATGAAGGCGGTGACGCAGTAGCGCTTGGCCCAGCTGGTCGCGCAGGCGTAGCCGGCCTCGTCGATCCACTTCATGACCGTGCCGCCGTGGACCTTGCCGCCGAAGTTGACGGTGTTCGGCTCGGCAAGAAAGCGCAGGGTGATCGAGGACATGGTTCGCCTTTTCTGGAATGGCTGTGGTGGGGAGCCGCGATTATGCGAGTGCGCGCCCCTTCATGCGCCCCTTCACGCGCCCCCTTCAGGCGCCGCTGAACAACTGGGCCAGCGTGCGCCGCAGCCACGCGTTGCCCGGGTCGGCGTGGAAGCGCTCGTGCCAGTGCTGCTTCACCGCGTAGTCGGGCAGCGAGAAGGGCGGCTCCAGCAGCTTCACCGGCTCCTGCGTGGCCAGCACTTTGCCCAGGATGCGCGGCACCACCACCAGCAGCTCGGTATGCGCCACGATGCGCGCCACGCTCAGGAAGCTCGACAGCCGCACCACCACGTTGCGCCTGAGCCCCAGCCGCGCGAGCGTGGTGTCGACGATGGCGTGCCCCGTGCCCGACGTCGACACCACCGCATGCGCCTCCGCCTCGAAGCGCTTGCGCGTGAGCCGCGCGCCGATGCGCGGATGGTTCTGCGCGGCCAGGCACACGAAGTTCTGCATGAACAGCGTCTGCTGGTAGAAGCCCGCGTCCAGCTGGGGCATGAAGCCCACGGCCAGGTCGACCTCGCCGTCCTGCAGGCGGCGCCCGCTGATGGTGGAGATGATCTCGGTCTCGATGTGCACCCCCCGGCGCCGCATGCCGCAGGTGGTCGAGCAGGCCTGGCAGCAGCACCACCTCGCTGATGTCCGTCATGCAGATGCGAAAGCGCCGCTGCGCCTGCGCGGGGTCGAAGCTGCTGCGGTTGCCCTGGGCCTGCGCCAGCTGGCCCAGCGCCTCGCGCAGGTTCGGGTAGATGCGCTCCGCATGCGGCGTGGGCTGCATGCCCTGCGCGGTGCGGGTGAAGAGGCGGTCGTCGAAGTGCGCGCGCAGCTTGTTCAGCGCGGTGCTGGCCGCCGACTGCGCCATGCCCAGCCGCTCGGCCGCCTTGGAGACGTTGCCGGTCTTGTAGACCTCGTCGAACACGGCGAGCCATTCGAGATCGAGCCTGGACATGGGTGTTTCCCTGGAGCGAAAGGCACCATTATCGAAATTCCGGATTCCGTGTATTGGCTGCCGGGCTTGAGGAAATAGTGGTGCGGCTCAACAATGCCCGGCCACGGAGACAACCACGCCCATGAAACCCGTTCCCTCCAACGCGGCAGAGCGCCGCGACTACTACGCCCGCATCGGGCCGCTGCATCTCACGCCGCTGTGGGAGTCGCTGCACGCGCTCGTGCCGCGCGAACCGCAGACGCCCTGCGTGCCCGCGCTGTGGCGCTACGACGAGATCCGCCCGCTGCTGATGGAGTCGGCCGACCTCATCACCGCCGAAGAGGCCGTGCGCCGCGTGCTGGTGCTCGAGAACCCGGCGCTGCCCGGCAACTCGTCGATCACGCAGTCGCTGTATGCCGGCCTGCAGCTCATCATGCCGGGCGAGGTGGCGCCTTCGCACCGCCATGTGCAGTCGGCGCTGCGCTTCATCGTCGACGGCAAGGGCGCCTACACCACGGTGGGCGGCGAGCGCACCACCATGTACCCCGGCGACTTCATCATCACGCCGTCGTGGGCCTGGCACGACCACGGCAACGAGGGCATCGGCGGCAGCGTGGAGCCGGTGGTGTGGCTCGACGGGCTCGACATTCCGATGCTGCGCTTCTTCGACGCGGGCTTCGCCGAGAACGACGATTCCAAGGTGCAGCACGTCTCGCGCGCGGAAGGCAACAGCCTTGCGCGCTTCGGCCACAACATGGTGCCGGTGCGCCACGACCATGTGTCGGCCACCTCGCCGATCTTCAACTACCCCTATGCGCGCAGCCGCGAGGCACTGGCCCTGTTGCAGAAGCAGGAAGCGCCTGACGCGTGGCTGGGCCACAAGCTGCGCTACGTCAACCCGCTGACAGGCGGCTCGCCGATGCCGACCATCTCGACCAACCTGCAGCTGCTGCCCAAGGGCTTCGCGGGCAAGACCCACCGCGCGACCGACGGCGCCGTCTACAGCGTGGTCGAAGGCCACGGCACGGCCGAGATCGCCGGCCAGCGCTTCACGTTCGGCCCGCGCGACACCTTCGTGGTGCCGTCGTGGGCGCCGCTGAAGCTGTCGTCGCCGAGCGAAGACGCCGTGCTCTTCAGCTTCTCGGACCGCCCCGTGCAGCAGGCCATGGGCATCCTGCGCGAAGCCTTCCTTGAAGGATGTTGACCCCCCGGCTTTTCACTGCGCTTCGCTTCGTGTAATTCGCCACCCCCCGAGGGGGAGGCTCGGCCGCCTTGGGGCGGCCCGGCGCCGGCCGAATTTCTTCTTTTGTTTTGTTGACCGTGTGCCGCCCCGTGCGGCAGGAACCCCCCATGTCCTTCGTTTTCACGCCTCCTTCCGTCGTCGGCCTGCCCATCGTGGATTCCGACAAGCTGTTCCCCGTGCGCCGCGTGTACTGCGTCGGCCGCAACTACGCGGCCCATGCGCGCGAGATGGGCTTCGACCCCGACCGCGAACCGCCGTTCTTCTTCTGCAAGCCGAATGACGACGCCTCGGTGGTGCCCGTGGCCGCGGGCGCGACCGGCAGCATTCCGTACCCGCCGCTCACCAGCAACTACCACTACGAAGCCGAACTGGTCGTGGCCATCGGCAAGGGCGGCAAGGACATCAAGGTCGAAGACGCCGCCAGCCACATCCACAGCTATGCCGTGGGCCTGGACATGACCCGCCGCGACCTGCAGATGAAGATGCGCGAGCAGGGCCGCCCCTGGGAAATCGGCAAGGCGTTCGACTTCTCCGCGCCCATCGCGCCGCTGCGCACGCTGGCCGACGTAGGCGAGATCAACGCCGGCGCCATCACCCTCGAAGTCGACGGCCAGGTGCGCCAGAACAGCGACATCACGCACCTGATCTGGTCGGTCAACGAGGTCATCGCCAACCTGTCGACGCTCTTCACGCTGCAGCCCGGCGACCTGATCTTCACCGGCACGCCCGAAGGCGTGGGCGCGGTGAAGGCCGGCCAGACCATCAAGGTGAGCATCGAGCGCCTGCCGTCGCTCACGGTCCGTATCGACTGAGTCTTTCTCCCGATCGCACAGGCACGCGCCATGACCCTTTCGAAGAATCCCCCCTCCGTGCTGCTGGTCGGCGGCGGCATCGGCGGCATGGCCGCGGCGCTGGCACTGGCGCGCCTTGGCGTGTCCATCGACCTGCTGGAGCAGAGCGCCGCCATCGGCGAGATCGGCGCCGGCCTGCAGCTCGGCCCCAACGCCTTCGCCGCGCTCGACGCGCTCGGCGTGGGCGAGGCGGTGCGCCGGGGCTCGGTGTTCACAGACCGGCTGGTGATGATGGACGCCGTCGATTGCGGCGAAGTGGCCTCGGTGCCGGTGGGCGAAGCCTTCCGCGCGCGCTTCCGGAACCCGTATGCGGTGAGCCACCGCGCCGACCTGCACGGCGCCATCCACGAGGCGGTGAAGCAGCATCCGCTGATCCGCTTTCACACCTCGGCGCAGGTCGAGGCGCTCGACATCGGCGCCCAGGGCGTGGCCGCCGTCACCACCGACGGCCGCCGCTTCAAGGCCGACGCCATCGTCGGCTGCGACGGCGTGAAGTCGGTGGTGCGCGCCAGGCTCATCGGCGACGCGCCGCGCGTGTCGGGCCACGTGGTCTACCGCGCGGTGGTGCCCGCCGCCGACATGCCGGCCGACCTGTGCTGGAACGCGCCGGTGGTGTGGGCCGGCCCCGACTGCCACCTGGTGCACTACCCGCTGCGCCACGGCGAGCAATACAACCTGGTCGTCACCTTCCACAGCCGCGAGCAGGAACAGTGGGGCGTGACCGACGGCAGCAAGGAGGAAGTGCTGTCGTACTTCGAGGGCGTGCACGCGCGCCCGCGCCAGCTGCTCGACCGCCCGACCTCGTGGCGCCGCTGGAGCACCGCCGACCGCGACCCGGTCGAGCGCTGGAGCGACGGCCCGGCCACGCTGCTGGGCGACGCGGCGCACCCCATGATGCAGTACCTCGCGCAGGGCGCCTGCATGGCGCTCGAAGACGCGGTGACGCTGGGCGAGGCCGTGAAAGCCTGCGATTTCGACATGGCCGCCGCGTTCAAGCTGTACGAGGCCGCGCGCGTCGCCCGCACCGCGCGCGTGGTGCTGTCGGTGCGCGAGATGGGCCGCATCTATCACGCCAAGGGCGTGGAGCGGCTGGTGCGCAACAGCCTCTGGACCGGCCGCACGCCCGAACGCTTCTACGATGCGGTCGAGTGGCTCTATGCATGGCGGCCCGAGCACTGCCTGGACGATGCGCCCCGGGCGCTTTCGCCGCGCTGAAACCTGTTCCCTTCATCATCACTATTCGAGGCCAGAGGCCCAGGAGACAAAGCATGAACTTCCCGCGCGCACTGCTGACCGGCATCCTTGCCGTGACCGGCGCCACCGCCACCACCGCCGCACTGGCGCAGGCCGGCGATTTTCCGAACAAACCCGTGACGCTGGTCACGCCCTTCGCGGCCGGCAGCGGCCCCGACGCGGTGCTGCGCCTGGTGTCCGACAAGCTCTCGCGCCTGTGGAACCAGCGCGTGCTGATCGACAACAAGCCCGGCGGCGGCGGCTTCATCGCCATCGACCAGGCCCGCCGCGCCGCGCCCGACGGCTACACGCTGCTGCAGCTCGACAGCGAGCACATCGCCGCGCTGCCGCACCTGTACAAGTCCAAGAACTTCGTGACGCTGCAGCACTTCGACCCGGTGGCCTCGCTGTTTCGCACGCCTTTCTTCGTGGCGGTGGGCACCGACTCGAAGTGGAAGAACATGGGCGACCTGATCGCCGCCGCCAAGGCCGAGCCGGACGCCATCGTCTATGGCTCGTGGGGCGTCGGCAGCCCGGGCCACCTGGGCGCGCAGCAGCTCGAGGCGCTCACCGGCATCCGCATGCGCCACGCGCCGTACCGCGAGGTGTCGCAGCTGTATTCCAACGTGGGCACCGGCGAAGTGCCGTGGGCCTTCGCGAGCATTCCGTCGAGCCAGGGCATCTACAAGGCCGGCAAGCTGCGCTACCTGGCCGTCGCGGCGCCACGGCGCATTCCGCAGATGCCCGACGTGCCGACCATGGCCGAGGCCGGCGGCCCGGCCTCGCTGGAGGTCAATTCCTTCGTGTCGCTGCTCGCGCCAAAGGGCGTGCCGGCGGCCGTGAAGGCGAAGATCAACGCCGACGTGGCCAAGGTCATCGCCGACCCCGAGATCCGTGCCCGCTTCGACACCTTCGCCTTCGAGCCGCTGGCCTGGTCGCCCGAGGAAATCGAGCGCAACGCCGAGGCCAAGTCGAAGGTGTATGGCGAGCTGGTGCGCAGGGGCAACATCAGCCTCGATTAGCGCGGCCCGCGCCTTGCCCAGCGCTTCGCTCGGCAGTTAAGCTGGCCCTCTTTACTTTTTGCTAACTTTTTCACACTTTTCTCCATGTCCGTCACCAAGAGAGCCCTCCTGATTGCCTGCGGCCTGGCCGCCGCCGCCGCGCTGCCGATGACCGCCGGCGCGCAGAACGCCGCCTGGCCGAACAAGCCGATCCGCCTGCTCGTGGGCTTCCCCGGCGGCTCCACGCCCGACATCGCCGCGCGCACCATCGCCGAGCCGCTGTCCAAGGCGCTGGGCCAGCCGATCGTGGTGGACAACAAGGCGGGCGCATCGGGCAACATCGCGGCCGACCAGGTGGCCAAGGCCACCGACGACCACACGCTGGGCATCGTCATCAACGGCAACCTCACGTCGTCGAAGATGCTGTACGCCAAGCTGCCGTACGACCCGGTCAAGGACTTCACCTATCTGTCGCTGATCGCGACCGCGCCGCTGGTGCTGGTGGCTCAGAACAACCTGCCCTCGGGCGCCGCCTTCTTCGACGCGGGCCGCAAGGCCGGCGACAAGTGGAACTACGGCTCCGTGGGCATCGGCTCGGTCGGCCACCTGGGCATGGAACTGCTCAAGACCCGCGTGCCCGGCTTCAAGCCCGAGCACGTGCCCTACCAGGGCAACCCGCAGGTCATCACCGCCATGCTGGGCGACCAGGTGCAGATGGGCCTGATCCCGCCGGGCGTGGCCATGCCGCAGATCAAGGCCGGCAAGCTCAAGGCCATCGGCCTCACGGGCGGACGCAGCGCGCTGGTGCCCGAGATCCCGCCGCTGTCGGAGGCCGGCGTGAAGGACTTCAACCTCGAAGTGTGGGTGGCGCTGCTGGGCCCGGCCAACCTGTCGAAGGCGGCGCAGGCGCGCATCAGCCGCGAACTCGAAGTGGTCATGAAGGACCCGGACGTGCGCCGCAAGCTCTTCGAGCAAGGCTGGCAGGCCGTGGGCACCTCGCCGGACGGCATGCGCACGCGCGTGAACGAAGAGGCGGCCATCATGACGAAGATCATTTCCGCACGCGGCATCAAGCTCCAGTGATGACGACAGTCCAGACCTTGCACGAACCGGCGCGCGAGCTGCCGGTCTTCGGCGAATACGACGTGGTGGTGGTCGGCGGCGGCCCCGCCGGCATCGCCGCCGCCGTGAGCGCGGCGCGCCACGGCGCCAGCACGCTGCTGGTGGAGCGCTACGGCTTCCTCGGCGGCATGGGCACGGCCGGCGGCGTCACCAACTTCGCGGGCCTGTACGGCAAGCGCAAGGGCGAGATGACCCAGCTGGTGCGCGGCGTGGTCGACGAGCTGATCGAGCGCATCGCCGGGCTCAACGGCATGAACCAGCCGCAGAACGGCATGGGCGGGCGCATCTGCGTGCGCTCTTACGACACCTCGGCCTACAAGCTGGCCGCCGACCAGCTGCTCGATGCGGCCGGCGTGAAGCTGCTGTTCCATGCGTATGCGGCCGCGGCGATCCGCGACGGCAGCCGCATCGCGGCGCTGGTGGTCGAGACCAAGTCGGGCCGCCAGGCGATTCGCGCCAACGCCTTCATCGACGCCAGCGGCGACGCCGACGTGGCCGCCTTCGCGGGCGTGCCCTTCGAGGTTGGCGACGGCCACGGCAGCGGGCTGTTCCCGACCACCATGTTCCGCATCGGCCAGGTCGACGCGCCGGCCGCGCTGGAGGCGGTGGGCGAGTTCAAGGCCATCAACGACTTCATGGCGCGCGCCGAGCAGCAGAAGCCGGGCGTCTACAAGTTCCCGCGCGAAGGCGCCATCCTGCGGCCCAACAAGGACCCGCGCGAATGGCGCGCCAACGTCACGCAGATCCGCAACGCCCAGGGCCGTGCGATGAACGGCGTCGACGCGCGCGAGCTGACCGAAGGCGAGCTCGAAGGCCGCCGCCAGATCAGCGAGTACTTCAAGTTCCTGAAGGCCGAGGTGCCGGGCTTCGCGCAGTCGGCCATCGTGGAGATCGCGCCGCAGGTCGGCATCCGCGAGACGCGGCGCATCCAGGGCCTGTACGCGCTCGGGCGCGAGGACATCCTTTCTTCGGCCAAGTTCGACGACAACATCGGCCTGAATGCCTGGCCGATGGAAATGCACGCCGACGGCCGCATCGAGTGGGCCTTCCCGCGCGACGAAGACAACGCCTACAACCACCTGCCGTGGCGCATGCTGGTGCCGCAGGCGGTCGACAACCTGCTGGTGGCCGGCCGCTGCGCATCGATGACGCACGAAGGCCAGTCGGCCGCGCGCGCGAGCGGGGGCTGCTTCGTCATGGGGCAGGCGGCGGGCACCGCTGCGGCCTCGCTGGGCGGCGGCAGCTTCGCGAAGGTGGACGTTCCCGCGCTGCAGCAAAAGCTGCTCGCCGACGGCGTCGACCTCGACCGCTGATCGCGGCGGCGCGCTAGAGTCCGGGGCTTGATGAACTTGAACCCCGGACGAACCGTGCACTTTCCTTCGTTGTCGACACCCGCGCGTCGCACCCTCCTGACGCTGTCCTGCACCGCCATCGGCCTCATGCTGGCCGGCTGCGCCAGTACCCCCGAAGGCGAGCCCGTGCACGGCAAGGACCGGCTGCTGAGCTTCTTCGCCGCCAAGGACGGCCGCAAGGTCGCCATTGCCGGCGAGAACTACCACTACGTGTTCGACGGCGATCCGTCGGTGGCGGCGCTGCTGCGCTGGGAAGGCCGCGCCAAGGTCACGCCCGCGCTGCTCGGCGAGCTGAAGGTGGCGCGCAACCAGAGCTTCGAGGGCCAGTACGTGCTGATGGCTTTCGACGCCGACCTGACGCCCGAGGACCGCGCCTTCCTGATCCAGACCGGCTTCGCCAGGACCGACGCGAAATACGGCGACCGCCCCGGCCCCACGCTGCGCTACTTCGGCACCGTCTACGGCAAGCGTTACGCGGCGGTGCCGATCAAGTCGGCCGACACGGTCGACTTCTCCCGGCGCCAGTACCTGGGCTACGTCGAGCAGGAAACGCTCAGCGCCCCCTTCAGCAAGGCCGCGCCTTCGCCGCTGGTGTATGCCGACGACGGCTCGCTGCTGCTGGCCGGCGTGCCGGTGCGCGTGGTGCAGGGCGGCACGGACTACGGCTGCCGCGCCCGGCTCATGGGCATGTGCTTCTACAAGTAGCGGCAGCTGACGGTGGGGCTGCTGACCGGCCCGCGACAGCTGGCCGGCCCGGGCTTTGCTATGGTGGAGGGTTGCTTCCAGCCCGCTTCGACAGCCTCGACCCGCTTTCTCCCTCCCGATGACCACCGACTCCGCCACCGCCTCCCGCCTCGTCGACGAACTCGTCGCGCTCATGCAGCTCGAACCCCTGGGCGGCGACCGCTTCCGGGCCCGGAGCGAGGACATCGGCACCCCCGCCGTCTTCGGCGGCCAGGTGCTCGGCCAGTCGCTCATGGCCGCCAGCCTCACGGTCGGCGCCGAGCGCCCGGTGCATTCCATGCACGCCTACTTCCTGCTGCCGGGCGAGCATGCGCCCATCGAATACAGCGTGGACCGCGTGCGCGACGGCCGCAGCTTCACCACCCGCCACGTGGTGGCGCGCCAGCAGGAGCGCATCATTTTCGAGATGTCGGCCTCGTTCCAGACCGTGGACGAGGGCGTCGAGCACCAGTTCGACATGCCCGCCGTGGCCGGCCCCGAAGGCCTCGCCAGCGAGCTCGACCAGCGCATCGCCCTCGGCGACCGCCTGCCGGAGCCCTGGCGCAGCAAGGCGATCCAGCCGCACGGCATCGAGTACCGCCGCGTCGACCCCGAGGACCTGATGGCGCCGCTGCCGCGTCCGGCCTCGGCGCAAAGCGCGATCTGGATGCGCGCCATCGCGCCGCTGCCCTACGACCCGATGGTGCATCGCGCGCTGCTGGCCTACGCCTCCGACCACGGCCTGCTGCGCGCCGCGATGCTGCCGCACGGCCTGAGCTTCATGAGCGGCCAGGTGCGCCCCGCCAGCCTGGACCACGCGATGTGGTTCCACCGCGATTTCCGCATGGACGACTGGCTGCTGTACGTGCTCGACTCGCCCAGCGCCGGCGGCGCGCGCGGCCTGTGCCGCGGCAGCCTCTATGCGCGCGACGGCCGCCTCGTGGCCTCGGCCGCGCAGGAAGGCATGCTGCGCATCAGGAAGCCGTGGACGGCGACGACTCGCCCGTGAGCGCGGCCTGCTGCAGCCCGTCGCGGCTGCGCTCGCCCAGCAGTCGCTGGTAGTTGTCGCGCAGCAGGATGCCGGCGTAGTACACATGCTCGCGCATCAGCTGCTCCGCGCGAGCGGCGTCACCTGAAATCACGGCCTGCACGATGCGGTGGTGGTCGTCGTGCGAGCGCAGGATCACGCCGTGGTCGTGCCACAGCATGATGCGGTCCGACGCGAACGGCACCGCCTGCGCCTGCGCGCCGAAGCGCACGATCCACTGGTTGCCCGCACCATGCATCAGCGCGTTGTGCAGCCGCACATTCATCTGCTGGTAGGGCGCGAGGTCTTCGGCCAGCAGCTTTCCCTTCGCAAGTATTTCGTCGCCTTCGCGCAGGCACTCCTGCAATAGCGCGGCGGTCGGCTCGTCCACGCCCAGCGCGGCGAAGCGCCTGCAGGCCAGCCCCTCCAGCACCGAGCGCACCTCGTAGGCCGCGAGGATGTCCTCGAGCGCGAACGAGCGCACCAGGTAACCCTTCTTCGGCTGGTGGTCGATCAGCCCTTCCATCGCCAGCGCGGCCAGCGCGGCGCGCACCGGCGTGCGCGACACCTTGAGGGTTTCGGCGATCGGCACTTCTTCCACGCGCATGCCCGGCTGCAGCCTGCCGTGAAGGATCCAGGTGCGCAGCGTCTCGGTGACTTGTTGGGAGAGTGTGTCCATGTCAGGTATACATGATGCCAGTGAAAGTCAGAAATAAGGCGTGATATCAGGGAAAACGAGGGCTTCGAAAAGTGTTCATGTATACACAATGCGGCCCTCGATCAACTTTCATGCCGCCTCGAAGCGGCCCGGAGACCTTGCAGCCCATGTCGGAACATCATGCACAACCTCACGGCCGGCTGGCCCTCGTGACCGGCGGCGGCCGCGGCATCGGCGAGGCCGTGTGCCGCCGCCTCGCGGCCAGCGGCTTTCGCGTCGTGGTGGCCGACATCGACGGCGACAACGCCCGCGCCGTGGCCCGGTCGCTCGGCGAGGGCCACCACTTCCGCGAGTTCGACGTGAGCCAGGAAGCCGCCGTCGAAGCCGCGTTCGACGACATCGAGAGCACGCTCGGCCCGGTGGCCGCAATGGTCTGCGTGGCCGGCATCCTGCTGATGCCAGGCGGCGAGCGTTCGCCGATCAAGGACACCACGCTCGAAGACTGGGAGCGCACCTTCGCCGTCAACGCGCGCAGCGTGTTCCTGTGCGGGCGCGCCTACCTGCGCCGGCGCGAAGCGGCGCCCGTGGCGCACGGCCGCATCGTCACCTTCGGCTCGGTGGCGGCGCAGCTGGGCGGCTACCGCTCCAGCGCCACCTACATCGGCGCCAAGTCGGCGGTGCTCGGCCTCACGAAGGCGATGGCGCGCGAATCGGCGCACCTGGGCGTCACGGTGAATTCGGTGGCCCCCGGGCTGATCGACACCGACATGCTGCGCGGCACCGTGCGCAGCAGCGGCGCGCTCGACGCGGCCGCCGCCAGCATCCCGCTCGGGCGCATCGGCACGGTGGACGACGTGGCCGGCGCGGTCGACTACCTGGTGTCGGAGCAGGCGGCGTACATCACCGGCAACGTGATCGACGTCAACGGCGGCTACCGCATGCAGTGACGGCCGCGCAGGTCTTTCACCCTTTCATTCCAACGGAGACAGCTCATGAAAAAGAACTTCCTGATTTCGGCACTGGCCCTGGGCGTGGCGCTCTGCGCGACGGCGCCCGCCGCGCTCGCGCAGGCCGAGCCCGGCCTGACCGACAAGACCATCAAGATCGGCATGTTCTCGCCGATGTCGGGCCCGTCGATGAACTACGGCTTCGACGTCATCAACGCCGCGAAGATGTACTACGACAAGATCAACAAGGAAGGCGGCGTGAACGGCCGCAAGATCGAGCTCGTGGTGGAAGACGACCGCTGCAACGCCAACGACCTGCTGGCCGCGGTGAAGAAGCTCACCGAGCAGGACCAGGTGTTCCTGCTCAACGGCGGCTCCTGCTCGGCCGCCGTGGTGGGCGCGCGCGAATACGTCGAGCGCGCGAAGATCCCGCTGGTCATGCTCAACGCCTCGGGCGACGGCGCGCTGTATCCGCCGTCGAAGTACATCTACGGCGCGTTCTCCATCTCGCAGCATGCGGTGGGCGGCTCGATGGTGCAGTTCGCGAGCGAGCAGCTCAAGGCGAAGAAGATCGGCTACATCAACCACGACGACGCCTACGGCGGCTGGAACCTCGAGTCGGCCCAGGCGCAGGCCAAGGCCCTGGGCGGCGTCGACCTGCAGGTGCAGTCGGTCAACCCGAACATCACCGACGTGACCGCGCCCATGCTGAAGATCAAGGCCGCCAACCCCGATGTGCTGCTGCTCACCACCTACGCACGGCCGGTGAGCCTGATCGTCAAGCGCGCCTTCGAGCTGGGCTTCAACAAGCCCATCGTGCTGGCCGTCAACTCCACCGCCGACCTCAAGCAGCTGGTGGAGAACGTGGGCAACAAGGACGCCTTCAAGAACGTCTACATCCAGGAAGTGCTGGCCGACGTTCCCGGCGGTCCCAAGCTCAAGTGGGTGTACGACATGTACAAGGCCTCCTACCCCGACCTGGCCTCCAAGCCGGGCTATCCGCAGGCCTACATGCCCTACGGCATTCCGCCCGCGATGGCCGTGGTCAACGCACTGAAAGCGGCCGGCCCCAACCCGACGCGCGAGAAAGTGCTCGCGGCGCTGTCGACGATGAAGTTCGACTCCGGCGTGATGGCCGGCCCGATCGAGTTCGGCCCGCAGGACCACGCGGCGCAGGAAGCGGCCATCTACATCAAGTTCGACGGCAGCAACATGGCGCTGGTGCCGGGCAGCTACAAGAGCGTGTGGCAGTACAAGCCCTGACGGCCGGCGCGACATGAGTCTTTCCGACATCTGGCTGTTCGTCCAGCAGGGCGTGCTGTCCGGCATCGTCACCGGCAGCGTCTACGCGCTGCTCGCGGTGGCGATCGTCATGGTCTTCAAGACCACCGACGTGCCGAACTTCTCGCAAGGCGAAATCTTCATGGCCGGCGGCTACGCCGCGCTCTTTCCGCTGGTGGTGTGGGGCTGGCCCTACTGGGCCGCGGTGCTCGCGAGCATCGTGGTCACCGCCTTGCTCGCCGCGGCCTTCCAGCGCGTGGTGATGCAGCGCGTGACCGCCTCGCGCGGCGTGGGCGTGCAGCTCGTCATTGCCACGCTCGGCTTCGCGTACCTGCTCAAGGGGCTGGTGCGCAAGACCGGCCTGGGCGACACGCCGCGCTCGCTGCCCTCGCTGGTGCCGCAGGACCCCATCATGATCGGGCAGGCCTCGCTCACGCTGCTCGACCTGGCCATCTTCGGCTCGGCCGTGGTGGTGATGGTGCTGCTGTACCTGATGTTCACGCGCACCCGCACCGGCCAGGCCATGCGCGCGGTGGGCATGAACCCGCGCGGCGCGCAGATCGTGGGCGTGAAGCTCGGCACCATCCGCATGAAGATCTGGGCGCTCACGGGTGTCATCTCGGCCATCTCGGCGCTGCTGATCACGCCCAAGATCCTCATCACGCCCGACATCGGCCACATCGCGATCCTGGCCTACGCGGCGGCCATCGTCGGCGGCTTCACCAGCCTGCCGGGCGCGGTGGTCGGCGGCTTCATCATCGGCATCGTCGAGAACCTGGTGGGGCTTTTCATTTCGTCCAACGCCATCGTGGTCGCGCCCTTCGTGGCGATCATGGTGGTGCTGCTGGTGCGTCCGCAAGGGCTGCTCGGCGGCAAGCCTCAGGTGAAGAAGGTATGAGCGCTTCGACAGTTTCGTCCCCTTGGTGGGACCGCGGGGTGCTGCTCGGCATGGCCGTGGTGCTCGCGGTGCTGCCCTTCACCACCAGCGGCTATGTGCTGTACGTGGTCAACCTGCTGATGGTGTTCTCGGTGCTGGCGCTGGGCATGCACCTGGTCATCGGCGAGACGGGCCAGTTCGCGCTGTCGCACGCGGCCTTCTTCGGCATCGGCATCTACACGGCCGGGCTCATCAACAACCAGTGGCAGCCGCCGTTCTTCGTGTCGATCCTCGCGGGCGCCGTGCTGTCGGCCGCACTGGGCTGGGTGATCGGACTGCTGGCGCTGCGCATGCGCGACATCTACCTGGCGCTGGCCACCTTCGCCTTCGGCGAGGCGATGCAGTGGGTGTTCCTGAACTGGGAATCGGTGACCAACGGCTCCAACGGCCTGCAGATGAAGCCGGCCTCGCTCGGCGGCCACCAGCTGCTCAACGACCTGCAGGCATACCCCTTCGTGGTGGCCATCGCGGCGCTGATGCTGTGGCTCACGGTGGCGCTGTCGCGCTCGCGGCTGGGCTCGTCGTTCCGCGCGGTGCGCGAGAGCGACGTGGCGGCCATCGCCATGGGTGTGAACACACGCGCGGTGAAGGTCACGGCCTTCGTGCTGTCGGCCGCCTTCGCGGGCGTGGCGGGCGGCATGTACACGCTGTTCACCTCCTTCATCCATCCCGAGAGCCTTGGCTTCCAGACCACCATCCTGATCCTCACGATGGTGGTGGTGGGCGGCCTGGGTTCGGTGCGCGGCGCGGTGGCCGGCGCCATCGTGTTCGGCCTGGCGTCGGAGCTGCTGCGGCAGGCGCCGTCGTACCAGGAAATCATCTACGGCGGCATCCTCATGCTCTTCATGATGTTCCTGCCCAAGGGCATGGCCTCGCTCTTCGCGGCGCGCCGCAAGTCGCAGCGCGCGGGTTCCGTGGCCGTGACGGAGAAGCACGCATGAGCGCCGCGCTGGGCCGCCCCGAGCAAGCTCGCACCGTAGCGCGCAGCGCGGAGGTTATTCAATGAACACGACCACATTCCTCGACGTGCGCGACATCAGCGTAGTGTTCGGCGGCCTGAAGGCGGTGAACGGTCTCTCGTTCCAGGTGGAGCAGGGCCGCATCCATGCGCTCATCGGGCCGAACGGCGCGGGCAAGTCGACCACCTTCAACTGCATCTCGCGTTTCTACACGCCCAGCAGCGGCAGCGTGACCTTCGAAGGGCGCGAGCTCACCAGCGTGTCGCCGCACCGCATGGCCTCTCTTGGCATCGCGCGCACCTTCCAGAACCTGGAGCTGTTCGCCGAACTGTCGGTGCTCGAGAACGTGCTGCTCGGCACGCACTCGCGCGGCGCCGCCACGCTGGGCAGGCTGCTGCGCCGTCCCGACCGCGAGACCGAAGACTTCGCGATGCACCTGCTGGAGCGCGTCGGCCTGGCCGACGAGCGCCACCAGCCGGCGCGCGACCTCGACTTCGGCCGCCAGAAGCTGCTGGAGCTGGCGCGCGCGCTCGCCATCAAGCCGAAGCTGCTGCTGCTCGACGAGCCCGCGGCCGGCCTGCGCAACCGCGAGATCGAAAGCCTCGACCGGCTGCTCAAGGAGCTGGTGGCGCGCGACGGCATCACCGTGTTGCTGGTCGAGCATGTGATGCAGCTGGTGATGTCGATTTCGGACCGCATCACCGTCATGGCCTTCGGCGAGAAGATCGCGGAAGGCACGCCCGCGGAAATCGGCAGCAATGCGCGCGTGATCGAGGCCTATCTTGGCAAAGGAAGTGGAAAAGGAGCGGCGCATGGCTGAAGCACTGTTGTCACTGCGCGCCATCTCGGCCGCCTACGGCCGCATCCAGGCGCTGTGCGACGTGTCGGTCGACGTGCCCGAGGGCGAGATCGTCGCGCTGCTCGGCAGCAACGGCGCAGGCAAGACCACAACGCTGAACTGCATCTCGAACCTGGTCGACTGCACCGAGGGCGAGGTGCGGCTCGACGGCGAACGCATCGACCGGCTGGGCTCCGACGCGCTGGTCAGGCGCGGCATCGTGCAGGTGCCCGAAGGCCGCCAGGTGTTCCGCGACATGAGCGTGCGCGAGAACCTCGACCTCGGTGCCTACCTGCGGCGCGACCGCGCGGGCATCCGCAACGACCTGGAGTCGGTCTACACGATGTTCCCGCGCCTGAAGGAGCGCCAGCACCAGATGGCCGCCACCTTGTCGGGCGGCGAGCAGCAGATGCTGGCCATCGGCCGCGCGGTGATGGCGCGCCCGCGCGTGATGCTGTTCGACGAACCGTCGATGGGCCTGTCGCCGCTGCTGGTGGAGCAGATGTTCGGGATCATCGAGCGCCTGCACCGCGAACAGAAGATCACGATCCTGCTGGTCGAGCAGAACGTGCAGCTCGCGCTGGCGGTGTCGAGCTACGGCTACATCCTGGAGAACGGCGAGATCTCCTTGCACGGTCCCGCCGCACAACTGGCAAACGACGAAGCGGTGCGCC
The DNA here is from genome assembly GCF_030208835.1 of Variovorax sp. efr-133-TYG-130. Lineage (NCBI taxonomy): Bacteria > Pseudomonadati > Pseudomonadota > Betaproteobacteria > Burkholderiales > Comamonadaceae > Variovorax > Variovorax sp. efr-133-TYG-130. The sequence continues at coordinate 171,633 of NZ_JARVTD010000007.1, read as the reverse complement.
GCGCCTACCTCGGCGTCTGACGCCGCTTCCCAGAAAGAAAGTTCATGCTCCTCAAAGACAAACTCTCGCTGGTCACCGGCGCCGCGCGCGGCCTGGGCGAAGCCATCGCGCGCCGCATGGCGGCCGAAGGCGCGCACGTGCTGGTGGTGGACCGCGACCTCGAAGTCGCGCAAAAGGTGGCCGCGTCGATCCGCGAAGCCGGCGGCCGCGCCGATGCCGAGAGCGTCGACGTGAGCGATGCGGCGGCGGTCGATGCGCTCGCGGTGCGCGTCGCGGCGTCGCACGGCGACATCGACGTGCTGGTCAATAACGCTGGCATCTCCGCGCGCTCGAAGTTCGACGAGCCCGGTGCGCGCGAAGCCTGGGACCGCGTCATGTCGGTCAACCTGCAGGGCGTGTTCAACGTCACGCAGGCATTCGTGCCGGCGCTCAAGCGCACGCAGGGCAGCATCGTGAACCTGTCGTCCATCGTGGCCTTCGGTGCGGGCATCTCGTCGGCCGGCTATGTGGTGGCCAAGGGCGGCGTGCGTTCGCTCACGCAGGTGCTGGCGCGTGACCTGGCGCCTTACGGCGTGCGCGTGAACGCGGTGGCCCCGGGCCTCATGGTCACGGACATGACGGCCGGCCAGCGCGAGACCGAACACGGGACCGACTGGTACATGAGCCGCGTGCCCATCAAGCGCCACGGCGAGGCCGACGAGATCGCCGGGCCGGTCGTCTTTCTCGCGTCATCGATGGCCAGCTACGTCAATGGCGTGGTGCTGCCGGTCGATGGCGGCTACCTGGCGGTCTGAGCACCGCCGCACATCGGAACAATCATGAACAACAGCAGTACAGAGAAGCCGCTCGTCCTGGTGACGGGCGGCGCCAGCGGCATGGGCCGCGCCATCGTCGAGCGCATGGCGCAGGGCGGCTGGCGCGTGGTCATGGCCGACTACAACGGCGAGCTTGCCGAGCGCGAGACGCAGGTGCTGCGCAACGCGGGCCTCGACGTGGAATGCCGCGCCATCGACCTGACCGACGAGGCCGCCGTGCGCGCGATGGTGCAGCAGCTGCCGCCGCTCACCGCGTTGGTCAACAACGCCGGCATCTTCGACGAGCGAGCCTTCCTCGACGTGACCTCGGCGGACTTCCGCCGCATGTACGAAGTGAACCTGCTGGCCGTGGCCACGCTCACGCAGGAGGCCGCGCGCAAGATGGTGGACGGCGCGCGCATCGTCAACATCGCATCGCGTGCCTACCTGGGCGCGAAGAACCACGCGCACTACGTGGCGTCCAAGGCTGCACTGGTCGGCTACACGCGCGCCAGCGCGATGGAGCTTGCGCCGCGCGGCATCATGGTCAACGCCATCGCGCCGGGGCTGATCGACACGCCGCTGCTGCGCGCGCTGTCGCCCGAACGCCTGGCCGCGCAGCTTGCGCTGCAGCCCACCGGCGCGGCGGGACGGCCCGAGGACATCGCGCACGCGGTGACCTTCTTCGCGTCGCCGGCGACCTGCTTCGTCACCGGGCAGGTCCTGTTCGTGGACGGCGGCAAGTCGCTCGGCGGGTCGGGGTCCTGATGGCACGGCAGCAACAACAGGAAAAGACCGTGTACGACGTGGTCGTCGTCGGCAGTGGCGCGGGCGGCCTTTCCGCCGCGCTCACCGCCAGCCTCGAAGGCCTCGACGTGCTGGTGGTCGAGAAGACCGACCGCATCGGCGGATCGACGGCCATCTCGGGCGGCGCCGTGTGGGTGCCGCTGAACGACCAGGCCGAGGCGGCCGGCCATCCCGACACGCGCGGCAAGGCCTGGACCTACCTGCAGAACACCGTGGGCGCGGCCGGCGACGAAGAGCTGCGCCACGCATTCCTCGACGCCGGCCCGCTCGCGCTGCGCTACCTGCGCGAGCGCACCGACGTGCAGCTCGCCGCGCGCACCTACTCGCCCGACTACTACCCCGACCGCGAAGGCGCCGCGATGGGCGGCCGCTCGCTCGATCCCATCGAGTTCGACGGCCGGCTGCTCGGTCCGCACTTCAAGACGCTGCGCGACCCGCTGCCCGAGTTCTGCGTGCTCGGCGGCATGATGGTCAACATGACCGACGTGAAGCACCTGCTTGCGGTCTGGCGTTCGTTCGCGTCGTGGAAGCATGGGGTGAAGATGGTGCTGCGCTACTTCGGCGACCGCCTGAGCGGCCACCACCGCGGCACGCGGCTGCTGCTGGGCAATGCGCTGGCTGCCCGGCTTTTTCACAGCGTGCTGAAGAAGGGCATTCCGTTCTGGCTGAACACGCCGGCGCTGGGGCTGGAGAAAGACGCGACAGGCGCGGTCACCGGCGTGCGACTGCGCCGCGACGGCAAGGAACTGACGGTGCACGCGCGGCGCGGCGTGGTCATCGCCACCGGCGGCTTTCCGTGGAACGCAGCCATGCGCGGCCAGCACTATCCGGCACCCACCGGGCCGTACTCGATGTCGCCGCAAGACAATGCGGGCGAAGGCATTGCGATGGCGCAGCAGGCCGGCGGCGTGCTCGGCACGGCCCACGCGGGGCCGGCGCTGTGGGCTCCCGTCTCGTTGCTCACGCGCCCTGACGGCAGCGTGCTGCGGTACCCGCACCTGGTGTGGGACCGCGCCAAGCCGGGGCTGATCGCAGTCGATGCGCGCGGCGAGCGCTTCGTCAATGAATCGACCTCGTACCACGAGTTCGTGCGCGGCATGTACCGTGCGAACGCCAAGGCCGCGAGCATTCCGGCGCTGCTGGTGTGTGACAGCGCGTTCATGGAGAAGTGGGGCCTTGGCCTTGCGTTGCCCGGCGGCCGTCCGCGCGAGCATCTGGTGCGCGCCGGCTATCTCTATCGCGCAGACACGCTCGAAGCGCTCGCGCTGCAGGCGGGCGTGGACCCGGCCGGGCTGGCGCGAACCGTCGCCAGGTTCAACCCGCTTGCCGCGCAGGGCCAGGACCCGGTGTTCGGCAAGGGCAGCGATGCCTACAACCGCTACCTCGGCGATCCGGAGCATCAACCCAATGCCTGCCTCGCGCCGGTGAATCAGGCGCCGTTCTATGCCGTGAAGGTGTACCCCGGCGACATCGGCACCGCGCTGGGCATCCGCGCCGACGGCAACGCGCGTGCGCTCGATGCGCAGGGCGAGCCCATCGCTGGCCTGTACGTGGCCGGGAACGACATGCACTCCGTGATGGGTGGCGAGTACCCCGCGCCGGGCATCACGCTCGGACCCGCGCTAACCTTCGGCTGGGTGGCGGGCATGCACCTGGCACACGGCGCCGCCGCCGAACACCATTGAAAGACAACAGCACCTCGTCATGAAAATCTTCTTCTCTCCCGCATCCCCCTTCGTCCGCAAGTGCATGGTCGTGGCGCACGAGCTCGGCATTGCCGATCGCATCGAGAAGCTGCCGAGCGCGGCCGGCCCCGTGAAGCGCGACGCCACCATCATCCCGAAGAACCCGCTCGGCCAGGTGCCGACGTTCCTCACGGACGACGGGCAGGTGCTGTTCGACAGCCGCGTGATCTGCGAGTACCTCAACGCCACGCAGTCGGGCAAGCTGTTTCCGGCAGAAGGTGCGCAGCGCTGGGCGCGGTTGACCGAGCTGTCGCTGGCCGACGGCATGACGGGTGCCGCATTGCTCGCACGCTACGAGAACGTGCTGCGTCCCGAGTCGCTGCGCTGGGCCGACTGGACCGATGGCCAGCTGTCGAAGGTGCGAACCGGGCTCGAATGGCTCGAGACTGCGTCGCCTTCCTTCGGCGACCGATTGGACATCGGCACCATCGCATTCGGTTGCGCGCTGGGGTACATGGACTTCCGCTTTCCCGATGTGGATTGGCGTGCCGAAGCACCTAACAGCGCGAAGTGGTTCGAGGTGTTCAACCAGCGTTCGTCGATGCAGGCCACTTTGCCTACTGCCTGAGTTTCGTTCGGCTCGGGGAGCGCTCACGCCGACGGGGTACCTTGCTCCGCGAATGTCCCCCGGCCTGCGGCCTCCTCCTTTATTTCGCTGCGCAAGGCACCCCGCCGGCGTGAGCGTTGGACGCAGCGCCGGTTGATCGGTCGCGCACCAGCAGCGTGCCCCGTGCACAGGACACCGGGTGCTCCCCGCAGCGAAACAAAGGAGGAGGGGCGAAGCCCCGGGGGACATTCGCGGAGGGGAGTACCCGGTGGCCTGTGCACACACCCTAGAAAATCCTCGGCTAAAAATGCAGGTCCAGCATGAACCAAGGACCCCATACATGTCTTCCGAAGCACAGAAAAAAGTAGCCATAGTCACCGCCGGTGGCAGCGGCATGGGCGCCGCCGCCGCACGCAAGCTCGCGGCCGATGGCTTTCGTGTCGCCATTCTTTCGTCGTCGGGCAAAGGCGAGGCGCTGGCCGCGGAACTGGGCGGCATCGGCGTGACGGGCTCCAACCAGTCGAACGACGACATCAAGCGCCTGGTGGACAAGGTCACCGACCAGTGGGGTCGCGTCGACGTGCTGGTCAACAGCGCGGGCCATGGTCCGCGCGCGCCCATCCTCGAGATCACCGACGAAGACTGGCACCGCGGCATGGACGTCTACCTGCTGAGCGCGGTGCGGCCCAGCCGGCTCGTCGCGCCGCTGATGGTGGCGCAGGGCGGCGGCAGCATCATCAACATCTCCACCTTCGCCGCCTTCGAGCCCGACCCGGTGTTCCCGACCTCCGGCGTGTTCCGCGCCGGGCTCGCGGCCTTCACCAAACTGTTCGCCGACAAGTACGCCGCCCAGAACGTGCGCATGAACAACGTGCTGCCGGGCTTCATCGACAGCCTGCCCGAGAAAGCCGAGTTCCGTTCGCGAATTCCGATGGGCCGCTACGGCAAGAGCAGCGAGATCGCGGCGGTCATCGGCTTCCTGGCGTCGGAGGGCGGCGGCTACATCACGGGGCAGAACCTGCGGGTGGACGGCGGCATCACGCGTTCGGTTTAAGTGAGCAAGTCGTAGAGGGCGCCCGTCGGGCTGCCTACAATTGCGGCCCATGTGTCCGAGGATGCCCCGTTTCCCCATCCGCCGCCGGCAGTCAGGCTGCTCGCGGCCCACGCCTCCTTGATGAAGGCTGCGCAGTGATGCGCGGCGGCCTGCTCCGGCCGCCGCCACACCCAGGGGAGCCGCGAGTAAGCCGGCTTCCTTTTGCCTCCTGCCATGCATGTCCCGCATCGCCTCGTCGGCCGATGCGGGCAGCCTTCTATTTCTTCTTCTCATGTCTTCTTCCCCGCACAGCCGCCTGCGCGCCGAGTGGTGCCCGAGCATTCCCCGCGAGCTGATGGCCGGCGCCGTCGCCACCTTCGCGCTCATTCCCGAAGTCATCGCTTTCTCTTTCGTGGCTGGCGTCGATCCGGCCGTGGGGCTGTTCGCTTCCTTCGTCATCGGCATCGTCATTGCCTTCACGGGCGGGCGGCCGGCCATGGTGTCGGCCGCGGCCGGTTCGGTGGCGCTGGTGGCTGCGCCGCTGGCGCATGCGCATGGCCTGCCATACCTGCTCGCGGCCGGCGTGCTCGCGGGCCTGATGCAGATCGTGTTCGGGCTGCTGCGGCTCGGGGTGCTGATGCGCTTCGTGTCGTCGTCGGTGCGCACCGGTTTCGTCAATGCGCTGGCCATCCTGATCTTCGCGGCGCAGATGCCGCACTTCATCGGCGCCAACACCGCGACCTGGGCCATGGTCGGGCTGGGGCTGGCCGTCATCTACCTGCTGCCGCGCATCACCACGGCTGTGCCGTCGCCGCTGGTGTGCATCGTGGTCGTGACGCTGGCGGGCCACTGGCTGGGCCTGCCGCTGAAGACGGTGGCAGACCTCGGGCAACTGCCCGGCGCGCTGCCGGCGTTCGCGCTGCCCGACGTGCCGCTGACGCTGGAGACGCTGCGCATCATCGCGCTGCCCGCGTTTGCCATCGCGATGGTCGGCCTGCTCGAATCGATGATGACCGCCAGCGTGGTCGACGAGCTGACAGACACGCCCAGCTCCAAGAACCGCGAATGCAGCGGCCTGGGCGTGGCCAACGTGGCCGCCAGCTTCTTCGGCGGCATCGCGGGCTGCGGAATGATCGGCCAGACGGTGAGCAACGTGCGCTACGGCGGGCGAGGGCGGTTGTCGACGCTGTTCGCCGGCGCGTTCCTGCTGATCCTCATGGTGCTGCTCAAGCCCTGGGTGTCGCGGGTGCCGGTGGCGGCGCTGGTGGCGATCATGGTGATGGTGTCGGCATCGACCTTCGACTGGGGTTCTCTGCGCGCGCTGGTGCGGCATCCGCGCATGTCCAGCGCGGTGATGCTCGCGACGGTGGCCGTCACCGTGGCAACCGACAACCTGGCCGCGGGCGTGGCCACGGGCGTGATGCTCAGCGGCGTGTTCTTCACCTTCAAGGTGGCGCGGCTGCTGCACGTGCATGCCGCGCAGGATGCGGACGGCACGCGCGTGTACCGCGTCACCGGGCAGGTGTTCTTCGCATCGGCCGACATGCTGGTCGATGCATTCGACGTGCGCGAGATCGACGGTGCGCCGGTGCGCATCGACGTGTCAGGCGCGCACTTCTGGGACGTGACGGCCGTGGCCGCACTCAGGAAGGTGGTCGAGCGGCTGCGCAAGCATGGCAGCGTGGTGGAAGTGAGCGGGCTCAACCGCGCCAGCCAGGACCTGATCCTGCAGCTCGACGCGGCGCCCCAGGCTCAAACGCCCAGGTAGCGCGTCCACAGCGACCGGTCGGCATCCAGCGCCGCCGAGTCGCCCTGCCACACCACGCGTCCGCGCTCCAGGATCACATGGCGGTTGGCCAGCGGCAGCAGGCGCTGCACGTACTTGTCGACCACCAGGATCGCTTCGCCCTCTGCCTTGAGCGTGGCGATGCAATTCCAGATTTCCTCGCGGATCACCGGTGCGAGGCCTTCGGTGGCTTCGTCCAGGATCAGCAGGCGCGGGTGCGTGGACAGCGCGCGCGCGATGGCCAGCATCTGCTGCTCGCCGCCCGAGAGCTGGTTGCCCGCATTGGCCTTGCGCTCCGACAGGCGCGGGAACAGGCCGTAGAGCGCCTCGACCGTCCAGCGCGGCGCGCTGCCGGGGCGCGGCCGTGCGAAGGCGCGCAGGTGCTCGTCGACGCTGAGGTTGGGGAACACATGCCGCCCCTCGGGCACGATGGCCACGCCGCGCCGCGCGATGGCGTCGGGCTTGTGCCCGCCGATGGCCGCGCCGTCGAAACGCACGTCGCCGCGCATCGGTGCCAGCGTGCCGGTCAGCACCTTGAGCAGCGTGCTCTTGCCCATGCCGTTGCGACCCAGCAGCGCCAGCACTTCGCCGGGACGGATGTCGATGTCGATGCCGAACAGCACCTGGCTCGCGCCGTATCCGGCTTCGATGGATTTCGCTTCGAGCAATGTAGTGGCCGTGTTCATGAGTGCCCTTCCGCTTCGGTGCCCAGGTACACGGCTTGCACATCCGGGTGGCCGCGCACTTCGTCGGCGGTGCCGCTCATCAGCACCTTGCCCTGCACCAGCACGGTGAGCCGGTTGGCCAGGCGGAACACCGCGTCCATGTCGTGTTCGATCAGCAGGATGGCCATCGACGCGCGCAGCGATTCGATCAGCTCGACCATGCGCGCGGATTCGTCCGGCCCCATGCCGGCCATCGGCTCGTCGAGCAGCAGCAGCTTGGGCTCGGCCGCGAGTGCCAGCGCCACGTCGAGCGCGCGCTGCGCACCGTGCGGCAGCGTGCCGGCGATGCGGTCGCGCTCGCTGCCCAGGCCCACGCGGTCGGCCAGTGCCACCGCGCGGTCGACGAGGTCGCGCTCCTTCGCGCGCGGCGCCATGAAGCGCAGGCTGCTGCCCGCATGGGCCTGCGCCGCGAGCATCAGGTTGTCGTGCACGGTTTCCTTGGCGAAGACGCGCGTCACCTGGAAGCAGCGCGACATGCCGGCGGCCACGCGCTGGTGGTCTTTCAGCGAGGTGATGTCCTTCTCGTCGAGCAGCAGGCGGCCGGCGTCGGCCTTCAGCAGCCCGGTGATCAGGTTCACCAGCGTGGTCTTGCCCGCCCCGTTGGGCCCGATGAGCGCATGCACTTCGCCGCGCTCCACCGTGAGGTTCACATGGTCGGTGGCCAGCAGTCCGCCGAAGCGCTTGACCAACCCTTCGATTCTGAAAAGGCTCATGGTGCTTTACTCCCTCGCCCCTCTGCGGAGAGGGTTGGGGTGAGGGGCAGGCGGCGCTTGTACAGTGCGGCCAATCCTTTGGGCGCCCACAGGGCAACGGCAATCAGCAACAGTCCCAGCGGCATGTGCCAATGCTCCGTGTGCTGCTTGAGCGCTTCTTCCAGCACCAGCCACACGACAGCCCCCACAGGCCCGCCCCAGCTGCGCCCCAGCCCGCCGATGACCACCATCACCAGCAGTGTGGCCGACTGCGTCCAGTGCATCGTGGCCGGGCTCACGAAGCCGTTGCCGCCGGCCAGCAGTGCACCCGCCAGCCCCGCGATGGCGCCCGCGATGGCGAACGCCACCAGCTGCAGCCGGAACACCGGATAGCCCAGCGCCCGCATGCGCGTCTCGTTGTCGCGGATGCCCATCAGCGCATGGCCGAAGCGCGATTGCGTCGCGCGGTGCAGCCACCATAGCGCCAGCGCGACGATCGCCAGCACCACCCAGTAGAAGTTCGATTCGTTGCCCAGGTCGAGGCCGGGCAGCAGCGTGGGGCGCGACATCAGCGTGTAGCCGTCGTCGCCGCCATAGCGGCGCAGCGACACCACCACGAAGTACAGCATCTGCGCGAAGGCCAGCGTGGTCATGATGAAGTACACGCCGCGCGTGCGCAGCGCCACCGTGCCGATCAGCGTGGCTACCAGGCCGGCCATGAGCGCGGCGGCCGGCCACATGATCCAGCCCGACATCACGCCCGCGTCGCTCAGCGCCACCACCGTGTACGCGCCGATGCCGATGAAGCCCGCATGCCCCAGCGCCACCATGCCGCCGAAGCCGAGGATGAAATTGAGGCTCGCCGCCGCCAGTGCCACGATGAGCACGCGCCGCACGAAGCCGATGTAGAACTCGAGCCCGAACAGCGGCGCGACCAGCGGAAACGCCGCGAGCAGCACAAGGAGCAGCCCGAGGCCGATGTAGCGTGAGGGTGACTTCATGCGCGTGCCGAGAAAAGGCCTGATGGCCGGAAGATGAGCACCACCACCATCAGCGCGTACATCGCGACTTCGGCGAACAGCGGCCCCAGGTCGGCGGCGGTGGCCGGCGGCAGCGTGGCGCGCAGCAGCATCGGCACGAAGGCGCGCCCCACGGTGTCGACCACGCCCACCAACAGTGCGGCCACGAAGGCGCCGCGCACCGAACCGATGCCGCCGATCACCAGCACCACCAGCGCCGGGATCAGGATCGCTTCGCCCATGCCGACCTGCACCGCGACGATCGGCCCCATCAGCGCGCCGGCCAGCGCCGCCAGCGCGGCACCCAGCAGGAACACGCCGTTGAAGATGCGGCCCACGCGCACGCCCATCAGCTCGGCCATCGGCCGGTCGGAGGCGCCCGCGCGCACCCGCATGCCGATGCGCGTGTGGTTCACCAGCAGGTACAGCGCCAGCGCCACCAGCAGCCCGCCCACGAGGATCACCAGGCGGTACGCCGGATAGGGCAGGCCGTCCATGAGCTGCACCGGGCCCGAGAGCGCGGCGGGCGTCGGCGCCATCACCGGCGAGGGGCCCCAGGCCATCGTCACGATGTCATCGGCCACCAGGATCACGCCGAAGGTGGCGAGCACCTGCGCGAGATGGTCGCGTGTGTAGAGCCGGCGCATCAGCAGCACTTCGAGCAGCAGCGCCACCACGACGGTGACCGCCACCGCGATGACGATGGCCGCGGCGAACGAGCCGGTGCGCGTGTGCGCCTCGGCCGCCACGTACGCGCCCGCCATGAACAGCGAGCCGTGCGCGAGGTTCAGCACGTCCATGATGCCGAACACCAGCGTCAGCCCGGCTGCCAGCAGGAACAGCATCAGCCCGTAGCCGAGGCCGTTGAGCAGCTGCTCCAGAACAAGAATTCCACTCATAGAAGAACCAACAGGGTTGCCCGCGTTTTCATTCAGGAGACACCGAGGAACCGGCTTCGCCGGGCCTCAGGTGTCGCCCCCGGCAGGGGGTAGGCGAGGCGACACGAAGTGCGCGAAGCCTGGGGGCGAGCTACTTGAGCGGACACTTGTCGGCGTAGGAGTCGCCGTAGTTGGTCAGGACCGTATTGATCAGCTTGTTCGTGACCTTGCCCTGCGCATCCTTGCCGATCACGCGCAGGTAGAAGTTCTCGATGGGGTAGTGGTTGTTGGCGTACTTGAAGCTGCCGCGCGTCGATGCGTAGTTGGCCTTCTTCAGCGCGGCCACCACGGCTTCGCGGTTCTGCGCGTTGCCGCCCGATTGCTTCACCGCCGCGTCCATCGCGAGGATCGCGTCATAGGCCTGCGCCGCGTACACCGACGGATAGCGGCCGTTGTATTCCTTGCGGAACGCGGCCACGAAGGCCTTGTTGGCGGGGTTGTCGAGGTCGTGCGCCCAGTGCGAGGTGTTGAACAGGCCGAGCATCGGATCGCCCACGGCGCCGATCACGTCTTCGTCGGCCGAGAAGCCGCTGGTCACCAGCGTGATGTCCTTCGACAGGCCCGCGCCCACGAACTGCTTGATGAAGTTGATGCCCATCGCGCCGGGCAGGAAGAAGTAGATGGAGTCGGGCTTGGCCGCGCGCAGCTGCGCGAGTTCGGCGGCGTAGTCGATCTGGCCGAGCTTGGTGTAGAGCTCGTCGGCCACCTGGCCCTTGAACTGGCGCTTGAAGCCGCCCAGCGCGTCCTTGCCGGCGGGGTAGTTGGGCGCGATCAGCACGATCTTCTTGAACGCGCGGTCCTGCGCGAACTTGCCGGCGGCTTCGTGGAACTGGTCGTTCTGGTAGGCGGTGCCGAAGAAGTAGGCGTTGCACTGCGCACCGGCGAACTGGCTCGGGCCGGCGTTGGCCGAGAGGTACGGCACCTTGGCGTTGAACAGCGTCGGGCCCACGGCCAGCGCCACGTTGGAGCCGATGGGGCCGCTGAAGAGGTCGATCTTGTCGCGCTGGATCATGCGGTCGACCAGCTGCTTGGCCTGGTCGGGGCTGCCGGCCATGTCGGCCTGCACGAACTCCACGTCCTGTCCGCCGAGCTTGCCGCCCAGTTGCTTGATGCCCAGCGCGAAGCCGTCGCGCGCTTCGGCGCCCAGTGCCGCGAAGGGCCCCGAGATGTCGAGCGCCAGGCCCACCTTCACGGGTGCGGCCATGGCCTGCGCGGCGGTGCCAAGGGCGGCGCCGCACAGCAGCAGCGACAGCAGGGTGCGCGGCAGCGCGGGCGACTTCGGGGGCAGATGGCTCATGGATTCTCCGGCGTGGAAGGATGAAACGACGCACCGGCTGCCGCGTCTTGCGGCAGCCATGGCACCGAACCGTTGATAGCTAAATACTTTAGCCATAAACGATTTGGTGTCAACGGTACTAGCACGAATGGTGCCAGTGCGTCGTGTCGTTTCCGTTCAGCCGAAGGGGTTGGCCGTGGCGAACCACAGGCCGATGCCGGTGGCGATGATGAATGCGCCGTCGGTCACGCCGGCGATCAGGAAAAACTTGGTCTGCAGCGTGTCCACCATCTCGGGCTGGCGCGCGCTGCTTTCCAGGAACTTCTGGCCCACCAGCCCGATGCCGAGGCACGAACCGAGTGCGGCAATGCCGATCAGCAATGCGACTGCGAGCGGAAGGATGTTGAAGCCGGTCATGATGTTTTCTCCTGGTTGGTTGATCGATGGAGAGACTTTCCCAGAGCGGGTGCGCACGGTCCATGACGTGGGAGGTCATGGGGCAAGCGAAAAAAAAGCCGGCCGTGAATACGGCCGGCTCGCAGGCGGAGCGTCCTGAAGCCTCAGGGCGCCTGCGTCCAGTTCTGGTTGTTGCCGCCGTTGCAGGTCCAGGTGATCAGCGCCGTGTCCTGCGCGGTCGCGCCGCCGGGCACGTCCAGGCAGGAGCCCGAGGCGCGGTTGCGCAGGGTCGAGCCCACCAGGCTCCAATGCGTCGTGTTGCCGGCCGAGCAGGCCAGCTGCACCACGGCCGCGTTGGTGGTCGCGGTGCCGCTCTGCGCCAGGCACAGGCCGCTGTGCTCGACCTTGAACTGCACGAAGCCGTCGCCGGTCTGCGTCATGGTGAAGCGCTCGTTGCCGGCGTTTCCGCACGGCCACTGCACCACCGTCGTGCCGCTCGTGGTTGCCGCGCCCTTCACGTTCACGCACAGGTTGCTGAGGTTGGAGCGTATGCGCGTGACCACCGGCGTCGGGTCGTTGTCGAGCGAGCGAACGTATTCGCGCAGCGCCACCACGTCGTTGGCCGGCAGGCTGGACGCATTGCCGTGGCCGCTGGCGAGCACGTCCTGCAGCGTGGCCGCCTGGCCGTTGTGGAAGAACGCCGTGGTGTTCCAGGTGCCCAGCAGCGTCGGCGTGTCGAAGCCCACGCCCGCCAGCGACTGGTTCATGCCCTTGCCCGAGGAGGCCTGGATCGTGCCGACGTCATGCCGCACCCCGTCGCGGAAGGTGGCGCCGGTGTGGCAGGTGGCGCACTGTGCCGTGTTGAACACGGTCTGGCCGCGCACCGCGTCCACGCTGAGGCTGCCGTCCGCCGCGCGCGCCGGGCTGCGCATGAACTTGTTCAGCGAAGTCAGGTAGGCCGCCAGATCGTCGAGCTGCGCGTTCCTGCCGGCCTTGGGCGCGCCCAGCGGGTCGGAGGTGGCCGCGAAGTCTGCATTGCTCAGGAAGCCGGTGCCGCCGAACTCGTTGCGGATGTCGTTCTCGAAGTCCTGCACCTCGTCGAAGTTGGCCGTCCAGTGCAGCTTGCCGTGGCCCATGCCGCGCCGGCCCTGCAGGCTGATGGTGCGGCGCAGGCCCTCGCCGCGCTGGGTGAAGTCCCACACCATGCCGTCGTCGCCGCCGTCGGCGTGGCAGCTTGCGCAAGACAGGTAGTTGTCCTTGCTCATGCGGCGGTCCGACGCGTTGTAGAACACCTGCTTGCCGCGCAGCGCCGCGGCGCCCATGGGCTCCACCGCCACCGTCTGCACGTTCTGCAGGAAGCTCGGCGCGTTGGTCTCCGACGACAGCACCGAGGCCACGTCGTGCACCGACACCGAGCGCGCCAGGAAGTTGTTGACGAACAGCCGCTTGCGCGCCGCGTCCAGGTACAGGCCGTGCGGCGCGCTGCTGGCGTTGATCTCGCCGCGGATCGAGCGGCTGTAGGCGTCGACGATGGCCACGCGGTTGCCTTCCATCTGCGCGACGAAGATGTAGTCGCCGGCCGGCGAGAACAGCGCGGCGCGCGCCGGGGCCCGGTCGTCGAAGTCGATCTGCTCGTCGAACTTGTGCGCCGCCGCCTGCAGGTCGACCTGCGACAGGATGGAGCGCACCGTCTGGTCGTGCACGAGGTTCGTGCCGTCGCGGAATTTGCCGCGCACGATGTTGTCCTTCTTCGAAGGCAGCACGGCGCGCTTGCCGTCGGGCGAGATCACCACCTGCGCGGTGTAGTTGGCCACGCCGCGCGCGCGGCTCTCGGTGTCGACGGTGGTGGTGTCCACCGGCAGCGCGATGGCGCCCATGCCGCTCATGCTCTGCAGGTTGACCTTGTGCAGCTGGTTGCCCGTCATCTTCGACTTGAAGCGCGTGACGTAGGCCACCTGCGAATCGGCCGCCACCGCGATGCCGCGCACATCGCCCTCGAGCGCCACCGCGCCGGTGGTGCTGCCGTTGGCGGGGTCGAAGCTCATGAGCACCGACTTGCTCTCCAGCGTCAGCAGGCCCTTGCTGCCGTTGGGCGTGAAGACCACGCCGTAGGGGCCGCTGCCGTAGGCCAGCGCCACGGTGGCCGAGATGGTGCCGTCGGCCGGGTTGAGCACCACCAGCTTGTCCTCGCCGTGCACCGGCACCCAGATGCGGCCGTCGGGGCCCACGGCCAGCGTCTTCGGTTCGTCGCCCACGCGGGTCTCCCAGCGCTTGGCCAGGGTCTGCGCATCGATGGCGGCCACCGTGCCGCTGTCGGGGTTGACCGAGTACACCGAGTTGGCGTCGCCCGCGATGTTGGTGGTGTGCGTGGGCGCCTGTGCGGTGACCGGCGCGATCACCGTCAGGTTGTAGGTGTAGTAGGTCTCGCGGCCCTGGGCGTCGCGCACCGTCAGCGTCACGGTGTAGTGGCCGGGCGTGTTGTAGGTGTAGGTGTAGTTCGCCTGGTTCGAGAAGGCCGTCTGCGTGCCGTTGCCGAAGTTCCAGCGGTACTGCGCGCCGCTCGCGCCCAGCGTCGCGGGGTTGAACACCAGCTGGCCGTTGACCAGCTTCGGCCCGCCGCCGATGCCGGGGTCGCCGATGATGGCCTGGCCGCGCAGCGTGGCCACGTCGGAATCGCTCAGCACGCGGCCGTACACCCGCACTTCCGCCAGCGTGCCCTTGAAGAGCGCGGCGTTGCCCTGGATCTGCCCCAGCAGCTGGAACTTGTTCGCGAGGCCCTTGGTGCCGGCGAGCCCGGCGGAGGTGGTCTTCACCCCGTCGACGTACACCGCCTGCGCGCCGGAGGCGGCGTCGCGCGTCATCACCACGTGATGCCAGTTGCCGTCGTTCACCGCGGCCGAGGAGGCCGTGCCCGCGTCGTTGCCGACCGACAGCTTGATGCGCCCGCTGGTGTCGAGCCAGCCCCAGAACACGTCGTCTGTGCCGTTCGCCTGGTCGCGCCCGAAGACACCGGGGGCGGTCCACGAGTTGGCCGCGCCTGTCTGCGTGGTCTTCATGTAGAAGCTCAGCGAAGCGGTGCCGCCGAGCACGGTGGCCACGGTGTCGTTCTTCAGCGGCACGCCTGCCGTGCGGTTGGCGAAGTTCAGGCCGATGCTCTCGAAGGCGTCGCCGGTGGCCGGCGTGCCGTTGTTGGCGCCGATCTGGTCCGACAGGCTGCCCGCCAGCGTCCAGTAGTGCATGAGGCTGATGTCGCTCGCGTTGCCGGTGTGGAACACCGACTTGTAGTCCGCCGCGATGGCGTTGCCCGCATAGTCCTTCACGCCGTTGGCGGGCAGGAACACTTCATAGCTGGTGCCGGGCTGCAGCGGCTGGTCGGGCGAGAAGTTGATGATGCCCAGCTGCACGCTGTAGGTGCCTGCCAGCGTGTTGCCGCCCAGCGGCCGCACGATGAAGGTGTTGGCGTTCACGCTCTCCGGCCGGATGTTGTCGGTCATGCCCAGGCCGATGCGCGAGGTCAGCGCCTGCTGCTTCGCGCCGCTGGCGGGCGAGACCTGCTTCACTTCGGGCCTGGTGATGTCGGGATCCACCGAATGCACGATGAAGCCGCTGCCCGAGCCGTGGTCGTTGCCCACGAAGACCAGGTTGCCGAACATCGCGACCTGGCCGTTGTCCGAATGCGAGAAGTTCGGGTCGTCCTCGCGCAGGATGCTGCCGCGGCCCACCTCCACGTGGTTGAGCGGGTTGCTCACGTCGACCTTGTGGATGCGGGTCTGCGCGCCCTGTATGACGTAGTTGTCCTGCGTGGCGCAGTAGAGCTGCTCGTCGATGACGAGGCGGTTGTCTTCGGCCACGAAGCGCGAGCGGTCGCTCAGGTCGTAGCTGTACATCTTCGCGCCGCTGTTGCGCGTGGAGACGTGCAGGTTCCTGCCGTCGAAGCAGGTCGCGTAGTAGAACGGCGTGGTGCCCACGATGGAGTCGAGCACCTTGGGGTTGAGCGGATCGGAAATGTCCAGGCTCGCGAAGCCGCCGTTGCTTTCCATCGCGGTCAGCACCATGTGGTTGCCCATCGTGAAGATCGGCCCGATGCGGAAGCCCCCGAGTTCGCCGGTGGGCACGGGGTTGGGCTTGCCGGCGCCGCGGTTCGCGACCACCGCGTTCGCGGGGTCCGTGGCATCGACGATGAAGATGCCACGGCCGGCCGAGGCCACGTACAGGTAGGGCGCCTGCCACCAGAGCTGCCAGGCCACGTCTTCGTAGTCGCCGCCGTTGACGCCGGGCAGCGCCAGCTTCTTCACCTGCTTGATGTCGTTGATGTCGGTGAAGTCCCAGAACTCCACGCCGTTGATGCTGGGCAGCACCACGTACGTTTTGCCGCCGACCTTGGCCGTGCCGAAGGAGTGCGTCTCGCGGAACTCCTTGGTGCGGCCCTCGGGTTCGTAGATCTTCTTGACGAGCTGGATCTGGCGCGGGTTCGACACGTCGTACAGCAGGAAGCCTCCCGGGCCCAGGCCGCTGTCCGGCGCGAAGGAGGTGAGGAAGTAGCCGTTGATCATGATGCCCGCGTTCATGCCGTAGTCCTTGCGGCCCGGGTAGGTGGCGGGCACCTCGCGCGATTCGTAGGCACTGCTGTGCGCCGGGTCGAGCGGATGCGCGGCGCTGGTGATCATCGACACCGGCTTGAACAGTTCCGCCGAGGTGTAGGTGAGGTTGCCCAGGCCCGGCCCCTGCAGCGGGAGCGGGTCGGCGACCGCAGCGGAAACCGCCGCCGCCATGTTGTTCAGGGTCGTCATCGGACTGACCCCGGTGATTGCAGCGTGCGTCAGCAGCGTGACGAACGGCAGCAGGAACGCCATCAAGTAATACCGGATTCTCATCGTCGCCTCCAGGTTGTTGTATCGGTCACTTGCAAAAGCGCGCGCGCAGGGCGCACCCCGGCCGGCGACATGCGTCGCCGGCCGTACAGCCTCTCCCTCCTCGTTTTTCTGGACGGCGTTGCGCCGTCGCTCAGCTCCCGCCGGATCGGCCCGGCTCAGCTCTTCTTCGCGCCGCCCGATTCGTAGATGTCCCATGCCTCCTTGGCGCTCGCGCCGCGGTGGATCATGTCCATCAGCGCATCCACCACCGCCGACGGGTTGGCGTGCTGGTACACGTTGCGCCCGTACACCATGCCGACCGCGCCCTGGTCCATCAGCACGCGCGAGCGGGCGAACACCTGCTGCAGGTCTTCGCGTCCGCCGCCGCGCACGAGCACCGGGCAGCGCGCGGCCTGCACCACGCGGTGGAAGTCGGCGGGGTCGGTGGTGGGGTCGGCCTTGACGATGTCGGCGCCCATCTCGCGCGCCAGCCGCACGAGCGTGCCGATCTTCTCGGCGTCGCCGTCGACCATGTAGCCGCCTTGCTCGCTGTGCGGGCGCATCACCAGCGGCTCGATCATCAGCGGCATGCCGTAGCGGTCGCAGTCGGCGCGCACCCGCGCGATGTTCTGCACGCACTGGCGGAACAGGTCGGGCTCGTTCGGCAGCATGAACAGGTTGACCACCACGCAGGCCGCGTCGCGCTGCACGGCCGGCAGCACCGGGTCGTGCTCGTTCTGCAGCACCGCCCACATCACGCGGTGCGCCGTGGCGTTGTAGGGGTTGCCCATGTCGATGCGCTGGACCAGCGCCGGCTTGTCACGGCCCGGGCGGTCCTGCAGCAGGTCGGCCTGGCCGTGGTTGAGCTGGATCGCGTCGGGGCCGGCGGCCACGAGCTTGTCGATCACCGCCGGCATGTCCTCGAGCCCGTTGAGGAACGAGGGCTCGTTGCACACGCCGTGGTCCAGCGCGATGTCCAGGCAGCGCCCGTTGTTCAGCAGCCGGTTCAGGCGTGCGGTCTTGTCCTTCGACATACGGAAGAAATCCTTGTGTTGAGATGGGATGGAAGGGGCCTCAGCCCAGCGCGGCCAGATGCCGGGCCGCGGCGGCGTCGATGAGCGCCAGCGCGTCGCCCTGCAGGCGCACCGAGCCGGCGGCCGCGTTCTCGACGGCCTGCTTGCTCACGCGGGCGCCGCACAGCGCCACCGCGACGCTGCCGCGCGCCAGCGTCCACGCGATCATCAGTTGGCCGAACGAACATTCGAGCTGCTTGCGCAGCGGCTCCAGCTCTTCGAAGAAGGCCTTGAGCTTCGCGCGGTTCCCGGCGCTGAAGCGCGGGTTCCTCGCGCGCTGGTCGTCGCCCGTGAACTGGCGCGCGGGGTCGATGGGGCCGGCCAGCAGGCCGAGCGCGAGCGACGAATAGCCCAGCACCGCCACGTCGTGCTCGGTGCACAGCGGCACCAGCGTCTGCTCGATCTCGCGGTCGATCAGGCTGTAGCGCTCCTGTGCCGCATCCACCGGGCCGTATCGCAGGTACTCGGCCAGCGTCTCGGGGCTCACGTTGCTCACGCCGATGGCGCGGATCTTTCCCTGCTTCTTCAGCGCGAGCAGCGCGTCCATGGTCTCGGCCACGGGCGTGGTGGCGTCCTGCCAGTGCGTGATGTAGAGGTCGATGTAGTCGGTCTGCAGGCGCTTCAGGCTCTCTTCGCATTCGTGAATGATCGATTCGCGCCCGAGGTAGCGGTACACCGGGTGGCCGTCTTCTTCGAAGAAGTGCGTTCCCTTCTGCGTGTGCCACACCAGCCCGCACTTGGTGGCGATCACGGCTTCGTGGCGGCGGCCTTTCAGCGCGGTGCCGACGATGCTCTCCGAGCGGCCGAGGCCGTAGGCCGGCGCGGTGTCGATCAGGTTCACGCCCGCGTCCAGCGATGCCTGGATGGCCAGCACGGCGGCGGCGTTGTCTCCGCCGCCCCACATCCAGCCGCCCATGGCCCAGGTGCCCAGGCCGATGGCCGAGCACTCGATGCCCGAGGGGCCGAGCGTTGTCTTCTTCATCGATGCGTTGTTCATCGCTTGGTCTTTCTGGTGTTCATGATGTGGTCGATGGTCACGGCCGCGAGCAGGATCAGGCCCTTGATCACGTCCTGCCAGTAGGGCGACACGTCCAGCAGGATCAGCGAGCTGGTCACCACCGACAGCAGCGCCAGGCCGAGCACCGCGCCGAGCACCGTGCCGGAGCCGCCCTTGAGGCTGGCGCCGCCGATCACCGCGGCGGCGATCACGTTCAGCTCCATGCCCATGCCGAAGGTGGGCGTGGCCGCGCCGAAGCGCGCGGTGTAGATCACGCCGGCCAGGCCCGCCGAAGCGGAGCACAGCACCGTGACCCAGAACTTCACGTGGCCCACGCGAATGCCGGAGTACAGCGCGGCCTTCTCGTTGCTGCCGGTGTAGAAAACGCGGCGCAGCAGGGTGGAGCGGCGCAGCACGAAGTCGCTCACCACCACGATGAGCAGGAAGATCAGGATGACGGCCGGAATGCCGAACAGCGTGCCCTGGCCGATGAACTTGAACTCCGCCGGCAGCGAGAACAGCGACTGCGGCGTGCCCTGCGTGAGCGCCAGGCACAGGCCGCGCACGATCACCATGAAGGCCAGCGAGGCGATGAAATGGTTCAGCCCGATGCGCGTGACGCAGCCGCCGATCATGGCGCCGATGAGCGCGCTCGCGCCGATGGCCACCAGCCCCGCCGTCCACGGGTCGAAGCCCATGAGGAACAGCTTGCCCGTGACCACCATCGCGAAGCACACCACCGAGCCCACCGACAGGTCGATGCCGCCGACGATCAGCAGGATCGTCATGCCCACCACCACGATGCCTTCGATGGAGAACGACAGCAGCATCGCGCGCACGTTGTCCCACGTGAGGAAGTAGGGCGAAGCGAAGCTCATGCCCACGCACAGCGCGGCAATGATGAGCAGCAGGCCCATCTCGCGCATGCTGCCGAGCTTGCTGGCGGGCTTGACGGGGCCGCCCGCCGACTGGTGTGGCTGGAGGCCCGGTGCGGCCCCCGCGTCGAGTTGTGCCGGGTAGTTCATGCTGTCGCTTCCTCTTCGCAAAGTCCCGAGGCCAGCCGCAGCAGCGCCTCTTCCGTCATTTCGTTGTCTTGCACTTCACCGGCCAGCCGGCCGTCGCGTATCACCAGCGCGCGGTCGCACAGCCCGATGATCTCGGGCAGCTCCGAGGAGATCACCACCACGCCCACGCCCTGGCTCGCCAGCTCGCGCAGGATGTGGTGGATCTCCGACTTGGCGCCCACGTCCACGCCGCGCGTGGGTTCGTCCATCAGCAGCACCGACGGGTTGGTGGCCAGCAGCTTGGCGATGGCCACCTTCTGCTGGTTGCCGCCCGACAGGCTCGCCACGTCGATGGCCACGCCGTCGGACTTGAGCTTGAGCTTGGCGCCCAGGTCCACCGCCAGCTTGTGCTCGGCCGCGCGCTGCAGCAGGCCGAAGCGCGAGCTCACGCGCTTCAGCGCCATCGACGCGATGTTCTGCGCGATGGGCAGGTCGAGGTACACGCCCGCCGCCTTGCGGTCTTCGCTGAGATAGGCGATGCCTTCGCGCAGCGCGTCGCTGTACTTGCGGATCGTCAGCGTCCTGCCGCGCAGGCGCACCTTGCCGCGCGTGGCGGTGCGCAGGCCGCAGACGGTCTCGGCGAGTTCGCTGCGCCCGGCGCCCATGAGGCCCGCGATGCCGAGGATCTCGCCGCGCCTGAGCGTGAAGGAGATGCCGTGCACGCGCTCGCCGTCGGCGATGTCGCTCACTTCGAGCACCGGCTCGCCGTGCGCCGCGTCGCCGTGCTTCGGCGGGTAGTAGTTGCCCAGGTCGCGCCCGACCATGCGGCGCACCAGCGCGTCGGCGTCCAGCTCGGCCAGCGGGCCGCAGTGCACGTTGCGCCCGTCGCGCAGCACCGTCACGCGCGAGCAGTGCGCGAAGATCTCGGCCATGCGGTGGCTGATGTAGATGATGCCGATGCCCTGCGCCTTCAGGTCGTGCAGCACCTTGAAGAGCGCGGCCGATTCGTTGTCGGTGAGCGCGGCGGTGGGCTCGTCGAGGATCAGCACCTTGCAGTCGAGCGTGAGCGCCTTGGCGATCTCGATGAGCTGCTGCGTCGAGATGCTCAGGTCCTTCACCAGCGCCGACGGGTCGACGTCCTGCCCCAGCCGCTGCAGCACGCGGGCGGCGCGCGCGTTGAGGCTGGCGTAGTCCATCCACGCATGCTTGCCGGCGTTGATCTCCGGCATGAAGATGTTCTCGGCCACGGTGGCGTCGCCGCACAGGGCGATCTCCTGGTGCACCAGGCCGATGCCCAGGCGCATGGCGTGCGCCGGGCCGTCGATGACCACCTTGCGGCCGTCGAGCGAGATCTCGCCCTCGTCCGGCTGGTGGATGCCGTCGATGATGTTCATCAGCGTGGACTTGCCCGCGCCGTTCTCGCCGCACAGGGCGTGGATCTCGCCGGCGTGCAGCGAGAAGTCCACGCCCGCGAGCGCGCGCGAAGCGCCGAAGCGCTTGCTGATCGCCTTCAGTTCGAGCAATGCGCTCACTGCGTTCACTCGCCGATTCCCTTGGTGCCGCGGCGGGCGAGGTACTTGTCCCAGTAGAAGTCGTCCGCGTTGGCCTTGCTGACCACGGCCAGGCCGTTGTCCAGGAAGGGCACGGACATCGGGTTGGTGCCGTTGCGCTTGGCGTCGTTCATCGGGTCGATGAGCGTCGGGTTCTTGGCCAGGAACAGCATCATCATGCCCATGTAGCCCTGCATGCCCTGGTTCGGGTTGATGGAGCCGAACACGTCGCCCGACTTGATCATGTCCAGGATCTTGGCGTTCACGTCGCAGCACATCACCTTGATGTTCTTCTTGGTCTCGACCTTGGCCTGCGCCGCGCCCAGCGCCGAGTTGGCCTCGGGCATGAACAGGGCGCCCAGGTTCGGGTTGGCCTGCGCC
Organism: Variovorax sp. efr-133-TYG-130; assembly: GCF_030208835.1. Taxonomy (NCBI): domain Bacteria; kingdom Pseudomonadati; phylum Pseudomonadota; class Betaproteobacteria; order Burkholderiales; family Comamonadaceae; genus Variovorax; species Variovorax sp. efr-133-TYG-130. The sequence goes on along the minus strand of NZ_JARVTD010000007.1, from coordinate 150,017 downwards.
AGGCTCAGCACGGCCTGGTAGGCCTTGTTCGGGTCCTGGTTGCTGGCGGCGCGGCCGACCAGCTTCATGCCCGGGTGCTTGGTCTTCATGCGGTTGATGAAGGCGGCGATGCGGCGGTCGTGGTTGTCCTGGCCGGGGTTCTCCAGCACGGCGTATTCGCCCTTGCCGCCCATCGAGGCCGCGATGGCGTCGGCCGCCTGCGTGCCTTCGCGGTCGTTGTCGGACGTGATGAACGAGGTGCGCTTGGAGTTGGGCGAGTCGGCCGCGAAGGTGACGACCGGGATGCCCATCGCCGCCGCGCGGTTGATCGGCTCGATGAACGGGTCGGGGTTCATCGGATGCAGCAGGATGCCGGCCGGCTTGCGCGCCAGTTCCTGCTCGAAGGACGCGAGCTGCTTGTTCACGTCGTATTCGGGCGTGCCGGTGTAGCGCGTCTTCACGCCCAGCGTGCGGCCGAGCTGCTTCATCATTTCGTAGACCGGAAACCAGTACTCCACGCCCGACACCATCACGTTCATCACGTAGACGTCGCTGGCATTGCCGCGCAGGCCGGCGCCCGCGGCGGGGGCTGCCGCTTGCTGCTGCGCAAGCGCGCTCGCACCGGCCAGGCCGATACCGGCGGCCGCCGCGGACTTCAGGAAATTACGCCTCATTTTTTGTCTCCTCACGTTGTGTGGCACAGCTTGCTGATGCTGCCTTTGAGGGCAGCCTTTCGATCCTCGTTGTCACGACAGTTGTTATGACAGGATAGAATGTACGCGCTGGCCGTTTGAAGGGATAACTAGGGGAAACGCTACTGGCGATGCGCTTTTATTCCGCCGAAGCTGTTATGACATGAAGACAAAAATACTGATCGGCATCGACATGGGGTCGAGCAGCCTGAAAGCCCTGGCCCTCGAAGCCGGGAGCGGCCGGGCCGTCGCCCTGTCCCGCATGCCATTGCCGCACGACCGGCTGCCCGCGGGGGGATGCGAAGTGGGGGCGACCGCCATCCGCTCCGCCCTGACTCACGTGCTGCGCGACGTCGCCCACCAGCTCGGCAACCGCGTGTCCGAGGTCCGCGCCATCGGCTGCACCGGCCACGGCGCCGGGCTCTATGCGCTGGACGCGCGCAACGAACTCGTGGGCGGCAGGGCCGTCGCCTCGACCGACCAGCGGGCCGATGCGCGTGCGCGTTCGCTGTCGCTGAGCCACGGGGACGCGCTGTTCGCCGATGTCGGCTGCAGGCCCTGGCCGGGCCAGCCCACCGTGATCGCGGCCGAGCTGCTGGGCACCGACGCCGTGCAGCGCGGCGAGGTGCGCCGGCTGCTGTTCGCGAAGGACTACCTCGGCTTCCTGCTGACCGGCGAGATCGCGACCGACGCGAGCGATGCGAGCACCGCCGGGCTGGTGTCGATCGCCACCGGCACGTGGTCGCAGGCGGCCTTCGACGCCTCGGGCATCGCCGACCTCGGCCCGCGTGCCTTCGGTCCTCTGGTGCCCAGCGGCGAGGTCGTCGGCAAGCTGCGGCCTGCCGAAGCCGCGCTGTGCGGCCTGCCCGCCGGCATTCCCGTGGCGATGGGCGCCATCGACCTGCTCGCATCGATGACCGCGATCTGCGCCGAAGGCCGCGAGCGTGCGGTGTCGGTCTTCGGCACCTGGTGCGTGAACGCGGTCATCGGACCGGTGATCGAGCCCAAGCCCGACGTGGCGGCGGTCGTGAACTTCGGTCGCGCGGACAGGCGGCTCTACATGGAGAACAGCCCGTCGTCGATGGCCAACATCGCATGGCTGGCCGGCGTGCTGGGCCTGCCGGATTCGCGCGCCGTGGTCGACCTGGCGATGTCGGTGCCGCTGGGCGCGGGCGGCCTGCGCTTTCTGCCGTTCGTGAACGGCGGCGGCGGCGTGACGGCGGGCTTCGTCGGCCTCAAGAGCCATCACACGCGCGGCGACATGGCGCGCGCCGTGGTCGATGCGGTGGCCGCGCTGCATGCGCGCCACACGGCGCGGCTCGCGGCCTGCGGCCTGCCGGTGTCGGCATCGACCGTGCTCGGCGGCGGTGCGAGCGACACCCGTCTCGTGCGCCTGCTGGCCGGCTTTCTGGCGCATCCGGTCGAGCGCTGCGCCGACGACGAAACCGGCGCGCGCGGCGCGGCCATCTACGCCGCCATGTCGCAGGGCATCGACCACGCCGGGCAGGACAGCGCCTTGCTCGCGCCCTGCGACACCGTCGAACCCGACGCCGCGCAGGCGCGCGCCCATGCCGGCTTCATGGCCGGCTTCAACGAACTGATCGACACCATGTCTCCTGTGTTTTCACATCTGGCCGGGGGCAAGCAATGAGCGCCTGGCAACTGCCTTTCGTGCGTCCGGCTTCCCTGGCGGATCGCCACTTTTCGACGGTGATCGTCGGTGCCGGCATCAACGGCGTGGGCGTGTTCCGCGACCTGTGCCTGCAGCGCGTCGACTGCCTCATCGTCGACAAGGGCGACTTCAGCGCGGGCGCCAGCAGCGCGCCTTCGCGCATGATCCACGGCGGCCTGCGCTACCTGGAGAACGGCAGCTTCTCGCTGGTGGCCGAGGCCACGCGCGAGCGCAACCTGCTGCTGCGCAACGCGCCGCACCTGGTGCAGCCGCTGAAGACGGTGGTGCCGCTGTCGAGCTTCTTCGGCGGCCTCATGAGCAGCGCGCTCAAGTTCTTCGGCCGCACGCCGCCGCAGCGCACGCGCGGCCTGCTGGCGGTGGCGGCGGGCCTGCGCCTGTACGACCTGCTGGGCCGCCGCCAGCGCGTGATGCCCAACCACCGCATCAGCCGCGTGCCCACCGCCGACCGCAGCCTGTTCCGCGCGGCAGTGCGCTGGACCGCGACCTTCTTCGACGCGTGGATCAGCCACCCCGAATGGCTGGTGCTGGAACTCATCGGCGACGCCTGCCGCGACCAGCCGCGCTCGGCCGCCGCCAACTACTGCCGCGTGATGGGCTGCGCGGGCAACATCCTCACCCTGCGCGACGAGATCACCGGCGCGCTGGTGCGCGTGACGGCCGACACCGTGGTGAATGCCAGCGGCGCGTGGCTGGACCGCAGCACGGCGGTGCTGGGCGGCGCGGGCTCGCGCGTGATGGGCACCAAGGGCTCGCACCTGGTGCTCGACCATCCCGCGCTGCGCGATGCGCTGCAGGGGCGCATGGCCTACTTCGAGGCGGTGGACGGGCGCGTGTGCATCGTCTATCCCTTTCTCGACCGCGTGCTGGTGGGCTCCACCGACATTCCGGTGGAAGACCCCGACCAGATCGCCACCGAGCCGGCCGAGGTCGACTACCTGCTCGAGGTGCTGGCCGAAGTGTTCCCGAACCTCTCGTTCGGCCGCGGCAACGTGGTGTACACCTATGTCGGCGTGCGTCCGCTCGCGCGTTCCGACGCCGACAAGCCGGGGCAGATCTCGCGCGACCATTCGGTGGTGGTCGACCTGCCCAACGCCACGCGCGACATTCCCATCGTCGGCCTGGTCGGCGGCAAGTGGACGACCTTCCGCGCGCTGGCCGAAGAGGCGACAAACGAAGTGCTGCAGCAACTGGGCCGCCCGCGCACCGCATCGACCGAGCTGCTGCCCATCGGCGGTGGTGCGGAGCTGCCTGCCGATGCGCAGGCCACTGAACGCTTTCTCGACCGCATGGTCACGGCCTCCGGCCTGGGCCGTGCGCGCGCGCAGGTGCTGCTGCGCCGCTACGGCTCGAAGGCGCTGCCGCTGGCGCAGCGGCTCGGAGCCTCGGGCGACGTGCCGTTGCAGCACGCGCCCGACTACTCGGTCGCCGAGCTGTCCTACCTGTGCCTCGAGACGGGCGTGATCCATCTCGACGATCTCGTGATCCGCCGGACCCTGCTCGCGATCCGCGGCCTCGTCACCGGCGCTGCGCTGGCGGAAATGGCGGGCATCGCGGCCGAGGCACTGGGGTGGGACGCGGCCCTGGCGCGGCGCGAACTGCTGGCGTGCTCCGCCGCCCTGCGCGAGCGCCACGGCGTGCGGCTTTCGCCGGTGGCCGCCGATGCGCCCGCATCTTTCGATGCATCATTGACGACTCCTCAGGCCCTGGGCCAACCCTCGACGTGAACTCTCCGACCGAAATATCGACCGTGCTCGACCGTGGCTCCGAATCGCCTTTGTGGGCGCAGTTCCGCGACGCGCTGCGCCTGCAGATCCTGCAGGGCGTGCTGCCCATCGGCGCCAAGCTGCCGTCCGAAGCCGAGCTGGGCGAGCAGTTCGGCATCTCGCGCATCGTGGTGCGCGAGGCGCTGGCAGACCTGGTGCGCAACAACCTCATCTACAAGATCAAGGGCCGCGGCGCCTTCGTGTCGGCACGCGAGCGCGACGAAGATTTCGTCTCCACCGTGCTCGGCTTCTCCGACGAGATGGAGCGCAAGGGCCGCTCGGTGCGCACGCAGATCCTCACGCAGGAACTGCGCGCGCCCACCGAACAGGAAGCGGCCTCCCTCGGCCTCACCGACGACACGCAGGTGGTGGCGCTCAAGCGCCTGCGCAGCGTAGACGGCGAACTGCGCCTGCTGGTGGAAACCGTGGTGCCCGCCGACCTGGCACCGGGCCTGCACCGCACGCGCCTGGACGACCGTTCTCTGTACGACGTGCTGCGCCGCCAGTACGGCCTGCGCCTGGTGCGCGCCGAACGCTGGATCGACGCGGTGCTGCCCGACGCCGACACCTGCGAGCTGCTGAACCTGCCCACGCCGGAGCCGCTGCTGCGCATCGAGTCCATCGCCTACGGCGCCAACGGCAGGCCGCTGGAGCATTACCGCGCGCTGCACCGCTGCAAGACCAGCCGGCTGCACGTGCAGACGACGACCTGAGCGTCTTTCCCAGGCCGGGAGCGGCTACAGCAGCCGCTTCAGATACCGCCCCGTGTGGCTCGCCTCGTTCGCCGCGATGTCTTCCGGCGTGCCTTCGCCCACCACCGTGCCGCCGCCGGCGCCGCCTTCCGGCCCCATGTCGATCAGCCAGTCGGCCGTCTTGATGACGTCGAGGTTGTGCTCGATCACGACGATGGTGTTGCCCGCGTCGCGCAGCTGGTGCAGCACCTTCAGCAGCAGCTCGATGTCGGCGAAGTGCAGGCCGGTGGTCGGCTCGTCGAGGATGTAGAGCGTGCGGCCGGTGTCGCGCTTGCTGAGTTCCAGCGCGAGCTTCACGCGCTGCGCCTCGCCGCCCGACAGCGTGGTGGCCGACTGGCCGAGCTTGATGTAGCTCAGGCCCACGTCCAGCAGGGTGCGCAGCTTGCGCTCGATGGTCGGCACGGCCTTCAAGAACTCGTGCGCGGTCTCGACCGTCATCTCGAGGATCTGCGCGATGTTCTTGCCCTTGTAGAGCACCTCGAGCGTCTCGCGGTTGTAGCGCTGGCCGTGGCAGACCTCGCAGGGCACGTACACGTCGGGCAGGAAGTGCATCTCCACCTTCACCACGCCGTCGCCCTGGCAGGCCTCGCAGCGCCCGCCGGCCACGTTGAAGCTGAAGCGGCCCGGGCCGTAGCCGCGCTCGCGCGCGGTGTTGGTCTCGGCCATCAGCTCCCGGATGGGCGTGAACAGGCCGGTGTAGGTGGCCGGGTTGCTGCGCGGCGTGCGGCCGATGGGGCTCTGGTCGACGTTGATGACCTTGTCGAAATACTCGATGCCCTCGACCGATTCGTGTTCGGCCGGTTCCTCGTGCGCGCGGTACAGCGTGCGCGCCACCGCGGTGTAGAGCGTGTCGTTCACGAGCGTCGACTTGCCCGAGCCCGAGACGCCCGTCACGCAGGTCAGCAGGCCGACCGGGAAGGCGACGCTCACGTTCTTCAGGTTGTTGCCGGTGGCGCCGACCACGCGGATCTCCTGCAGGTCGGTCTGCGTGGCCAGGTGGGCGGCCTCGCGCGCCGCGCGGCGCTCGGCGGCCGGGCTCTGCGGAAAGCGCGAGGGCTTCCTGCCTTCGTTGAACGCGGGCTTGTTCACCACCGGCAGCCATGCGGTGCGGCGCCTGGGCACTTCGATCTTGCGCGTGCCCGACAGGTACTGGCCGGTGAGCGAATCGGGGTTTGCCGACACCTCGGCATAGGTGCCCTGCGCCATCACACGGCCGCCGTGCACGCCGGCGCCGGGGCCCATGTCGATCACGTGGTCGGCGGCGTGGATCATGTCCTCGTCGTGCTCGACCACGATCACGCTGTTGCCGATGTCGCGCAGGTGCTTCAGCGTGCCGATGAGGCGGTCGTTGTCGCGCTGGTGCAGGCCGATGCTGGGCTCGTCGAGCACGTACATCACGCCGGTGAGGCCCGAGCCGATCTGCGACGCCAGGCGGATGCGTTGCGCCTCGCCGCCGGAGAGCGTCTCGGCGCTGCGGTCCAGGCTCAGGTAGTTCAGGCCGACGTCGTTCAGGAATTTCAGGCGCAGGCCGATCTCGCGCACCACCTTGTCGGCGATGTCGGCCTTGGCGCCGCGCAGCTTGAGCTTCTGGAACCAGGCCAGCGAATCGCGCAGGGTGAGGTGGCTGAGCTCGAAGATCGCCATGCGCGGCGGCTCGCCGCCGTCGGCCGGGCGCGCCGATTCATCGACCAGGAACACGTTGCGGGCCTCGCGCCGCAGCCGCGAGCCGCCGCAGTCGGGGCAGGGCTGCAGGTTGCGAAAGCGCGCGAGGTCTTCTCGCACCATCACCGAATCGGTCTCGCGGTAGCGCCGCGCCATGTTCGGGATGATCCCCTCGAAGGGGTGCTTCTTCGTGAGCTTCTTGCCCGCGAAGTTGCCCGACTCCATGGTGTAGTTGAACTTGATCTCCTCGGCGGCCGAGCCGTGCAGCAGCACCTGCTGCACCGAGGCCGGCAATGACTCGAAGGGCGCGTCGACGTCGAACTTGTAGTGCTTGGCGACGCTCTCGATCATGCTGAAGTAGTAGCCGTTGCGGCGGTCCCAGCCCTTGATGGCGCCGCTGGCCAGCGACAGCGAGGGGAAGGCCACCACGCGCGCCGGGTCGAACACTTCCCGGTGGCCCAGGCCGTCGCAGCTCGGGCAGGCGCCCACCGGCGAGTTGAACGAGAACAGGCGCGGCTCCAGCTCCGACAGCGAGTAGTGGCAGATCGGGCAGGCGAACTTGGCGTTGAACAGGTGCTCCTTGTCGGCCGCGCCCTCTGCGCCCAGCTCCAGCGCGATGGCGCGGCCCTCGGCCAGGCGCAGCGCGGCCTCGAAGCTCTCGGCCAGCCGCTGCTGCATGTCGGGGCGAGCGCGCAGGCGGTCGATGACGACGTCGATGTCGTGCTTCTCGGTCTTCTTGAGCTTGGGCAGGTCGTTGTATTCGTATGTTTGCCCGTCGACGCGGAAGCGGATGTAGCCGGCCGCCTGCATCTCGGCGAAGAGTTCGAGGAACTCGCCCTTCTTCTCGCGTGCCACCGGCGCCAGGATCATCAGCCGCGGCTCGCCGGGCAGGGCGAGCGTGGCATCGACCATCTGCGAGACGGTCTGTGCCTGCAGCGGCAGGTGATGGTCGGGGCAGTAGGGCGTGCCGGCGCGCGCGTACAGCAGGCGCAGGTAGTCGTGGATCTCGGTCACCGTGCCCACGGTGGAGCGCGGGTTGTGGCTGGTGGCCTTCTGCTCGATGCTGATGGCGGGCGACAGGCCCTCGATCACGTCGACGTCGGGCTTGTCCATGAGCTGCAGGAACTGCCGCGCATAGGCCGACAGGCTCTCCACATAGCGCCGCTGCCCTTCGGCATACAGCGTGTCGAAGGCCAGGCTCGACTTGCCCGAGCCCGACAGGCCGGTGATGACCACCAGCTTGTTGCGCGGAATGTCGAGGTCGACGTTCTTCAGGTTGTGGGTGCGCGCGCCGCGGATGCTGATGCGCTGCTGCGCCAGCACCGCGCCGAGGTAGGTGTCGCGTTCGCGTTCCGCATCGCGGGCGCGTTCTGCAGCTTCGGCGGCTTCTGCCGCGGCTGGTTCAGTGGCTTTGGAATTCAAAGGAGGCGATCGTCCGAGGGCAACCGGACATGATAGACCGCCGGAGAATTCATGGCGAGCGGGCGGGTTCCGGCGCCCCGGGCGCGGGGGCTTCCGGCGGCGGCGGATGCACCGGCCCGGCGGCGCTGATGGCCCGCCCGACCATGTATTCGGCCAGCGTGTCGTACAGCGGGCGGCTGATCATGCGGGAGACCAGGCTGGCCAGCATGGCCGCGGCCATCAGGCTCAGCACCATCGAATGGCCGTCGACCATTTCCATCACGATGATGAAGGCGGTGAGCGGCGCCTGCGTCACTGCCGCCAGGAAGGCGGCCATGCCCAGCGCAATGAGCGCCGGGCCGAGTTCGCTGCTGCCCAGTTGCGACACCGCGTCGCCGATGCCCGCGCCGATGGACAGCGCCGGCGCGAAGATGCCGCCCGGCACGCCGCACCACGCCGTGAGCCAGGTGGCGACGAACTTGAGCAGCGTGTAGAGCGGGGTCAGCTCGTCATGGCCCTGCAGCATCTGCTTGACCGCCTCGGAGCCCGCGCCGAAGGTGACGCCGCCCGTGGCCAGCCCGATGACGGCCACCGCCAGCCCGCCTGCGGCCGCGAAGCGCACCGGAAAACGCGCCCGCCAGCGGTTGAAGCGCCCCGGCGCGCCGGTGAGCGAGGCGGTCAGCAGCCGCGCGAACAGCCCGCCGGCCGCGCCGCTGAGCAGCGTGACCAGCAGGCCGGGCCCGAGCGCGTCCCAGCCCAGCCGGGGCACGCGGATCACGCCGAAGTAGCTGGTGTTGCCGAAAGCCGAGACGGCCACCAGGCCCGCCAGCACGATGGCCGTGATGATCAGCCCGCTGGAGCGCGCCTCGAGCCGGCCCGAGAGCTCCTCGATGGCGAACACCACGCCCGCCAGCGGCGCATTGAAGGCCGCCGCGATGCCCGCGGCGCCGCCGGCCACCAGCAGCGCGCGGCTGTCGATGGTGGTGTTGGGCGAGAGCCAGCGCCGCGCGTGCTGCATCACCCCGGCCGCGACCTGCACGGAAGGCCCCTCGCGCCCGATCGACAGCCCGGCCGCGAAACCCGCCGCGCCCAGCCCGATCTTGGCGACCGTGAGCCGCAGCGACGCGAAGAAGAAGCGGCGCTCTTCCGGCAGGGCGGGGTGCAGCGCCGCCTTGATCTGCGGAATGCCGGAGCCGGCCGCGCCGGGAAAGAAGCGCAGCGTGAACCACACGATGCCCGCCGTGATCAGCGGCGTCGTCAGCAGCACGGCCCAGGGCCAGGCGCGGTAGAAGCGGTGGAACTGGCCGAAGACCCAGTCGCTGGCGAGCGTGAAGCCCACCACGAAAAGCCCGGCCGCGATGGCGTAGCCCAGCACGATGGCCCGGTCGAGCCAGACGCGGCCGCTGGACAGCTCGGCGCGCAGGTGCTCGAGGAAATCGGGTTCGCGGTTCATGAGAGAGCATTCTGGCACCGGCGGGGTATTGGCCGTGTCGGCCTTCGGGCACAATGGAGGGTTCCTCTCAACCTTCTCCTTTATCCACTTATCAGGGGCAGTGCATATGGCATCGGTCAATAAAGTCATCGTCGTCGGCAACCTGGGGCGCGACCCCGAAATGCGGACCTTCCCGAGCGGCGATCAGGTCGCGAACGTCACAGTGGCCACCACCGATCGCTGGAAAGACAAGCAAAGCGGCGAAATGCGCGAAGCCACCGAATGGCACCGCATCGTCTTCAACGGCCGCCTGGCCGAAATCGCCGGCCAGTACCTGCGCAAGGGCTCGCAGGTCTATGTCGAAGGCAGCCTGCGCACGCGCAAGTGGACCGACAAGGACGGCATCGAAAAGTACACCACCGAAATCCGCGCCGACCAGATGCAGATGCTCGGCAGCCGCCAGGGCCAGGGCGGCCCCTCGGGCGGTCCCGAGGACGACGGCGGCTACTCGCAAGGTGGCGGCGGTGGCTACTCGCAGGGCGGCAACGGCGGTGGTGGTGGCGGCGGATACGCACCCCGCGCACCCGCGGCGGCTCCGCGTGCTCCGGCACCGGCTCCGCGCCAGGCACCGGCCAAGTCGTCGTCGGGCTTCGACGACATGGATGACGATATTCCGTTCTAAACAGAAAACGGCCCGTCGAGTTCCTGCAGCAAAAAGGGCTGGCTCCCGCGGGAGCCAGCCCTTTTGTCTTTTGGCGGACGCCTCAGCCCGCCAGCCCGACGAACACGTTCTGCACGTCGTCGTTCGCGTCGATGGCCGCCAGGAAGGTCTCGACCTCTTCCAGGTCTTCCGCGCTCAGGCTCGCCGGGTCGACCGGGTTCTTGGGCTTGTAGCCCAGCTTGGCCGACAGCACGGTGAAGCCCTGGGCCGGCAGCGCGCGGCTCACCAGGTCGAGGTCGGTCGGGTCGGTCAGGAAGACGACGGAATTGCCTTCCCCGGCCGGCTCGAAGTCTTGCGCGCCGGCCTCGATGGCGGCCACTTCGGCATCGGCGTCCGGCCTGGCGGGTTCGGCTTCGATCATGCCGACGTGGTCGAAGTCCCATGACACCGAGCCCGAGGTGCCCAGCTGGCCCTTGCGGAACAGCACGCGCATTTCAGGCGCGGTGCGGTTCACGTTGTCGGTCAGGCATTCGACCATCACCGGCACGCGGTGCGGCGCGAAGCCTTCATAGATCACGTGCTCGAAATGCACCGCCTCGCCCGTGAGGCCGGCGCCTTTCTTGATGGCGCGATCGAGCGTGTCCTTGGGCATCGAGACCTTGCGGGCCTGTTCCACCACGAGGCGAAGACGCGAGTTGCCGGCCGGATCGGCGCCGTTGCGCGCGGCCATCATGATTTCCTTGGCGAGTTTGCCGAACAACCGGCCCTTGGCATTGGCTGCCAGGTCCTTGTGTTTCGCTTTCCATTGGGCGCCCATGGCTGATTCCTTCTCGAGTGTGTGTTTGCGGCCGTGTCTGGCTCTCCGCAGAAGGGCTGGATGACCGGTTGGGGCCGTTACTGTAGCCGGAGGCCGTGCTAAAAGCCCGTAAACGGCAGCAGCGCCGCGCCGTTGCCGCATGAACGGAGCTTTTTTTCCATGACCGCTGCACAAGACGATCCGTATCCCACGCCCTTCGAATCCGGCAACGGCAACCGGACCGCCACCTGGGCCGAATGCACCGCCTTCTACGAGCGGCTGGCCGCGCGGTTCCCCGGCGTGCTGCATTGGCGGCAGATCGGCCTGTCGGACACCGGCGCGCCGATGCACGCCGGCGTGGTCACGGCAGACGGCGTGTTCGACCGCGAGACGCTGCAGCGTCAGCGCCGCCCGGTGTTCTTCAACAACAACGGCATCCACCCCGGCGAATCCGAGGGCATCGACGCCTGCATGGCGCTGGTGCGCGACTTCTGCCTGCAGCCCGATCGGCTCGCGGCGCTGGGCGACACGGTGTTCCTGTTCATTCCCGTCTACAACGTGGACGGCTGCATCAACCGCCAGGCCACCTCGCGCGTGAACCAGCTCGGGCCCGAGTCCTTCGGCTTCCGCGGCAACGGCCGGCACCTGGACCTGAACCGCGACTTCATCAAGTGCGACAGCCTCGCCGCGCAGGTGTTCAACCGGTTCTTCACCGCGTGGGACCCTGACGTGATGGTCGACACCCACACGTCCAACGGCGCGGACTACGCCTGCACCATGACGCTGATCCCGACCCAGCCCGACAAGCTGGGCGGCGGGCTGGGCGACTTCCTGCGCGAGCGCATGCTGCCCGCGATCTACGGCGACATGGACCGGCGCGGCTGGCCCACCTGCCCCTACGTGAACCTGCTGGCCGAGACGCCGGACGACGGCATCGAAGACTTCCTCGACCTGCCGCGCTTTTCCACCGGCTACGCCGCGCTGCACCACACCATCGGCTTCATGCCCGAGACCCACATGCTCAAGCCCTTCGCCGACCGCGTGGCGTCGATGCGCACGCTGGTGGAAGTGGTGCTAGCGTTCACCGTGGCCAACGCGGCGCGCATCCAGGCGCTGCGCAACGAAGCCCGGTCCGCCGCCGCGCAACAGGCGCGCTGGCCGCTGACATGGCGCAACGACCACGACCGCCCGGCCAGCCTGCGCTTCAGGGGCTACCAGGCCGTGCGCACGCCCAGCAGGCTCGGCAACTACGAACGGCTGGCCTACGACCGCAGCCAGCCGTGGGAAAAAGACATCGTCCACTTCGACCGCTGCGTGGAAGACATCGCGGTCGCGGCGCCCAAGGCCTACCTGGTGCCCCAGGCCTGGCGCGAAGTGATCGAGCGCCTGCAATGGAACGGCGTCGAGATGCGGCGCCTGGAGGCCGACCAGTTGTTCGACGCGGCCCGCGTGTACCGCGTGCAGCAGGTGGCCTCGCGCCCGGGCGCCTACGAAGGCCATATGTTCCATGACCAGGTGACGCTCGCCTCGCACACCGAGCCCTTCCAGGCGCGCGCGGGCGACATGTGGGTGCCGCTGGACCAGCCCAACGCCCGCTATGCCGTCGAGACGCTGGAGCCCGAAGCCCATGACAGCTTCTTTCGCTGGGGCTTCTTCAACAGCGTGCTGGAGAAGAAGGAGGCCTTCTCCGCCTATGTGTTCGAAGACACCGCGCTGCAGATGCTGGAAGACGAGCCGGACCTCAGGCGCCGTTTCGAAGAGTGGAAGACCGCGAACCCCGCGAAGCTGTCCGACCAGGGCGCGGTGCTGGGTTTTCTTTTTGCGCACGGCAGGCGCCATGCGGAGCCGGAGTGGCGGCGTTATCCGGTGGTGGCGTTGATGCAGGCCGTGCCGCTCGTCACTGCGCGGGCCTGAACCCCGGCAGCGCGTGCATGCGCGCGCGCAGCGCTTCCACGAATGCGGTGACGCGCGCCGGCCGGTACAGCCCCGGCGGCAGCGCGACATGCACGCCCACCGGCTCCAGCCACCAGTTCGGCAGCACGCGCTTCAGGCGGCCGGCCTGCACGTCTTCGTGGCACATCCATGGCGCCGCCGCGCCGATGCCCGCGCCGTTGAGCACCGCGCGGTAGCTTGCCAGCAGGCTGTCGGTGCGGATGGGCGTGTCCAGCGCCACGATGCGCGAACGCCCGCTGCGGTCGATCAGGCGCACGTTGCCCGTCACGTAAGGCATCAGTCCCACGCACGGCAGCTGCGGCAGCCGGGCCAGCGTGACCGGGCCGATGCGCTTCAGCAGCTCGGGCGTGGCGATCAGCACGCGGTCCATGCGTCCGAGCGGGCGGCACACCAGCCCGGGGTCGCGCACCTCGCCCACGCACACCCAGCATTCGGCACCCGAGGCCGCGAGGTCGACCACCCGGTCGGTCAGCGTGAGCTCGACGCGCAACTGCGGATGCGCCGCGCGCAGGTCCGTCACCGCATCGGTCAGGAAGCCGGTGCCGTAGCCCGAGGGGCCGATGACGCGCAGCGTGCCCTCGGGCCGGCTCTGTCCGCCCAGCAGCCGCTGTGACAGGCCCGACCAGCGGTCGGTGAGGTCGTGCGCCTCCGCCAGCAGCGAGCGGCCCTCGTCGGTGAGCGAGAAGTTGGCGGTGTTGCGGATGGCCAGCTTGCAGCCCAGCAGGCGCTCCAGTTCCAGCAGGCGGCGGCTCACCGTGGGCTGCGTGGTGCCGAGCAGCCGTGCCGCCTTGCTGAGCGAACCGCTCTCGCCGATCTTGATGAAAGTGTCCAGCAGGTCGAGCCGGTCATGCGCGTTCTTCATGCGCCAGACGTATATCACTTCATCGTCCCATACGTCTACCCATGTCGCCCGGCTCTGCCTATCGTCGGGCCCGTTCAAGACATTCGAATGGATATTTCCCGATGAGCGCCACGATCGAAGACACCGCCCGCACCGTGGGCGACACGCCCAAGGGCGGCTCCGTGCTCGGCTTCTATGCCGCCAAGGGCTCGCCCAGGCCACCGCGCATCGCGCGCGGCGAAGGCATCTACCTGTGGGATGCCGGCGGCCGCCGCTTCCTCGACGCCACCGCCGGCGCGGTGGTCGCCAACATCGGCCACGGCAACCCGCGCGTGCTGGCGGCCATGCAGGCGCAGGCGGCGCAGGTCACCTTTGCCTACCCGCGCTTCTTCGAGAGCGAGCACAGCATCGAGCTGGCGGACCGCGTGTGCGCGCTGGCGGGCGATGGCTTCGACAGGGCCTTCTTCGTTTCCGGGGGCTCCGAGGCCAACGAGTCGGCCATCAAGCTGGCGCGGCAGTACGCCGTGGTCTGCGGCCAGCCGCGCCGCGCCAAGGTGATTTCGCGCAACCCGAGCTACCACGGCTCCACGCTCGGCGCGCTGGCGGTGACGGGCGACGCGCACACGCAGTCGATCTACGGGCCGATGGTGCGCGAGATGCCGAAGGTGCCCGCGCCGCTGTCGTACCGCGTGCCCGACGGCCACACGGCCGAGAGCCATGCGATGGCCTGCGCCGACGAGCTGGAGGCCACCATCGTGCGCGAAGGACCCGACACCGTGCTGGCCTTCATCCTGGAGCCCATCGGTGGCCTCTCGACCGGCGCGGTGGTGTCGCCGGCGGCGTACTTCGAGCGCGTGCGGCAGATCTGCGACCGCCACGGCGTGCTGCTGATCTACGACGAGATCATGAGCGGCGCGGGCCGCACCGGCGCCTTCCTGGCCGCGCACCACTGGGCCGGCGCACGGCCCGACCTGGTCACGCTGGCCAAGGGGCTGGCCGCGGGCTACACGCCGCTGGGCGCGCTGCTGGCGCCCGATCGCATCGTCGACGCCGTCGCCGGCAGCGGCGGCTTCGTGCATGGCCACACCTACTTCACCAATCCGCTGTCGTGCGCCGTGGCCAACGCGGTGGTCGGCGAGGTGATGCGACAAGACCTGGTCGGCCGCGCGCGCGACATGGGCGAGCTGCTGATGGCCCGGCTGCGCGAAGTGGCCGAGCGCTCCCCCATCGTGGGCGACGTGCGCGGCAAGGGGCTCTTCACCGCCATCGAGATCGTGGCCGACAAGGCGACCAAGCGGCAGCTGCCGGCCAGCTTCAATGCACCGGCGCGCCTCACCGAGCACGGGCTGAAGCACGGCATCGCGCTGTACAACCGGCGCGCGAACCTGGGGGCCTTCGGCGACTTCCAGATGATCACGCCGCCGCTGACCATCACGCCCGCCGAGATCGACGAACTGGCCGACCTGCTCGCGCTTTCGCTGCGCGGCCTGGCCGACGAGATCGCGGCCAAGGGCCTGGCCACCTCGGTGCAATGAAGGCAGCCGCGATGCCGCAACCCATTCCGCCGCACCGCGCGCTGCAAGTGCCCGGCGTGCATGGCTACACCGACCGCAAGAGCGTGGCCGCCGGCGAGGTGGTGCGCTTTCACCTGAGCAGCGACGTGCCCTATGCGCTTTCGGTGTGCCGGCTCGGCCCCGATGTCGAAGGCCGCACGGCCGACACCGTGCTGCATGCCTTCGCGCCTTCCGCCGCGCGCGTGCATCCGATCCACCCCGGCTCCTACGTGCAGGTGGCGCGCGGGCTCGACCAGCCGCTGCGCGCGCTCACGCTGGAGTGCTGGGTGCAGCCTTGGAGCATCGGCACGCGCCAGAGCGTCGTCGGGCAATACGACCTGCCGGGCGCCTGCGGCTACGGCCTTTTCATCGACGAGGCCGGGCGCGCGGTGTTCTACCTGGGCGACGGCGGCGCGTTCCGTGCGCAGGGCCAGATCGCGGGCGGCGCGCTGCGGGCCAAGCGCTGGCACCACCTCGTCGCCACATGGGACGGCGAGCAGACGGTGCTGTGGATCGACGGCGAAGCGGTCGCGCGCGGCCGGTGGACCGGCCCGATGCAGCCGGGCCGTGCGCCGCTGCGCCTGGGCGGCAGCGGCATCGACGGCCTGGCGGATGCGTTCCTGGAGGGCGACATCGTCATGCCCGCGATCTATTCGCATGCGCTGCAGCCGGCCGAAGTGCGCGCGCGTTTCGCCGACCGCGGCCTGCACACGCCGCGCGGTCGCACGGTGCTGGCCTGCTGGCCGCTGCGCGAGGAGCGCGGCGACACCGTGGCCGACGCCAGCGGCCACCAGCGCACCGGACGCATCGTCAACCACGGCACCTGGATGATCGTCGGCCCGGCCTTCGAGCCACAGCGGGTGAACGAGTTCTCCGACGACGGCTACGACCCGCTGGCCGACCCCACGCGCGGCCACGGCCTGCGGCTGGCGAGCGACGACCTGTACGACTGCCGCTGGCCCGAGAGCCATGCCTTGCGCATTCCGCCGGATGCGAAGTCCGGCGTGTACGTGGGACGCGTGCGCTACCTGCTGGACGGCGAGCCCGCCGAATACGACATCGCCTTCATCGTGCGCCGCGCCGCGCACCGGGCTCCCGCGCCGGTGCTGGTGCTGTGCGCCACCAACAGCTGGCTGGCCTATGCCAGCACGCCCTTCGCGAAGAACACGGCCGGCGATCCCGTGTGGCCGCGGCGTTCGGCGGGCCTGGAGAACAGCCATCCCGAGGCCCCGGCCTACTGCAGCTACACCTACCACCGCGGCGGCCAGCCGACCTACCAGGTGGGCCTGCGCATGCCCTGGCCCAATGCCAGCCCCAACGCGCTGTACGACCCCGCCGACGCGGGCTTCAGCCAGTGGACCCGGCTGGAGCGCCGGCTGCATGTGTGGCTGGACCAGGCCGGCTACGACTACGACGTGGTGAGCGACCTCGACCTGCACCGCGACCCGGGCCTGCTGAAGGCCTACAAGACCGTGATCGTCAACGGCCACAGCGAGTACTGGTCGCTGCCGGCCTGCGACGGGCTCGACGACTACCTGTGCGGCGGCGGCACGGCCATCGTGCTGTCGGGCAACACCATGTACCTGCGCGTGAGCTACAACGAAGAGGGCACGGTGATGGAGCAGCGCAAGGTGCTCGGCGCGAACGACCTGGACAGCGAGGAGGCCGCCAAGGTGCGCCCGCCCGCCGGCCCCTACGGCGAGCAGTACCACTCGCAGGACTGGGCGCGCGGCGGCCATTTCAGGCAGGCCGGGCGCTCGTGCGCCGAGATCATCGGGCTGGAGTCGGCGGGCTGGGCCTTTGCCGACGGCGGCGATTTCGGCGTGTACCACGCCACGCAGCCGCGGCACTTCCTGTTCACGCAGCCGAATGCGCTGGGCCTGACCGAGGGCGCGACCTTCGGCCATGCGCCGGGCGGCGGCCTGCCGCGCGCCATCGGCCACGAGTGGGACCTGAGCGTGGCGACGCTGTGCCGCATGACGCTCGCGCTGCCGGCCGGCCAGCAGTTGCCCGAGCCGCAGCGCGGCATTGAGGTCATCGCGCAGGGGCGCCGCCACCGGCCGGGCCGGCTCGACGCGTATCTCGACTACTTCTCGAACGTGACCGAGTCGCTCGACGGACTCTCGGCCGAGATGATCTATTGGGAACGCCCCCGGGGCGGCCGCGTGTTCAACGCCGGCGCCGTGGGCGCGAGCTGGGTGCTCGGCGTCGATCCCTGTTTCGAAGGGGTGCTGCGCAACGTGCTGCATCACTTCGGCGTCCGGCCCGAGACGGGCGCGGACCTTGCAGTTCAACCATCCCTGGAGCACGAAGCACCATGAGCACACTCGCCCCACGCGCCGCCGAGCTATCCGAACCCGCCGAGCCTGCCTCCCGGCAGAGCACGCTGCGGGTCATCACCGCCATTTCCATCGGCAATGCGCTGGAGTGGTTCGAGATCGTGATCTACGGCTTCCTCGCCGTGACCATCTCCAAGCTGTTCTTCCCCGCGGAGAACGACACCGTGTCGCTGCTCATCACGCTGGGCACCTTCGGCGTGACCTTCGTGATGCGCCCGGTCGGCTCGCTGGTGCTCGGCGCCTATGCCGATGCCAGGGGGCGAAAGAACGCGCTGACGCTGTCGATGGCGCTCATGCTGCTCGGCACGCTGCTGATCGCGGTGTCGCCGACCTTCGCGCAGATCGGGCTGTGGGCGCCGGGGCTCGTGATCCTCGCGCGGCTGCTGCAGGGCTTCGCTGCCGGCGGCGAGTTCGGCAGCGCCACCGCGCTGCTGGCCGAGCAGGATCCGCGGCGGCGCGGCTTCTTCTCGAGCTGGCAGTTCGCGAGCCAGGGCATCACCACCTTCCTGGCGGCGGGCTTCGGCATGGGGCTCAACACGCTGCTCACGCCCGAGCAGTTGCTGTCCTGGGGCTGGCGCATTCCGTTCTTCTTCGGCCTGCTGATCGGGCCGGCCGGCCTGTACATCCGCCGCCACCTGGACGAAGGCCTGGAGTTCAAGCGCGCGGCCCAGGAAGCCACGCCGGTGCGCACCACGCTGGTGGACCAGCGCGGGCGCACCCTGGCGGCCATGGGGCTCATCATCCTCGCGACCATCGTGTCCTACACGGGCCTGTTCATGCCGACCTTCGCGGTGCGCCAGCTGGGCCTGCCGCCGTCGATGGCCTTCGCCGGCACCTTCTGGTTCGGCGTGCTGCAGTTCGCGCTGGTGCCGGTGTTCGGCAGCCTGTCGGACCGGGTGGGGCGCCTGGCCATCATGCGCGGCGCGGCGCTGGTCATGCTCGTGATGATCGTGCCGCTGTTCTACCTGCTGGTGAACCATCCGTCGGTGCCGGCGCTGATGGTGGCGCTCACCGCCATGGGCGTGGTGGCCTCGGCCTACTGGGGCCCCATCTCCGCGGCGATGTCCGAGCTGTTCCCGGCGGCCACGCGCGGCACCGGCCTGTCGGTCAGCTACAGCTTCGGCGTGGCGATCTTCGGCGGCTTCGCGCCTTTCATCAGCGCCTGGCTCATCACGGCCACGGGCAGCAAGATCGCACCGGCGTTCTACGTGGGCTTCGGCGTGCTGGTGAGCTTGGCGGCGCTGCGGGCCGCCCGCCGGTACGGCGTGAAATAGCAGTTTTTTCCAAGTCGCGGCGGCGCGCCTTGCCTACGCTCGGGTCATTCCGCGACTTTCCGGACGAATGACCATGCGAGCCAGCGACGCGCAACGACAACACAAGACGGATGCCTTTCATCGCCTGCACGAGGGCCCCGCCCCGCTGGTTCTCGTCAACGCCTGGGATGCCGTCAGCGCCCGCATCGTCGAGCGCGCGGGCGCGGCAGCCATCGGCACCACCAGCGCCGGCATGGCCTGGTCGCTCGGGTATGCGGACGGCGAGCGCATGCCCGCCGGCGAGCTGGTCGCGGCCTGCGCGCGCATCTGCCGCGTGGCCGGCGTGCCGGTCAGCGTGGACATCGAACGCGGCTTCGGCGACAGCACGCAAGCGGTGCGCGACGTGGCCGGCGCGCTGGTCGACATGGGCGCGGCCGGCATCAACATCGAGGACGGCACGCAGCCGGGCACGCGCGAGCTGGCGCCGCCGGAGGTGCTGTGCGAGCGCATCGCCGCCATCCGCAAGCTCGACGCGCGCTTCTTCATCAACGCGCGCACCGACGCCTACTTCGTGCCCTGGGACGACCCGGCGGCGCGCTTCGGCGAGGCGCTGCGCCGCGCGCGGCTCTACGCGGCGGCGGGCGCCGACGGCATCTTCGTGCCCGGCATGTCCAGCCCCGAGGAGATCGCTGAACTGGCCGATGCCGTGCGACTGCCCTTGAACGTATACGCCGGCTATGCGGGCGCTCCGCCGGCCGGCGAGCTTGCGCGCGCCGGCGCGCGGCGCATCAGCCTGGGCTGCGGCCCGCTGCAATCGGCGCTGGGGCTCGTGGGGCGCATCGCTGGCGAAGCCTTTGCGCAGGGCCGGTTCGACGCGATGGGCGAGGGCATGCTGTCGGTGGGCGAGATCAACGGGCTCTTTCCCGCCACGCCCTGAGCCGCCTGCCTGCCGCCAGGGCGGGTTCGGGTAGGTTCGAGTACAGTGGGCGCCCCTTGCCGCAGCCGACCCCGCCAGAACCCATGTCCACGCACAGCATCCGCCTCGACGCGGTGACGCTGGTGCGCGGCAACCAGCATGTCTTCGAAGGGCTCACGCTGAGCCTGCAGGAAGCGCGCATCGGGCTGATCGGCGACAACGGGGCCGGCAAGAGCAGCCTGTTCCGGCTGATCAGCGGGCTCGACCAGCCGCAGCACGGGCGCGTGACCGTGCACGGCCTCGATACGCAGGCCGACCGCAAGCAGCTGTCGAAACACGTCGGGCTGATGTTCCAGAACCCCGACGACCAGATCATCTTTCCCACCGTGGCCGAGGAGCTGGCCTTCAGCCTCACGGCGCGCGGCGAGACCCGCCAGGCGGCGCGGCAGCAGGCGCGCGAGTTCCTCGCCCGGCGCGGGCTCGAGGCCTGGGCCGCGCGCGCGGTCGGCGAACTGAGCCAGGGGCAGCGCCAGCAGGTGTGCCTGCTGGCCTTGCAGATCAGCGAGCCCGCCACGCTGCTGCTGGACGAGCCCTTCGCCAGCCTCGACCTGCTGAGCCAGGCGCGCCTGGCCGCGCAGCTCGAAGACGGCGGCCACCAGATCGTCGTCTCCACGCACTTGCTCGAACACGTCCACGACTTCGAGCGCGTGCTGTGGCTCGACCAGGGCAAGGTGCGCGCCGACGGGCCGGGCCGCGAGGTGTGCGAAGCCTACGCAGAGAACGTGCGCGAGCGCGCCGCACTGGAGCGGGGGCGCCGTGCATAGCCTTTATTCAGAACAGCCGACGTGGATGCATGCGATCGCGGCGTGGGCCAAGCTCGCGGTGCTGTCGGTGTGCGGCACGCTGCTGGTGCTGGTCGAGCGGCCTTTGACGCTGGCCGTGGCCTGCGTCGTGGTGCTGGGCATCTTCGCGTCGCTCGGGCCGCCGGCGTGGCGCCGCGTGCGCATGCTGCTCGGCGTGGCGATCGCGGGCGCGCTGATCATCGGCTTCCACTGGGCCATGGGCACGACGCCGCTGGGCGTGGCCAGCGCGCTGCGGCTCGCGAGCGCGGCCACGCTGGCGCTGATGCTGACGCTGACTACGCGCTTCGAAGACCTGCTGGCGGTGCTCGAAGCGGTGCTGCATCCGCTGCAGCGCGTGGGTGTGCCGACCGAGCGGATCGCGCTCGGCCTTGGCCTGATGCTGCGCTTCGCCGAAAATTTCTATGTGCAATGGCAGCGCCTGGACGACGCCTACCGCGTCCGCGCGGGCCACGGCGGCGGCCTGCGGCTGCTGGCGCCGCTGACCATCCGCACCCTGCAGACCGCCGAGCGCGTGGCCGACGCGCTGGCCGCACGGCTCGGCCGCTGACCGAGCTTCTTCTTTTTTTCTTCGATTGCGATCGACCGCCATGACCACCACCGGCTCCCTCAGTTCGTCCCGCTCACTGTCTTACATCGCGCTGTTCGCGGCGCTGATGGCGGTGTTCGGCCTGATCCCGAAGATCGACCTGCCGTTCGGCGTGCCGATCACGCTGCAGTCGCTGGGCGTGATGCTCGCGGGCTGCCTGCTGGGGCCGCGCCGCGGCTTCCTGGCCATCGCGCTGTTTTTGCTGGCCGTGGCGCTCGGGCTGCCGCTGCTGCCGGGCGGACGCGGCGGGCTGAGCGTGTTCGTGGCGCCGGCCGGCGGCTTTCTCTTCGGCTGGATGTTCGGTGCCTTCGCCTGCGGCCTGCTGATGCGCCTGGCGATGCGGCGCATGGCCGGCGCCACCGGCATGGGGCTCCTGGCGGCGGCCTTCCTGGCGTCGGTGGTCGGCGGCATCGGGGTGGTCTACGCCTTCGGCATCGTCGGGCTTTCGCTGATCGCCCACATGTCGCTGTCGCAGGCCGCGCTGGCGATGCTGGTCTTCATTCCCGGCGACCTCATCAAGTGCGGCATCTGCGCGATGCTCGTGCAGACGGTGATGCGCGGCATGCCGGGCTGGCGGCTCGACCGCGACTGATCGTCTTCTTCAGCCGGGCCGCGCGCCCTGACGGGTGAAGACCGTGGCCGACAGGTAGTCCTTGCGCGGGCCGCGCACCGTGTGGCGGATCTCGAACGAGCCGTCCGGCAGGAAGCGGTAGCTGCTGTCGTAGGTGTCTGGCGTGCACAGGTGCATGGCCGAGCCGGCGAGCGCCGTGCCGTCGCGCGCGATGCCGATGGCGTGGAACAGGCGCGGCGGGGTTTCGGCGAAGTGCACCACGAAGCCGCCCGGCGCGCGCTCGAAGAGGTATTCGCGATGCCCGTCGAATTCCTTGCCGTCGGCCAGCCGTATGCGGCCTTCCTCGCGGTACTTGAGCATGTCCTGGGCGATTTCCGTGAACACCGCGCTGCCGGTCATGGTGGCCTGGCCCTCGATGGTTCGCGCCAGGGCCCAGGCGCCCGCCAGCGCGTCGAACACGGTGTCCGGACCGTCCCAGGGAGCTTGGGGCGGAAGGATGGAAGAGGGGGGCTGCGCGCTCATCCCGGCACTCTACGACAAGCCGTTTTCTCCTTTTCGGAGCGGTGATTGTTTCCACCGTGTGAACACCGCGGTTCCGTTTGCTAAGGGTTTTTACTTAGATATCGGCGCACAATTCTTTCCATGGACCAGCCCTTCAGCTGATCCAGACCAAGAAACAAGAACCGAACCAATTGAAGGACATCCAAATGACCGCCTCGAAGCTCCTCTCCGCCATCTCCATCGCCCTGCTGGCCGCCGCCGGTGCCGCCCACGCCGAAACCTATGAAGGCGTGCATCAGCTGACCTCGGCCGCCAGCCGCGCCGACGTCGCCAGCCAGGCCGTCGTGGCCGCACACAGCGCCAACCCCTACGCCACCGGTGCCAACGCCGGCCCGGCCCAGGTGTTCGTGTCGAACACCAGCCGCGCTGCCGTCCGTGCCGACGCCGTTGCCGCCGCGCACAGCGCCGACCCCTACGCCGAAGGCGCTTCGTCGGGCGTAGCCCCCGTGGTCGCCAGCACCGTGGACCGCGCCGCAGTTCGCGCAGCAGCCCGTGCCGCAGCGCACGGCGACGCCCTGCCGCTGTAATCTTCGGCAGCATGCCTGCTTCGTTGGGCATCTTTCGATAAAAAGCCGGACCATGCAGATGCATGGGCCGGCTTTTTTGCGTATGGCATGCTCATGGCGGGCTCATACGGCGTCCGTATCATGGCCTGCATGCAAATCCAACATCTAGACATCAACCCCGGTCAAACTGCACTTATCTCCATCGATCTGCAGAACAGCAACGTCGCGCGGCAGCTTGCGCCGCATTCTGCAGCCGACGTGGTGCAGCGTGGCAAGCGCATCGCCGACAGCCTGCGCGAGGCGGGCGGCACCGTGGTCTGGGTGAGGGTGGACGTCAACGCGCTGCTGAGCCTGCCGGCGGACGCCTCCATCAGCCGCCCGGCCGGATCGCCCGTGCCGCCGCCCGAGTTCTCCGAACTGGTGCCCGAGCTCGGAGTGCAGGTTGCCGACGTGCGGATCACCAAGCGCCAGTGGGGCGCTTTCTACGGCACCGACCTCGACCAGCAATTGCGCCGCCGCGGCATCAGGACGCTGCTGATCAGCGGCATCGCGACCAACTTCGGCGTCGAATCCACGGCGCGCGCGGCCTTCGACCGTGGCTACGAACTGGTGTTCGTGGAAGACGCGATGACCTCGCTCGCGGCCGAGCCGCACGACTTCGCGAACCAGCAGGTGTTCCCGCGCATGGGCCGCGTGCGGTCGACCGAGGTGGTGCTGGAGGCCATCGCCACGGCTGCCGGGCAGCAGCAGCGCTGATTCAGCGCGCGGGCAGCAGCCGCAGCGCAGCGACCAGGAAGGGCGCGGTGCCGGCTGCGCCCGTCTCGTGGACCGTGACGAACCACCGCGCTGCCCCGGCGTCCTCCGGCCGCGCGCACAGCGTGCCCATGTAGAGCAGCCGCGCCGTTTGCGCGTCCTCGCAATGCACGGCGGTCTCGTCGCAGCAGGTGTCGGGCAGCGAGGCGTCGACGCGCTTCATCAGGCGCAGCGTGAGCCGCTCCGGCGCCCTCGTGCGTTCGCCCTGGCGGGCAGCGGGCACCGTCGCGCGCAGCCGCAGCTCGAGCGGCTCGCCGATGCGCAGGCCCTCGCCGCGCTCCAGCCGGATGTCCGCCAGCGCCACGCGCACGCGGCGCCGCTCGCGCAGCGAGGTGCGGACGAACACCACGGTCAGCACCGAGAACATCGCGAACACCGGCAGGCCGACCAGCATCCACAGCCACTGCCAGCCGCCGGCCAGTGCCCAGGTCATGGCCTGGAAGCCGAAGACTGCGAAGAAAGCCAGCACCGTGAGCGCGATCAGCCAGCCGAGCCGATCGGCGGGCGACTTCGGTGCGCGCTCGGTGTCCTGCGGTGCGCCCGAAGTCCATTGGTCCGGGAGCAGTTCGTCGATGGGCGGCAGGTCGATGGCGGGCTGGTGCTCTTGCATGAAGGCGCGCAGCATAGCTGCCGCCTCCGCCAAAAGGCGCATTGCCTTGCCGCTGGGCATCCCGCATGATGGTGTGGTGCGGAAGGGCGGGCCGCGAGACGTCATGCTTTCGCATTAATGCGCCATGGTGGTGCACTCGGGCGAAAATACCAAGCGCTCCTGCCAGGAAAAACGAAAGCACGATCCTTCGCCGCCAAGGTGGCAACCCCTCACGCATGGCCCTTACTCTCGACCCCGAAGACACGCGCGGACGCATCCATGATCTCGTGTGGTGCGGCTTCTATCCCGACGCCGACGTCGAATGGATGATCACCGACGAGTATCTGGACCCCGACGAGCTCACGGGCGAAGACCGTGCATGGATCAAGGCCGAGGCCGCGCGCGCATGCGCCGCCAAGCGCGCCGCCGAAGCGGGCTGGCCCGCGCAGACCGAGTACGACCGGCTCGAAGCCGTGTTCGCGCAGTTGCGCGCCGAGAAGATCATCGCGCTGCACCGCGCCGGCAACACGCTGGCCGACGGGCATGACGACGTGCGCGAGCAATGGCGCGCCGCGGGGCGCCTGTCGTCGGGCATCCGCGGCTGCTGCTTCTATCACTCGCAGGACCTCGACACGGCGGTGCGTACCGGCCGCCTGCACCTGGCGTTCAGCGGCGGCATGATCCCGGAGATCGACCAGCGCGAAGCCAACACCGTCGTCGTCGGCCGCCGCATCGTCGAGCTGCTGCGCGCCGCGGGCTTCGGCGCGAATTGGAGCGGCGACATCAACGAGCGCATCGAAGCCGACCTCGGCCAATGGCGCAAGCGAGGCCCCTCCGCGTGAGCGTGCAGGCCTGGCAGCCGCCGCGCCGCATCGACGCCATCGATTTCTGGCTGCGCTCGCGGCTGCTGGCCACGGCCCATGCAGTGCGCGAAGCACTGCGGCCCTCGGCCCGGCGCTGGCACCGCGGCAGTCAAGCGCTGGCCGATGCGCCCGTCATTGCGCAACACCGCACGCCCCTCTGGTCCGACGGCCGCGCCGATGAATTTCCGCTGGTGGCCGGCAAGGTGCAGAACCTGCGCGTGGCGCGGCGCGCCTTCGACGCGGTCGAGGTGCCGGCGGGCGAGCTGCTGAGCTTCTGGCGGCAGCTCGGGCGGCCCGCTGCCTGGCGCGGCTTCGTGGTCGGGCGCGAATTGCGCGGCGGCTGCGTGGTGCCGACGCTGGCCGGCGGCCTCTGCCAATTGTCGAATGCGCTGGCGACTGTCGCCGTGCGCGCGGGTTTCGAACTGGTCGAGCGCCACGGGCATACGGCGCGCATCGAGCAGGCCGGCGACGCCGATGGCGATGCGATCGACGCGACCGTGTTCTGGAACTACGTCGATCTCAAGCTGCGCGCCAGGCACGCATGGCGGCTCGAAGTGGAGCTGACCGACAGCGAACTGGTGTTGCGCATCCGCGCGCGTTCCCCGCCCACGGCGGCTGCCGCGCCGCTCGTGCTGCGGCGTGCGAACGCAGTGGATGCGCCAGCCGCATTGCCTCTGGCTCGCGGCTGCCTGAGCTGCGACCAGGCCACGTGCTTTCGCCACCGCCCCCGCGTCGACGTCGAACCGCAGGGGCGCACCGCCGTGCTGGTGGACGGCTGGACGCCGGAGTTCGCGCGCTACCTGCACGCCGCCCATCCGCAGGCCGAGCGCATGCAGCCCGTGCCGCTGCGGCTCGCGTTCTGGCGCCGGCCCGCGACCGGCTGGCAGCGCGAAGCCGTCGCGCAAGGCACGCAGGCCACGCAAGCGCTGTGGGCCGTGAGCCTGCGGCGGGCGCTGTGGCAGCGGCTTTGGGCGCGGCACGCGGGGCGGCGGCAGGCGAGCCTGATCGACGGGCAGCGCTGGCTCGCGCTGGCATTCGCCGCGCGGCTGAAGCCGGCGCACACGCAACTCGTGGTCGAACAATCGCTGCTGCCGCACCTGCAGCGCATCGGCGCGCTCGACGGACGCCGTGTCACCGTGCTGGCCGGCGCATTGCCGATGGCCGAGATCGAACGCCGGCTCGATGCCGCCGCCCACCGCTGGCCCGGCGATGAAACGCTGCGCGACTTCCGCGCCGACCCCGCGCTGGCGCTTGCCGAGGCGCAGGCCCTTGCACGCGCGGTGGCCGTGGTCACGCCGCATGCGCAGGCCGCGGCACGGATCGAGCGGCTTGCGCCACGGGCCGAGGTGGTGCGGCTCGACTGGGTGCTGCCCCAGGCCAAGACCGTTGCCGGTGGGCGCGCCGACCCGCCCCTCGTCGTGTTCGCGGCAAGCGCACTGGCCCGCAAGGGCGCGCGCGAACTTGCCGCCGCGCTGCAAGGCTGGCCGTGCCGCCTGCGCGTGCTGGGCGCGCCGTCGAGCGACGCGCGGCTCTGGCAAGGCATTGCGCAGGTCGAGCACATGAACTGGCGGGGCGACGCGCTGGCGGGCGCCAGCGTGGTCGTGCTGCCGGCGCACATCGAGCATGCGCCGCGCGCGGTCCTGCGCGCGGTGGCGGCCGGCGTGCCGGTGGTGGCCTCGACCGCCTGCGGCCTCTCGGCCCTGCCTGGCGTGCGCGAGGTCGCGCCGGGCGACGTGGAATCGCTGCGCGCCGCCTTGCGCGCCGCCTGCAGTAACTGAACGGAGAACAACACACATGGCATCGATCGAACAGGCCCGAGCGGCCCTGGCTCCCCACGGCGCGCTGGCGCCGCAGTCCGCGGCCGAGCACTGGCGCGGCGACATCGCGCTGCCGCCCGCCATCGAGGCTTTCTATGCGCAGGTCGGCCCGCTGGGCGACTGGATCAACGAGCGCGTGGGCCACGCGGGCCTCTCGATCCCGACCGCCGGCAACGACTTCAGCATCCCGCCGCTCGCGCGCCTGTGGCAGCTGCAGGCCGGCTACCGCTGGCACGGCATCACCGGCGAGCGACTGGCCGGCTGGCCCGATCATTGGCTGGTGGTGGCCGACCAGGGCGCGGACCCGTTCATCTTCGACCTGCGCACCGGCGCGATACAGTTCGCCTTCCACGGCGCGGGCGCGTGGCAGGACGACGAACCGATCTTTGCCGACATCCTCGAGATGGCCGCGTGCCTCGGAACCATGGGCCAGGTCTGGGAGGAAGCCGGCGAAGACATCTTCCTGGACGACGATTCCGTCAATCCGCTGTACCGCGCGCGGCTGGTCGAACGGCTGGCACCGCTGCTCGGCGGTGCCGCGGCGGCGGAAGGCCTGGCGGCCGCGTTCGACTGGTAGCGGCGCCGCGCAGGCAGGCAATCAAGAAAAAGAACCCGGGAGCAATTCATGACCATCGACCTCCAGACGCTCAGGTGCGGCGAATGCGGCAGCAGCGTGCTCAAGCGCACGGGCCTCAACGAATACACCTGCGAGCACTGCGGCTCGGTCACGCTGGTCGAGGACAACGTGTCCGACCGGCTGGAGCGCGTGCTCGACCAGGTGAAGAACGAGGCCGGCCGGCGGCTCGCGGCCGAGGAGGCGCTCAAGCAGAAACTGATGCTGCGCAAGATCGGCATCGGCGTGATCGCGGTGCTCGGCGTGGTGCTGGTGGGGCGCATCGTGGGGCTGTTGATCGGCTCCGGCAAGCCGTCGCCCGATGCGCGGCCCGCTGCGGTGGCCGCGATCGACCGCACCATTCCGCCCGACGGGCTGAAGCTCGGCGAGCCGCGCCAGGTGCTGGTGGGCACCGGCAGCTCGGCCCTGCCCAAGCTGCTGGTGGTGGCGCGCAACGAGACCGGCAAGCCGCTTTCGCGTGCCGGCGTGCGCGCCATCTACTACGACGGCGACTCGCGGCTCGACGAGCGCAGCGAGATGCTGCCGGTGTCGGTGCTGCAGCCCGGCGAAAGCGCGCCTGCGCTCATCGACATGCCCAGCGGCAAGAACATCACGCGGCAGGAGCTGCGCGTGCAGAAACTGGCCGAGCCCTACAGCGCCACCGAGGGGCCGCGCATGACCTTCTCGCGCGTGCGGCTGGTGCAGCAGGGCGAGCGCGTGCGGCTGGTGGGCCGCATCGCCAATGCGCGCACCGACGGCGTGGAGATCGGCGGCATCGAGGTGCTGGCCACACTGTACGACGACGCCGGCCAGGTGATCGGCATCGGCCACGGCTACGGGCAGGCCAACGAGATCCAGCCGGGCGCGCAGACCTCGGTGGACGTCAGCATCGCCCGCTTCGGCCGTGCGGCTGCGGTCGCGGCTTGGGACTACCGCATCGGCTACAGCATCGTCGGGGCTTCAGGCGCGCGCACGCCGGTGCTGAGCGCCGACCGCGTGATCCGCGCCACCGGCGGACCGGAGAACTTCAACCCCGAACTGCGGCTGGGGACCGACGACCTGCTGGCCAGCGACAGCGAGCGCTTCGACGCCAGGCAGCTGGAGCTGCTGCCGCTGATCGACGGGCGCAACAACATCCAGCAGCGGCTGTTCCTGACCGAGCTGGTGAACCGCAGCGCCGACGCGATCGTGCTGGCGCCGGGCGGCGTGATTTCGCGCTTCAGCGGCAGCAAGGCGCGCGGCACGACCAACATCTCCGGGCTGGCTTACCTGTACCCCGGCGAGCGCTTTCCCATCTTCCTCGAACCGGAAGACATGGAAAAGCTGACCGAGACACGCATCGAGTGGAAGCCGATGCGCCGCGCCGCCATGCCGGGCCCGCGCAAGCCGCTGGAAGTGCGCGTGACGGGCACCAAGGCCCAGACCGGCAGCGTGCTGCTGAACTTCACCCAGCGCTTCACCTACAAGAGCGTGGAAGTGACGGGCAGCGTGAAGAACCCGGGCAACGGCATCGTCGGCAAGGTGCGGCTGTGGGTGAGCCTGCGCGACCGCGGCGGGCAGCTCACGGGCTTCAAGCTGGTGGAAAACCTGCCGGCCATCGCGCCGGGCGAGAGCGTGCCGTTCCAGGTGAACGTGGAGCAGAACGGCCGGGACTTCGCGAGCGTGACCACGCTATACCAAACCGAATAGCCCCTCCCGCGACGGCGTTGGGCGGTTCGCGCCATGATCGAGCCATGATTCCGTTATCGATCCTCGACCTCTCCCCGATCACCGAGGGCAGCGACGCCGCGCAGTCGTTCCGCAACTCGCTCTCGCTGGCGCAGCATGGCGAGAAGCTCGGCTACACGCGCTACTGGCTGGCCGAGCACCACGGCATGCCGGGCATCGCGAGCGCGGCCACGGCGGTGTTGCTGTCGTACGTGGGCGCGGGCACGTCCACCATCCGCATCGGCGCCGGCGGCGTGATGCTGCCGAACCACTCGCCGCTGGTGATCGCCGAGCAGTTCGGCACCCTCGAGTCGCTCTACCCGGGGCGCGTTGACCTGGGCCTGGGCCGCGCGCCCGGCTCCGACCAGCGCACCGCGCGGGCGCTGCGCCGCAACCTCGAATCGGATTCCGACCAGTTCCCGCAGGACGTGATCGAGCTGATGGACTTCATGTCGAAGAACCCGCAGCAGGCGGTGCGCGCGGTGCCCGGCGCGGGGCTCGAGGTGCCGGTGTGGATCCTCGGCTCCAGCACCTTCGGCGCGCAGCTGGCGGCGCACCTGGGGCTGCCCTATGCGTTTGCCTCGCACTTCGCGCCGCAGCAGATCATGCAGGCCATCCAGATCTACCGCGAGACCTTCAAGCCCTCGGCGCAGCTGAGCAAGCCGTACGTGATGCTGGGCTTCAACGTGTTCGCGGCCGACACCGACGAGGAGGCCGAGTTCCGCGCCACCTCGTGGCAGCAGGCCTTCGTGAACCTGCGCAGCGGGCGGCCCGGCCGCCTGCCGCCGCCGGTCGAGAACTACCGCCAGAAGGTCGGCCCCGCGGAAAACGCCTTGCTCGACTCGGTGCTGTCGTGCTCCGCGGTCGGCTCGGTCGAGACGGTGAAGAAGGGCGTGGAAGCGTTCGTCGCGCGCACAGGCGCCGACGAACTCATGATCACCTCGCAGGTGTTCGACCACGCTGCCCGGCTGCGCTCCTACGAGCTGCTCGCCGCGGCCTTCGGCCAGACGGCGAAGCAGTAGCGCCGGGGCTCAGGCCCGCTTGCGCGCTTCCTCGTCCACCAGGTCCTTCTTCGAGAGCTTGCCCACGGCGGTCTTGGGCAGCTCCGCGCGAATCTCCAGCGCGCCGATCATCTCGTGCTTGCCGAGGCGGTCTTTCAGGAAGGCCTTGAGCGCATCGAGCGTCAGTTCGCCCGCGCCTTCCTTCAGTTTCACGAAGGCCTTGGGCGACTGGCCGCGGTATTCGTCGGGAATGCCGATCACGCAGACCTCGGCCACGGCGGGGTGCTCGTACACCGCTTCTTCCAGCACGCGCGGATAGACGTTGTAGCCGCCGCACAGCAGCATGTCCTTGGTGCGGTCGACGATGTAGAAATAGCCGTCGGCGTCCATCTTCGCGACGTCGCCGCTGCGGAAGTAGCCGTCGGGCGTCATCGACTCGGCGGTGGCCTTGGGGTTGTTCCAGTAGCCCTTCATCACGTTCGGGCCCTTGATGCAGAGCTCGCCTGCTTCGCCGAACGCGGTGACGTCCTTCGACGGATCGTCCAGGCTCACCAGCTTGATGCGCACCTGCGGCAGCGGCATGCCGCACGAGCCCGCCTTGCGAACGCCGCGCGCGGGCGTGAAGGTGCCCACGGGCGAGGTCTCGGTCATGCCCCAGCCTTCGTTCAGGTGGCAGCCGGTGAGTTCGAAGAAGCGCTGCTCCACTTCCACCGGCAGCGGCGCGCCGCCGGAGCCGCAGAACTTGAGCGAGCGCAGGTCCATCTCCTTCGCCTTGGGGTGCGAGAGGATGGCGGTGTACATCGTCGGCACGCCGGGAAACACGCTGATCCTGCTGGCGGCCAGCTCGTTCATCACCGCATCCACGTCGAAGCGCGTGTGCAGCACCAGCGCGGCGCCCAGGCGCACGCCGAGCAGCATGGCGGCGCTCAGCGCGAAGATGTGGAAGAGCGGCAGCACGACCAGGAAGCGCTCGCTGCCCTCGTCGAGGATCGGCGGATCGCCCCTGGTCGACTCGTAGTACTGCGCCGAGGCCGACGTGAGGTTGGCGTGCGTGAGCATCGCACCCTTGGGCAGGCCGGTGGTGCCGCCGGTGTACTGCAGCACGACGATTTCCTCGGCCAGGTCGCCGAGCGGGTGCGTCTGGTGCGTGCCTTCGCTCTTGAGCAGGTCGGTGAAGCGAAGGTGGCGGTCGTCGGTGGGCACGGGCGCGATCTGGCCGGCGCCCTGCAATTGGCCCTGCACCTTGTCGCCCGCGGCGCCGTAGTCGCCGAGGCTGCCGACCACCAGCTTGCGCAGGCGCGAGCTGTCGAGCAGGCGCGCCATCTGCGGATACAGGTTGACGAGGTCGAGCGTGATGAGGATGTCAGTGCGGCTGTCCTCGATCTTGTGGGCCAGCACGCGCTCGGCGTCGAGCGGCGAGTAGTTCACCACCGTGCCGCCGGCTTTCAGCACGGCGAAGAAGGCGATCGGGTAGTGGGGCGTGTTCGGCAGGTACAGGCCCACATGCACGCCGGGCTTCACGCCCAGGTCCTGCAGGCCCTTGGCGGCACGCTCGACGGCCGCACCGAGCTGGCGGTAGGTGATGGCCTGGCCCATGAACTCCACGGCGGAATGGTCGGGCCAGCGCGCGACAGCTTCGTCGAGCATCTGCTGCACCGGCTTGACGGGCAGCTCGGCGTCCCAGCGCATGCCGGGCGGGTAGTTGCGCGTCCAGGGGGTGTCGTTGCCGGACCGGGCGGCGGGGAAGGGGGTGGCCATGCGTCTTGTCTCCGCTGTGCTTTTGCGGCACTTTAGCGCCGGCCTTTCGCATCGCGCAGCGGCAGCTGACAAGCCGGCGACACGGGTTTTCCCGATTTCCCACACACCGGGAGCCCCTAACGCGAGGCTGGGACAATGGCGGGCTTATGGCAAAGCAACGGATCGTGGTGGGACTGAGCGGCGGGGTGGACTCCGCGGTGACGGCGCACCTGCTCAAGCAGCAGGGGCACGAGGTGGTCGGCATCTTCATGAAGAACTGGGAAGACGACGACGACAGTGAATATTGCTCGTCGAACATCGACTTCGTGGATGCGGCCAGCGTGGCAGACGTGCTGGGCATCGAGATCGAGCACGTCAACTTCGCGGCCGACTACAAGGACCGCGTGTTCGCCGAGTTCCTGCGCGAATACAAGGCAGGCCGCACGCCCAACCCCGACGTGCTGTGCAACGCCGAGATCAAGTTCAAGGCGTTTCTCGACCACGCCATGCGGCTGGGCGCCGAGAAGATCGCCACCGGGCATTACGCGCGTGTTCGTCTGAACGAGGCCACCGGCAGGCACGAGCTGCTGAAGGGGCTCGACCCGTCGAAGGACCAGAGCTACTTCCTGCACCGGCTGAACCAGGCCCAGCTGTCGAAGACGCTGTTCCCGGTGGGCGAACTGCACAAGACCGAGGTACGCCGCATCGCCGAGGAAATCGGCCTGCCCAATGCGAAGAAAAAGGACTCGACCGGCATCTGCTTCATCGGCGAGCGGCCGTTCCGCGATTTCCTCAACCGCTACATCTCCAAGGAGCCGGGCCCGATCAAGGACGATCGCGGCCGCAAGCTGGGCGAGCACCAGGGGCTGAGCTTCTACACGCTGGGGCAGCGCCAGGGGCTGGGCATCGGCGGCGTGAAGGAGAAGGGCGCGCAGAGGGGCTCGGGCGACCATTCGCCCTGGTTCGTGGCGCGCAAGGACGTCGAGAAAAACACGCTCTGGGTGGTGCAGGGGCATGACCATCCGTGGCTGCTGTCGTCGGAACTGAAGGCGGACGATGCGAGCTGGGTGTCGGGCGAGGCGCCCGTCGCCGGGAGCTACGGCTCGAAGGCGCGCTACCGCCAGGCCGACGCGGCCTGCGAGATGGGGGCGCGCGACGGCGGCAATGCGGCGGCGTTCAGCCTGCGCTTCGGCGAGGCGCAATGGGCCGTGACGCCGGGCCAGTCCGCCGTGCTGTACGACGGCGAACGCTGCCTGGGCGGCGGCGTCATCGTCTGATTCAGGGAGCCGAGCGCACCGATTCGTCGACCTGCACGAGTTCGAGCGGGTAGCGCTTGCCGGCGAGGTAGTCCTCCACGCACTGAAGCAGCAGCGGGGTGCGATGCCGCGCCACGCTGGCGCGGATTTCGTCCGGCGTCATCCAGAGCGTGCGCACGATGCCGTCGTCCAACGCGCGGCCCGCCTCGAAGGCGCCCAGCGTGCCGGTGAAGCAGAAGCGCATGTAGGTCACGTCTTCGCCGCGCTCGGCCGGCGGACGGGAGCGCGCCATGTAGATGCCGACCAGCGCCGTGGGCGTGAAGTGGTGGGCGGTTTCCTCGAGCGTTTCGCGCACGCAGCCCTCGGCCGGCGATTCGCCGGGGTCGAGGTGGCCGGCGGGCGTGTTGAGCCTCAGGCCGTCGCCGGCCTGTTCTTCGACGAGCAGGAAGCGTCCGTCGCGTTCGATCACCGCGGCCACGGTGACATTGGGTTTCCAGCGCGCGGCGGCAGCCATCTTTTCTTGTCCTTGTTGTGTTCTAGCGCAGCACGTAGCCGCTGAAGCGCCACATGCGGTCGTGGTCGAGGTGAAAGCTCACGAGTTCGCGCAGCGTGCTGTCGGGGCGGTTGGCGAAGCGGGTTTCGTATTCGATGCTGACATATTGGCCGTCGGTGTCGTGGTCGGGGTCGGCCACGACCTGGCGGTTGACCGCGACCCATGTTCGCATGCGCGGCGCGCCGAGTGGCGCACGGCTGCTGGCGACCTGGTCGATGAATTCGGCGCGCGTCACGCGCTTGCGGGTGGCGGCCGTGGCGCCGTCCCAGAGTTCGCCGGTCTTGCCCTGGTCGATCATCTGGATCGCCTGCATGCCGCCTCGCACCATGTCGCCGGCCTCCACCTCCTGGGCGGTGGCCGGCCCGATCCAGCTCCAGGACAGCATGGCGGCGAGCAGGAGCCTGATCATGGGTTTCATTTGTCTCGCTTCGATATGGCCAAAGACCTTTGGAGACTTCAGCGGGGCATAGATTCCCCGCAGGCCTGTGAGCGTGCCCTTCCGATCTTGAGCACGCTGTCCGCGTCAATCGTCTCGAGGCGGTATCCCAACCCGTAGATGGCCAGCAGCAGGAAGCCATTGGAGGGCCGCAGGTCGAGCTTGGTGCGCAGGCGCGAGACATGCGTGTCGAGCGAGCGCGACAGCGCCTCGATGCCCAGCCCCCACACGGCTTCGTGCAGGTGCTCGCGCGACAGCAGCCGCCCGATGTTCTGGAACAGGAACAGCGCCAGTTCGTACTCGCGGTTCTTCAGTTCGACCTCCTTGCCATGCACTTTCAGTACCCGTGAAGGCGGATAGAAGTGATAGGGACCGAACACCAGCTCGGGCTCGTGGCGGGCGGGGTAGGAGCGGCGAAACAGCGCATTGACGCGGGCTTCGAGCTCGCCCGCCCTGATGGGCCTGGCCATGAAGTCGTCGGCGCCGGCGTTGAGCCCCTCGATCATGTCGTCCTCGTCGCGACGGTCGGTCACGAACAGGATGGGCAGCCGGCTTTTGAGATCGACCCGGATGCTCTTCACCACTTCGGGGCCCGTCATGTCGGGCAGGTTCCAGTCGAGTATGAGCAGGTCGAAGGTTTGCCGGCGCAGCGACTGCAGCAGCACCTTTCCTGCAGTGAACGTATGGCACTCATGGCCGAGCGCCACCATGGTTTGGTTGATCAGCCTGCGTTGGTCGGGGCCATCGTCGAGTACAGCAATACGCATTCCATCCCTCTTTTTCCTCCCTTCGCCAGCCTCCATGAGCTGGCGATAGGTGGGCGCAGTCTATCCACCGGTCACTGGCGCGAGAAAAATCGGGATGCAACTAATGCACGCTATTCTGATTTTTATAAATCGATCTAATAACAATTAGCTACTTTTGAATGCAGATATCGGGTTTTTAAATAAACGGTTCTATTGACTTGTTAGCCAACTTGTTAATTCAAGGCGTTGCCGCAGGCTTGCCGTTGTGTCCAGGTCGATCCGAGTGCCGATATGCAGGCTATCGAATACCCGAATTTGCTATCAATTGAATAGCTGCTAGGCCAGCAAATACAGGCCTTCCAAAAGAAGCGGGAAGGGAATCTGCGCGACAACGGCGGGCTGTAATCTTGCTGTAAGCTCTGCCCGCATTCCGTGTGCCCCCTTGCTCTGAGGAGAACTCTATGCTGATAGGCGTGCCTGCCGAGACACTGGCTGGCGAAACCCGAGTGGCCGTGACACCCGAGACGGTGAAGAAACTTTCGGCCTCGGGGCACACGGTGCGCGTGCAGTCCGGGGCCGGCGTTGCAGCCAGCGTGACCGATGCGGCGTACCAGGCCGCCGGCGCGGAGATCACCGATCGAACAGGTGCCTTCTCCGCCGAGCTGGTGCTCAAGGTGCGCACGCCCGACGATGCCGAGGCGGGGCTGCTCAAGCCCGGCGCCGTCGTCATCGGCATGCTCAACCCATTCGATGCGGCCGGCCTGCAGCGCCTGGCCGCCGCCGGCGTCACCGCCTTCGCGCTGGAAGCCGCGCCGCGCACCACGCGCGCCCAGAGCATGGACGTGCTCTCTTCTCAGGCCAACATCGCCGGCTACAAGGCCGTGATGATCGCGGCCGACAAATACCAGCGCTTCTTCCCCATGCTCATGACGGCGGCCGGCACCGTGAAGGCCGCGCGCGTCGTCATCCTGGGCGTCGGCGTGGCCGGCCTGCAGGCCATTGCCACGGCCAAGCGCCTGGGCGCCGTCATCGAGGCCTCCGACGTGCGCCCGAGCGTGAAAGAGCAGATCGAATCGCTGGGCGGCAAGTTCATCGAAGTCTCTTACGACACCGATGAAGAAAAGGAAGCCGCCGTCGGCGTCGGCGGCTACGCCAAGCCCATGCCCGCGAGCTGGCTGGCGCGCCAGCAGGTCGAGGTGGCCAAGCGCGTGGCGCTGGCCGACATCGTCATCAGCACCGCGCTCATCCCCGGGCGCGCCGCGCCCACGCTCATCACCGAGGACATGGTCAAGGCCATGAAGCCGGGTTCGGTGATCGTGGACATCGCCGCCGGCAAGGGCGCCGATGGCGTGGGCGGCAACTGCCCGCTGTCGGAAGCCGACAAGACGGTGGTCAAGCACGGCGTGACCATCGTGGGCGAGACCAACCTCGCGGCGCTCGTGGCGGCCGACGCGTCGGCGCTCTATGCGCGCAACGTGCTCGACTTCCTCAAGCTCATCGTCACCAAGGAGGGCGCGCTGAAGATCGACCTCGAGGACGACATCGTCGCCGCCTGCCGCATGACGCAGGACGGCCAGGTCACCCGCAAGTAAGCCAGCGAACACGCGAGGAGAAGAGCAAATGGATCCCGTATCCCATACCGTCATCAACCTGATCATCTTCGTGCTGGCCATCTACGTGGGCTACCACGTGGTGTGGACCGTCACGCCCGCGCTGCACACGCCGCTGATGGCCGTGACCAACGCGATCTCGGCCATCGTTATCGTGGGCGCCATGCTGGCGGCCGCGCTCACCACCACGCCGCTGGGCAAGACCATGGGCGTGCTGGCCGTGGCGCTGGCCGCGGTGAACGTCTTCGGCGGTTTCCTGGTCACGCGGCGCATGCTGGAGATGTTCAAGAAGAAAGAAAAGAAGAGCGCCCCCAAGGCCGAAGAGGGAGCCGCCAAGTGAGCATGAACCTCGTCACGCTGCTGTACCTTGTGGCCAGCGTCTGCTTCATCCAGGCCCTGAAGGGGCTGTCCCATCCCACCACCTCGATCCGCGGCAACATCTTCGGCATGACCGGCATGGCGATCGCCGTGCTGACGACCATCGCGCTGATCCACGGGCTGACGCGCTCGCTCGGCGTGAACTTCGCCACCGGCATCGGCTGGGTGCTGGCGGCCGTGGTCGTCGGCGGCGGGCTGGGCGCCTTCATGGCCAACAAGGTCGAGATGACCAAGATGCCAGAGCTGGTCGCCTTCATGCACAGCATGATCGGCCTGGCGGCGGTGTTCATCGGCGTGGCCGCGGTGGCCGAGCCCTGGGCCTTCGGCATCACGGCCGCACCCGTGGCCGCGCTCATCGGCGCGCAGACGCCCGACGGTGCCGTGGTGCTGGACGGCTTCGTGCGCTACGCCATTCCGTACGGCAACCGGCTCGAACTGTTCCTGGGCGCGGCCATCGGCGCCATCACCTTCAGCGGCTCGGTCATCGCCTTCGGCAAGCTGTCGGGCAAGTACAAGTTCCGCCTGTTCCAGGGCGCGCCGGTGCAGTTCAAGGGCCAGCACATGCTCAACCTGGTGCTGGGCCTGCTGACCATCGCACTGGGCCTGCTGTTCGTGGCCACCGAGAGTTGGGGCGCGTTCTTCGCGATGCTGGCGCTGGCCTTCGTGATGGGCGTGCTCATCATCATCCCGATCGGCGGGGCCGACATGCCTGTGGTGGTGTCGATGCTCAACAGCTACTCGGGCTGGGCGGCCGCGGGCATCGGCTTCAGCCTGAACAACGCGATGCTGATCGTGGCGGGCTCGCTGGTGGGCTCCTCGGGTGCGATCCTGAGCTACATCATGTGCAAGGCCATGAACCGCTCGTTCTTCAACGTGATCCTGGGCGGCTTCGGCGGCGAGGCGGCCACCACCGGCGGCGCGGCCAAGGAGCAGCGCCCGGTGAAGACCGGCAGCGCCGACGACGCGGCCTTCGTGCTGGGCAACGCCGAGACGGTGGTGATCGTGCCGGGCTACGGCCTGGCGGTGGCGCGCGCGCAGCATGCGGTGAAGGAGCTCGCGCAGAAGCTCACCGACAAGGGCATCACCGTGAAGTACGCCATCCACCCGGTGGCCGGCCGCATGCCCGGCCACATGAACGTGCTGCTGGCCGAGGCCGAGGTGCCCTACGACCAGGTCTTCGAGATGGAGGACATCAACGGCGAGTTCGGCCAGGCCGACGTGGCGATCATCCTGGGCGCCAACGACGTGGTGAACCCCGCCGCGCACACCAAGGGCAGCCCGATCTACGGCATGCCCATCCTGGAGGCCTACAAGGCCAAGACCGTCATCGTGAACAAGCGCTCCATGGCCGCCGGCTATGCGGGACTGGACAACGAACTGTTCTACATGGACAAGACCATGATGGTCTTTGGGGATGCCAAGAAAGTAGTGGAAGATATGGGCAAGGCCATCGAATAGGCCCAGGTCCGTGCCGCGCCGAGCGGCGCGCTTCCTCTCGGCGCCGCTTCGTGCGCCGTTTTCGTTTTCAACAGTCCGACCCCGGAGGAGACAAATCCAATGACCGATCGTCCCTGGCTCAGCAGCTATCCGCAGGGTGTGCCCGCAGATATCGATGCATCGCACCACCCTTCGCTGGTTGCGCTCATGGAAGAGAGCTTCTCGAAGTACGCCGACCGCACGGCCTACAGCTTCATGGGCAAGGACATCAGCTACGGCGAGACCGACAGGCAGAGCAAGGCCTTCGCGGCCTACCTGCAGGGACTGGGCCTGGTGAAGGGCGACCGCGTCGCCGCGATGATGCCCAACTGCCCGCAGTACCCGATCGCGGTCGCGGCCATCCTGCGCGCCGGCCTGATCCTGGTCAACGTGAACCCGCTCTACACGCCGCGCGAACTCGAGCACCAACTCAAGGACTCGGGCGCGAAGGCCATCGTCATCATGGAGAACTTCGGCACCACGCTGCAGCAGTGCATCGCGTCCACGCCGATCAAGCACATCGTGCTGGCCTCCATGGGCGACCGCCTCGGCTTCCTGAAGGGCGCGCTGGTCAACTACGTGGTGCGCAACGTCAAGAAGCTGGTGCCCCACTTCAGCCTGCCCGGCGCAGTGCGCTTCAACGACGCGCTCGACAAGGGCGCGAGCGGCTCGCTCAAGCCGGCGGCCATCGGCCCGGACGACGTGGCCGTGCTTCAGTACACCGGCGGCACCACCGGCGTGTCGAAGGGCGCGGTGCTGCTGCATCGCAACGTGATCGCCAACGTGCTGCAGTCCGAAGCCTGGAACGAACCGGCCATGGCCAAGGTGCCTGCCAACGAGCAGCCCACGGGCGTGTGCGCGCTGCCGCTGTATCACATCTTCGCGTTCACGGTCGGCATGATGCTGAGCATGCGCACGGGCGGCAAGCTGATCCTGATCCCGAATCCGCGCGACATCCCCGCCGTGCTGAAGGAACTGTCGAAGCACACGATCCACAGCTTCCCGGCCGTCAACACGCTGTTCAACGGCCTGGCGAACCACCCCGACTTCAACACCGTCAACTGGAAGAACCTGAAGATCTCGGTGGGCGGCGGCATGGCCGTGCAGGCCGCGGTGGCCAAGCTCTGGCTCGAGAAGACCGGCTGCCCCATCTGCGAGGGCTATGGCCTCTCGGAGACCTCGCCGTCGACCACCTGCAACCCGACCAACAGCACCGCCTACACCGGCACCATCGGCCTGCCGCTGCCGAGCACATGGCTCAAGCTGCTCGACGACGAAGGCAACGAAGTGCCCATGGGCGAGCGCGGCGAAATCGCGATCAAGGGCCCGCAGGTGATGGCCGGCTACTGGCAGCGTCCCGACGAGACCGCCAAGGTCATGACGCCCGACGGCTACTTCAAGAGCGGCGACATCGGCGTGGTCGACGAGCGCGGCTACTTCAAGGTGGTCGACCGCAAGAAGGACATGATCCTGGTGTCGGGCTTCAACGTGTACCCGAACGAGGTGGAAGACGTGGTGGCACTGATTCCGGGCGTGCTCGAATGCGCGGCGGTCGGCGTGCCCGACGAGAAGACCGGCGAGGCCGTGAAGCTCGTGATCGTGAAGAAAGACCCGTCGCTCACCGAGGCGCAGGTGCGCGAATACTGCCGGGCAAACCTTACGGGTTACAAGCAGCCGCGAATCGTAGAGTTTCGTACCGACATGCCGAAGACGCCGGTCGGCAAGATCCTGCGCCGCGAGTTGCGCGACGCCAGAAAGTAAGGGTTCGGCCCGGGTAGGGCCACGGCATCGATCTTGCATATTCGCGGGTCGATGTTTCGATTCATCCTGACCCGCGTGAGCTTGCTGGTGCCGACCTTCATCGGCATGACGCTGCTCGCCTTCTTTCTCATCCGGCTCGTACCCGGCGACCCCATCGAGACGATGGCCGGCGAGCGCGGCATCGACCCCGCGCGCCACGCCGAACTGCGCACCGCCTACGGCTTCGACAAGCCGGTGATCGTGCAGTACGGCATCTACATCGGCCGCGTGCTGCACGGCGACCTGGGCAAGTCGCTCATCACGCAGGACACGGTGATGAGCGAGTTCCTCGCGCTCTTCCCGGCCACCGTCGAGCTCGCGGTCTGCGCGATTCTCTTCGCGCTGCTGCTGGGCCTGCCGGCCGGCATCCTGGCGGCGGTGCGGCGCAACTCCATCTTCGACCACGGCGTGATGGCCACGTCGCTCACCGGCTACTCGATGCCGATCTTCTGGTGGGGGCTGCTGCTGATCCTGTTCTTCTCGGTGCAGCTCGGATGGACGCCGGTGTCGGGGCGCATCGCGGTGCAGTACTACATCGAGCCCGAGACCGGGTTCCTGCTGATCGACTCGCTGCGCGCCGGCGACACCGGCGCGTTCTGGTCGGCCCTGCATCACCTGATATTGCCGGCGGTCGTGCTCGGCACCGTGCCGCTCGCGGTGATCGCGCGCATGACGCGCTCGGCCATGCTCGAGGTGCTGGGCGAGGACTACATCCGCACCGCGCGCGCCAAGGGCCTGTCGCGCTTTCGCGTGGTCGGGCTGCACGCGCTGCGCAATGCGCTCATACCGGTGGTGACCGTGATCGGCCTGCAGGTGGGCGTGCTGTTCACCGGCGCCATCCTTACCGAGACCATCTTCTCGTGGCCGGGCGTCGGCAAGTGGCTCATCGAGGCCATCGGCCGGCGCGACTACCCGGTGCTGCAGGGCGGCATGCTGCTGCTCGGCGGCATCGTGATGCTGGTGAACCTGCTCGTCGACGTGGCCTATGGCGTCATCAACCCGCGCATCCGGCGCTGAGCTCATGGCCTCGACACAAACCATTTCCAACGGTGCGAAAAGCACCGCCCCTCCCGGCCCCTGGCGCGAGTTCTGGACGGCCTTCTCGGCCAACCGCGGCGCGGTCATCGGGCTGGCCACCATCGTCTTCCTGCTGCTGGTCGCGCTGTTCGCGCCGTGGATTGCGCCGCATGCGCCCAACGAAACCAACAGCGCCGTCTTCCTGCTGCCGCCGGCATGGCAGCAGGGCGGCTCCATGAGCTACCTGCTTGGCACCGATGCCATCGGGCGCGACATTCTTTCGCGGCTCATGCACGGCGCGCGGCTTTCGCTGTCGATCGGCGTGGCGGTGGTGGCGATATCGGTGGTCGCGGGCGTGGTGCTCGGGCTCATCGCGGGCTTCTTCCGGGGCGTGCTCGAGATCGCGATCATGCGGCTCATGGACATCGTGCTCACGCTGCCCAGCCTGCTGCTGGCCATCGTGATCGTCGCTATCCTCGGGCCGGGGCTGGTCAACGCGATGCTGGCGGTGGCCATCGTGGTGCTGCCGCACTATGTGCGCATCACGCGCGCGGCGGTCATCGCCGAGGTCTCGCGCGACTACGTGACCGCCGCACGCGTGAGCGGCGCAGGCACGCTGCGCCTGATGTTCCGCGAGGTGCTGCCCAACTGCGCCGCGCCGCTGATCGTGCAGGCCTCGCTCGGCATCTCCACGGCCATCCTCGACGCGGCGGCGCTCGGCTTCCTGGGCCTCGGCGCGCAGCCACCGTCGCCCGAGTGGGGAACCATGCTGGCCGACGCGCGCGAGTTCGTGCTGCGCGCCTGGTGGGTCGTCACTTTCCCGGGCCTGGCGATCCTGATGGCCGTGCTAGCCTTCAACCTGCTGGGCGACGGCTTGCGAGACGCGCTCGACCCCAAGCTCAAGCGCTAGCATGAAGCACACCCCCAGGCTTGCCCACTTCGTGTGGCCTCCTACCCCCTTGCAGGGGGCAACACCAGCGGCCCGGCAAAGCCGGTTCCGCGGTGTTTCTGGAACAGGCCTTTCGGGACGGAGCCACTGATATGCCTTTGCTTGACATCAAGGACCTGCATGTCGAGTTCCCCACGCAAGGCGGCGTGCTGCACGCGGTCGATGGCGTGAGCCTCACGCTCGAGGAGGGCGAGGTGCTCGGCATCGTCGGCGAATCGGGCTCGGGCAAGAGCGTCACGATGATGGCGCTGATGGGCCTGGTCGGCTTTCCGGGCCGCGTGCGCGCGGAGCATATGCGCTTTGCCGGCAAGGAACTGCTGGGCATTTCCGACAAGGCGCGGCGCTCGCTGGTCGGCAAGGAAGTGGCCATGATCTTCCAGGAGCCGACCACCAGCCTCAACCCCTGCTTCACCATCGGCTTCCAGCTGATGGAGACATTGCGGCTGCACCTGAAGCTCGACAAGCGCGATGCGAAGCGCCGCGCGACGGAGCTGCTCGAACAGGTCGGCATTCCCGCCGCGTCGTCGCGCCTGGGCAGCTATCCGCACCAGCTCTCGGGGGGCATGAACCAGCGCGTGATGATCGCGATGGCCATCGCCTGCAACCCGCGCCTGCTGATCGCCGACGAGCCGACCACCGCGCTCGACGTGACCATCCAGGCGCAGATCCTCGACCTGCTGCGCGACCTGCAGAGGGAGCGCGGCATGGCGCTGGTGCTCATCACGCACAACATGGGCGTGGTGAGCGAGATGGCGCAGCGCATCGCGGTGATGTACGCGGGCCAGGTGATGGAGCACCAGCGCGTCGACCGGCTCTTCGCATCGCCGCAGCATCCCTAC
Organism: Variovorax sp. efr-133-TYG-130; assembly: GCF_030208835.1. Taxonomy (NCBI): domain Bacteria; kingdom Pseudomonadati; phylum Pseudomonadota; class Betaproteobacteria; order Burkholderiales; family Comamonadaceae; genus Variovorax; species Variovorax sp. efr-133-TYG-130. The sequence continues at coordinate 107,044 of NZ_JARVTD010000007.1, read as the reverse complement.
ACCGAGGCCCTGCTCGCGGCTTTGCCCGAACGCGTCGCGCCCGAGGGCCGGCTCGCCACCATCAGCGGCATGGTGCCGGGCGTGCACGACCGGCCGGCGGGCTGCCTGTTCGCGCCGCGCTGCGGCTACGTCACCGAGCGCGCCTGCCATGTGCGGCCGGCGCTGCGCGAATGGCAGGGCGCGGAGGTGCGATGCCACTTTCCGCTCGGCGAGCCGGGGCGCGAGGCGGCCATCGAAAGCGATCCGCCGAAGCGGCGAACGGCCGACGAGGTGCTGCCATGAGCGAAGCATCGGCCGGTACCTCGAACGAAGTGGTCGTCGAGGCGACCCATCTGCAGCGCACCTACGACATCCGCCGCGGCATGTTCCGCGCGCCGTCGCATCTGCGCGCGGTGGGCGACATCTCGTTCCGCATCGAGCGCGGCCGCACGCTGGCGGTGGTCGGCGAGTCGGGCTGCGGCAAGTCGACGCTCGCGCGCATGGTCGCGCTGATCGAGAAGCCGACCGCGGGCCAGCTCACGCTGGTGGGCGCCGACGCGGTGAACACGCCGCCCGAGCGCAAGCGCGAGTTGCGACAGGCCGTGCAGCTGGTGTTCCAGAACCCGTACGGCTCGCTCAATCCGCGCAAGAAGATCTCGGCGGTGCTCGAAGACCCGCTGGCCATCAACACCACCATGGGCAAGCCCGAGCGCGCAGCCAAGGCGCGCGAGATGCTGGCGCGCGTGGGCCTGCGGCCCGAGTACGCGAACCGCTATCCGCACATGTTCTCCGGCGGCCAGCGCCAGCGCATCGCCATTGCGCGTGCGCTGATGCTGAACCCGCGCCTGCTGGTGGCCGACGAGCCGGTGTCGGCGCTCGACGTGTCGATCCAGGCCCAGGTGCTGAACCTGCTGGCCGACCTGCAGGCCGAGCTGGGGCTGGCGTATCTCTTCATCTCGCACGACCTTGGCGTGGTGCGGCACATCGCGCACGACGTGCTCGTGATGTACCTCGGCCATGCGGTGGAGCAGGGGCCGAAGTCACGCATCTTCGCGCGGCCGCTGCATCCGTACACGCAGGCGCTGCTGGCTTCGACGCCGGGGCTCAGCAGCCAGCGCATCGTGCTCAAGGGCGAACTGCCTTCGCCGCTGAACCCGCCTGCCGGTTGCGTGTTCAGCACGCGCTGCCCGCACGTGGCCGAGCGCTGCCGCGAAGAACGCCCGCTGCCGCGCCTGCTCGACGAGCGGCTGGTGGCGTGCCATTTCTCGGAGAAGTTCCTCGAAGGCGCGCCGCTCGTGCGCGCCGATGTTCCGCCGGCCGCCATCGCGATGGCGACGAATCCCTAGCAACCTGCTTTTTCAACCGTGTCCCAAGGAGTCCAAATGAAGACCCAGCCCACCGTTTCGCGCCGCTCACGAAGCCTGGCGCTCCTGGCACCGACAGCGATTGCGGCCCTTACCCTGGCCTGCGGCGCGGTGTCAGCCAAGACGCTGGTGTATTGCTCGGAAGGCAGCCCGGAGAATTTCTATCCGGGCATGAACACCACCGGCACCTCGTTCGACGTGACCACGCAGGTCTACAACACCATCGTCGAGTTCGAGCGCGGCGGCACCAAGGTCGTGCCGGGCCTGGCCGAGAAGTGGGACATCTCCGCCGACGGCACGGTCTACACCTTCCACCTGCGCAAGGGCGTGAAGTGGCACAACACGAGCAAGAGCTTCAAGCCCACGCGCGACTTCAACGCCGACGACTTCATCTTCATGCTCGAGCGCCAGTGGAAGGAGAGCGATCCCTTCTTCAAGGTCACGAGCCAGAACCACTCGTACTTCAACGACATGGGCATGCCCAAGCTGCTGAAGACGGTGGACCGCATCGACGACTACACGGTGAAGATCGTGCTCAACCAGCCCGAGGCGCCTTTCCTCGCGAACCTGGCGATGCAGTACGCGGGCATCCAGTCGAAGGAATACGCCATTGCCATGCTGAAGGCCGGCACGCCCGAGAAGGTCGACCAGGACCCGATCGGCACCGGTCCGTTCTACCTGGTGCAGTACCAGAAGGACGCGATCATCCGCTTCAAGGCCTTTCCGCAGTACTGGGGCGGCAAGGCCAAGATCGACGACCTTGTGTTTGCCATCACGCCCGATGCCTCGGTGCGCTGGGCCAAGCTGCAGAAGGGCGAGTGCCACGTCATGCCGTACCCGAACCCGGCCGACCTCGACGCGATCCGCAAGGACCCGAACGTGCAGGTGCTGGAGCAGCCCGGCCTGAACGTGGGCTACCTCTCGTACAACACGACGAAGAAGCCCTTCGACGACGTGCGCGTGCGCAAGGCCATCAACATGGCGATCAACAAGAAGGCCATCATCGACGGCGTGTACCTCACGACCGGCGTGGCTGCGAAGAACCCGATTCCGCCGACCATGTGGTCCTACAACGACGCGGTGAAGGACGATCCGTACGACCCCGAAGCCGCGAAGAAGCTGCTGGCGCAGGCCGGCTACCCCGACGGCTTCTCGACCGACCTGTGGGCCATGCCGGTGCAGCGCCCGTACAACCCGAACGCCAAGCGCATCGCCGAACTGATGCAGGCCGACCTGGCCAAGATCAACGTCAAGGCAGAGATCAAGAGCTTCGAGTGGGGCGAGTACCGCAAGCGCCTGCAGGCCGGCGAGCACCAGATGGGCATGCTGGGCTGGACCGGCGACAACGGCGATCCGGACAACTTCCTCTACACGCTGCTGGGCTGCGCATCGGCCAAGTCGGCCAGCGGCAGCAACATCTCGAAGTTCTGCTACCAGCCTTACGAAGACCTCGTGGTGAAGGCCAAGAGCGCGACCAAGCAGGCCGACCGCGATGCGCTCTACAAGAAGGCCCAGGTCATCTTCAAGGAGCAGGCGCCGTGGTTCACCATCGCCCATGCGGTGCAGTTGAAGCCGGTGCGCAAGGAAGTGGTCGACTTCAAGCTGAGCCCATTCGGGCGCCACACTTTCTATGGTGTGGATATCAAGTAACCCCCCACGCTGCTGGGGGCAACACCTGCGGCCCGGCAGAGCCGGTTCCGCGGTGTTCCTGGAAAGAGAAATGTCTTGAGTTCTTTGCCGCGCGCGCCTGTCGCCATCGTCGCTGCCATGCACGAGGAACTGAGTGCCCTGCTTGCGCAGATGCCCGACGAGCAGCGTGTGCGCGTGGCCGGCCGCGACTTCTGGGTGGGCCATCTGCAGGGCCAGCCGGTGGTGGCGGTGCTGTCGCGCATCGGCAAGGTCGCGGCGGCGGTGACGGCCACGGTGCTGATCGAGCGCTTCGGCGTGCGGGCCATCGTGTTCACCGGCGTGGCGGGTGGATTGGCGCCGGGCGTGAAGGTGGGCGACGTGGTCGTGGCCACCGAACTGCTGCAGCACGACATGGACGCCTCGCCGCTTTTCCCGAAGCACGAGGTGCCGCTGATGGGCATGGCGCGCTTCGCGGCCGATGCTGCCATCGGCAACGCTCTGGCGGCCGTGGCGGCCGACGTGCTGCGCGACCCCGTGGCCTTGGTCGGCCAGCAGGCCGTGGATGAATTCAGCCTCCGGCAGCCCGGGGTGCATCGCGGCCTGCTGGTGAGCGGCGACCGCTTCGTCTCCACCACCGCGGAGAGCGAGGCCTTGCAGCGCGAGCTGCCCGATGCGCTCGCGGTCGAGATGGAAGGCGCTGCGATGGCGCAGGTGTGTCAAGACTACGGCGTGCCGTTTGCCGCGATGCGCACGATTTCGGACCGCGCCGACGATGCCGCGCATGGCGACTTCGCGCGCTTCGTGGTGGAGGTGGCGAGCCGCTACAGCCTCGCGCTGGTGGGCGCGTGGCTGGCCACGCTGCCCGCGCAAGACGCGGGTAGTGGCGCGGCTACTTGAGCCAGCCGCGCCGGCGGAAGTACCACATCGGCACCAGCGCGCTGGCCGCCATCAGCACGATGGCATACGGATAGCCCATGGCCCAGTCGAGCTCCGGCATGAACTTGAAGTTCATGCCGTAGATGCTGGCGATCAGCGTGGGCGGCAGCAGCGCCACGCTGGCCACCGAGAAGATCTTGATGGTCTTGTTCTGGTTGATGTTGATGAAACCGACGGTCGCATCCATCAGGAAGTTGATCTTGTCGAACAGGAAGGCCGTGTGGTTGTCCAGCGACTCGATGTCGCGCAGGATCTGGCGCGCCTCTTCGAACTGCTCGGCGTTGAGCATCTTGCTGCGCATCATGAAGCTGACCGCGCGGCGCGTGTCCATCACGTTGCGGCGGATGCGGCCGTTCAAGTCTTCCTGCCGCGCGATGGCGCCGAGCACCTCGCCGGCCAGCTCGTCGCTCACGTTGCCCGAGAGCACTTTCTTGCCGGCCACTTCGAGCTCGTCGTAGATGTTCTCCAGCGTGTCGGCCGAATACTCGGCGTCGGCGTCGAACAGCTTGAGCATCACTTCCTTGGCGTCCTCGATCAGCCCCGGTGCGCGGCGCGCGCGCATGCGCAGCAGGCGGAACACGGGCACGTCCTCGTCGTGGATCGAGAACAGCACGCCGCGGCTGCGCAGGTCGGTGTTGTGCTGGTTCAGGATGAAAGCGACGCGCACGGTGCGCGGGTTCTCGTCGTCGTCGATCAGGAAGTCGGAGCGGATGTGCAGCTCGCCGTTGTCTTCCTCGTAGAAGCGGGCGGATTCCTCGATGTCCTCGTCCATCGCGTCTTCGGGGATGGACAGGCCGTAGTACTGCTTGATCCAGCGCTTCTCTTCGAGCGTGGGCGATTCGAGGTCGACCCAGATCGGCTGGAACTTGGAAAGCTCTTCGAGCGCCTCGATCTCTTCCTGGACGAGGCGGCCGTTGGCGAGCGTAAAGATGTTGAGCATTGGCTCACTCCCGGGGGTGACTGGACGATGGGCGAGGGAGGGGCGCTTTCAATTCCCGGGCCCGACGTGCGTGAGGAAAACGCGTCAGTGAAAGGGAGTTGAAAGCTGCCGAGACGGGGCGGTTTCCATGGGAAGAGTCTCCGGTTGCAGCGAGGCGCGATTATGTCACCGGCCACATGGCAGCAAGGTGGCTGGACTGGACGGGCATACAGTAAAGTCGTGCCCATGCAGACCGCTGCGCTCCCCGTTCTTTCCACCGCCCCGAAGACCCAGGCCGAGCGCCTGGCCGCCGCGCTGGCCACGCTCAACGACGCGCAGCGCGCGGCGGTCGAGCACGGGGTGGGAGCGGCGATTGCCGAGCGCGACGAGCGGCCGCTGCTCGTCATCGCCGGCGCAGGGTCGGGCAAGACCAGCACGCTGGCGCACCGCGTGGCACACCTCATTGCCGGCGGGGTGGATCCGCAGCGCCTGCTGCTGCTGACCTTCTCGCGCCGCGCCGCGCAGGAAATGGGGCGGCGCGCCGGCCAGGTGCTGGCGAAGGTGCTGGGCCTGAAGTCGGAGGCGCCGCCTTCGCTGCCGTGGGCAGGCACCTTCCACGGCATCGGCGCGCGGCTGCTGCGCGAGTACGCCGCGCAGATCGGGCTGGACGAGAACTTCACCATCCACGACCGCGGCGACGCCGAAGACCTGATGGGGCTGGCGCGCCACGAGCTGGGCCTGTCTTCCACCGTCAACCGCTTTCCGCGCAAGGGCACCTGCCTGTCGATCTACTCGCGCTGCGTGAACACGCGCGCGCCGCTGGCCGAGGTGCTGCGGGAGTCGTTCCCGTGGTGCGGCGAATGGGAGGCCGAGCTGAAGAAGCTGTTCGGCGCCTACGTCGAGGCCAAGCAGCAGCAGAACGTGCTCGACTACGACGACCTGCTGCTCTACTGGGCCGGCATGGTCGCCGAGCCCGCGCTGGCCGCGCACGTCGGCGCGCGCTTCGACCATGTGCTGGTCGACGAGTACCAGGACACCAACTTGCTGCAGGCCTCGATCCTGCTGGCGCTCAAACCCGACGGGCGCGGCGTGACGGTGGTGGGGGACGACGCGCAGTCGATCTATTCGTTCAGGGGCGCCACGGTGCGCAACATCCTCGACTTCCCGTCGCAGTTCACGCAGGACGCACGCGTGGTCACGCTGGAGCGCAACTACCGCTCGACGCAGCCGATCCTCGACGCCTCGAACCGCGTCATCGCGCAAGCAGCCGAGCGGCACGCCAAGACGCTGTGGACCGACAAGCCATCGGCCGGCAAGCCGCTGCTGGTGCTCGTGCCCGACGAGGCGGAGCAGGCGCGCTGGGTGGCCGACAAGGTGCTGGCGCACCGCGAGGGCGGGCTGGCGCTGAAGTCGCAGGCGGTGCTGTTTCGCACCTCGTCGCACAGCGCGGCGCTCGAGCTCGAGCTGGCGCGGCGCAACATTCCGTTCGTGAAGTTCGGCGGGCTCAAGTTTCTCGAGGCCTCGCATGTGAAGGACCTGCTCGCGGTGCTGCGTTTCGCGCAGAACCCGCGCGGCCGCATGGCGGGCTTTCGCGTGACGCAGCTGATCCCGGGCATCGGGCCCGTCACCGGCACGCGGCTGCTCGACGCGATGGACCAGGCCGCCGATCCGGTGGCCGCAGTGCGCGACTTCGTGCCGCCTTCCGCGGCGCGCGAGCAATGGGCCGATTTCGCCAAGGCCTACGAGGCGCTGCGCTCTCCTGCGCTCGCATGGCCGGCCGACGTGGAGGTGGCGATGGCCTGGTACCAGCCGCACCTGGAGCGGCTGTACGAGGACACCTCGGGCGTGCGGCGCGCCGACGTCGAGCAGCTCGCGCGGCTGGCCGCCGGCTACGCGTCGCGCGAACGCTTCCTGACCGAACTGACGCTCGATCCGCCCGAGGCCACCAGCGACCGCCCGGGTCCGCCGCTGCTCGACGAGGACTACCTGATCCTCTCGACCATCCATTCGGCCAAGGGGCAGGAGTGGAACTCGGTGCATGTGATCAACGTGGTCGACGGCTGCCTGCCGGCCGACGTGGCGCAGAGCGCGCAAGAGCTCGAAGAAGAACGCCGCCTGCTCTACGTGGCGATGACCCGGGCGCGCGACCACCTGCACCTGCTGGTGCCGCAGCGCTTCTACGTCACGCAGCAGTCGGCGCGCGGCGACCGGCATCTGTATGCCAACCGCACGCGCTTCATCGCCGATGCCGACCTCGCGGGCTTTGAGCAGCAGACCTGGCCGCCGCCACCCGAGCGGCCGCCGGCCGTGCCGCCGCCCGCTGCCGTGATCGACCTGCGAAACCGCATGCGCGCCGCCTGGCGCTGAGCCCGTCCGCTGGCCCTCACGGCGGCAGGGTTTCGGGGTCTTTCCTGCTGAAACATTTTTGAGCGAAACGCCGCGGCGCCTGTCCCGCGCGCGGATGCTGCTATTGATTCGCTAGCGTGCCGCAGGAAGCACGCGATGCGCGCGCAGCTTTGGGCAACTCCGGTATTGCAATAGCGTGACAGCTTGGGCATAGTGAATCGACCTTCCCAGATTTCTTCTTCTTACCCAGTCTCTTCTTCTCTCCCCGCTTCCCCACACACCTGTTTCGCCGGCCAAGCTCCATTCCGGAGTGCGGTCATTTCCCCAACCGTCAATTCCAGGAGGTCATTCATGAATTTGACGATCAGCGGTCATCACCTCGACGTCACACCTGCCTTGCGCACCTACGTCACGAGCAAGCTGGACCGGATCACGCGACATTTCGACCAGGTAGTCGATGTCAAGGTGATCCTCACGGTGGAAAAGCAGAAGGAAAAGGAACGCCGCCAAAGGGCGGAGTGCAACATTCACGTCAAGGGCAATGACATGTTCGCGGAGTCGAGCCACGCTGATCTCTACGCTGCGGTCGATGAACTGGTCGACAAGCTCGACCGCCAGGTGGTCCGCCACAAGGATCGCCTGCAGGACCACCATCACGCGGCGCCCAAGCGCCTGATGTAAACCGGAGCCCTCGGCTCCCCCACAGGCCGCCCTCGGGCGGCTTTTTGTTTTCCGACTATTGCGCTGGGGCATTGCCTTCGCTCAGAGGGCGGACGGGGCCTCCGGACCACGTGTAGACAGAAAGTAAATAGGGGGACTGGGGGTTTTTACCAAGCGGGTGCATAATCGCCCCCGCTCTGCACCCACCATGAATCGCCTCGCGTCCATCCTGCCGCCCGCTCAAGTGCTTGTGAGCGTTGACGCTACTAGCAAGAAACGTGCTTTCGAAGAAGCAGGTCTGCTGTTCGAAAGCCTTCACGGCCTGGGACGCGCCCTGATCACCGACAGCCTGTTTGCGCGCGAGCGCCTCGGCTCCACCGGCCTGGGCCACGGCGTCGCCATTCCCCATGGCCGCATCAAGGGCCTCAAGGCGCCGATGGCCGCCGTGTTCCAGCTGGCCAACCCGATCGGCTTCGACGCCCCCGACGAACAGCCCGTCGCGCTCCTGATCTTCCTGCTGGTGCCCGAAGCGGCCACGCAGAAGCACCTCGAAATCCTCTCTGAAATCGCCGAGCTGCTGAGCGACTCCAGCCTGCGCGAACAGATCAAGTCCAGCACCGACGCCGCCGCCCTGCACGGCCTCATCGCCGGCTGGCACTCCACCCAAATCGCCTGACCTGTGGCTCGCTCCCAGGCTTCGCGCACTTCGTGTCGCTTCGCCAACCCCCTACCGGGGGCAATACCAGCGGCCCGGCAAAGCCGGTTCCGCGGTATTCTGGCCTGCCACAAATCTGGTGCGTGAGCGCCATCTCCTGAACGCATGAAGCCGACCGTCATCAGCGCCGATGCCATGTTCGAGGAGTTCCGCGGGTCGCTCCGCTGGGAATGGCTCGCCGGGCTCGGGGCGTCAGAGCGCCAGTTCGACCCCGAAGTCATCAGCCGCGCGCAGTCGGCGGCCGACCTGGTCGGCTACCTCAACTACATCCATCCGTACCGCGTGCAGATCCTGGGGGCGCGCGAAGTGGCCTACCTGACGCGTGGCAGCCAGGAAGACTGCGCCCGCCGCATTGCCCGCATCGTCACGCTGGAGCCGCCGATGCTGGTGCTGGCCGACGGCCAGGCCGCGCCGGACGAGCTGCTGTCGATCTGCGAGCGCGCGCAGCTGCCGCTCTTTGCCACGCGCGAATCCTCGGCCTTCGTGATCGACCTGCTGCGCGCCTACCTGTCCAAGCACTTCGCCGAGCGCACGTCGATGCACGGCGTGTTCATGGACATCCTGGGCATGGGCGTGATGATCACGGGCGAGTCGGGCCTGGGCAAGAGCGAGCTGGGCCTGGAGCTGATCTCGCGCGGCAACGGCCTCGTGGCCGACGACGCGGTCGACCTCTACCGCATCAACCAGAACACCATCGAGGGGCGCTGCCCCGACCTGCTGCTGAACCTGCTCGAAGTGCGCGGCATCGGCCTGCTGGACATCCGCGCGATCTTCGGCGAGACGGCGGTGCGCCGGAAGATGAGGCTCAAGCTCATCGTGCACCTGGTGCGTCGCGACAGCTTCGAGCGCGACTACGAACGCATGCCCTCGGCACCGCTCACGCAGGACGTGCTGGGCATCCCGGTGCGCAAGGTCATCATCCAGGTGGTGGCCGGGCGGAACATCGCCGTGCTGGTCGAAGCGGCGGTGCGCAACTCCATCCTGCAGCTGCGCGGCATCGACACCTATGCCGATTTCGTGGCACGCCACCACAAGGCGATGGAAAACGCCCGCGACAACGACTGAAAGCAAAAAAGGGGCATTCGCCCCTTTTTTCTTTGGCTTCCTGCCGCGGGAACAGGTGCGGGTTCAGCGCTTCCTGGCGCAATCCCCGCAGAGGCCGTAGAGCGACATGGCGTGGTCCTGCAGGATCCAGCCCTTGTCCTTGGCGATCATCTGCTGGCGGCGTTCGATCTCGGCGTCGTAGAACTCCTCGACCTTGCCGCACGAGGTGCAGATCAGGTGGTCGTGGTGGGTGCCTTCGTTGAGTTCGTAGACGGCCTTGCCGCTCTCGAAGTGGCTGCGCTCGAGGATGCCGGCCTGCTCGAACTGGGTCAGCACGCGGTAGACGGTGGCCAGGCCGATGTCCGAGTGTTCGTTCAGAAGCACGCGAAACACGTCTTCCGCGGTCATGTGCCGCTGGCTGCCGGTCTGGAAGATCTCGAGGATCTTCAGCCGCGGCAAGGTGGCCTTGAGGCCGGTATTCTTGAGTTCGTCGATGTTGGCCATGTTGATTCCTGCGCCCTTGGCTGCGGCAAAGGCCCTGAAAAGGGCAGCCGCTACAATGGCCGATCATATCGCTACCCCCCTTCCTCCCATGCCTGCCATTCTCCAACGCCGTCCCTGGCTGCTGGTCGCCGCCATCGCCGCGACGCTCGGCCTCGGTGCCTGCAGCGGTTTCAGCGAGCGCACGCGTAACGCCCTGACGGCCGTCACTCCTTACAAAGTCGAAGTGGTGCAGGGCAATTTCGTCTCGAAGGAGCAGGTCGCGGCGCTCAAGCCCGGCATGTCGCGCCAGCAGGTGCGCGAAATCCTCGGCACCTCGCTGCTGAGCGACGTTTTCCACAACAACCGCTGGGACTACGTCTTCACCATCCGCCGCCAGGGCGTGGAACCGCAGGAACGCCACCTGACCGTGTTCTTCAACGGCGAACTGATGGACCGCTTCGAAGGCGACGAGATGCCCAGCGAGGAAGAATTCGTCGCCACGCTGGACACCCGCAAGCGCTCCGGCAAGGTGCCCACGCTCGAGGCATCCGAGGACGAACTCAAGAAATTCGCTCCCTCCAAGGACGAGAAGAAGGCCGACAACAGCGCCACCTCGTCGCCGTCGGCCAGCCTGCCGCCGCTGCCGGCCGCGTACCCTCCGCTCGAAGCCACGCGCTGAGCGTGCTGCGGCTACGAGCCGAAGCGATAGAAGAAAACAGCGGGCGGCGCCCGCCGAGTCAGGCGGCGTCCGTCCCGAATCCATGCATGCCATTGGCCATTTCGAAGACTGAATCCGCGTGACCGAATCCACCTCCAATCCTTCCAGCAATCCCGCTTCCGCGCCGCGCCGCGTCGCCATCGCCGGGGCATCGGGCCGCATGGGCCACATGCTGATCGAGGCCGTGCGCAACGCGCCCGACCTGCGCCTGGCCGGCGCGCTCGACATCGCGGGCAGCCCGGCGCTCGGCGCCGATGCCGGCGGCTTCCTGGGCTTCGACAGCGGCGTGTCCATCGTGTCCGACCTGCGCACCGGCCTGAAGGACGCGCAGGTGCTCATCGACTTCACCCGCCCCGAAGGCACGCTCGCGCATCTCGCGGTGTGCCGCGAACTGGGCGTTCAGGCGGTCATCGGCACCACCGGCTTCAGCGACGCGCAGAAGGCCGAGATCGCCGGGATCGCCAAGGACATCGCCATCATGATGGCGCCCAACATGAGCGTGGGCGTCAACGTCACCCTCAAGCTGCTCGAGATGGCCGCCAAGGCCATGTCGACCGGCTACGACATCGAGATCATCGAGGCGCACCACCGCCACAAGGTCGATGCACCCTCGGGCACCGCGCTCAAGATGGGCGAAGTCATCGCCGACGCGCTGGGCCGCGACCTCAAGGACTGCGCCGTGTACGCCCGCGAAGGCATCACCGGCGAGCGCGATCCTTCCACCATCGGCTTCTCGGCCATCCGCGGCGGCGACATCGTGGGCGACCACACCGTGCTGTTCGCGGGTACCGGCGAACGCATCGAGATCACCCACAAGTCGTCGAGCCGCGTCACCTATGCCCAGGGCAGCCTGCGCGCGGTGCGCTTCCTGGCCGAGCAGCGCACCGGCCTGTTCGACATGTACGACGTGCTGGGCCTGCGCTAGAAAACCAAAGGACGGCCGATGAGCGTGCTCGAACTGCTGACCCATGGCGACGGCGTCAGCCGTTCGGTGGCCGCGCTGCTGCTGGCGATGTCGATCGCGAGCTGGGTCATCATTCTCTGGAAGGCCTGGCTGCTGCGCGGCGGCACGCGCGACGTGCTGCGCAGCATCGCCGCCTTCTGGCAATCGGCCACGCTGGCCGACGCCGAGCAGAAACTCCGGGCCTTCGACCGCGCGGCGCTGGTGCTGCCGGCGGTGTCGGCCATCCGCGGCGCGGCCGCCGGCGCCCCTGAGGGCACGCTGGGCGCCGCGGTCGACCGTAACCAGCGCCTGACCCGCGTCCTGCGCAATGCGCTGCATGGCGCGCTGCGCCGCCTGCAGGCCGGCCAGATCCTGCTCGCCACCGTGGGCGCCACCGCGCCTTTCGTGGGGCTGCTGGGCACGGTCTGGGGCATCTACCGGGCGCTGTCGGGCATCGCGGGCCAGACCGGCGGCTTCACCATCGACAAGGTCGCGGGGCCGGTCGGCGAGGCGCTGGTGATGACGGCGTTCGGCCTGGCCGTGGCCATTCCGGCAGTGCTGGCCTACAACGTGTTCGGCCGCGTCATCGGCCGCATCGAAGCCGAGCTCGAAGGCTTCGCGCACGACCTGCTGGGCAGCTTCGGCGAGCCGCCGAAGCCCGCCGCGCCGCCGCCCGCGCGGCCGATGCCGCTCTGAGCCGCGCCATGGCCTTCGGTCGCACTTCACTGGGCAGCGGCGCCGCAGGCGGCGGGCGCGCGATGGGCGGCGGCGCGCAGCGGCCGCTGTCCGACATCAACGTGACGCCGCTGGTCGACGTGATGCTGGTGCTGCTGGTGATCTTCATCATCACCGCGCCGCTGATGGCCAGCTCGATCAAGCTCGACCTTCCGCAGACCGACGCGGGCCAGCCCAACGACACGCCCAAGTTCGTGAGCGTGTCGGTCGACGCCTCCGGCAAGGTCTTCTTCAACGACCAGGCCGTGACCGACGAGGAACTGGCCGACCGCTTCGAGAAGGCCGCGGCCGACAGCAAGGACACTGAGGTGCAGCTGCGCGCCGACCAGACCGTGCCCTACGGCAAGGTGGTGGCGCTGATGGGCATCGCCAACAAGGCGGGCCTGAGCCGCATCGGCTTCGTCACCGACGCGCCGCAGCCGGCCACCGATCCCACCGCGCCCGCCAAGCGCTGAACGCCCCGCGCGCGCGTAGAAGCATCAGGGCTTGACCTCGACCATGGCAGTGTCGTGCGCCACGCCGTTGGTGAACTGCACCTCGTAGTCGAACTGGTCGGTTCCGCTGAATCCCGCTTCCGGCACGAACCAGATGCCCTGCCCCGACAACGTACGGCCGCTGCAATCGACCGCGCCGAACCGCGGCGGGCCGACGGTGACGGCGCCCGGTCGCACGCTCACGGTGCCGTGCGCGGGCTTCGTGCGGATGGTGACGACCGGATCGGGCCCCTGGCTGCAATCGGAGCGTTGCTGCACGTAGGTGAATATGCGCACCTCCTGGCCCGCCGTGGTGCTGCGTTGCCAGGTGTGCTCCCGCGGAGTGCCCTTCTGGGCGTGCGCGACCGTGCACAGAGCCAGTGCCGCGAGCACTGCGGCCGCGTGGACTTTCATCCGGGCGTATGCCATGGCGTGTTGCCTCGAAGGTGGTTCAGCCCAGCACGACCGGCTTGGTGTGCCAGATCTCATGCGCGTACTGCGCAATCGTGCGGTCCGATGAAAACGCGCCCATGCCCGCCACGTTCAGGATCGCCATCCGCGTCCACGCATCCGAATCGCGATACAGCGCATCCACCTCGGCCTGCTTCGCCACGTAGCTCGCGTAGTCCGCCAGCAGCAGGTAGTGGTCGCCCCAGTTCACCAGCGCGTCGTAGATGCCCTGGTAGCGGCCCGGCTCGCCCGGCGAGAAAGCGCCGTCGCGGATCGCGTCGAGCACGCGCCTGAGCTCGGCGTTGCCTTCGTAGATGTCGCGCGGCTGGTAGCCGCGCGCGCGGATGTCGGCGACCTCGGGCGTGGTGTTGCCGAAGATGAAGATGTTCTCCGGCCCCACGTTCTCGCGCATTTCCACGTTGGCGCCGTCCAGCGTGCCGATGGTCAGCGCGCCGTTGAGCGCGAACTTCATGTTGCCGGTGCCCGAGGCCTCGGTGCCCGCCGTGGAGATCTGCTCCGACAGGTCGGCCGCCGGCATGATGATCTCGGCCAGGCTCACGCTGTAGTTCGGCAGGAACACCACCTTCAGCAGCTTGCCCACGCGCGGGTCGGCGTTGATGGTGCCGGCCACGTCGTTGATGAGCCGGATCACCAGCTTGGCCATCACATAGGCCGATGCGGCCTTGCCCGCGAACACCACCACGCGCGGCACCATGTCGACCGGCGCACCCGTGGCCTGCGCGTCGAGGATGCGGTGGTAGCGCGCCACCACGTGCAGCACGTTGAGCAGCTGCCGCTTGTATTCGTGGATGCGCTTGACCTGCACGTCGAACATCGCGTCGGTATCGATGTCCACCTTCAGGTGCTGCTCGACCCAGTTGGCCAGCCGAAGCTTGTTCTCGCGCTTGGCATGGCGGAATGCGCGCACGAAGGCGGGCTGCGCGGCCATCGGCTTCAGCGCCTCCAGTTGCGACAGGTCGCGCCGCCAGCCCTTGCCGATGCGCTGGTCGAGCAGCGCCGCCAGCGGCGGGTTGGCCTGCGCCAGCCAGCGGCGCGGCGTGACGCCATTGGTCTTGTTGTTGAAGCGCTCGGGAAAGAGCTTCGCGAAGTCCGAGAAGATCGACTGCTTCATCAGCTCCGAGTGCAGCCCCGACACCCCGTTGACCGAGTGGCTCGCCAGCACCGCCACGTAGGCCATGCGCACGCGCCGCTCGCCGGTCTCGTCCACCAGCGAGAGCCTGCGCATCAGCTCGACGTCGTTGCCCAGCTTCTGCGCGACGGTGGCCAGGAACTTCGCGTTGATGTCGTAGATGATCTGCAGGTGCCGCGGCAGGATGCGGCCCAGCATCTCGACCGGCCAGGTCTCCAGCGCCTCGTGCATCAGCGTGTGGTTGGTGTAGCTGAACACCTTCTGCGTGTGCGCCCAGGCTTCGTCCCACGGCATGCCGTGCTCGTCCAGCAGCAGCCGCATGAGCTCGGGCACGGCGAGCACCGGGTGGGTGTCGTTCAGGTGGATGCTGACTTTTTCCGAGAGCTGGTCGAAGGTCGTGTGGTTGCGCAGGTAGCGGCGCAGCAGATCCTGCATGCTGGCGCTGCAGAAGAAGTACTCCTGGTGCAGCCGCAGTTCGCGCCCCGAGGGCGTGGAGTCGTCGGGGTAGAGCACGCGCGAGACGTTCTCCGACTGGTTCTTGCTCTCGACCGCGCCCATGTAGTTGCCGCGGTTGAAGGCCGAGAGGTCGATTTCCTCGGTGGCGCGCGCCGACCACAGCCGCAGCGTGTTGGTGGCCTGCGTGCCGTAGCCCGGGATGATGGTGTCGTAGGCCACGGCCAGAACGTCGTGGGTGTCGACCCAGTCGACCGCGCCGGGCGGCACGTTGGCGCCCTCGCGCTTCTGCACGTGGCCGCCGAAGCGCACCCGGTAGTTGACCTCGGGCCGCTGGAATTCCCAGGGGTTGCCGCGCGTGAGCCAGTAGTCGGGCGTCTCGACCTGCTGGCCGTCGACGATGCGCTGGCGGAACATGCCGTATTCGTAGCGGATGCCGTAGCCCATGCCCGGCACGCCGAGCGTGGCCATCGAATCGAGGAAGCAGGCGGCGAGCCGGCCCAGGCCGCCGTTGCCCAGGGCCGCGTCGGGCTCGCGTTCGGCCAGCGCGTCCATGTCGACGCCGAAGTCGGCCAGCGCCTCGCGCACGGTGTCGTACAGGTCCACGGCCAGCAGCGCGTTGGTGAAGGTGCGCCCGATGAGGAATTCCATCGACAGGTAGTAGACGCGCTTGAGGTCCTGCGCGTAGTTGGCGCGCGTGGTCATCATCCAGCGCTCGACGAGCTGGTCGCGCACGGCCTGCGAGGTGGCGTTGAGCCAGTCGTCCTGGCTGGCCGCGACCGGGTCCTTGCCGACGGCATAGATCAGCTTGTTGGCCACCGCGCGCTTGAAGGCCGCGACGTCGCGGTCGGGATGGTCGTAGGCGAAGTCTTTGATCGTCATGGTTGGCGCTCTTTGGGTGGGTGGTGGTGTGTCTGATCTGCCGTCAGGAGGCGTTGGGGGTGTGTGCACAGGGCACCGGGTACTCCCCTCCGCGAATGTCCCCCGGCCTGCGGCCTCCTCCTTTATTTCGCTGCGGGGAGCACCCGGCGCCCTGTACACGATGGACGCAGCTTTCTTGCTGGCTGATCAACCAGTGCTCTGAACGCTCACGCCGGCGGGGTGCCTTGCGCAGCGAAATAAAGGGGGAGCCCGAAGGGCGGAGGACATTCGCGGAGCAAGGTACCCCGCTGGCGTGAGCGCCCCCCGAACAGCACGCGAAACGGCAAAAAGAAAAGAAGGCGTTCATCCCAGCGCCTGGCGATAGACATCGATGTACTGAGCAGCCGCAGTGCCCCAGTCGGCCGGCCGCCGCATCGCGTTGCCGCGCACGCGCCGCCAGTCCGGCGCGCGCTGGTAGAGCGCGAAGGCGCGGCGCACGGCGCGTTCGTAGCCGGCCACGTCGAAGCGGTCGAACACGAAACCGGTGGCCTCGCCGCTGGCCAGGTCCTCGAGCGTGCTGTCGACGACCGTGTCGGCCAGCCCGCCCACGCGGCGCACCAGCGGCAGGCTGCCGTACTTCAGGCCGTACATCTGCGTGAGGCCGCAGGGCTCGAAGAGCGAGGGCACCAGCGTCACGTCGCCCGCGCCGAAGAGCTGGTGCGCGAGCGTCTCGTCGTAGCCGATGGTCACGCTGACCGATTGCGGCGCGGCCGCCGCGCGCTGCCTGAATGCGTCTTCGAGCCAGCCCTCGCCGCTGCCCAGCAGCGCGAGCTGGCCGCCTTGCGCGAGCAGCGCGTCCAGGCCGTCGAGCACCAGCCCCAGGCCCTTCTGCTCGGTCAGGCGGCTCACCAGAATGAACAGCGGCGCGTCCGGCCGCTCGGCCAGCCCCAGCTGGTGCTGCAGCACCGACTTGCAGCGCGCCTTGCCGGCCATGTGGCGGCCTTCGGGCGTGTGGTAGCCCTGCACCAGCGCCGCATCGGTCGCCGGGTTCCAGACCTGGTCGTCGACCGCGTTGAGGATGCCGCTCAGCACGCCGCTGCGCTGGCGCAGCAGCCCGTCGAGCCCGCAGCCCTGCTCGGGCGTCTGGATCTCCAGCGCGTAGGTCGGGCTCACCGTGGTGAGCCGGTCGGCGTAGCACAGGCCGCCCTTCATGAAGGAGACCTGGCCGTGGTATTCGATGCCGTTCATCTGGAACGCGGGCCCGGGCAGCCCGAGGTCCGCGAAGTTCCATGGCGCGAAGAGGCCCTGGTAGGCCAGGTTGTGCACCGTGAACACGCTGCCCACGCGCGATGCGCCCATCTGGCCGGCCTCGCGCGCGAAGTGCAGGTAGGCCGGCGCCAGCGCGGCGTGCCAGTCGTGCGCATGCACCACCTCGGGCTGCCAGGACGGATCGAGCCCCTGCGCGAGCCGCGCCGCGGCCCAGCCCAGCAACGCGAAGCGCCGGTGGTTGTCGCCGTAGGGCTGGCGCGCGCTGTCCTCGTACGGGTTGCCGGGCCGGTCGTAGAGCGCGGGCGCATCGATCACGTAGGCCGGGATGCCCGGCGTGCCGTCGACCGCCACGCGCCCGAGCCGCAGCGCGAATCGCTCGCCCCAGGGCGCGTCGAACTCGGCCACGGGCGCGAGTTCGCGCACGCCGCGGACGATGGCCGGAAAGCCCGGCAGCAGCACGCGCGCGTCCTGCCCCTCGGCCATGAGCGCCAGCGGCAAGGCGCCGGCGATGTCGGCCAGGCCGCCGGTCTTGAGCAGGGGAAAGAGTTCGGCGCTGACTTGCAGGATTCGCATCGTGGAGGCTGGGAGGTGGGTATCAGGCGGGCGCAAGCCGCTTGAGCATTTCGCGCGTGACCAGCACCACGCCGCTTTCGGTGCGCTCGAAGCGCGCGGCATCGGCCTCGGCGTCCTCGCCGATCACCATGTCGTCGGGGATCACGCAGGCGCGGTCGATGACCACCTTGCTCAGGCGGCAGCCGCGTCCCACTTCGACGTCGGGCAGCAGCACCGCCTGCGAGATGTTGCAGAACGAGTGGACGCGCACGCCCGAGAACAGCACCGAGTCGCTCACCGACGACCCCGACACGATGCAGCCGCCCGAGACGATGGTGTTGGTCGTGAGGCCGGGCTTGCCGTCGCGCCCGAACACGAACTTGGCCGGCGGCAGCTGGCGCTGGTAGGTCCAGATGGGCCAGTTGGTGTCGTAGATGTCGAGCTCCGGCGTGATCGAGGCCAGGTCGAGGTTGGCGGCCCAGAAGGCGTCGATCGTGCCCACGTCGCGCCAGTAGGTCGGGCTGTCGCCGCCGCGCATGGCGCGGGTCACGCACGACATGCCGAACGGATGCGCCAGCGCGCGGCCCTCCGCCACGGCGCGCGGAATGATGTCCTTGCCGAAGTCGTGGTCGGAGTTCGGGTCCTTGCTGTCTTCCTCCAGCAAGCGGTAGAGGTAGGCGGAATCGAACACGTAGATGCCCATGCTCGCCAGTGCCACGTCCGGCTTGCCGGGCATGGCCGGCGGGTCGGCGGGCTTTTCCAGGAAGGCCGTGACCTTGCGGTCGCCGTCCACGTGCATCACGCCGAAGGCGGTGGCCTCCATGCGCGGCACCTCGATGCAGCCGACGGTGCAGCCCAGGCCGCGCTCGGCGTGGTCCTTGACCATGATCGAGTAGTCCATCTTGTAGATGTGGTCGCCGGCCAGCACCACGACGTAGTCGTGCGGCGTGGAGCGGGTCTGGATGATGTCGAGGTTCTGGAACACCGCGTCGGCCGTGCCGCGGTACCAGTGCTCGTCGCCCACGCGCTGCTGCGCGGGCAGCACGTCGACCATCTCGTTGAGCTCGGCCCGCAGGAAGCTCCATCCGCGCTGCAGGTGGCGCATGAGCGAATGCGACTTGTACTGCGTGACCACCGCCATGCGCCGGATGCCCGAGTTCAGGCAGTTGGACAGCGCGAAATCGATGATGCGGAACTTGCCGCCGAAGTACACCGCCGGCTTGGCGCGGCGGTCGGTCAGCTGCTTGAGGCGGGAGCCGCGGCCGCCGGCCAGCACCAGGGCGATGGTGCGGCGGACCAGCTGGTGGGCCTGCAGCTCGTGCTGCGGTTGCTGTGGCGCTTGGGGTGCGAGGTTGTCCATCCTGAAGTCTCCATTCGTTCGTTTGTTTGCTTGTCGTGATTCGTCCGCCGTCAGAGTTTCTGCATCGAGACTAGCACCGCGCTGCGCGGCTGGCTCCTACGTTCTTGCAATTCCGAGGCTCGAGAAAGGCACCTGCGCCGTGCCGTCGAGCGGCCGCGCCAGGTTCCCCGGGTCGTATGCGGGATCGCTCGACAGGCACAGCCGCCAGGCGCCCCCGGGCAGCCTGAACTGCACGGTGTCCGGCCCCGCGTTCACCATCACCAGCCATGCGCTTTGCTTTCTTTCGCTTGCTTCATCCGTTGCATCACTCGCGGCAAAGAGGATTGCAAGGGCCGTGCCTGTCTGCCAGTCGGCGGGGGTCATCGGCTCGCCGTCGGGGCGCAGCCAGCGGATGCCGGGGGGCGTGCCTTCGGGCGGCTCGGCCGGCCACCAGCGCGCGTTGCGCAGCGCCGGGGCTTCGCGCCGCAGCGCCGCCAGCCGCGCCACGAAGGCGCTCATGCGGGCCGCGTCGCTCGCGGGATCGGACGGGGCGCCGATCCAGGCAAGCCAGGTGGTCTCGTTGTCCTGGCAGTAGGCGTTGTTGTTGCCTTGCTGGGTGTGGCCCAGCTCGTCGCCGGCCAGCAGCATCGGCGTGCCTTGGGAAAGCATCAGCGTGGCCAGCAGCGCGCGCCGCAGCCGCTCGCGCAGGGCCAGCACGCCGGGGTCGTCGCTCGGACCCTCGACGCCGCAGTTGTCGCTCAGGTTGTGGCCGTGGCCGTCGCGGTTGCCTTCCCCGTTGGCGAGGTTGTGGCGCTCGTTGTAGCTGACGAGGTCGCGCAGCGTGAAGCCGTCGTGCGCGGTGATGAAGTTGACGCTGGCGGTCGGCGCGCGGCCGTCGTGCGCGAACTGCGTGCTCGAGGCGGTGAAGCGGTGCGCGAACTCGCCAAGGCCGGCCTTTCCGTCGCCCTCGTGGTCCTGCCGCAGCCAGAAGCCGCGCTGGGTGTCGCGGTAGCGGTCGTTCCACTCGAGCCAGCCGGGCGGGAATTCGCCCAGGCGATAGCCGCCGGGGCCCAGGTCCCAGGGCTCGGCGATGAGCAGCGTGCGAGACAGCACCGGGTCTTGCGCGATGGCCGCGAAGAACGGCGCGCGCGGGTCGAAGTCGCCGTTGCCTGCACTGCGGCCCAGCACCGGGGCCAGGTCGAAGCGGAAGCCGTCGACGCCCATTTCGCAGGCCCAGAAGCGCAGGCTGTCCATCACCAGCCGCAGCACGCGCGGCTCGGTCAGGTCGAGGCAGTTGCCGGTGCCGGCCCAGTTCTCGTAGAGCGCGCGGTCGTCGGGGCGCAGGCGGTAGTACAGGGCGTTGTCGATGCCGCGCAGCGACAGGGTGGGGCCGAACTCGTCGGTCTCGGCGCTGTGGTTGTAGACGACGTCGATCACCAGCTCCATGCCGCGCGCGTGGATCGCGTCGGCCATCGCCCGGAACTCGCCGGCGGGCGTGGTGCCGGGACGGCCGCTCCAGTAGCGGGCTTCGGGCGCGAACCAGCCGATGGTGCTGTAGCCCCAGTAGTTGCTCAGGCCCATGTGCAGCAGGCGCTGTTCGTCGGCGCGGTGCTGCACGGGCATGAGGCTCAGGGTGGTGACCCCCAGGCGCTGGAGGTGGTCGAGCACGGCGGGCTCGGCCAGTCCCGCGTAGCTGCCTCGAAGGGGTGCGGGCACGGCGGGGTGGAGCTTTGTCTGGCCCTTGACGTGCAGTTCGTAGAGGACGCGGTCGGATGCAGGGATGCGGGCGTGGCCGGCCAGGCGTTCGCTGCTTTGTGGTGTTGCTGCCGCTACCCGGGCTTTGAGGGCTGCTGCGGCGTTGTCTCGCGTGTCCCTCTGGTATGGGTTGGCGGGGTCGTGGCCTAGGAAAATGTCGCTGCCGTCGTAGGTGCCGACGATTTCGCGGGCGTAGGGGTCTAGCAGAAGCTTGGCGGGGTTGAAGCGCTTGCCCTCTTTTGGGGACCAGGAGCCGTGGACTCGGTAGCCGTAGACGAGGCCTGGCTTGCCGCTGGGGAGATGGCCGTGCCAGATGCCGTCTGTCTGTTGCGGGAGTCTCAGGCGCTGTTGTTCGTTATTGCCTGTGGTGTCGAAGATGCAGAGGTCTACTGCCTCGGCTGCTGGGGCCGCCAGGGCGAAGTTGATGCCTTGTTCTGTGGCCGTTGCGCCCAGGGGGAAGGGGTGGCCTGGGCTCAGCATGCTGCTTGCCTTGCAGGGGGCTTGCTGCCCGGGGCCGGGTCTCGCCCCGGCAGGCGACCTACTTTTCTTTGCTTCGCCAAAGAAACGTAGGCAAAAGAAAGGCGACCCCACTGTCTGCGACCCCTTCGCTGCGCTACGGGGCAACCTGCGGTGCTCGCGTTTCGCGGGGTCTCGCAGAACTCGCTTCGCTCAAACAGCTGCGAGCCCTGATCCGCGAAACGCTCCGCTCCTCGGCGCAGCCAGAGGGGAGGGGAACCCACTCGGGCCTTTGCGTCGCTCGGCCCCGTGTGGCAAAGCCGCTGCGCGGCTGCGCCACCGCGCCGAGCGCAGCGATGGCGCGTTTGGTTTCCCAATCCCTTCTGGCTGCGCCGAGGAGCGCAGACGCAGGCGGGATCAGGGCCGCAGCTGTTTGAGCGAAGCGAGTTCTGCGGACCCCCGCCGGAGTCGAGCACCGCAGGTTGCCCGTAGCGAAGCGAAGGGACGCAGACAGCAGGGTCGCCTTTCTTTTGCCTACGTTTCTTTGGCGAAGCAAAGAAAAGTAGGTCGCCTGCCGGGGCGAGACCCGGCCCCGGAAAACAAACACCCAAAAACATCAAACCAACACCCACATCACAGTACCCAAAGGCGGCAAGCTGACAGACAAGGAGTCCGCTTTCCCATGCCAAGCAACAGGCTCGCTTTCGACAACCCCGTTTCCCACGCCACTCCCGCCATAAACAACCCCATCCGTATTGATGATCTCCCGATAAGAACCAGCAAGAGGAACCCCCAGCCGATACCCATGCCGAGGCACAGGCGTGAAGTTGCAGACAGCAATGACGAATGCTCCGTCACGAGCCCGCCGGATAAAAGCAAACACCGACTGATCCGCATCGTCATGCACGATCCACTCGAATCCGCCGCCGTCATGGTCGAGCTCGTGCAGCGCCGGAAAATGCCGGTACACGTTGTTCAGGTCGCGCACCAGCCGCCGCACGCCTTGGTGCGCCGCGTGCTCCAGCAGATGCCAGTCCAGGCTGCGGTCCGCGTTCCACTCGGCGTACTGCGCGAACTCGCCCCCCATGAACAACAGCTTCTTGCCGGGATACGCCCAGAGGTAGCCATACAGGTTGCGCAGCCCGGCAAACTTCTGCCACTCGTCTCCCGGCATGCGCCCGATCAGCGAGCCCTTGCCGTGCACCACCTCGTCGTGCGACAGCGGCAGCACGAAGTTCTCGCTGTGCGCATACATCAGCCCGAAGGTGATCTTCTGGTGGTGGTGCTTGCGGTAGACCGGGTCGGTGCCCGCATAGGCCAGGGTGTCGTTCATCCAGCCCATGTTCCACTTGTAGTGGAAGCCCAGGCCGCCGTCTTCGGGCGGGCGGGTCACGCCGGGGAAGCTGGTCGACTCTTCGGCCAGCGTCACCGCGCCGGGCCGCTCGACGCCCACCACGCGGTTCATGCGCCGCAGGAAGTCGATGGCCTCGAGGTTCTCGCGTCCGCCGAAGGTGTTGGGTATCCACTCGCCCGCCTTGCGGCTGTAGTCGCGGTAGAGCATCGAGGCCACCGCGTCCACGCGCAGGCCGTCCACGCCGTAGCGCTCCAGCCAGTAGAGGGCATTGCCGACGAGGTAGTTGCGCACCTCGGTGCGCGCGTAGTTGAAGATCAGCGTCTGCCAGTCGTTGTGGAAGCCCTCGCGCGGGTCGGCGTACTCATAAAGCGCGGTGCCGTCGAAGCGGCCCAGGCCGTGCGCGTCGGTCGGGAAGTGCGCGGGCACCCAGTCGAGGATCACGCCCAGCCCCGCCGCATGCGCGGCCTCGACGAAATGCCGGAAGTCGCCCGGCGTGCCGAAGCGCGAGGTCGGCGCGTACAGGCCGATCGGCTGGTAGCCCCAGGAGCCGTCGAACGGGTGCTCGCTGATCGGAAGCAGCTCGATGTGCGTGAAGCCCATGTCGCGCGCATAGGGCACCAGCGTGTCGGCCAGCTCGCGGTAGTCGAGCCACTCGTGGCCGTTGTTCTTGCGGCGCCACGAGCCCAGGTGCACTTCGTAGATGCTGACGGGCGCGTGGCGGCCGTTGGCCTCGGCGCGGCCCTCGGGCATCTTCACGGCGGCCGGCAGCGGCTGCACCACGCAGGCGGTGTCTGGCCGCAGCTGCGCCGAGAACGCGAACGGGTCGGCCTTGCGCAGCACTTCGCCGTGGGCCGAAAGAATCTCGAATTCGTAGGCATCGCCCACCGTCACGTGCGGCGCGAAGATCTCCCACACGCCGCACTCGCGGCGCAGCCGCATCATGTGGCGCCGGCCGTCCCAGTTGTTGAAGTTGCCGACCACCGACACGCGCCGCGCATTCGGCGCCCAGACCGCGAAGGCCACGCCCTTGACGCCGTTCATCTCGCGCAGGTGCGCGCCCAGCCGCTCCCACGGTCGCAGGTGCGTGCCCTCGGCCAGCAGCCAGACGTCGGTGTCGCCGAGCACGAACGGAAAGCGGTAGGGGTCCTCGAGCCGCGAGGTGTGGGCGTCCCAGTCGATCTGGAACGAATAGCCCATGCGGGCCTCGGCCGCCGGCACCAGCCCGCTGAAGAGGTCCGACTCGCCGTGGCGCGAAAGGATCGACAGCGGCCAGCCGGTGCGCGAATGCACCACCGCCACGCGCTGCGCGCCGGGCAGAAGCGCGCGCACCTCCAGGCCCTCGGCGGTCTCGTGCGGCCCCAGCACGGCGAACGGATCGCCATGTTCGGCGCGCATGAGCGCGTGGATTTCTGATTCGGACAACGGCTTCGGGGGCATGGCGGTCAGCTCATTCCTTCTTCGGCGGGCATGCCGATGAAGACGCCATAGGGCGCCAGCACCAGCATGCGCTTTTCGTTCACGGTCTGCACGGCGGAAGTCGGCGCGAGCGGTTGTCCGACGAGAGGCTGCACTGACTGCAACCGATCGGTCGAGGGCATCGACACCGGCGCGCTTCCCAGGTTGAAGATCGCGTGGAGCGATTGGTTCCCGTCGTTGCGCTCGAAATGCAGCAGGGGCTCGGGTGCGTCGATGAAGGCGATGCCGCCGGTGCGCAGCAGCGGCTGTGTGCGGCGCCAGCGCAGCAGGGCGCGGCTGAAGGCCAGCATCGAGCCCGGTTCGTCGGCCTGCCGCTCGACGGCCAGCGGCAGGTGCGGCCCGTACACCGGCAGCCAGGGCGTGCCGGTGGTGAAGCCGCCGTGCGGCGCGTCGGCGGTCCAGGGCATCGGCGTGCGGCAGCCGTCGCGGCCCTTGAACTCAGGCCAGAACGCCCGGCCGTAGGGGTCCTGCAGCAGCTCGAAGGGCACCTCGGCCTCGGGCAGGCCGAGTTCCTCGCCCTGGTAGATGCTGGCGCTGCCGCGCAGCGTGAGCAGCAGCGTCAGCCAGAGGCGGTCGCGGCGCGTGTCGGCGGGTGCGCCGCCGCTCCAGCGGGTGGCGACGCGCGGCACGTCATGGTTCGACACGGCCCAGCAGCCCCAGCCGCCGGTGGGCGCCAGCGCGCCGTCGAGCGCCTCCACCTGGTGGCGCAGGTGCCCGGGGCTGTGGTCGGCCGTGAGCAGGCTGAAGCTGTAGGCCAGGTGCAGGCGCCTGCCGCTCTCGGTGTATTGCGCCATGACGGGCGGTGCGTTCTCGTCGCCGACCTCGCCCAGCGCGACCGCGCCGTAGCCGTCGAGCAGCCGGCGCAGGTTTTCGAGGAACGCCAGGTTCTCGTGCTGGCTCTTGTCGTACAGGTGCTGCTGCATCGCATACGGGTTGTCGGCGCGAACCGTGCTGACTTCGTCGATCGACGCGGGCGAGGCCGGCGGGTTGTCGCGCAGCAGCGCGTCGTGGAACTGGTGGTTGCAGGCGTCGAAGCGGAAGCCGTCGACGCCGCGCTCGCACCAGAAGCGCACTTCGCCGAGCAAGGCCTCCTGCACCTCGGCGCAATGGAAGTTCAGGTCGGGCTGCTCGGCCAGAAAGCTGTGCAGGTAGTACTGCCGCCGCCGCGAATCCCACTGCCAGGCCGAGCCGCCGAACACCGACAGCCAGTTGGTGGGCGGCGTGCCGTCGGGCCGGGGGTCGGCCCACACGTACCAGTCGGCCTTGGGGTTGTCGCGCGAGCTGCGGCTTTCGGCGAACCAGGCGTGCTGGTCGGAGGTGTGCGAGAGCACCTGGTCGATGATGAGCTTCAGGCCCAGCGCATGCATGCGCGCGAGCATGGCGTCGAAGTCGGCCAGCGTGCCGAACAGCGGATCGACCGCGCGGTAGTCGGACACGTCGTAGCCGAAGTCCTTCATCGGCGAGCGGAAGAAGGGCGAGACCCAGACCGCATCGACGCCGAGCGCCGCCACGTGGTCGAGCCGGGCCGTGATGCCGGGCAGGTCGCCGATGCCGTCGCCGTTGCTGTCGCTGAAGCTGCGCGGATAGATCTGGTAGATCACCGCGCCGCGCCACCATTCGCTGCCGCCTTTGTCGCTGCTCTTGTCGCTGGTGCCCATGCCGGTCCCTGTGGTCGGAAAAATCATTGTGGCATGCGAGATTCGGGCCAGTGGCAAGCCCCGTGCGCGCCCCGGGCCGCCGCCCTTGCTACAGCCGCGCGAGCAGCCCGGCGACGGTTTCGTTCGCCAGGCCCAGCGGTTCGAGCAGGTCGTTCTCGCGGCGGAAGTCGATGCCGTTGACCAGCGAGGCCGCGTCCACGATGGTGCGGGTCGCGGGCGTGGGCACGCCGGCGATGGCGCCCAGTGCCTCGATGAAGGCCAGGCCGTAGGGCATGTCCTCGGTCACGTAGCGGGTGTCGGCCTGCACCGGGCCGGGCGGGCCGCCGCGCTTGGCGTGCAGTTCGGCGGCGATGTCCGCCAGCTTTTCCGACGTGGTGCCGAAGGAACGCGCGAAGTGCGCCTCGATGGGGCCGAGCTCGATGCCGAAGGCCCGCGCCACGGCGCGGCGCTCCTGGTCGAGCGCCTCGATTGCGCGCGACACGCCGGGCGTCATGCAGTGGTACTGCGGCCAGTTCTCGGCGCGCTCGATGCGGGTCCAGTTGAACACCGCGAGCGGACCGTGCGACTGCGGGTTGACGTTGGCCAGCGCGCTGGCGAGGGCGCTTTCCTGCGCGAAGAAGCCGTCGCCGAAGAGTGCGCTGCACAGGGCGACGGCCTCGTGCGCCTTCGCGCCGGGCAGGGCGGACACGCCGACCGCCTTGCGCCGCGTCATGACCTTGACCTGCGTGGCCGACGCCCGGCGCGCGGTCAGCACGGTCGTGCCGAAGCTGGCCACGGTGATCTGCCGGCCGGCTTGCCTGGCTGCCTCATGGAGATAGAGCGACGACAGCGAGGCCATCGAGCTGACGATCACCGTCTGGCTGTCGCGCAGGAAGGGCAGCAGCGCGTCCATCACCCGCCTGTGGCCGTTGACGGGCAGGGCGAGCAGCAGCACGTCCGACGCCGCGCAAAGGCCGGCCGCGTCGCCGGCGACCTCGACCGTCACCGAGAACGACTGGATGCCGCCGGCTTCCAGCGCCTGCGTCCGCAGGGCCTCCGCGCCCCGGCCGCCCGGCGACCACACGGTCACGCCGTGCCCCGCCTGCCGCAGCCACGCCGCGCTGGCCAGCGCGATCGCCCCTGCGCCGGCGATGCCGACGCGGTGTGCCGATTTATTCAACCTTGATCCCGCCCTGCTTGATGACCTTGGCCCAGCGCTGGCTGTCTTCCGTCACGACCTTGCCCAGCGCGGCCGGGCCGCCGCAGGTGTTGACGGCGCCCAGCTGGGCGAAGCGCTGCTTCGTCTCCGGCAGGTTGCACACCTCCATCAGCGCCGCCGACAGCTTCTCGATGCCTGACGCCGGCATGCGTGCCGGCGCCATCACGCCGACCCAGACCGGCACTTCCATGCCCGGCAGGCCGGTGGCCTCGCCGATGGTGGGCGCCGAGCCCATGCCGGGGAGGGACACGCGCGAGAAGGTGCCCAGCACGCGCGCCTTGCCGCTGGCCACCATGGGCTCGATCGAGGCCACGCTGGTCACGATGGTCGCCACCTGCCCGCCCAGCAGGTCGGTCATGGCGGGCGCCGCGCCCCGGTAGGGCACGTGCAGCAGGTCCACGCCGCCGGCCTGGGCCAGCAGCGCCCCGGTCAGGTGCGAGACGGTGCCGTTGCCGGTCGAGGCGTAGGTCACCTGGCCCGGCCTGGCCTTGGCGTCGCGCAGCACGTCGGCCACGGTCCTGTAGGGGCTTTCGGTGCGCACCGACAGCGTCATGGGCGTGTCGGCCACCAGGGCCACCGGCACCAGCTCGTGCGCCGGGTCGTAGGGCAGCCTGGCCTGCAGGTGGGGAGCGATCGTGACCGCGCCGCCCGTGGCCAGCAGCACCGTGGCGCCGTCGGTCGCCTTGGCCACCGCGTCGGCGGCCACGATGCCGCCGGCGCCGGCCTTGTTGTCGATGATGACCGGCTGGCCCAGCCTGTCGGTCAGCTTGGCGCCCAGGTAGCGGGCAATCACGTCCTGGGCGCCGCCGGTGGCGAAGGGCACGACGATGCGCAGGGGCTTGTCGTTGTGCTGTGCCCACAGCGGCGTGGCGGCGACTGCGGCGAAGCACAGGACAAGATGTTTCAAAAACAATTTCATGGCGAATTCCATCCCGTGGCGCACTGTTCGGGCTTCGTTATTCCGCGAAATGCCGTGGAGCCGGCTTCGGCGGGCCGCCGGCATTGCCCCCGGCAGGGGGAAGGAGAAGCGACACGAAGTGCGCGAAGCCTGGGGACGAGTCTAGTCCGGCGCGATAATCCCGCGTTCCCGGCCGCCTTGCGCCGGGCTCTTGCCGAACCGCCATGAATCCCAGCTACAAACCCAGCGACGTCGAGTCCGCTGCCCAGGCGCAATGGAGCGCCGCCGATGCCTACCGCGTCACCGAGGACGCGAGCCGCAAGAAGTACTACGCCTGCTCGATGCTGCCGTATCCCAGCGGCAAGCTGCACATGGGCCACGTGCGCAACTACACCATCAACGACATGCTCACGCGCTACCTGCGCATGAGCGGCTACAACGTGCTGATGCCCATGGGCTGGGACGCCTTCGGCCTGCCGGCCGAGAACGCGGCGCTGAAGAACGGCGTGCCGCCGGCCAAGTGGACCTACGAGAACATCGCCTACATGAAGGGCCAGCTCCAGGCCATGGGCCTGGCCATCGACTGGAGCCGCGAGATCGCCACCTGCGACCCGAGCTACTACAAGTGGAACCAGTGGCTGTTCCTGAAGATGCTCGAAAAGGGCATTGCCTACCGCAAGACCCAGGTCGTGAACTGGGACCCGGTCGACCAGACCGTGCTGGCCAACGAGCAGGTGATCGACGGCAAGGGCTGGCGCACCGGCGCCACGGTCGAGCGCCGCGAGATCCCGGGCTACTACCTGAAGATCAGCGACTACGCCGAGGAACTGCTCGAGCACACCCAGCACAAGCTGCCGGGCTGGCCCGAGCGCGTCAAGCTGATGCAGGAGAACTGGATCGGCAAGAGCGAAGGCCTGCGCTTCGCCTTCACCCATGACATCAAGGGTGCCGACGGCAAGCTGATCCAGGACGGCCGCATGTACGTGTTCACCACGCGCGCCGACACCATCATGGGCGTGACCTTCTGCGCCGTGGCGCCCGAGCATCCGCTGGCCGCGCACGCCGCCACGCTCGACCCCAAGGTCGCGGCCTTCATCGAGGAGTGCAAGAGCGGCGGCACCACCGAGGCCGAGCTCGCCACGCAGGAGAAAAAGGGCGTGCCCACCGGCCTCACGGTGACGCACCCGATCACCGACGAGCAGGTGCCGGTGTGGGTCGGCAACTACGTGCTGATCGGCTACGGCGACGGCGCCGTGATGGGCGTGCCCGCGCACGACGAGCGCGACTTCGCCTTCGCCAACAAGTACGGCATCGAGATCATCCAGGTGGTGCTGGTCGACGACGAGCCGCACTTCGACTATCACAAGTGGCAGGACTGGTACGGCGACAAGCAGCGCGGCGTGACCATCAACTCCGACAACTTCAGCGGCATGAGCTACAAGGAGGCCGTGGCCGCCGTGGCGCATGCGCTGGGCCAGAAGGGCCTGGGCGAGCTGCAGACCACCTGGCGCCTGCGCGACTGGGGCGTGAGCCGCCAGCGCTACTGGGGCACGCCGATCCCGATCATCCATTGCGAAGAACACGGCGCGGTGCCGGTGCCCGAGAAGGACCTGCCCGTGGTGCTTCCGACCGACTGCGTGCCGGACGGCTCGGGCAACCCGCTGCACAAGCACGAAGGCTTCCATGCCGGCGTGGTCTGCCCCGTCTGCGGCAAGCCCGCGCGGCGCGAGACCGACACCATGGACACCTTCGTCGACTCGTCGTGGTACTTCATGCGCTACTGCGACCCGAAGAACGACGAAGCCATGGTGGCCGGTGGCGCCGACTACTGGATGCCGATGGACCAGTACATCGGCGGCATCGAGCACGCCATTCTTCACCTGCTGTATGCGCGTTTCTGGACCAAGGTGATGCGCGACCTCGGCCTGCTGAAGGCCGACGAGCCCTTCAGCAAGCTGCTGACGCAGGGCATGGTGCTCAACCACATCTTCTACAAGCGCAACGAGAAGGGCGGCAAGGACTACTTCCCGCCCGCCGAGGTCACGACCGTGCTCGACGCGCAGGGCCGCATCATCGGCGGCACCACTGCAGACGGCACGAAGGTCGAGTACGGCGGCGTCGGCAAGATGGGCAAGAGCGAACGCAACGGCGTCGACCCGCAGGACCTGATCGAGAAGTACGGCGCCGACACCGCGCGCCTGTACACCATGTTCACCGCGCCGCCCGAAGCCACGCTGGAGTGGAACGACGCGGCCGTCGAGGGCAGCTACCGCTTCCTGCGCCGGGTGTGGAACTTCGGCGCGGCGCAGGCCGACGTCGCTCCCGCCGCGCTGGCCGGCCAGACCTTCGGCAAGGGCGCCCAGGCGCTGCGCCGCGAAGTGCACACCGTGCTGCGCCAGATCGACTACGACTACCAGCGCATGCAATACAACACGGTGGTGTCGGGCGCGATGAAGCTGCTCAACGCGCTGGAAGGCTTCAAGCCCGACGGCAGCGCGGGCGACGCCGCCGCGGTGCGCGAGGGCTTCGGCATCCTGCTGCGCTGCCTGTACCCGGCCACGCCGCACATCGCGCAGCAGCTGTGGAACGAACTCGGCTACGACAAGGACCTGGGCGGCCTGCTCGACGCGCCCTGGCCCACGGTCGACGTCGGCGCGCTGGTGCAGGACGAGATCGAGCTCATGCTGCAGGTCAACGGCAAGCTGCGCGGCAAGCTCAGCGTGCCGGCCGGCGCCTCGAAGGACGAGATCGAGAAGCTCGCGCTGGCCTGCGACGACTTCGTCAACTTCGCCGAAGGCGCGCCACCCAAGCGCGTGATCGTGGTTCCCGGCCGCCTGGTCAACGTGGTTCTCTGAACGAACGACTCAAGCATGAACAATCGCAATGTCTCGCTGCCGCGCCGCGGCCTTCTCCTCGGACTGGCGGCGGCCGGCGCCTCGCTCGGCCTGGCCGGCTGCGGCTTCGAGCTGCGCAAGGCGCCGGTGTTTGCGTTCAAGACGCTGTCGGTGTCGGGCAACACGGCCATGATCAACCAGATCCGGCGCGAGCTGCGGGCCACCGGTTCGGTGACCGTGCTGCCGCCGGAAGACGCGTCCAAGGCCGACGTGATCCTGGAGATCCTGGGCGAGGACCGCAACCGCATCGTGATCTCGACCAATTCGGCGGGCCTGGTGCGGGAGCTGCAGTTGCAGCTGCGCATCCGCTTCCGGCTGCGCACTCCCGGCGGCAAGGACCTGATTCCGGCCGCCGATGTCTCGCAGACGCGCGACCTGAGCTTCAACGAGACCAACGCGCTGGCCAAGGAAGGCGAAGCCGACCTGCTGTTCCGCGACATGCAGTCGGACATCGCGCAGCAGCTGATGCGCCGCATCGCCGCGGTCAAGTCGCTGTAATCCGTCGATGCAACTCGCCAGCGCCTCGCTCGGGGCCCATCTGCAGAAGGGCCTGAAGCCGCTCTACACGATCCACGGCGACGAGCCGCTGCTCGCGCAGGAAGCGGCCGACGCCATCCGCGCCGCCGCGCGCGCGCAGGGCTACACCGAGCGCAGCTCGTACACCGTGGCCGGCGCGCACTTCGACTGGAGCGCGGTGCTCGCGGCCGGCGGCTCGCTCTCGCTGTTCGCCGACAAGCAGATCGTGGAGATCCGCATTCCGTCGGGCAAGCCCGGCAAGGACGGCAGCGCGGCGCTGCAGCAGCTGGCCGAGTCGGCGCCCGGCAACGACAGCACGCTCACGCTGGTGATGCTTCCGCGGCTGGACAAGGCCACGCGCACCGGCGCCTGGTTCTCGGCGCTGGAGAACAACGGCGCGAGCATCCAGGTCGACCCGATCGAGCGCAATGCGCTGCCGCAGTGGATCGCGCAGCGACTGGGCCAGCAGGGCCAGCGCGTGATGCCCGGCGACGAAGGCCAGCGCACGCTGCAGTTCTTTGCCGACCGCGTCGAGGGCAACCTGCTCGCGGCGCACCAGGAAATCCAGAAGCTCGCGCTGCTTCACCCGGCGGGCGAACTCAGCTGGGAACAGGTGGAGGGCGCAGTCAACAACGTGGCGCGCTACGACGTGTTCAAGCTGTCCGAAGCCGTGCTGGCCGGCAACCCGCAGCGCGTGGCGCGCATGCTCGACGGCCTGCAGGCCGAGGGCGAGGCCGAGGTGCTGGTGCACTACACGATCGCCGAGGACATCCGCGCACTCAAGCGCGTGAAGGACGCCATGGCCTCGGGCCGTCCGCTGCCGATGGCGCTGCGCGAGAACCGCATCTGGGGTCCGCGCGAGCGTGCCTTCGAGCGCGTGCTGCCCCGGCTGGACGACCGCATGCTGACCCGCCTGCTGCGCGCCGCGCACGTGGTCGACGGCATCGTGAAGGGCCTGAAGCAGCCCGACTGGCCCGCCAGCGGCTGGCAGGCGCTGCAGCGGCTGGCGCTGATGCTGTGCCGCGCCTGCAGCAGCGCGGCGGCAGGCCCCAGGCGCGCTTGACTGGCTTGATCCGCGCCTGATCCGAGGATGGCTCCAGCCATCAAAAAGCCCGCCGCAGCCCGGCCGCGGATCGGCGTGGGAAAATAGGGGCATGAACGCGTTCAACGTCAGCGAGCACATGCAGACCCTGGGTCTGCAAGCCAAAGCCGCTGCATTCCTCATGGCCCGTGCGGATGCAGCTACCAAAAACATAGCACTGAAGGCGCTGGCCCGGCGCCTGCGCGAAGCCGGCCCGGTGCTGGCCACGGCCAACCAGAAAGACCTGGAGCGCGCCACGGCCGCCGGCCTCTCGGCGCCGATGGTCGACCGCCTCAAGCTCACGCCCAAGGTCATCGAGACCGTCGCCCAGGGCTCCGAGCAACTGGCCGGCATGGCCGACGTGATCGGCGAAATCATCGGCATGAAGCAGCAGCCCAGCGGCATCCGCGTGGGCCAGATGCGCGTGCCGATCGGCGTCTTCGGCATGATCTACGAGAGCCGGCCCAACGTGACCATCGAGGCCGCGAGCCTGGCCATCAAGAGCGGCAACGCGGCCATCCTGCGCGGCGGCTCGGAAGCCATCGAATCGAACAAGGCGCTGGCGCTGCTGGTGTCCGAGGCGCTGGCCGAAGCCGGCCTGCCGGTCGAGGCGGTGCAACTGGTGCAGACCACCGACCGCGAAGCCGTCGGCCAGCTGATCGCCATGCCGGAGTTCGTGGACGTGATCATCCCGCGCGGCGGCAAGGGTCTGATCGAGCGCATCAGCCGCGACGCCAAGGTGCCGGTCATCAAGCACCTGGACGGCAACTGCCACGTGTACGTGGACGACACGGCCGAGTTCGACATGGCGCTGCGCATCGTCGACAACGCCAAGACCCAGAAGTACAGCCCCTGCAACGCCGCCGAAGGCCTGCTGGTGTCGGCCACGGTCGCCGAAGACTTCCTGCCCGAGATCGCCGCCATCTTCGCGGCCAAGGGCGTGGAAATGCGTTGCGACCCGGAGGCCGCCCGCATCCTGCGCGCCGACGGCGCCATCGATCCGCAGGCCAGGGTGGTCGATGCAGTGGAGTCGGACTGGTCCGAGGAATACCTGGCCGCCGTGATCAGCATCAAGGTGGTGGCCGGCGTGGACGAGGCCATCGCCCACATCAACCGCTATTCGAGCCATCACACCGACGCCATCGTCACGCGCGACCATGTGCATGCGCAGCGCTTCCTGCGCGAGGTCGACTCGGCCAGCGTCATGGTCAATGCGAGCACCCGCTTCGCGGACGGGTTCGAGTTCGGGCTGGGTGCCGAAATCGGCATCAGCACCGACAAGTTCCACGCCCGCGGACCGGTCGGCATCGAAGGACTGACCTCGCTCAAGTACGTCGTGCTCGGGCAGGGCGAAGTCCGGAGTTGAGAAGCCGTGGAGAGCGGATCGGCTGAGGCAAGTCCGCTTTCTCCCGTCTTGTCATTGGGGCGGCCATCCCCAAATCCTACAATTCCGCTCTACCTTTAAGCACAAAACCAACAAGGCCGCCGCATGGTTCCGCATCTCGTCACCGCCCTGACCGGCCCGATCAACGAACTGGAGCAGCGGGTGCTCGACTCGATGCCCGCCATCGAGCGCTGGTTCAGGCTCGAATGGATGGAACACACGCCGCCGTTCTACAGCGCCGTGGACATCCGCAACGCCGGCTTCAAGCTCGCCCCGGTCGACACCAACCTGTTCCCCGGCGGCTGGAACAACCTCACCAAGGAAATGCTGCCGCTGGCCGTGCAGGCGGCGCAGGCAGCCATTGAGAAGATCTGTCCGGAGGCGCGCAACCTGCTCGTCATTCCGGAAAATCACTCCAAGAACACGTTTTATCTAGCCAACGTCGCGCAACTGGTGCGCATCTTCCACATGGCGGGACTCAACGTGCGCGTCGGGTCGATCGACCCGGCCATCAAGTCGCCCAAGAAGATCGAACTGCCCGGCGGCGACGTCGTCACACTGGAGCCGGTGGTGCGCACCAAGCGCCGCCTGGGGCTGAAGAACTTCGATCCCTGCACAATTCTGCTCAACAACGAGCTTTCCGCGGGAACGCCCGGCATCCTCGAGGATCTGCACGAGCAGTACCTGTTGCCGCCGCTGCACGCGGGCTGGTCGGTGCGTCGCAAGAGCAACCACCTGCACAGCTACGAAGAGCTGTCCAAGCGCTTCGGCAAGCTGCTGGGCATCGACCCATGGCTCATCAACCCGATTTATGCGCGCGCCGAGGGCGTCGACGTGGCCGAGGGCCGCGGCATCGACGTTCTGACCAGCCACGTGGACGCGGTGCTGACCAAGGTGCGCCGCAAATACAAGGAATACGGCATCAACGAGAAGCCGTTCGTGGTGGTCAAGGGCGGCCACAGCGACAGCGGCAGCCCGGGCGTGGTGACGGTGCGAGACGTGAAAGACGTCGAGGCGCTGATCGGCAAGCCGCGCGGCGCGTCGGCCGCCAAGGCCGCCAACAGCCGGGAAGCACGCGAGTTGCGCGAGCTGCGCGAACCCACCGAGCTTATCGTCCAGGAAGGCGTGCTCACCAACGAGCGCGTGCACAACGGCGTGGCCGAACCGGTCGTCTACATGATGGACCGCTACGTGGTCGGCGGCTTCTACCGCGTGCATGCCGAGCAGGCGCCCGACGAAAACCTCAAGCTGCCGGGCGCGAGCTTCGTGCCGCTGGCCTTCTCCGAGAGCGCACATCTGCCGCAGCCCGGCGCCAAGCCCGGCGCCAGTGCGCCGAACCGCTTCTACATGTACGGCGTCGTCGGCCGGCTGGCCATGGTGGCCGCCAGCTACGAGATGGAAGCCACCAACCCGGACGCCGAAATCTACGAATGATTGCGGGGGCCGGCTTGCGGCGGCGGCGGGCGGCGGCAAAATAGCGGCCCCACATCAACGGAACCCAAAGGGCGGAGGGGATGCATGGCGCGGAATCCGCCGCCATCGCTCCCCCGCGTGTCTGACACGTCGATTGATACAGCCAGCCCTTTTCCCATCGACTTCGTGTCAGCCCCCAAAACCATCTCCGCCGGCCTGATCGTCGGCGCCATCGGCGTCGTCTACGGCGACATCGGCACCAGCGTCCTGTATGCCGTCAAGGAAGTCTTCGGCCACGGCCACGTGCCGTTCACGGTCGAGAACGTCTACGGCATCCTGTCGATGTTCTTCTGGACGCTCACCGTCATCGTCTCCATCAAGTACGTGGTGCTGGTGCTGCGCGCCGACAATGAAGGCGAGGGCGGGCTGGTCGCGATGCTCGCGCTGGCCTCGCGCGCGGTGGCGGACAAGCCCAGGCTGCGCCATCTTCTGCTGGTGGTGGGCATCTTCGGCACATCGCTGTTCTATGGCGACGGGGTCATCACGCCGGCCATCTCCGTGCTGTCGGCCGTGGAAGGCCTGGAAGTGGTGTCGCCGCACTTCACGCACTACGTCATTCCGCTGACGCTGGTCGTGCTGTTCTGCCTGTTCGTGGTGCAGAAGCGCGGCACGGCGGGCATCGGCAAGTTCTTCGGGCCGGTCACGCTGGTGTGGTTCCTGTCGATCGCGGTGCTGGGCGTGTCGCAGATCGTGCACCACCCTGAAATCCTCAAGGCGCTGAACCCGTTCTACGCGCTCAAGTTCATCTGGGACAACCCCGGCACCAGCTTCATCCTGCTGGGCGCCACCGTGCTGTGCGTGACCGGTGCCGAGGCGCTCTATGCCGACCTGGGCCACTTCGGCAAGAGCCCGATCCGCATCGCGTGGTTCTCGGTGGTGATGCCGGCGCTCACGCTCAACTACTTCGGCCAGGGCGCGCTGCTGCTGGAGAACCCCGAGGCGGTGAAGAACCCGTTCTTCATGATGGCACCCGAATGGGCGCTCATTCCGCTGGTGCTGCTGGCCACGCTGGCCACGGTGATCGCGTCGCAGGCGCTCATCACCGGTGCCTTCAGCGTCACGCGCCAGGTCATCCAGCTGGGCTACCTGCCGCGCCTGAACATCGAGCACACCAGCGTGCGCACGGCCGGGCAGATCTACATTCCGCTGGTCAACTGGGGCCTGTTCGTGGCCATCGTGCTGGCGGTGGTCATGTTCCGCTCGTCGAGCAGCCTGGCCGCGGCCTACGGCATTGCCGTGACCACCGACATGCTGATCACCACGGTGCTGACCTTCTTCGTGATCCGCTATGCATGGAAGCTGCCGCTGCTGCTGTGCATCGGCTCGACGGCGGTGTTCTTCTTCGTCGACTTCATGTTCTTCGCCTCGAACCTGCTCAAGCTGTTCGAAGGCGGCTGGTTCCCGCTGATGATCGGCGGCTTCGTCTTCACGCTGATGATCACCTGGAAGGAAGGCCGCCGCCTCATGGGCGAGGCGCAGCATGCCGACGCCATCGACCTGAAGTCCTTCCTCGACTCGGTGTTCGTGAGCCCGCCGGTGCGCGTGGACGGCACGGCGGTGTTCCTCACGGCCGAGCCGGGCGTGGTGCCCAATGCGCTGCTGCACAACCTCAAGCACAACAAGGTGCTGCACGAGCAGAACATGTTCGTCACGGTGCGCAACCACGAGGTGCCCTGGATCCCCATGGACAAGCGCATCGAGATCGAGCCGCTGGGCCACCACTGCTGGCAGATCATCGTGCACTACGGTTTCAAGAACGACATCGACCTGCCGCGCGCGCTCGAGAACGCGCGCATGCGCGGCTGCCAGCTGGAGGCGATGACGACCAGCTACTTCCTGTCGCGCGACGTGGTGATTCCCACGCTCGGCAGCGGCATGGCGCCGTGGCGCGAGAAGCTGTTCGCGCAGATGCACCACAACGCGAGCGGAGCGGCGGCGTTCCTGGGACTACCGAACAACGCGGTGGTGGAGCTGGGCTCGAAGATCGAGATCTGAGGCCTGGCGGAGCGCCTCAGGCGAACTCCCCCGGCCGTTCCTTCGCAATCTGTTCCGCGTGCGAGGCGATCGCGCCCGGCGTGGTGAACCAGATGTCGCCCCGGTCGCGCGCACGCGCCAGATAAGCGAGCGCGGTGCGCAAATGCCGCAGCCGGTAGGGCTGGCCCACGATGTACGGATGCAGCGCCAGGCCCATCACCAGCGGCTGCGTGCGCGACTGTTCGAGCATTTCCTCGAAGTTGTCGATCACCATCGCGCTGAAGTCCTTCGCGTCCATCAGGCGGCCGACGATCATCGGGATGTCGTTGAGCTCCTGGGGATACGGCACCGACCACAGCGAGCCTTCTCCACCGCGCGTGCGCATGCGCAGAGGCTGGTCGTCGTGGCACCAGTTGAGCGTGTAGCGGTAGCCGGTCTCGGCCAGCAGGTCGGGCGTCACGGCGCTTTCCGAGATCCATGGCGAGAGCCACCCGGCCGGCGCCTGCCCGCTCTCGCGCAGCATGCGTTCGCGGCAGCGCTGAAGCAGCGCGCGCTCGTGCGCCTCGTCGAGCACGCCCTGGCGTTCGGCGTTGCTGTGGCCGTGGCCGATCAGTTCGTCGCCGCGCGCCACCAGCGCCTGGACCAGTTCGGGGCAGTGGTCGTACAGCGCGGTGTTGACGAGCGCGCCCGTGGGCAGCGCGAGCGCGTCGAACAGATCGAGGCAGCGCCATGCGCCGACGCGGTTGCCGTACTCGCGCCAGCCGTGGTTGAGCACGTCGGGCTGCGGCGAAGCCGGGCCGATGCATGCGCCCAGCCCGTCGCCGAAGGCGAAGTGCTCGACATTGAAGCCGATGTACACCGCCAGCCGCGCGCCGTTCGGCCACACGTAGCCGGGCCGCCGCGTGATGGGCAGGTAGTCGAAGCGGTCGTGCGTGGGGAGCCGGTCGGGCCAGCGCGTCGTCATGCCGGCGGCCTCGTCACAGCACGGCGAGGCCGGCGCGCACCAGCAGCCATTCGGCGCTGTCGTTCCACACGTCCATCTGCACGATCAGGCCGTGGCGCACCACGTAGCGGTCGACGTACCGATTGCCGTCGAACGCCGTGCCGTCGGGCCATGCGCCGTAGAGCGTGCCGAGGCTGTAGACCACCGTTTCCTCGGGCGTGCCGCCGGCCACCGTCTCGGTGCGCTCGATCTTCTTCTTGACCCACGCATAGCGCTTCGCATTGAAGGCCGAGGTGTCGCCGGGTGCCTGCATCGGCCGGTTGCCGGTGAAGCGGATGCGGATGTCCGGTGCGGTGAAGCGCGAGGCCGACTGGGGGTCGGGAATCATCACCAGGCGAAGGAACTCGTCCACCACGGCGGCGGGGTCGAGCGCGGGATGGTGCTGCTGCGAAACGGATGCTTCCACGGGGTTCTCCAATCTTGCTGGGCCATGGCGGTGCACGGCGGGATGTCGCAAGCGGGTTCGTGCAAGTCCCGTGCCCGATGGTTGACATTGTGTCGCTCAGATTGTTGACAATCTGGCGCTGACGGCTCCCGGCACAATCGCGCGATGCGATTGCTCCAGCCCGGCCGCGCGCATGGAGAAAAAGCCCCGGCCGGCAAGGACATCGCCGCTTCCGGCAACATCGCGCCCCGATACCCGGCGGCGCCCGCCGTTCGTGGCACCGCAAGAAAGAACGCCTGATGAAAAACATCCTCTTCGTCGCCGACCCGCTCGATCATTTCAAGATCTACAAGGACACCACCTTCTCGATGATGCGCGAGGCCCAGCGCCGCGGCCACCGCATCGCCGCCTGCCTGCCGCAGGACATCCAGTGGAAGTCGGGCGGTTTCGTCACCGCCACGGTGCAGCAGATCACGCTGACGGGCGACGCGAAGGACTGGTACCGCGTCGACATCACCGAGTCGAAGGCGCTGAAGGACTTCGACGCGGTGCTGATGCGCAAGGACCCGCCCTTCGACGCCGAGTACATCTACGCGACGCACCTGCTGGAGCAGGCCGAGCGCGAGGGCGGCCGGGTGGTCAACTCGCCGCGCGCGCTGCGCGACCACCCGGAAAAGCTCGCGATCATGGAGTTTCCGCAGTTCGTCACGCCCACGCTGGTCACGCGCAGCGCGCAGGCAGTGCGCGACTTCCACGCGGAGCACGGCGACATCATCCTGAAGCCGCTCGACGGCATGGGCGGCATGGGCATCTTCCGCGTGAAGCAGGACGCGCTGAACCTCGGCTCCATCGTCGAGACGCTCAACAAGGACGGCGCCGAGACCATCATGGTGCAGCGCTTCGTGCCCGAGGTCGTCCAGGGCGACAAGCGCATCCTGATCATCGCGGGCGAGCCGGCTCCCTTCGTGCTGGCGCGCATTCCGCAAGGCACCGAGGTGCGCGGCAACCTTGCGGCCGGCGGCAAGGGCGTGGCGCAGCCGCTGACCGCGCGCAACCGCGAGATCGCGGAAACCATCGGCCGTGTGCTCGCGCCGCGCGGGCTGCTGCT
Organism: Variovorax sp. efr-133-TYG-130; assembly: GCF_030208835.1. Classification (NCBI taxonomy): domain Bacteria; kingdom Pseudomonadati; phylum Pseudomonadota; class Betaproteobacteria; order Burkholderiales; family Comamonadaceae; genus Variovorax; species Variovorax sp. efr-133-TYG-130. Next base: position 67,413 of record NZ_JARVTD010000007.1, on the reverse strand, counting down.
GATCGGGCTCGACGTGATCGGCGATTCGGTCACCGAAATCAACGTGACCAGCCCGACCTGCTTCCAGGAAATCACCGAGCAGACCGGCTTCGACGTGCCGGCGATGTTCATCGATGCGCTGGAAGCGACCCTGCAGCCGCAGGGCCGCTGAGCTCCAGCGTCAGAAGTCGATGGTGCCGCTCAGCGAGAAGGTGCGCGGCGCGCCCAGCACCAGGTAGTTGCTGCCCTGCGTACCGCCCACCGAGGCCCAGTACGACTTGTTGAACAGGTTGTCGATGCGCGCACGCAGCGTGAGCGCACGGCCGTTGCCCAGGTCGACCAGGTAGCGCGCGCCGATGTCGAAGCGCGTCCACGACGGCACCGACTGGGTGTTGGCGGCGTTGGCGTATTGCTTCGAGGTGTAGAGCACGCGGGCGTTCAGCGACAGGTTGCGCAGGCCCGGCACGTCCCATTCGGCGCCCAGGTTGGCTTGCTGCTTGGCCACGCCGATGGCCGTCAGGCCGTCGGTGGCGCCGCCTTGCGTGTTCTTCTGCTTGGCGTCCAGCAGCGTCAGGCCGCCGAGCAGGCGCAGGCCCTTGGCCGGTTGACCGAACACCGAGAACTCCAGGCCCTGGTTGCGCTGCTTGCCGTACAGGCCGTAGGTCTGGCCGGCGTAGTAGTAAGTCGGCTGGTCGGTGGTGAAGAACGCGGCGCTGGCGCCGAGCGTGCCGCCGTCGTACTTGACGCCGATCTCCTTCTGCTTGGCCTGGTACGGCGCGAAGATTTCGCCGGCATTGGTGACGGGGCGGTTGTTCACCGTGGTGCCCGCCACGTTGCCCTTGACGAGGCCTTCGATGTAGTTGGCGTAGGCCGAGACGGTCGGCGTGATCTTGAACACGACGCCGGCCACCGGGGTGGTCTTGCTCTTGTCGTAGTCGCTGGTCTGCTTGAGCGTGTTGTAGGCGTAGCTCGTCTGCTTGATGGTCTGGCGGCGCGCGCCGAGGGTGACGAGCAGGCGGTCGTCCATGAACGCCATGGTGTCGGCGACGGCCACGCTCGATGTTTCGATGCGGTCGGTCAGGCGCGGGTCGTCGAGCGTGTTGCCCACGAAAGCACCGTTGGCGACCGGGTAGGGCGACGCGTACGGCGTGTAGATGTTGTTGCGCACGCTCTGCGCCGAGATGGCGTAGGCGTTGTCGCGGTCGTTGCTGTACTTGGCGGCCGAGGCCACCAGCGTGTGCTTCACCGGGCCGGTGGTGAAGTTGCCGCGCACGCCGATTTCGCCGGTGCCGATGCGGTCTTCGCGGGTGTTGCTGAAGCGCGTGTTGCTGGTGTTGCCGAAGGCGTCGGTGAGCGTCGGGTTCGACAGCACGTTGTCTTCGCTGCTGCGGCGCACGCCGCCGGCGGCCCAGGCGGTGATGTTGTCGGTGATGTCGACTTCGCCGCGGAAGGTGGCGAACTTGTCCTTTTCCTTCGAATAGGTCCAGGGCTGGGCGAAGTTGGTGCGGGCGTCGGGCGCGCGCGGGATCGGCAGCGTGGACGAGGGCGTCAGGCTCGGGCGGCCGTCTTTCAGGTCGTAGTCCTGGTAGCCGAAGTCGGCCGACAGGCGCACGTTGCGGTTGTGCCAGTCGAGGCCGACGCCGAAGGCGCTGAGCTGCTGGCTTTCCTTGTTCACGCCGGTGCCGCCTTCGCGGCGCACCGCGTTCACGCGCACGCCCAGGCTGTCGTCGGGACCGAAGCGGCGGGCCAGGTCGAGATTGACGAAGCCCTGGCCGCCGCTCTGCACGCCGAAGCCGACACGCGTGAGCGCTTCGTTGGGCGCGCGCTTGGGCAGCAGGTTGATCGCGCCGCCGATGCCGCTGCCGCCGGGGGCCGCGCCGTTCAGGAAGGTGTTGGCGCCGCGGAAGACTTCCACGCGCTCGAAGAATTCGGAGGCGATGTACTGGCGCGGCAGCATGCCGTAGAGGCCGTTGTACGACACGTCGTCCGAGTACACGGGGAAGCCGCGCACCACGTACAGCTCCTGGAAGTTGCCGAAGCCGCGCGCCTGGCGCACCGACGGGTCGTTCAGCAGCACGTCGGCCACGCTCTTGGCCTGCTGGTCCTGGATCAGCTCGTTGGTGTAGTTGGTGCTGGAGAAGGGCGTGCTCATCATGTCCTGGGTGCCCAGGATGCCGACGCGCCCGCCGCGTGCCACCTGGCCGCCGGCATAGGGCTTGGCCAGGCCCTCGGCCGATGCGTCGGCGCTGGCTTCCACGTTCACCGTGGCCAGCGTGCCGCTCGACGCCGTTGCGGCGGCCGGTTCGGCCGCGTTGTTCTGGGCCAGTGCCGCCACGGCATGGAGCGCGAGCAGCGTTGCGGCCACGACAGGCCGAAGATGGAAATGAGATGCGGGCATGGACGGTTCGAAAGATGCAAATGAGAACAGTTATTGTTCTCGCACTTTCGTCCGTCCGCTGATACTTTATTGCACTGTTGCGAAAATGTGTCAGTAGAAAGGTTGCAACCTCGGCTTCAGTACCCCGAAAGCCGTCCGTCCACGAACACATGAAGCTCGCCGGGCGCGAACTGCGTCCAGGTTTCGTTGGTCGTGAGCGGCGCCGTCACCACCACCGCCACGCGGTCGCTGGGCGTGGTGTGCTGCGCGAAGTCGATCGCCAGGTCTTCGTCGGAGAGCTGCGCGGTGACGAACGGATGCTGCCGCTCCACGTACCAGAGGTTGGTCGACGCGTGGGCCCACAGCGCCTGCCCGTTGGACAGCATGAAGTTGAAGGTGCCGTGGCTCGCCAGTTGCGGCGCCAGTTCGCGCAGCGTGAGCGTCAGCTCCTCGATGCTCGGCACTCCCGCGTGCGACTTGGCCAGCTCCTGCATGATCCAGCAGAAGGCATGCTCGCTGTCGGTATTGCCCACCGGGTGGAAGTTGCCGTGCAGGCGCGGGCGGAATTCCTTCAGGTCGCCGTTATGGGCGAACACCCAGTAGCGCCCCCACAGCTCGCGCACGAACGGGTGGCAGTTCTGCAGGTTGACCTCGCCCTGCGTCGCCTTGCGGATGTGCGCGATGACGTTGCGGCTCTGGATGGGATAGCGCCGGATCAGCTCGGCCACCGGCGATTCGCACGCCGGCTGGTGGTCCACGAAGTGGCGCAGCCCGCGGTCCTCGAAGAACGCGATGCCCCAGCCGTCGGCGTGGTGATCGGTGCGGCCGCCGCGCTGCGCGAACCCCGTGAAGCTGAAGGTCACGTCGGTCGGCGTGTTGCAGTTCATCCCTAGCAATTGACACATGCCCGCAATTAGACCGCGATTCGCGCGGCCGGGCGTCCGCTAGCGCAGGAACTTGCCTTCCTTCGTCACCCGCACCATCTCGATGAAGCGCGAGCCGGTGTTGCTGGCGCCGGTGAAATCGATATCCATGTTGTTCACCCGCAGCTTCATCGCCTTGAGCGTGGCATGCAGCCTGGCGCGCGTCAGGTCGCGCCCGGTGCGGCGCAGCGCCTCGATCATCACCAGCGCGTTCACGTAGCCTTCGTAGCTCAGATAGCCCACGTCGACCTTGGCGCGCTCGGCGAGCTGCCGATACTCTCTTGCGCCGGCGTCCACCTCGCTCCACGGGTAGGGCACGATCTGCGAGATGGCCAGCCCGCTGGTCTTGTCGCCCACCAGCCGCGCCGTGACGTCGCCCGGCACGATCGACATGCCATAGAACATCTGGCGCCCGCCCGCGGCCCAGGCGCTCTTCATCACCTCGCCGCCGATGCCGCCGCCCAGGTACATGATGACCGCCTGCGCCTTGCTGTCCGCCAGCGCCTTGCCCGAGGCCTCGTTGGCCGAGCCGTCGCCCTTCACCGGCACGGCGGCCACGGGCTTGAGCTGCAGCGTGGCGAGCGCGGCCTCGACCAGCCTGGCCACTTCGGCGCCGCCGGGGTTGTCGAGGTAGGCCACCGCGATCCGCGAGACGCCGATGGTCGTCAGGTGCTGAACCAGCGCCTGCGCCTCGCGCGCGAAGGTGGCGCGCACGAAGTAGCCGGAGCCCGCGACCTTCTCGCGCGCCGAATCCGACACCGCATAGCCGGCGACCATCGGCGCGCCGCTCTGGTTCAGCAACTTGGCCGCCGCCGCGGTGGTGCCCGAGCCCACGCAGCCGAAGAAGGCGAAGGCGCGGTGCTCGGCGAGCAGCTTCTCGTAGTTGGCCACCGCCTTCTCGGGCACCAGCTCGTCGTCGAGCGACACCAGCCGGATCTTGCGACCCGACAGGCCGCCCTGCGCATTCACCGCGTCGAAAGCCAGTCCCGCGCCGGCCACCACGACCTTGATCGGCGCCCCGAGCGGCCCGCTCAGGATGCCGGTGAGGCCGAGCACGATTTCGGTGTCCGCCACGCCGCTTTCGGCGGCCTGGGCGGAAGCCATGAGCCCGAGCGCGGGCACGGCGACGGCCGCCGCCGAAGCGGCAATGAAATTTCTGCGATGCATGGGAATGGGGCTCGCTGGCGAGTTCGATACAACTGATAACAATTGAAATCGAAAGCCCCGTCTTCCGCCGCCGGGGTTTACCCAGGCTTGCGCACAGTCTCCGCCGGCCCCTGCCGCAGCTGCCAGGCCGCGCAGATCGCCAGCGCGCACAGCCCCGCGAGCATCGCGAACACCTCGTCGAAGGCGGCCAGCCGCGCCGGGCTGCTCATCGGGTTGGCGAGCGAATCGCCGTGCGCCGCCAGCCGCCACTCGAGCACGATGGCGCACAGGCTCACGCCGGCCGCGCCGCCCAGCATGCGCACGAAGTTGATGGCGCTGGCGCCCTGCGGAATCAGCGGCTTGGCCAGCGGCCGCATCGAGCCCAGGTTGAGCGAGGGCAGGATGAAACCCAGCCCGATGCGCCCGATGATCGCGAACGCCACCAGCAGCCACAGCGCGCTGTCCAGCCGCAGCACCATCATCAGCGCGAACGACGCGGCCAGCAGCGCCAGCCCGATGGTCACCAGCACCCAGGTCGGATGCCTGTCGGCCAGCCGGCCCACGCCGGCGATGGTCAGCGCCAGCACGATGCCCGCCGGCAGCAGGATGGTGCCCACGTGCGAGGCCGACAGGTGCAGCCCGACCTGCATGTAAACCGGCAGCAGGTAGGTCGAGCCGAACAGCGCCGTGCCGTAGATGAACGCCACCACGCTGCCCATCGCGAACTGCCGGTACTGGAACAGCGCCAGGTTCATCAGCGGTGTGCCGCCCGAAGCCGCCAGCCGCCGCTGCCACCACACGAAGGCGCCGAACGCCGCCAGCGCGCCGGCCAGCAGCAGCCCTGCCTGCAGGGGCGAATCGCCGCGCAGCGCCACCAGCCCGTTGAGCAGGCACAGCGTGCCGATGGTGCCCAGCGCCAGCCCGCGCCCGTCGAGCCCGCCGCCGCGCACCGCCGCCACGCCGCCGGGCGCCGTGGTCGGCACGAACTTGTAGGCCAGCCAGAGCGAGGCCAGGCAGAACGGCACCACCATGAAGAAGATCGAGCGCCAGCCGAACAGGTCGACCAGCACACCGCCGATGCTCGGCCCGATGGCCGGCGCCAGCACCACGCCCATGCCGAAGATGCCGCTCGCGCGCCCCTGCTCGTGCGGCTCGAAGGCGCGCAGGATGATGATGGCCGGAATCGGCTGCACCACCCCCGCCGCCAGCCCTTCGGCCACGCGCGCGAACAGCACCAGCGAGAAGTCGTTGGCCACGCCGCCCACGATGCCGCCCAGCAGGAGCAGCACCATCGTGCCGACATAGGTGCGCCGGTAGCCGTAGCGCGACAGCAGCCACGGCGTGGTGAGCATCGAGACCGTCATCGCCACCATGAAGCCCGAGCTCACCCACTGCGCGCGCTCCTGCCCGAGCGAAAAGTGATGGCTCATGCCCGGAATGGCCACGTTGACGATGGTCGAGGACATGATCGACGCCATCGTCCCCACCATGACCGACAGCAGGAGGTACCAGCGATAGCGTTCGCCATAGCGCTGGCGCAGCGTGCCGATGGAGGGCGGGGCCGGCGTGCTCGCGGCTTCTTCGGGTGTCTGTGGGGAGGTCATGGGGCGGCGGAATGTCTCGGGGTCCGTCGTCCTACAAGCATATCGGTGTTTGCGCGATGGGGGCCGTGCGCGCGGGTCGCACAATGGCCCGGCTGTCCCCTCCGCGTCTTCCAGAAGACGTCTTCCAGAAGATCAAGACAACCACATGGATTCCCTGACCGAAGCCCAAGATCCGCAAGGCGGCGCCCCGGCCGCCGCCGAACCCGAAGGCGCGTCCACGCTCGCCACCGAGCTCGCCGCGCCCACCGTCAGCCGGGCCTACCGCTGCCAGTGCGGGCGCCCCGTGTTCCTGCGCAACAGCGAATGCCTGGCCTGCCACACGCCGCTGGGCTACGTGGTCGACCGCCTCGGCGTCGTGCCGCTCGCGCCGGCGCAAGGCGAAGGCGCGCAGCCCGACACTTTCACCGTGTTCGGCGACCCGCACGGCCCCACCTACCACCGCTGCGCCAACCTCATGACGCCCGCCGCCTGCAGCTGGATGGTGCCGGCCGCGCGTGAAGGCGAGCAGCCGCCCGCCGACCCGCACGGCCTGGCACCGGGCTACTGCCTCGCGTGCAGCGTCACCCGCACCATTCCCGACCTGTCGATGGAGAGCAACGGCGAACTCTGGCGCAAGCTGGAAACCGCCAAGCGCCGGCTCATATCGCAGCTGCTCGCGCTCGGCCTGCCCGTGGTGAGCCGCCACGCCGATCCGGTGCACGGCATGACCTTCGACTTCCTGAGCAACGTGCCGGGCGGCCCGCACGTCATGACCGGCCACGACAACGGCGTGATCACCCTCAACGCCGAAGAGGCGGAGGACGCCGTGCGCGAGCGCATCCGCGCCGAGATGCGCGAGCCCTACCGCACGCTGCTCGGCCATTTCCGCCACGAGATCGGCCACTACTACTGGGACCTGCTGGTGCAGCCCACGCCGTGGATCGACGACTTCCGCGCGCTCTTCGGCGACGAGCGCGCCGACTACGCGGCCGCGCTGCAGACCCACTACGAACAGGGCCCGCCGCCCGACTGGACCGACCGCTACGTCAGCAGCTACGCCAGCACGCATCCGTGGGAAGACTGGGCCGAGACTTGGGCGCACTACCTGCACATGGCCGACACGGCGGACACCGCGATGAGCTTCGGCGTGGATGCGGCCAACGTCGAGCTCACGAACGACCTGTTCACCCTCGACGACCTGTGGCAGCCGGACCACCCCGATGCCGGCCAGTTCCTCGACTTCATCAACGGCTGGGTGCTGCTCACCAACGTGCTCAACGAGCTGTCGCGCAGCATGGGCCAGCCCGACTACTACCCTTTCGTGCTGCCGCGCACGGCCGTGGGCAAGCTGCAGTTCATCCACCAGGTGATCACGCAGCAGCGGCAGGGCGATACGCCGTCGATGGTGATGTCGGGCGAGGTGGCCGCGCCGGAGGCTGTGCAGCCCCAGACGCAATCGCAGACGCAGACCCAGTCGCAGTCCCAGGACGCCGCTCAGTCCTGACGCTGCGGCGCGGCGCCCGTTGCGCAGCGCATGCAGATGCACGCCAGCCCGCGCATTTCTTCCGGCAGGTTGGTCAGCGGCGCATTGCTGAAGTCGACCTGCATGCACCAGCAGGGCGGCTGCGCCCGGCCGGTCTCGCGTTCGATCTCCATCGCGCAGCGGTTCGGCCCGCCGCACAGCGGGCAGCGCGTGGCGTCGATGACCGCCGTGCCGGTTGCCATCATGCGATCTCGAAGGCCGGCAGCTTCTTCGGCACGGCCAGGTTGCGCAGCGTGGTGTACACCGGCAGGCCGCCGCTGTAGGCGGGGTAGTCCTCGCCCTCGATCAGCGGCAGCAGGTAGCGGCGGCACTTCTCGGTGATGCCGTAGCCGTCGTCCGAGATGAAATCGCGCGGCATCGGCTTCTCGACATTCGCCACCGCCTCCAGCGGTGCGCTGCCGATGCGGTAGGTGTACGGCACGTCGGACATGCGCTCGATGGTCGGCATCACCGCGTTGCGGCCTTCCAGCGCAAGCTCCACCGCGCGCTGGCCCAGCTCGTAGGCCTGCTTCACGTCGGTGGCCGAGGCGATGTGGCGCGCCGCGCGCTGAAGGTAGTCGGCCACGGCCCAGTGGAACTTGTGGCCCAGCGCGTCCTTGACCATCTGCGCCACCACCGGCGCCGCGCCGCCCAGCTGCGCATGGCCGAAGGCATCGCGCGTGCCCTGTTCGGCGAGGAAGGTGCCGTCGAGGTGGTGGCAGCCCTCGGACACCACCACCGAGCAATAGCCGTGCTGCTTCACCAGTTCGTCGACACGCGCCAGGAAGCGCACCTTGTCGAACTCGATCTCCGGGAACAGCACCACCACCGGAATGCCCTGGTCCGCGGCGAGCCCGCCGGCCGCGGCGATCCATCCCGCATGCCGCCCCATCACCTCGAGCACGAACACCTTGGTCGATGTCGCCGCCATCGAGCGCACGTCGAACGAGGCCTCGATGGTCGACACCGCCACGTATTTCGCGACCGAGCCGAAGCCCGGGCAGCAGTCGGTCAGCGGCAGGTCGTTGTCGATGGTCTTGGGCACGTGGATGGCCTGCAGCGCATAGCCCATCGACTGCGACAGCTGGCTCACCTTGAAGCAGGTGTCGGCCGAATCGCCGCCGCCGTTGTAGAAGAAGTAGCCGATGCCGTGCGCCTTGAACACCTCGATCAGCCGCTCGTACTCGCGCCGGTTCTTCTCCAGCGACTTGAGCTTGTAGCGGCACGAGCCGAAGGCGCCGGACGGCGTGGTGCGCAGCGCCGCGATGGCTTCGGCCGGTTCGGCGCCGGTGTCGATCAGCTCCTCGGTCAGCGCGCCGATGATGCCGTTGCGCCCGGCGTAGAGCTTGCCGATGCGCTCCGGGTGCCGGCGCGCCGTCTCGATCACGCCGCAGGCCGACGCGTTGATGACCGAGGTGACGCCGCCTGATTGGGCGTAGAAGGCATTGGGGATGGGCATGCGCGGCATTGTCACGCAGCCCCCGGGCCGGCGCCAGCGGACGCCGGTGTCGGAATGTCAGCGGCTCTCGAAGACCGGCGGGCGCTTCTGCAGGAAGGCGCTCACGCCTTCGCGAAAGCTCGGCCGGTCGATCAGCTCGCGCTGGCGTTCGCTCTCGTAGTGCAGCTGTTCCCCCAGCGAGTGGCGCTCCGAGGCGTCGAAGGCCTCGCGCGCCTCGACGACCGCATGCGCCGGCAGCCGGGCGAGGCGCTGCGCGACGCCGGTGGCTTCCTCCATCAGCTGCGCGTCGTCCACGCAGGACCAGATCAGGCCCCACTGCACCGCGCGCTCCGCGTCCACGCGCTCGTCGAGCAGCGCCATGCCCATCGCGCGCGCCCGTCCGGCGCGGCGCGGAATGGCCCAGGTGCAGCCGAGGTCGGGCACGATGCCGAGCTTGGGCAGGAAGGGCAGGTAGAAGTAGGCGCTGCGCGCCGCGATGGTCACGTCGGCCGCGAGCGCCAGGCCCACGCCCGCGCCGGCTGCCGGGCCGTTCACCGCGGCCACCACCGGCACCGGCAGGGTGCGCAGCGTCTCGATCAGCGGATTGCTGAGTTCCTGCATCCACTCGGCGGTTTGCGTGCCGAGCGACTTGCCGGCTTCGCCTGGCGCCATCGCGCTCAGGTCGGCGCCCACGCAGAAGGCCTTGCCGGCGCCGGTGAGGATCACTGCGCGCACCGTGCGGTCGTCGCGTATGCGCTCGAGCGCGTCGCGCAGCTCGACCTGCAGTTCGCGCGCGATCGGGTTCAGCTTGGCCGGCAGGTTCAGCGTGAGCGTGGCGATGCCGTCGTTCAGCGCGTGGAGGATGAAAGCCTGGTCGCTCATCGCCTTCAAAGCCTTTCCACGATGGTCACGTTGGCCATGCCGCCGCCTTCGCACATGGTCTGCAGGCCGTAGCGCTTGCCGCGCTTCGCCAGCGCGTGGATCAGCGTGGTCATGAGCTTGGTGCCCGAGGCGCCCAGCGGATGGCCCAGCGCGATGGCGCCGCCGTTCACGTTGAGCCGCGCCGGGTCGGCGTCGAGCGCCTGCAGCCATGCGATGGGCACCGGCGCGAAGGCTTCGTTCACTTCGTACAGGTCGATGTCGCCGATCTTCATGCCGGCCTTCTTCAGCGCGCGCTGCGTCGCGGGCAGCGGGGCTTCCAGCATGATGACCGGGTCGTGCCCCATCACGCTCATGTGGTGGATGCGCGCCAGCGGCTTCACGCCCAGCGCCTTCAGGCCGCGCTCGTTCACCACCAGCACGCCGCTCGCGCCGTCGCAGATCTGGCTCGCGGTGGCGGCGGTGCAGCGCCCGCCCTCGGCGATCAGCTTCACGCCCGCGATGCCTTCGAGCGTCGCGTCGAAGCGAATGCCTTCGTCCACCGTGTGCGCCTCGCCGCCGCGGGTGCCGTCGGCCAGCAGCACGTCGACAGGCACGATCTCGTCGTCGAACGCGCCCACGCGGGTCGCGGCGATCGCGCGGTGGTGGCTCTCCAGCGCGTAGCGGTCGAGCGCGCTTTTCTCGATGCCGTAGTTCCTGGCGATCATTTCCGCGCCGGTGAACTGGCTGAACTCCACGCCGGGGTAGCGCGCCTTCATCGCGGGGCTCATGTAGGTGCCCAGCCCCGCCTTCGCGGGCAGCACGTTGGGCGTGAACATCGGCACGCGCGTCATGCTCTCGACGCCGCCCGCGATCACCGCGTCCATGCTGCCCGACATCACGGCCTGTGCCGCGAAGTGCAGCGCCTGCTGCGACGAGCCGCATTGCCGGTCGACCGATGTGCCCGGCACCGATTCAGGCAGCTTCGACGCCAGCACCGCGTTGCGCGCGATGTTGGTGGCCTGCTCGCCCACCTGGCTCACGCAGCCGAGGATCACGTCCTCCACCGCCGCCGGGTCGATGCCGCTGCGTGCCACCAGCGCGTTTATCACCTGCGCCGCCAGGTCCGCCGGGTGCCAGCCCGCGAGCTTGCCGCCGCGCCGGCCGCCGGCCGTGCGCGCCGCGGCAACGATGTATGCCTCTGCCATGTTCATGTCCTTCGTTCAGGAAGCCTGTGAAATGCCGGACGCCCCAAAGCAAAAAAGCCGCCCGTCAGACAGCGGCGGCAATCGGGATGCATCGGGGCTCATGGGCATCGATGGTTCGACGCCCATGGTGCCCGGTCAAGCCGGGGACAACCCGTGGGGCAGGAGTCGCCAAGGCGACCGCGTGCCGGTGCGCCTGGCGAGGGGAATCGCGGCCGGCTGCGCATCCGACACGGTGATGCACGACGGCTCCAGCGCCGACACCAGCACTCGCCGGTGTTCGGTGCTCTCGAAGCGCTCGCCCGGCGCGAGCACGATGTCGCGCGTGTCGCGGTCCAGGGTGACCCAGACCGAGCCGCTGCGGCATTCGATGCCCACGCCGGCGCCGTCGGGCACGGCAAAGACGGAACGCGTCGGCAGGCTGACGTGAAAGCGCGGGGTGGCTCCGGATTTGGTGGGAGAGGTGCTCATGGCAAGCTCCATTGCATTCGTGATACGAATGAATATAGTGAGCCGGCCCCGCACTTACACGCGGTCATTCGGAACTCGTTGCATGCACCCAGAGAATGCGAAAGCCCCGGCCGGCGAGCTGCCGCCGCTCGAGCTGCTGCGCACCTTCGAGGCCGCGGCGCGGCGCCTGAGCTTCACGCTCGCGGCCGGCGAACTGCACCTGACGCAGTCGGCGGTGAGCCGGCAGATCCAGCAGCTGGAGGCCAGCCTGGGCGTGCTGCTGTTCGAGCGGCGCCACCGCGCGCTGTCGCTCACCGAGGCCGGCGGCGTCATGCAGCGCGCCGTCACCGACAGCCTGGAGCGCCTGCGCGACGCCACCGCGCGCGTGCGCGCCAACTCCGCGCCGCGCCAGGTGGCGATCACCACCACGCCGGGTTTCGCGTCGCTCTGGCTCATTCCCAAGCTGGCGCGCTTCACCGGCACCCATCCGCAGGTGGACGTGCGCGTGTCGGCCACGCTCGATGTGCTCGACCTGGAAAGCAGCCGCATCGACATCGCCGTGCGCTTCGCGCCGATCAGCCGTGGCGTGGGGCCGGCGCTGTTCGAGGAATCGGTGGTGCCGCTGTGCGCGCCCAGGCTCGCCGATGCGCTGCATGCGCCGTCGGACCTGTCGGGCCTCACGCTGCTCACGGTCGACTACGCCGACCCCAGCGAAACGGCGACGACCGACTGGGAACCCTGGCTGCGCGTGATGGGCCTGGCCGACCTGCGCATGAAGAGCACGCTGCGCTTCACCCACTATGCCGACGCGGTGGCCGCGGCGGTGGCGGGGCAGGGCGTGGTGATCGGCCGGATGCCGCTGCTGCGCGAACTCGTGAGAGACGGCCGCTTGGTGGCGCCGCTGGGCGAAGGCGCCGTGTCGCGCCGCGCCTACTTCGTCGAGATGTCGAAGCGCGCCGCGGGCAACCGCGACGCGCAGGACTTCGCCCAATGGCTGCGCGACGAGGCGGACGCCGCGCAGCGGACCTGAAGGAGGATCAACCCGGCAGCAGCACCTTGTTGATCACGTGGATCACGCCGTTCGACTGGTACACGTTGGCGATGGTGACCATCGCGGTGCCGCCCTTGGCATCGGTCACCCAGATGTTGCCGCCGTTCATCGTCGCGGTCAGCGTGCCGCCGCTGGCGGTCTTCAGCACGGCCTTGCCGCCGCCCGCGTTGATCGCGCTCATCAGCGCGGGGCCGTCCATGCGGCCGGGCACCACGTGGTACGTCAGCACCTTGGTCAGCGTGGGCTTGTTCTCGGGCTTGAGCAGCGTGTCGACGGTGCCTGCCGGCAGCGCGGCGAAGGCCTGGTTGGTGGGCGCGAACACGGTGAACGGGCCGGGGCTCTTCAGCGTGTCGACCAGGCCTGCGGCCTTGACCGCGGCGACCAGGGTCGTGTGATCCTTCGAGTTCACGGCGTTGTCGACGATGTCCTTCGTCGGGTACATCGCGGCGCCGCCGACCATCGGGTTCGACGACATGCCGCTGCTGCCACTGCCGCTCATGCCCATGCCGCCAGCGCAAGCGCCGAGCAGGACCGAAACGCCGACCGCAATCATGAGTTTTTTCATTGAAGGCTCCTGGAAAGAATGGTTCTTGAAGGTGTCTGTGGAAACCGCCAACAGCTCGGAGGCGCGATGCGCTTGGATCGGATACGGGGCCGCTTCGCGTTTGGATTCGCACCCGGTTGCAGATTTGTGCCGCGTCGGCTTTGCGCCACAGCCGCGCATGTCGGCCTTGCGGTTCGTGCAGGCGCTCGCCAGAATCCGCCCTTCGTTTTTCGGCAACAGTTTCTTTTCTCACCGCGCCCGGTGACGACCAACCTCCCGGGCGACAGCACCAATCAATGAAGCTTTTCCTGAACACCTGACACGCACACCGACCGCCCCGGCCGGACGTGCATCCATGCACCCGCCGAGGCCCATCGACAAAGGCCCCGCGCAGCCATTCGCCGGGGCTTTCTGTTTTTCGGAGTGTGCGCACATGAGTGCTCAACGAAAGGCCCGTGACGACGACAAGCGTCTGGGCCGGTTCTACTTTTCGGTGCCGGCGACGGCACCTCGCAATCCCGTGGTGGCCGCGATGGCGCGCGGCGAATCCAACCAGAAGGCCGGGCGCCACCTGCGCACGCATCGCGCGGAACGGCGCGCGCAGAAGGTGGCCCTGCGGAAGGCCGACTATCGCTTCACGGAGGACTGACCGCCATGCGAGCGCGGCAGCACGAGGAACGCGAGCGTTCCCAGAGCCAGCATGCCGGCCACCGTGAGGAACACGGCGCGGAACGGCTCCGCGCCGTGCGCCACCGCCCACGACGCGGCCACGCCGGTGGTCCACTGCATCAGCGACACGCCGAGGAACATCGCCATGTTCAGCAGCGCCATCGCGCGGCCGGTCATCTCCGCCGGGTAGGCGTTCTTGGTGTACGCGTACTGCAGCACGCTGTAGCCCGAGAGCAGGCCGTAGATGACCGGCAGGCCGATGTCGACGACCGCCGAATGCGTCAGCGCCATCGCACCGAACATCAGCGCGCCGGCGACGGCGCAGCCCATCATCCAGCGGCCGCGCCGCGCGCCGCCCGGGTCCATGCGGCCGAACAGCGCGGGGCTGATCATGCCGGCCACCGTCATCACCAGCGCCACGTTGCCGCTGGCCACCAGCGACAGGCCGTGCCGTTCATGCAGCACCGGCCCGAGCCACAAGCCGCGCAGCGTGATGAACGCCGCGTAAGACACGCAGGCAAAGCACAGCAGCCCCAGCGTGTGCGGCATGGCGAACAGCGGCAGCAGCTCGCGCACCGCCTTGCGCAACGACTGGCGTTCCGCCGGTACTTGCTGCCCGCCGCCATGTACTACCGCCGCGCGCGCGGGCTCGCGCACGCGCCAGAAGATGACCAGCCACGAGAGCACCGCGAACCCGGCCAGCGCCGCGTAGCCGGCACGCCAGGATGCGGCTTCGATCAGCAATGCCAGCGGCGTGCCGGTGAACAGGATGCCCAAGCCGGCCATGCTCATCACCAGCCCCGACATGGCGGTGAAGCGCGCCGCATCGAAGTGCCGCGCGATGAACACCGTGCACGCCAGGAACGCGGGCGCGCAGCCCACGCCGATCAGCGCCTGCCCCAGCAGCAGCGCATGGAAGCTCGGCGCCATCGCGCACAGCACCGCGCCCGCAATGGCCAGCGGAAAGGCGCTCAGCACCGTGCGGCGCACGCCGAACATGTCGATCGACACGCCCATGCCGAGCTGCATCACGCCGAACGTGAAATGGAAGGTGCCGGCCCACATGCCGAGCTGCTGCGGCGTCAGCCCGAAGTTCTGGGAGAGCGGCGTGGCCATCATCGCGCCCACGGTGCGGAAGGCCTGGCTCAGGGCGAAGGCCGTGGCAAGCGCGACCAGCATCGCTGTCGTGGAGGCGGACCAGTGTGAGAAGCGTGCGATGCGGGAGAGGCGTGAGCGCTCCGCGGGCTTGGGTGCCGCGTTCGGATTCATGAGGAGAGAAGGGCCGGGAAGGATGAGGCGGCCTGAATGCTAATGGATTGCCCAGTCTCGCGACAAAAGAAAAAGCCGGGCTGCGGTAGCCCGGCTTTCAACGTCGTTCAGTCGCCGGTGCGAAGACTCAGGCCTCGCCCTTGACCTTCAGTCGCCAGGCATGCAGCAGCGGCTCGGTGTAGCCGCTGGGCTGCTCGATGCCCTTGAACACCAGGTCCTGCGCGGCCTTGTACGCGGCCGAGGTCGCGAAGTTGCCGGCCATCGGCTGGTAGAGCGGGTCGCCCGCGTTCTGCTCGTCGACCACCTTGGCCATGCGCTGGAAGGTCTCGTCGACCTGCGCCTTGGTGACCACGCCGTGCAGCAGCCAGTTGGCGATGTGCTGGCTGGAAATGCGCAGCGTGGCGCGGTCTTCCATCAGGCCGACGTTGTGGATGTCGGGCACCTTCGAGCAGCCCACGCCCTGGTCGATCCAGCGCACCACGTAGCCGAGGATGCCCTGCACGTTGTTGTCGATTTCCTGCTGGCGTTCTTCGGCGGTCCACTTGGCTTCGGTCGCGATCGGCACCTGCAGCAGTGCGTCGAGGATGTTGTCGCGCTCTGCGTCGGCGTCGATCTTTTCCAGCTCCTGCTGCACCGCGGTCACGCTGACCTGGTGGTAGTGCAGCGCATGCAGCGTGGCGGCGGTGGGCGAGGGCACCCAGGCGGTGTTGGCGCCGGCCTTGGGGTGCGCGATCTTCTGCTCGAGCATCGCGGCCATCAGGTCGGGCATGGCCCACATGCCCTTGCCGATCTGCGCCTTGCCGCGCAGGCCGCACGACAGGCCGACCAGCACGTTGTTCTTTTCGTAGGCGCCGATCCACGCGCTGGACTTCATGTCGCCCTTGCGGATCATCGGGCCGCCCTGCATGGCGGTGTGCATCTCGTCGCCGGTGCGGTCGAGGAAGCCGGTGTTGATGAAGGCCACGCGCGCGGCGGCCTCGGCGATGCAGGCCTTCAGGTTGACGCTGGTGCGGCGCTCTTCGTCCATGATGCCGAGCTTCACGGTGTTGGCGGGCAGGCCGAGGAGTTGTTCGACGCGGCCGAACAGCTCGCTGGCAAAGGCCACTTCGGCCGGGCCGTGCATCTTCGGCTTCACGATGTAGATGCTGCCGGTGCGCGAGTTGCCCTTGCGCTTCAGGTCGATGGTGGCGATGGTGGTGGTGACCACGGCGTCCAGGATGCCTTCCGGAATCTCCTTGCCGTCCGCATACAGCACGGCCGGGTTGGTCATCAGGTGGCCGACGTTGCGCAGGAACATGAGCGAGCGGCCGTGCAGCTTCACGGGCTTGCCGTCGGCGCCGGTGTATTCGCGGTCGGGGTTCAGGCCGCGTGTGAAGGTCTTGCCGCCCTTGGCGACTTCTTCGGTCAGCGTGCCTTCGACGATGCCCAGCCAGTTCGAATACGCGACCACCTTGTCGGCCGCGTCGACCACGGCCACCGAGTCTTCGAGGTCGAGGATGGTCGAGAGCGCGGCTTCGAGCACCAGGTCGCTCACGCCGGCCGCGTCGCTCTTGCCGATGGGCGTGGAGCGGTCGATGCGGATGTCGAGGTGGATGCCGTTGTGCTTGAGCAGCACCGACGACGGCGAAGCGGCGTCGCCTTGGTAGCCGATGAACTGCGATGCGTCGGCCAGGCCGGTGCTGCTGCTCTGCAGCGCGACGACCAGCTTGCCGTCCTTCACGCTGTAGCCGGTGGCCTGCTTGTGCGAGCCGTTGGACAGGGGCGCGGCCTGGTCGAGCACGTTGCGCGCGAACTCGATGACCTTGGCGCCGCGCACCGGGTTGTAGCCGGAGCCCTTTTCGGCGCCGCCGGTTTCGGGAATGGCGTCGGTGCCGTAGAGCGCGTCGTACAGCGAGCCCCAGCGTGCGTTGGCGGCGTTCAGTGCGTAACGCGCATTGAGGATGGGCACCACCAACTGCGGGCCTGCCTGCAGCGCGAGTTCGGAGTCGACGTTGGCCGTGGTGGCCTTCGCGCCCTTGGGCTGCGGCAGCAGGTAGCCGATCTTCTCGAGGAAGGCGCGGTAGGCCGGCATGTCGGCGATGGGGCCGGGGTTCTTCTTGTGCCAGGCGTCGAGCTCGCTCTGCAGGCGGTCGCGTTCGGCGAGCAGGGCGATGTTCTTCGGCGCGAGGTCGCTGACGATGGCGTCGAAGCCTTTCCAGAAGACGTCGCTGGCCACGCCGCTGGCGGGCAGGACCTTGTCCTCGATGAAGCGGTGGAGCTCGGTCGCGACCTGGAGTCCGTGGGCGGTGGTGCGGGCGGTCATGGGGTTCTCCTTGAGAAAGATGCAGTCTTGGGATGAACTTTATTCGATACTTTGCTGGCCAGTAAGAGCCGCAAGCGGGATTTATCCGTGACAAAAATAGAGGTAATCGAACGAGCGAGCTGCGGCGCGCAAAGGGTAGGCACTGACAAGAATGCCGTGACCGACGGATATATTTAACTTCTTAAATAAATCCCGACCTGTTCCATGATTCTGCTGGCCTCCAACGAAAACCCCCTCGGCATGCCTGAATCGGCCCGTCGCGCCGCCGCCGCCGCGCTCGAGGGCGCGGGCAACTACCCCGACAGCAACGGCACGGCCCTGAAGAACGCGCTGGCCGCCCGGCTCGACGTGCCGGCCGACTGGCTCACGCTGGGCAGCGGGTCGAGCGAGATCCTCGAGCTGGCGGCCCAGGTGAGCCTGAAGCCGGGCGAGGGCGTCGTCTATTCGCAGTACGGCTTCATCGTCTATGCCGCGGCCACGGCGCATGCCCATGCGCACGCAACCGTCGTGCCGGCGCGCGAGTTCGGCCACGACCTCGACGCCATGCGCGCCGCCATCGGCGACGACACCAGACTGGTGTTCGTGGCCAACCCCAACAATCCCACCGGCACCTTCATCGACGCCGCGCCGCTGCTGGCCTTCTTGCAGTCGGTGCCCGCGCATGTGACAGTGCTGCTGGACGAGGCCTACACCGAATACCTCTCGCCCGCGCAGCGCTACGACAGCATCGAGTGGGTGCGCCGCCTGCCGAACCTGATCGTGGCGCGCACTTTCTCCAAGGCCTTCGGCCTGGCCGGGCTGCGCATCGGCTACGGCGTGTCGCAGCCGGCGCTCACGGCGCGCATGAACGCACACCGCCCGCGCTTCAACGTGACGACGCCCGCACAGGCCGCCGCGGTGGCCGCGCTCGGCGACGCGGACTTCCTGGCGCGCACCTACGCGCTCAACACCGCGGGGCGCGACCAGCTCGCGGCCGGCTTCAAGGAGCTTGGCCTGCCCTGCGTTCCTTCTTCCGGCAACTTCCTGATGGTGCAGGTCGGCGATGCGCAGGCGGTGCATGCGCGCCTGCTGGCCGCCGGCATCGAGGTGTCGCTGCTCGGCCCCTACGGCCTGCCGCAATGGCTGCGCATCAGCGTGGGGCTGCCCGAGCAGAACCGCGCGGTGCTCGCCGCGCTGCGCTGACTGACGGACTGAAGCCGGGCGGCGTCAGACCTGCCCGCTCAGCTCCTTCGCCGCGGCGCGCACCGGCTCGATATAGCGCTCGTCGTACCGGTGCGTGGGCATCGTCAGCGTCACGGCCGCCGCGAGGCTGCCGTCCGCATGGAACACCGGCGCCGAGATTCCCGCCAGTTCGGCGGTGCGGTCGCCCACCAGCGCGCAGTAGCCCCTCGCGCGAATGTCCTCGTAGAGCTTGCGTTCTTCGGCGCCGAGCGGCAGGTCGCACTCCGGGCCGAAGGCGATGAGCACGCGCGCACCCGCGCCCCGGTCGTTGGGCAGCAGGTCGCCGGCGCGCACATGGTCGCGCACCACGTGCGATGAATCGATCCGGAACTGGCACAGCCGCACCCAGCTGCCGCCCTGCGCCTGCCGCACGTGATACGCCGCGCTTTCGCCGGTGGTCGCCGCGAGCGCGCGCAGCACCGGCAGCACGATGCGGTCGACCGAAAGCGACGCCGCATACAGCCCATGTAGCCGCGCGATCTCCATGCCCAGCGCATAGCGGCCGTCGTCCTGGCGGCGGATCAGCCGCGCGTGTTCGAGCGAAGCCAGCAGCCGCAGCACGGTGCTCTTGTAGAGCTGCGTGCGTTCGGCGAACTGCGCGAGCGACAGCGCCTCGTCGCCCGGGCGGAACGCCGAGAGCAGGCTCAGCGCGCGGTCGACCGCGGCGGCGCCGCCGGGGGCGGCATTCAGGTCGGAGGCGGATTGAGTCTGGGCTTTGCGTGGCATGGGCGGGAATGGCTCGGCTTGACAGCCAGGGCGGATCGGCGGTCTAATTCTGTTTAACGGAATGTAGTTCTATAAGACAGAACTGTCAAGAGATTCCAGCACAGGAGACAGATCCGATGACACCCCCAGACGTCCTCATCAGCGAGGTCGGCCCGCGCGACGGCCTGCAGTCGGTCAAGGCCACCATGCCCACCGCCAGCAAGCTGCGCTGGATCGACGCGCTCTACGCCGCCGGCGTGCGCGAGATCGAGGTCGCTTCCTTCGTGCCCGCGAAGCTGCTGCCGCAGATGGCCGACGCCGCCGAGGTGGTGCGCCATGCAATCACGCTGCCCGGGCTGGTGGTGATGGCGCTGGTGCCCAACCGCAAGGGCGCGCAGGCCGCGCTGGAGGCCGGCGTGCACAAGCTCACCATGCCGGTGTCTGCAAGCGTGGCGCATTCGCTGGCCAACGTGCGCAAGACGCCGACGGAAATGGTGGAAGAAGTGCGCGCCATCTCCGAGCTGCGCAACGCCATCGCGCCGCGCGTGAAGCTGGAGGCGGGCATCTCCACCGCCTTCGGCTGCACCCTGCAGGGCCTGGTGCCGGAAGACGACGTGATCCGCCTGGCCGCGCAATGCATCGAGGCCGGCGCGGACGAATCGGGCCTGTCGGACACCGTCGGCTATGCCAACCCCGCGCAGGTGCGCCGGCTGTTCAGGCGGCTGCGCGCGGAGATCGGCGTGCACGCGGGCGCCGCCCACATGCACAACACGCGCGGCCTGGGCATCGCCAACTGCCTGGCGGCGTGGGACGAGGGCGTGCGCACCTTCGACGCTTCGCTCGGCGGCCTGGGCGGCTGCCCCTATGCGCCGGGCGCCTCGGGCAATGCCGTCACCGAAGACCTCGTCTTCATGTTCGAGGCCATGGGCGTGCGCACCGGCATCGACATCCGGAAACTCATCGCGGCGCGCGCGCCGCTCATGGCCGGCCTGCCGGGCGAGCCGGTCTACGGCATGACGCCGGAAGCCGGATTGCCCAAGGGCTTCGTCCAGGAACACATCGCACAACATGTCTGAAGCCAATCCCCTGCCGTACGCCGGCGTTCGCGTCGTCGAGTTCACCCACATGGTCATGGGCCCGACCTGCGGGCTGCTGCTGGCCGACCTCGGCGCCGAGGTCATCAAGGTCGAGCCCATCGAGGGCGACAACACGCGCCGCCTGCTGGGCTCCGGCGCGGGCTTCTTCCCGACTTTCAACCGCAACAAGAAGAGCATCGCGCTCGACCTGAAGAAGCCCGAGGGCGTGGAGGCCGCGTTGCGCCTCATCGCCACCGCCGACATCGTCAGTGAGAACTTCAAGCCCGGAACCATGAAGAAGCTGGGGCTGGACTACGACACGCTGGCCAGGCTCAACCCGCGCCTCATCTACGTGAGCCACAAGGGCTTCTTGCCCGGCCCCTACGACCACCGCACCGCGCTCGACGAGGTGGTGCAGATGATGGGCGGCCTGGCCTACATGACCGGCCGCGCCGGCGACCCGCTGCGCGCCGGCACCAGCGTGAACGACATCATGGGCGGCATGTTCGGCGCCATCGGAGCGATGGCCGCGCTGCGCCAGCGCGAGCTCACCGGCAAGGGCTGCGAGGTGCAGTCGGCGCTGTTCGAGAACAACGTGTTCCTGGTGGCGCAGCACATGATGCAGTTTGCCGCCACCGGCAAGGCGGCCGACCCGATGCCCAGCCGCATCTCGGCCTGGGCGGTGTACGACGTGTTCACCGTGAAAGACGGCGAGCAGATCTTCCTGGCGGCCGTCAGCGACAAGCAGTGGGCCATCTTCTGCAAGGCCTTCGGCCTGGAGGACATGCTGGCCGATCCGCGCCTGAAGACCAACAACGACCGCGTGCTGGCGCGCGACTGGATGATGCCCATCCTGCGCTCGCACCTGGCGGACCGCAGCGCCGCCGAGCTGGCCGCCGTGTTCGAGCGCAACGAGCTGCCCTTCGCGCCCATCACCAAGCCGCAGGCGCTGTTCGACGACCCGCACCTCAACGCCACCGGCGGCCTCGCGCCGGTGCGCATGAACGACGGCAGCACGGCCAAGGTGCCGCTGATGCCGTTCACGCTGGACGGCGAACGCCCCGGCATCCGGCTGCAGCCGCCGCACATCGGCGAACACAGCCGCGAACTCCTCAAAGAAGTGGGCTACAGCGACGAACAGATCGCCGCGCTCGCAAAACACAACATCACCCTCGGAGACTGACCCCATGCAATCGATCACACGGCGCGCACTGCTCGCCTGCGCCGCGGCCGCGGCATGCCTGAGCGCCGCACCCGTCCTCGCCGAAACGGCCTGGCCCGACAAGCCGGTGCGCCTCGTCGTGCCCTACACGCCCGGCGGCGCCACCGACATCGTGGCGCGGCTGATCGCGCAGAAGGTCATGGACGACACCAAGTGGACCTTCATCGTCGACAACCGCGCGGGCGGCAACGGCAACATCGGCATGGACGTGGTGGCCAAGGCCAAGCCCGACGGCTACACCATCGGCCTGGGCCAGACCGCCAACCTCGCGATCAACCCGACGCTGTTCCCCAAGATGCCCTACGACGCGCTGAAGGACCTGGTGCCGGTGGCCGTGGTGGCCTCGCAGCCGGTGGTGCTGGTGGTGCGCACGGAGGCGCCGTACAAGTCGCTGGCCGAACTGGTCGCGGCCGCCAAGGCCAGGCCGGGCGAGATCAAGCAGGCGCTCGCGGGCACCGGCACGCTGGGCCACATGGCCGGCGAGGTGCTCGCCAAGCGCGCCGGCTTCAAGGTGCTCAACGTGCCCTACAAGGGCGCCGCGCCCGCCATCACCGACCTGCTCGGCGGGCAGACCGACTACATGTTCGCCACGCCGCAGGGCGCGCTCTCGATGGTGAAGGGCGGCAAGCTGCGCGCGCTGGCCGTCACCTCGGCCAAGCGCCTGCCGGTGATGCCCGACGTGCCGACGGTGGGCGAGAGCTACCAGGGCTTCGAGGCGGTGGACTGGAAGGCCATCGTCGTGCCCGCCCGAACGCCCGCCGACATCGTGAAGAAGCTCAACGCCGCCATCGGCAAGGCGCTGGCCAGGCCGGCGACCATCTCGCAACTGCTGGCCGAAGGCAGCACGCCCGGCGGCGGCAGCCCGGAGCAGGCGGCGCAGTACATCAAGGCCGAGCATGCGCGCTGGGGCGCGGCGGTGCGCGAGGCGGGCGTGCGGCCCGAATAAGGCCGCTTCCTTCGCGGGGCGGGGGGATATAGTTCCGCCCGCCATGGACCGCCTCAAGCAGCTCGAATCCTTCGTTTCCGTCGCGACCCGGGGCGGCCTCACCGCCGCGGCCAAGGCCGAGGGCGTGGCCCCGGCCATCATGGGCCGCCGGCTCGACGCGCTCGAAGAGCGGCTGGGCGTCAAGCTGCTGGTGCGCACCACGCGCCGCATCACGCTCACGCACGAGGGCAGCGCCTTCCTCGAAGACTGCCAGCGCCTGCTGACCGAATTCGCCAACGCCGAGGCCAGCGTGAGTGCCGGCGGCGTCAAGGCGAGCGGCCACCTGCGGGTGACGGCGCCGGCCGGCTTCGGCCGACGCCACGTCGCGCCGCTGGTGCCGCGCTTTCATGCGCTGCATCCGGAGGTGACGATTTCGCTGAACCTCAGCGACCGGGTGGTCGACGTCACCGGCGAGAGCTTCGACTGCGCGGTGCGCGTGGGCGACCTGCCCGATTCGTCGCTGGTGAGCGTGCGGCTGGCCGACAACCGCCGCCGCTGCGTCGCCACGCCCGACTTCGTGCGCCGGCACGGCAAGCCGAAGCATCCGGGCGAGCTTTCGCGCTTTGCCTGCCTCACGCTGTCGAGCGACGCTTCGCAGACGCGCGGCTGGGCCTTTCGCGTGACCACCGAGGCCGGCGCGCAGGAGCTGATCCACCTGCGGCCCAGCGGCCCGCTCGATTGCTCCGACGGCCAGGTGCTGCACGACTGGTGCCTGGCCGGCCACGGCATCGCCTGGCGCAGCACCTGGGAGGTAGAGGCCGAGATCGACGCCGGCCTGCTCGTGCCGCTGCTCGACGAATTCGCCGCGCCGCCCAACGGCATCTACGCGGTGTTCGCGGGCGCCAAGCACCTGCCGCTGCGGGTGCGGCTGTGGCTTGATTTCCTCAAGGAGCAATACGGGAACCCGGAATTCTGGGGCGGCAGGGCCTGAGGGCAGGGGTGCGGCGGCACAATCTCTTCACATTTGAAATTCTGTTGACGCGCTCCCCACGTTGACAGCGATCGAGGCTCCTTCGCGAAACACCGAGGAACCGGCTTTGCCGGGCCTCAGGTGTTGCCCCCGGCAGTGGGTTGGCGAAGCGACACGAAGTGCGCGCAGCCTGGGGGCGAGCCACATCCTTGAAAGTCACCGATGACGCTCGAAGCCATCCTCGCCTACCTGCACATATTGGCCATCCTGACGATGGTCGTGTTCATCTCCAGCGAAGCGGCGCTGTGCCGGGTGCAGTGGCTCAACGCAGCGGTGGTGGAGCGGCTGGCCAAGGTCGACATGGTCTACGGCATCGCGGCCATCGCCGTGCTCGCCACCGGCATCGCGCGCACCTGGTGGGGCATGAAGGGCACGGCCTGGTACTGGACCAACCCGCTGCTGCACGTGAAGCTGGGGCTGTTCATCATCGTCGGCGTGCTTTCGATCTTCCCGACGCTCACCTATTTCCGCTGGCGCAAGACGCTGCGCGCCACCGGCAAGCTGCCGGACGAGGCCGACATCAGGAAGACGCGCAAGCTGGTGATGGTGCAGGCGCACCTGATCGCGCTGATTCCGCTGGTGGCGGTGTTCCTGGCGCGCGGCTTCGGCAAATAGGAAGCCGGGACGAAAAAAAGCCCGCGCGAGGCGGGCTTTTTCAGCGCTGGCGGTGAATCAGCCCTTGGCTGCGTCCGCTTCGCACTTCTTCATGAAGCTGTTCTTGGCGGCGCCGGCCAGGGCCTTGCCGTTCTTGTCCACAGCCTTGGTGGCGCAGGCGGGAGCGGCGGCGGCCTTGGCGTCCTTTTCGCACTTCTTGACGAAGCTGGCCTTGGCGGCGCCGGCCAGGGCCTTGCCGTTCTTGTCGACAGCCTTGGCGTCGCAGCTGGCGCCGGCGGCCGGCGCGGCCATGGCGGCGGGAGCGGCCGCCGGTGCGGCGGCCTTGTCTTGCGCGTAGGCGCCGAAGGAGAGACAGGCGCCCAGGGCTACCAGGGAAAGGAACTTCTTCATGGTGATATGTCCTTGCAAGGTTGGTTGTGACAGTTGCCCCGCCCCGGGGCCGACCATCGTAACGGGCCAGGTTCACGATTGGATGACCATCGTCAACAGCTCCCGGGTTTGCCCCCGGTAAAATTCGCAGATGCTATTGGTCAAACAGGAGCTGCTCGCGGCGCTCGCGAACACGCTCGAATCCCTCTCGCCCGGCGCTGGCTCCAAAGCCGCGTTCGAGTCGCCCAAGGTGGCCGCCCATGGCGATTTCGCCAGCACGGCAGCCATGCAGCTCGCCAAACCGCTAGCGCGCAAGCCGCGCGAGCTGGCCGAACAGCTCAGCGCCGCCTTGCTCGCAACCCCCGCTTTCGGCCAATGGGTCGAGGCCATCGAGATCGCCGGCCCCGGCTTCCTCAACATTCGCCTGAAGACGGCGGCCAAGCAGCAGATCGTGCGCGAGGTGCTGTCGGCCGGCGAAAGCTTCGGCCAGCAGCCCGCAACCGGCGAGAAGGTGCTGGTCGAGTTCGTCTCCGCCAACCCGACCGGCCCGCTGCACGTCGGCCACGGCCGCCAGGCCGCGCTGGGCGATGCCATCTGCAACCTGCGCGCCTCGCAGGGCGAGAGCGTGTGGCGCGAGTACTACTACAACGACGCCGGCGTGCAGATCCAGACGCTGGCCAACAGCACCCAGCTGCGCGCGCGCGGCTTCAAGCCCGGCGACGCCGAATGGCCCAGCGGCGAAAAGGCGCCGGCCTACAACGGCGACTACATCGCCGACATCGCCGAAGACTTCAAGGCCAAGAAGACCGTCAAGTCGGAAGACCGCGAAGTCACCGCCACCGGCGACATCGAGGACATCGACGCCATCCGCGAGTTCGCCGTGGCCTACCTGCGCCGCGAACAGGACCTGGACCTGCAGGCCTTCCGCGTGCACTTCGACCAGTACTACCTGGAGTCGAGCCTCTACACCAGCGGCCGCGTCGAGGCCGCCGTGCAGAAGCTGGTGGCCGCCGGCAAGACCTACGAGCAGGACGGCGCGCTGTGGCTGAAGTCGACCGACTACGGCGACGACAAAGACCGCGTCATGAAGAAGCAGGACGGCACGTACACCTACTTCGTGCCCGACGTGGCGTACCACATCGCCAAGTGGGAGCGCGGCTTCCACAAGGTCGTCAACATCCAGGGCACCGACCACCACGGCACCATCGCCCGGGTGCGCGCCGGCCTGCAGGCCGTGGGCGAGGGCATCCCCGAGGGCTACCCCGACTACGTGCTGCACACCATGGTGCGCGTGGTCAAGGGCGGCGAGGAGGTCAAGATCAGCAAGCGCGCCGGCAGCTACGTCACGCTGCGCGACCTGATCGAATGGACCAGCACCGACGCCGTGCGCTTCTTCCTGCTGAGCCGCAAGCCGGACACCGAGTACACCTTCGACGTCGACCTCGCGGTCACCAAGAACAACGACAACCCGGTGTACTACGTGCAGTACGCGCATGCGCGCATCTGCTCGGTGCTGGCGGGCTGGGGCGGCGACCGCGCCACGCTGGCGGGCGTCGACCTGTCGCCGCTGGAAAGCCCGGCGGCCCAGGCGCTGATGCTGCTGCTGGCCAAGTACCCGGCCATGCTCACCGCCGCTGCGCGCGATTTCGCCCCGCACGACGTCACTTTCTACCTGCGCGAGCTGGCCGCCAGCTACCACAGCTACTACGACGCCGAGCGCATCCTGGTGGACGACGAGAAGGTCAAGCTGGCCCGCCTGGCGCTGGTCGCCGCGACCGCGCAGGTGCTGCACAATGGCCTCGCGATTCTCGGCGTCAGTGCGCCGAGCAAGATGTGAACCACCCCACCATGAAGAAGACAACCAGACAACGCGGCAACATCGTCATCGGCCTGATCATCGGGCTGGTGCTCGGCCTGGGCGTCGCGCTGGGCATCGCGGTCTACGTGACCAAGGTGCCGATTCCTTTCGTGACCAAGACGCAGCGCGGCGGCGCCGAGCAGGACGAGGCCGAGGCCCGCAAGAACCGCGACTGGGACCCGAACGCGCCGCTGGCAGGCAAGGCTGGCGCGCCCAAGCCGGCGCCGGCCGCGGGCGGTCCGGTCAATCCCGTCACCGGCGAGCCGGCCACCACCGCCGTCGCGCCTGCCACCGCGCCGGCGACCACCGCGCCGCCCGTGCCCGTGGTGGTGCCCCCCACCGCCGCCAAGCCGCGCACCGCCCCCGCGCCCGCCGAGGCCAACGCGCTGCCGCCGTCGAACGACCCGCTGGGCGACCTGGCGCGCGCCCGCTCGGGCGGCGGCTCCGGCAGCACGACCACCGCGTCGGCCGCGCCCAGCAGCAACAGCAGCGCCGCCAGCAGCAGCTCGGGCGCCGACCCGTTCATGTACTTCGTGCAGGCCGGCGCCTTCCGCACCACCGACGACGCCGAGGCCCAGCGCGCCAAGCTGTCGCTGATGGGCGTCGAGGCCAAGGTCACCGAGCGCGAGCAGGCGGGCCGCACCGTCTACCGCGTGCGGGCCGGCCCCTTCAACAAGAAGGAAGACGCCGACCGGCTCAAGGAGCGCCTGGACGGCGGCGGTCTCGATTCAGCGCTCGTGCGGGTGCAGCGCTGAAGCCGTGGCGATCGATTGCCACCAATAGCCCTTAAGCTTCGCCGCGCGGTATCTGCCGCCACCATTCATCGCCTTGGGCGCGCCGCGGGCGGGGGAACTCCCCGCCGCGTGCCGGCTCAGTCTGCCGTACCAACTGGAGAACCCTTTCAATGAAACGTCGTGACTTTTCGCTGGCCGCCACCTCGCTCGGGCTGCTGTCCCTGGCCGCCAACCCGGCCCATGCCCAGGCGCGTGCGCCCAAGGCCGGCACCGAGTACCTGGTGCTCGACAAGCGCGTGCCCGTCGACGCGCCGGCCGGCAAGGTCGAAGTGGTCGAGTTCTTCTCGTACAACTGCCCCCATTGCAACGACTTCGAGCCGTCGCTCGAAGCCTGGGTCAAGTCGGCCCCCAAGGAAGTGGCCTTCCGCCGCATCCCGGTGCCTTTCGTGGGCAACGACGTCGAAGCCAAGCAGCGCCTGTACTACACGCTCGAGGCCATGGGCAAGGTCGACGAATACCAGCCGAAGGTGTTCAACGCGATCCACGCACAGCGCCAGAACGTGAACGGCGACGCCAACATCATTGCCTGGGCCGCCGCCAACGGCCTCGACGCCGCGAAGTTCAAGGAACTGTTCACCTCGTTCGGCGTGGCCAGCAAGGCCAAGCGGGCTTCGCAGATGACCGACGCCTACAAGGTGGCCGGGGTGCCGGCGATGGCCGTGGCCGGCCGCTGGTACGTGGACGGCGAAACCGCCGGCAGCATGACCAAGGTGCTGCAGGTCGTGAACTACCTCGTGGGCGAAGCCAAGAAGGGCTGACACGGGCTTTGCGCACCTCGTGGCGCCGCGCCTCATCCCCGGCCCGCTTCGGCGGGCTTTTTCATCTGTGCGTGCGGGTTGTCGCAATCAGCCGCATACAATGCCGAGCAAGTTTCGTGCCTCTATGACATTGCATTCTTACTCCACCACTCCCTTCCTGCGTCGCGGCGGCCGCCTGGCCGCCGCCGCGTTGCTGCTGGCCGGCCTTGCCTCGGGCGCCCTGGCCGAGACCGCCGACCGCAGCAAGCCGATGAACATCGAGTCGGATGCCATGCGCTACGACGACCTCAAGCAGACCAGCGTGTTCACGGGCAACGTGCTGGTAACAAAAGGCACGATCATCATCCGCGGCGCGCGGCTCGATGTCCGCCAGGACGCCGAGGGCTACCAGTACGGCGTGGTCACGGCGGCACCCGGCAAGCGGGCCTATTACAAGCAGAAGCGCAACGCCCCCGACGAGTGGATCGAGGGCGAGTCCGAAGTCATCGAGTACGACAGCCGTGCCGACAACGTCAAGTTCATCCGCAACGCGGAAATGCGCCGCCTGCTCGGTTCCACGCCGAACGACGTGAGCACCGGCGCCCTGATCGTCTACGACCAGAGCAACGACACCTACACGGTCAACGGTTCCACCGTGCCGCCGAACACCGCGGTCAACGCGTCGTCCCCGAGCGGCCGCGTCAAGACCATCCTGACACCCAAGGCCGCCACGGCGCCCGCGCCCGGCGCACCGGCCGGAGCCAAGCCGGCAGCGTCCACGCCCGCGCCCGGCACGGGCCTGCGCTCGACCACCACGCTCGGTGGCGATGGAGAAACCCGCAAGTGATCGAAACCGCTGGAACCCAGGAAGCCAACGGCGCACCGGGCAGCCGCCTGGTGGCGCGCGGCCTGAAGAAGAGCTACGGCAGCCGCACGGTCGTGAAGGACGTCTCGCTCGACGTGCAGAAGGGTGAAGTCGTCGGGCTGCTCGGCCCCAACGGCGCCGGCAAGACCACCTCGTTCTACATGATCGTCGGGCTGGTGCGCGCCGACGCGGGCGACATCACCATCGACGGCGAGCCCATCGCCCACATGCCCATCCACCGCCGCGCGCGCATGGGCCTGAGCTACCTGCCGCAGGAAGCCTCGATCTTCCGCAAGCTCACGGTGGAGGAAAACGTGCGCGCCGTGCTCGAACTGCAGCACGAGCCCGACGCGAGCGGCAAGCTCGCGCCGCTGTCCAAGCAGCACATTGAAGAGCGCCTGTCCGAACTGCTGGCCGACCTGCGCGTCGACCACCTGCGCGATTCGCCGGCGCTGGCGCTGTCGGGCGGCGAGCGACGCCGCGTCGAGATCGCACGCGCCCTGGCCACCCAGCCGCGCTTCATCCTGCTGGACGAGCCCTTCGCCGGCATCGACCCGATCGCCGTCATCGAAATCCAGCGGATCATCAGCTTCCTGAAGGAGCGCGGCATCGGCGTGCTCATCACCGACCACAACGTGCGCGAAACGCTGGGCATCTGCGATCACGCGTTCATCATCAGCGACGGGCATGTGCTGGCACAAGGTACGCCCTCGGAGATCGTCGACAACGCCGAGGTACGCAGGGTGTACCTGGGCGAACACTTCCGCATGTAAGGAAGGGTCGGGTTCTCCACATGAAGCAAGGGCTGTCCCTTCGCGTCTCGCAGCACTTGGCGTTGACGCCCCAACTGCAGCAGTCGATCAGGCTGCTCCAACTCTCCACGCTCGAACTGAGCCAGGAAGTGGAGCAGATGCTCGACGAGAACCCCTTCCTCGAGCGCACCGCGGAAGAAGCGGCGCGCGAGGAGTTCGGGCTCGACACCGCCGACGCGCCCGCGGCGCGCGATGACGGCAGTGACGGCGGCGACGGCGAGAGCGACTTCACCCCGCCGCCTGCCAGCACCTCCACCGCCTCGACCGAGACCGCCACCACCACCACGGCCGACTCCGACGGCCCCGCCGCCGAGATCGCCGAGCGCGAGCCCGACTGGGAAGGCGACGGCACCGTCGACATGGCGCCCGACGACAGCGAGTGGGGCAGCGACGCTCCCGCGCGCCAGAACAACCTGGGCGACGACGAACGCGCCGACGCCACCGAACTCGCGCGCAGCCAGGAATCGCTGCAGTCGTTCCTGCACCGCCAGGCGCTGAGCCTGCGCCTGAGCGAGAACGACAGCGCCGCGCTGCGTTTCCTGATCGAGTCGCTCAACGACGACGGCTACCTCGAAGACTCCCTGCCCGCGCTGGCCTCGGGCCTGGCCGGCGACGACAACGACCAGTTCGACGACCTGGTGCACCACTTCCAGGTGGCGCTCGGCCTGCTGCAGAGCCTGGAGCCGGTGGGCGTTGGCGCGCGCGACCTCGGCGAATGCCTGAGCATCCAGCTGCGCGCGCTGGCTGCCGAGGACGACGACGAGGACGAAGAGCAGGCACAGGTCTACAAGACCGCGATCGCCATCTGCAAGCAGCCGATGGAGCTGCTCGCGCGGCGCGACTTCAAGCGCCTGGCCACGCTCACCCGCAGCAGCGAAGAGCTGGTGCGCTCGGCGCTGCAGGTCATTGCGCGGCTGGAGCCCAAGCCGGGGCGCCGTTTCGTCGACGTCGAGCGCAACATCGTCATTCCCGACGTGATCGTCACCAAGACCGGACGCGGCACCAACGTCAAGTTCCGCGTCATGCTGAATCCCGAGGTCATGCCGCGCCTGCGCGTGCACGACATCTATGCCGGTGCGCTCAAGTCGCACAAGGGCGAGGGCAGCCAGGCGCTTTCGCAGCGGCTGCAGGAGGCGCGCTGGTTCATCAAGAACATCCAGCAGCGCTTCGACACCATCCTGCGCGTGAGCAACGCCATCGTCGAGCGCCAGAAGAGCTACTTCGTGCACGGCGAGCTGGCCATGCGCCCGCTGGTGCTGCGCGAAATTGCGGACGAACTGGGCCTGCACGAATCCACCATCTCGCGCGTGACCACCGCCAAGTACATGGCCACGCCGTTCGGCACGGTCGAGCTGAAGTATTTCTTCGGCTCGGCGCTGGGCACCGAGACCGGCGGCAACGCGTCGAGCACGGCGGTGCGCGCGCTGATCAAGCAGTTCGTGAGCTCCGAGAGCATCAAGAAGCCGCTGTCGGACAGCCAGATCTCCGAGATGCTGAAGGAGCAGGGCATCGAGTGCGCGCGCCGCACCGTGGCCAAGTACCGCGAGGCCTTGCGCATTGCGCCCGCCAATCTGCGCAAGGCCCTGTAGAAAGCCTTCGATGAGCCGTCTCCCGATGTCGCGCTGGGGCCATTGGGTGATCGCTTTGCTGGCCGTGCTGCTGTTCAGCGGCTGCGCCACCCTGCCCGACGAGGCGCCGCGCCCGCCCACCAAGGCCATGGCCGTGTCGGCCGACACCGCGCTCGGCAAGCTCGCGATGGCGGCCCAGCCCGACCCCGACCTGAGCGGCTTTCGCCTGATGCCCGGCGGCGACTTCGCCTTCGCCACCCGCATAGAGCTCGCGCGCCGCGCCCAGCGCACGCTGGACGTGCAGTACTACCAGATCGAGAACGACGAGACCGGCCGCTACCTGCTGCGCACCCTGCGCGACGCCGCCCTGCGCGGCGTGCGCGTGCGGGTGCTCATGGACGACCTCTACACCTCCGGCGAAGACGAACTGCTGCTCGGCTTTGCCGCTACGCCGAATGTGGAGCTGCGGCTGTTCAACCCGTTCCCGGCCGGGCGCAGCAGCCTGGTCAGGCGCTTCGCGGCTTCGCTGTTCGACTTCAGCCGCGTGAACCGCCGCATGCACAACAAGCTGTTCATCGCCGACGGCGCGATGGCGGTGGCGGGCGGGCGCAACATCGGCAACCAGTACTTCACGCGCACGGCGGGCGAGAACTTTCTAGACCTCGACACCTTCGTGACCGGCGCGCTCATTCCCCGGCTCGGCAGCCTGTTCGACCAATACTGGAACAGCACTTATGTGCGCCCCGTGCAGTCGGTGGTGGCGAGCAACCTTTCGCGCGAGGAACTGCAGCGCCGCTTCGACGCCGCCACCGGCGCCGACACCACCCCGCCGCCGCCGCCGCCCGCGCCCAACGACCTGCTGGGCTACAGCCCGATCGCCGACGACCTGAACGCCGGCAGGCTGGGCCTGATCTGGACCCTGGCCGAGGCCTATGCCGACTCGCCCGACCGCGTGATCGGCAAGACCGCGTCGTACGGCGGCGTGCCGCTGCTAGACGTCGACAGCGTGCGCTACAACGTGGTCGAGCAGATGCGCCGCGCGCGCGCCGAGGTCACCATCGTCTCGCCCTACCTGATACCGGGCGCCACGGGGCTCGAGGTGATGCGCGAGATCCGCGGGCGCGGCGTGAAGATCAGCGTGGTCACCAATTCGCTGGCAGCCACCGACGAGCCGCTGGTGCACACCGCCTACCGCCGCTACCGGCCCGACATGCTCAAGCTCGGCGCCGACCTGTACGAGCTGAGCTCCACGCGCACCCGGCGCAGCGTGCGGCTGGGGCTTTTCGGCACCACGGTCGGGCGGCTGCATGCGAAGTCGGCGGTGATCGACCGGCGCACGCTGTTCGTGGGTTCGATGAATTTCGATCCGCGCTCGGAATCGCAGAACACCGAGATCGGCCTGATCATCCACAGCCCCGAAATGGCGCAGCAGATGCTCAAGCTGCTCGACGTGCTCAAGCAGCAGGGCGCCTACCGGCTGCGCTTTGCCGAAGGCAACAACGACGGGCGCATCGAATGGGTCAGCGACGATGCCGGCCAGATCACGGTGCTGCACGAGGAGCCCGATTCGGGCTTCTGGGACCGCACCATGCTCGAACTGCTGGCGCCGCTGACGCCCGAGAGCCTGCTCTAGGCCTGCTTCAGGCGCGGCCGGTGCCCGGTCAGTGGCCGCCGCGCAAGGCCGACCAGACCAGCCGCACCCCCAGCAGCCCCATCACGCCGCCGGCCGCGCGGTCGATCCAGGCCTTGTAGCGCAGGTAGGCCGAGCGCGGCGCCGCCGAGGAAAGCGCCAGCGCCACGATGGCGTACCAGCCGGTCTCGATGCAGAAGATCACGGCCGGCACCGCCAGCGCCAGCACCAGCGGCACCTCGCGCGGCAGGAAGGCGGCGAAGATGCTGGCGTAGACCACGGCCGTCTTCGGGTTGCTGACCTGGGTCGCCAGGCCCAGCAGGAAGGTGCGGCCGCCACGCCCCTGCCGGCCGGGGGAGTTACCCACATCGGGTGTCACGGCCAGTGGCTGGCGCGCGCCGCGGCAGATGCGAAAACCCAGGTAGACGAGGTAGGCGCCGCCGAAGCCTTTTATCGCCAGGTAGAGCCCCGGCACCGCCAGGAACGCCGCCTGCAGTCCCGCAAGCGCCGCGATGGCGAAGACCAGTCCGCCAGCCCCCATGCCCAGCGCCGCAGCCAGCCCGTCGCCGCGCGAGGCTACGGCCGTGCGCGCCACCATCACGAAACTCGGGCCCGGGCTCATCGCGCCCACCGCCATCGCGCCGGCGATGCCTAGCAAGGAAAGGGTGTTGTCCATCGGGGCTGCCTCTTGGTGGAAATTTGAAATGGGTGAATAGCGTGGAGAAAGTCACGCTGATCAACGACTGAAAAGTAAACTTTAAGTAGTACTAAAATTATGTTTTCGTTTACATTTTGTGTACCGACTTCCGCGGTGCACAAAAATGAAAAATCTCTACCTTCTGGCCATCTGGGCATTGATCCTGTCCTGTTTGCTGAGCTTCTTCTACTGGAGCGATGCGCCGCTGGCCGAGCAACTGCTGTTCGGTGCGGTGATGGCGGTGGCGATGGGTGCCTGGATGCTGGTCTTGCTGAATCTTCCGCGTGCCCTGATGGCCGCCCGCGACTGGCTGAAATCCCCGAAGGACGACGGCGACGAACCGCTGGCCGCGAGCCGCCCCGGCAAGACCATCGTCAGGTAGGCAGGCCGGCAGGGCCGCCAGCCACGGCGCCGGAAGCGCCTACGGCTGGACGTTGACCGCTTCCACCTGCACCAGCAGCTTCACCTTGTTCTCGAACCCGAAGTTCAGTCCCCAGGTGATTCCCCAGTCGCTGCGTTCCACCGTGGTCTCGAAGTCGCCGCCGCACACCTGGCGGTTGATCAGCGGACTCAGGTAGCAGTTGAAGCGCACCGCCTTCAGCGTCACCGGCCTCGTTTGCCCCATCAGCGTGAGCGTGCCCGGCACGTCGACCACCTTGTCGCCGCTGATGTCGATCCGGTCGGCCACGAAGCGGCCGGTCGGGAATTCCGCCACGTTGAAGAAATCCTTGCTCTGCACGTGGCGGTTGAGCAGGTCGACGCCGGTGTTGATGGAGCTGATGTCCATCGTGATGTCGACCTTGCCGCTGGTTCCGGTGCCGTCGATCTGCACCGACCCATCCTTGGTGCTGAAGCGCCCGCGGTTGGTGGTGGTGCCGTAGTGGCCCATCTCGTACATGACGAAGGTGTGCGTCGGGTCGACCACGTAGTTCGCGTTCTTCTTCGGTCCGCCCGCGGGCTTCACGGCCACGGGCGGCGCCGTGTAGTCCTGCGCCGCGGCGCTGCCGCAGAAGGCCGCGGCCGACAGCAGCGCGGCAAGGATGAGCTTTTTCTTCACGGCGGTGGCTGGGTGTGTCATGAAAGAGTGGAGTGAGTGAGCAGCGGCGCGGCCTGGCGGGTCTTCACAGCGGGCCCAGGCCCGCGATGGTGAGCTTGAAGCGCACCTGCACCTCGTTGGCGACCATCGAGGTGTCGGTCCATTCGCCGTCGCCGACCTTGTAGTCGAGGCGCTGGATCGTAAAGCTTCCGGTCGCCACCGCCTGGTTGCCGCCGGCGGGGGCGATGCCGACCGGCACCGTCACCGTTTTCGCGGTGCCCTTGATGGTGAGCTTGCCCGTCATCTCGAACTTGCCGTCGCCCAGCGCCTTGATCGCGCTCGACTGGAAGGTGGCCTGCGGAAAGTGCGCCGCGTCGAACCACGGCGCCTTGGGCAGTTCGGCGTCGCTCATCGGAATGCCGAAGCCGGCGCTGGCCGTGTCGATGCGCAGCGCCACGCTGCCGCCCTCGGGCTTCTTCGGGTCGAACGCGACCTGGGCGTCGAATTTCTTGAACGTGCCTTCCACCGGCACGCCCATCTGCTTGCTGACGAACACGATCTGGCTCTTGTCGGCGACCAGCTTCGCGGCCGGCGGCTCGGCGAAGGCGGCCATGCCCGGCGCAAGCGCCAGCAAGGCCAGGGGAACG
Source organism: Variovorax sp. efr-133-TYG-130 (assembly GCF_030208835.1). NCBI lineage: Bacteria > Pseudomonadati > Pseudomonadota > Betaproteobacteria > Burkholderiales > Comamonadaceae > Variovorax > Variovorax sp. efr-133-TYG-130. Next base: position 32,290 of record NZ_JARVTD010000007.1, on the reverse strand, counting down.
AAAAAGTAAGGGCGCTTCATCCGGCGGATTCCTTGCGTGGCGCGGGCCACATGCGTTTCAACAGACCGTCCCGGTCGATCCAGTGGTGCTTGAGCGCCGCCGCCACGTGCAGCAGCGTGACGCCCGCGAGCGTGAAGGCGCAGCCCTTGTGCAGCGGCTGCAGCACCGCCTCGGCAAAGGGCTGGTCGACCGGCATGAAATCGGGCAGCGGCAGCGCGCCGAACCACACCACCGGCACGCCCATTGCCGAGCTGTAGGCCCAGCCCGAGAGCGGCACCGCGAAGAACAGCAGGTACATCAGCGCATGGCCCGTGCGGTAGGCCGAGAGCTGCCACGGCGACATGGTGGCCGGCAACGCCGGCGGCCGGTGCCCGAGCCGCCACGCCAGCCGCAGCGCCGACAGCAGCAGGATGGTGACGCCGGCCCACTTGTGCCAGCTGTAGAGCTTCAGGCGCAGGGGGGAGAACGGCAGCCCCGTCATGTAGAGGCCGACGCCGAGCGAGCCCGCGATCAGTGCCGCGAGCAGCCAGTGCAAGGCGATGGCGACGCCACCGTAGCGCAGGTTGCGCGGATCGGCGGGGAGGGAAGAAAGAGGAGTGGCGGTGGACATCGGGGCAGGTCCGGCGGCCTGTGCGCGGAGCATATATCGGAAGCCGTGACGCTGTTGCACGGCCCGTGCCAGCGCTGCAACGGCAGCGGCACCGCAGGCCGAGCCGGACGCCTTCAGCCCGGCGGCAGCGCCTTCAGCAGCACCCCGTGCAGCTCGTCCGGCTGCACCGGCTTGCGCAGCGCATGCCAGCCGCGCTCCAGCGCCAGGCGCTGGGTGGCCTCGTTGATGTCGGCCGAGATCAGCGCGATGGTGAGCGACGGCTTCTGCCGCTGCAGCCGTTCGGCCAGCGCGATGCCGTCGAGCGTGCCCGGCAGGCGGATGTCGCACAGCGCCGCGTCCAGCGCGCGCAGGTCGGCCAGCGCCAGCGCCTCGGCCGCGCTGGCGTAGACGCGCGGCGCCACGCCCCATTGCCGCAGCAGCGCCAGCAGGCTGTCGGCCACGACCGCGTTGTCCTCCACCACGAGCACGGCCAGCCCGGGTGGCAGCGCGTTGTGTGCCGCCGCGCCGTTGCCGGCCTGCGGCGAGGGCAGGGCGCGCGTCACCGCCGCGCCGTCCGGCGCCGCCGGCAGCTCGAAGCTGAACACCGAGCCCCGGCCCGGCGCCGAGCGCAGCGCCACCTCGATGCCGAGCTGCGCCGCCAGCCGCCGCACGATCGCCAGGCCCAGCCCGTGGCCGCGCTGCAGGTTGCGCTCCACGTTGCCGATCTGCTCGAAGTCGTTGAACACCCGCTCCTGCGCTTCCGCCGGAATGCCGATGCCGCTGTCGCGCACCTCGATGCGCCAGGCGGGGCCGGACTCGCGGCGGCGCGCCCGCACCGCCAGCAGCACGCGCCCGCGCGGCGTGAACTTGACCGCGTTGTCCACCAGGTTGGCCAGCACGCGGCGCAGCGACACGGTGTCGGTCCAGGCAGCCGCGCCGGCCGGGCAGCGCACGCCCACGCGCCCGTTGCCCGCCTGCCTCGCCAGTTCCTGCAGCAGCGGGGCCAGCGCCACCGCCTCGGGCCGCAGCGGATCGACCGCGGCCTCGATGCGGCCGATTTCGAGCAGCTGGTTGGTCAGCCCTTCCAGCGCCTGCTGCGCGCGCGCCAGCGAGGCCACGGTGTGCTGCACCGCCGGCGTGTCAGCGCCGCTTTCCAGCTGCTGGCGCAGCACCTCGGCCTGCAGGCCGATGGCCATCACCGGCTGGCGCAGGTCGTGGTTGGCGGCAGAGAAGAAGCGCAGCCGCTCGGCCTGCGCCTGTTCGGACGCGCGCAGCCCCGCCAGTGCCTGTTCGCGCAGGGTGCGTTCGTTGAGCCGCAGTCCGATGTTTTCCTCGAGCTGGCGGGAGCGCTCGGCCACCAGCTTCCACATCATCGCGATCAGGCCGATGCCGATGACGGCCACGGCCATCATTTCCGGCGAGCCCATCCACAGTCCCGTGACGATCACCGGCGCCAGCAGCAGCGTGATCGCCAGCTGCGTGGCCGGCGTATAGAACGACACCGAGAAGGCCGACGACAGCGTCATGCCCATGAGGATGAGGCCCAGCAGCAGCTGCTGGTCGGCGCGCCCGGGGTTGAACAGCAGGACGCCGGCCATGCCGTGCGCCAGCTCCCAGATGCCGGTGCGCAGCGTGTGCAGGCGCTGCGCCGCGCGCAGCGTGGCCGGGGTGAACGGCTCCGGCAGCCGCTGCGGGAAGAAACCGCGCAGTACCGTCACCATGGTGATCAGGCCGATCCACACCAGCGCGCGCGACAGCGAGTACTGCCAGGCGAAGAGCGCCGCCACGCCGCAGTTGAGCAGGTACTGCACCAGCAGCACCGGGCCGATGGGCCGCACCGAGAGCCGCAGCACCTCGCATTCGATGGCGAAGCGGTCGCTTCCGGCGGCGATCGGGGCGGCGGATGCCGCCGGTGGAACGAGGATGGGGTTCATCGGCGAATCGACTATATAGAGAAGGGCTGTGACAAGGCGACAATGGAGTCCCCTAGTCGGGCTTCCCGATGGCCAACTTTCAGTGAACGATCTCTCCTTTTTCCTGCCTTGCGCCGCCGGCGTCGAGGAATTCCTCGCCCAGGAGGTGCACGCCCTGACCGGCCGTGCCGGGCAAGACCTGCTCACGCTGCGCGGCGGCGTGCGGGTACGCGCCGACTGGCGCGACGCCCTCAAGCTCAACCTGCACAGCCGGCTCGCGCAGCGCGTGCTGGTCGAACTGGCCCATGCGCCCTACCGCAATGAAAACGATCTCTACGCCATCGCCAACGGCGTGGCCTGGGAGATCTGGTTCACCCCCAGGCAGACTTTCAAGATCGAGACCACGGCCCAGCACAGCCCGCTGCAGAGCCTGAATTTCGCCACCCTGCGCATCAAGGACGCCATTGCCGACCGCTTCCGCGCCAAGGCCAACGGCGTGCGCCCGAGCATCGAGACCCAGTGGCCCGACTGCCGCGTGTTCGCCCACCTGACCACCGACACCTGCACGCTGTACATCGACACCTCGGGCGAGCCGCTGTTCAAGCGCGGCTGGCGCCAGGACAAGGGCGACGCCCCGCTGAAGGAAACCCTGGCCGCCGCCATGCTGGCCGCCAGCGGCTGGTGGAACCCCGAGACCGGCGAGGTGTCGGCCCAGCCGCTCTACGACCCCTGCTGCGGCAGCGGCACCATCGCCATCGAGGCGGCGCAGATTGCGCGCGGCATCGCGGCCGGGTCGCTGCGGCGATTCGGCTTCGAGAAGCTGCTGCCGTTCCAGGCGCATGTCTGGACCGCCATCAAGAAAGAGGCCGAGGCCGGCGCGCGGGACAACGGTGTCGCCATCTTCGGCTCGGACGTGTCGCACCGCATGGTCGACTTTGCCGAGCGCAACGCGGAACGCGCGGGAGTGGCGCAGGCCGTCGAATTCCGCGGCGGCGACGCGCTGCAGCGCATGCCGCCGGTCGAGGCCGGCGTCATCATGCTCAACCCGCCGTACGGCGAGCGGATCGAGGTGGGCGGCGTGGCCGGCACCGGCCGCTTCGGCGCCCGCGAATCGGCGCAGACCGAGCAGGGCGACGGCGGTGAGTTCTTTCCCCAGCTCGCGGCCCACTGGAAGAAAAACTACGCCGGCTGGACCGCCTGGGTGCTCACGCCCGACCTGAAGCTGCCCAGGCAGATGCGCCTGAAGGAGTCGCGCCGCGTGCCGATGTGGAACGGCCCCATCGAATGCCGGCTGTTCCGCTTCGACATGGTCGCGGGCTCAGCGCGGAAGTGATTCGCCGGTGCCCTCTGGCCTGGGCGCCTGCTTCGGCCGAACGGCGCAGGCTGCATTGACCGTGCGCGCGGCCAGCTCGGGCGGCGCGCCGGGCAAGGTCACCGGGCGAACGTCGCCCGCCTCGAAATGCTTCACCTGGGCCGGTTCGCCCACGAAATTGGGCTGCGAGAAGTAGCTTGCGCTCACATAGCGGGCGCTGCGGGCGTCGCAATCGACCGTGGCGACGCCCTGGAAAGAGCGGAACCTCACGCCGTCGCGGTTCAGGCGCCCTGCCTGCAGGTTCATGCGCAGCGCCACGGTGCGGTGCGCGCCGTCGACCTCGATGCTGGCGGGATCGACCTGCACGTAGCTGCTGTCGGCGTCCCCGGGCGTGCCTGTGAGGGTCAGCCACTCGGCCCTGACACCCGCCGAGGCGAGCAGGACAAGGCAGAGCAGCGGTATTCGTTTCATGAAGGAGGCGTTGTCCGAGGAAGCGTTTGGCAAGACGGTATTCTCGCGTACCGACCCGACGCGGACCTGACACCGACCCCGCATGGTGCAACATCGCCCGCATTTGCCGAACATTCCATGACGTTGACAGAACCCGGCCCCGTCGTCATCGACACCAACATCGCGCTCGACCTGCTCGTCTTCGAAGACCCCGCCTGGGTCCCCCTGACCGAGCGGCTGGCCGCGGGCGAGCTGCGCTGGCTGGCCACGGCCGCCATGCGCGTGGAGCTCGAACGCGTGCTGGGCTACCCGCTCATCGCCAGGCGCATGGCGCAGCGGGAACTGCAGGTGCCGGCGGTGCTGGCCGATTTCGACGCGCGCGTGCGCATGGTGGAGGGTGTTCCGCCGCGCGCGCCCTGCGTGTGCAGCGACCCCGACGACCAGGTGTTCATCGACCTGGCCGTGGCGCACGGCGCCCTGCTGCTGAGCAAGGACAAGGCGGTGCTGTCCATGAAGAAGCGGCTGGCGCTGCGCGGCGTGGCGGTGCGGGCGGCGTTCGGAGGCTAGCGGCGACGTTGGTTCCTGGCGTCAGGAATCAATTGACAACCTTTCCATCACCGAATTCTTTGAAAGCGGCTCTACATTTTCAGCAAGGCGAGGGGTTGCGGTGATGGCATCGCAGGCTTCTGCTCGCCTTGAGCAACTGGAAAATCATGCAGCCTTCCTTTGCGACCCTCTGGGCGAACCATCCGGCGATCAAGGGCAACGACGCCTTGCTGGACAAGGACGTCTACAAGGATCAATGTGCCATCAACGTGGGAGCGGCATTCATCCGCTCCAGCCTGAGCCTCGAAAGCTTCCCCGGTGTCTCTGACATGCGTCTGGCGCAAGCCATATGGTTCTGGCAGGTCCAATGAAGATCCTATTTCGCCTCATGTGCATTGTGTTGGGCGGACTCGCGCTCAGCTTCGTTGTGACCAAGGGACTCCTGGTGCCCATTGGGCAGTGGTACGAGATGAACAAGGCTCAAAGCGAGAGCGATCTGACGCAAGCCTTCGTAGTCGCCCTTGCAATACAAGCCCTTTGCGCCATCGCTGGGGGCTGGCTTGGCGACTGGCTGCTTCGCAAATGGCTTCGAAAGCGGATCGACCGTCAGTAGGTTTTCCCGCATTCGTTACCGTTTCTGTCGCCTGCCAACAATTTCTCCTGATTCCTCGTGACATGAGCTTTATCATTCGCGTTTTCTTCGTCATTGCCGGAGCGATCGGGCTAGGTTTCGCTTTCTACAAACTCATCGGCCCTGTGAGCCACTGGTATGAGTCCAACTTGGCGAAGAGCGACGACGATCTGGGTCGCGCGTACATGGTCGCGCTCACCGTTCAGGTAGTAGCACTGTTTGCGGGAGGCTGGCTCGGCGAACTGGTGTTTCGCAGATGGCGCAGGAGGTGGTGCGAAGCATGACTCTGCCTGCCAGGATGCAACTGCTCGTTCGGTTGCTCTGCATCCTCGCGAGCGCGCTGGTGTTCAGCTTTCTTGTGACCAAGGCCGTACTGGCTCCCATCGGGCAGTGGTACGAATTGAACAAGGCCCAGGACTTCAACGACTTGTCCAAGGCTTATGTTCTCGCGCTTATCGCTCAGGCAATTCTTGTCGTCATTGGCGGCTGGCTCGGCGACCGACTGTTCTGCAGATGGCGACAGCGGCGGAAGCGGCTCGATCGCCGCTAGTGCTGCACCCCGTCGGCAGGCTGCAGATGCCACCGCCCCAGCAGCCGCGCCACAGCCCGCACCCGTTGCGTATCCCGCCCCCAGCGCCGGCTGGCCGGCAGCTTCTGCGCCCACTTCATGCGCCGTGCCGCGTTCGCGATGCGCTCGCGCACTTCCTCGCTCACGCCGGCCAGCGCCGCATGCCAGTGCTGGCCCGCGGCCTGCGGTGCGGCGGCCTCCAGCATCATGGCCGTCGAGTGCAGGTAGCTCAGCCAGTCGCGGGCCTGGCATTCCGCCAGCGTCATGACTTCGGCCGGGTCGTCCTCGAAGTCGATGTAGCCGATCACGCCATCGGGGCACTGCACGAGGTTGCGGTCGAAGGCCTGGCTCAGGTGCTGGCCGCGCACGTGCACGGCGGCGATGGCGGCCAGGCCCTCGCGCCATACCGCCAGCAGCGCGGCGGGGCCGGCGGCGGCGGCCTGGTCGAGCCGCTCCTGCAGCACCACGGTCGCGCGGCCGCTTTCGCCGAGGTCGGAGATCAGCAGGCCGTCCGCCTGCTGCGCCAGCACGGTCGGCACGCGCAGGCCCGCGGCCGCCAGCGTCTTCAGGCGCCGGGCCTCGGTTGCGATGGCCGCTTCGCCACCCGGGTTGGGCACCGGCTTGATGATGTCCAGCCGCGCCATGCGGGCCACGGCGGCCATCACGCGGTAGCCCCACTTGCCGTGACGGGGGCCGGCCTTCTTGAGCCACACGCGTTCGCTGCCGAAGCGGTGGCTGGCCACGTTCTTTTCCTGCCGGGGCAGGGTGACGCGCAGGAACTCCGCGTAGTCGCCAGGAGCCGGCGTGCGCGCAAGCGCGTCGAGGGGCGCGGGCGCCGAAGCTGCGCCCTTGCGCGATTGCAGGCGCGCGTTCGCGCCTCGTTTCAGTGGATTCATGCGGCCATTGCGAAGCCCGACACCAGCCCTTGCGGGCCCTGCGTCACGGGCTGGAAACTCTCTGCACTGGCCAGCGGCCAGTAGGTGCGGAAAACATTGTGCTGCGCGTCGAGCGGGCCGAGCAGGGCGCCCGGCTGCACCTGCATCACCAGGTTGCTCAACAGGCGCACTTCGGTGTCGGAAATGCGGCGCACGATGTGGTGCGCGGTGATCTGCTGCGGATGGTCGAGGCCCGCGGCCTGCACCAGTTCCTGCAGCGCATGCAGCGTGCTGCGGTGGAAGTTGCGCACGCGGTCGGCCTTGGTGGGCACCACCAGCGCCTGCTGGCGCAGCGGGTCCTGCGTGGTCACGCCGGTGGGGCAGTGGCCGGTGTGGCAGCTCTGCGCCTGGATGCAGCCCAGCGCCATCATGAAGCCGCGCGCCGCGTTGCACCAGTCGGCGCCCAGCGCCATCATGCGGGCCACGTCGAAGGCGGTGATCACCTTGGCGGCGCAGCCGATCTTGATGCGGTGGCGCAGGTTGACGCCCACCAGCGTGTTGTGCACCAGCAGCAGGCCTTCCTGCAGCGGCGCGCCCACGTGGTCGCTGAACTCGACCGGCGCCGCGCCGGTGCCGCCCTCGGCGCCGTCGACCACGATGAAGTCGGGCGTGATGCCGGTGGCCTGCATCGCCTTGACGATGCCGAACCACTCCCACGGATGGCCCAGGCAGAACTTGAAGCCGGTCGGCTTGCCGCCCGACAGTTCGCGCAGCCGGGCGACGAAATGCATCATTTCGGTCGGCGTGGAGAACGCGCTGTGCGAGGCGGGCGAAATGCAGTCCACGCCCACCGGCACGCCGCGCGCCGCCGCGATCTCGGGCGTGACCTTGGGCGCCGGCAGCACCCCGCCGTGCCCGGGCTTGGCGCCCTGGCTCAGCTTGATCTCGATCATCTTCACCTGCGGGTCGCGCGCGTTGGCGGTGAAGCGCTCTTCGCTGAAGGTGCCGTCGTCGTTGCGGCAGCCGAAGTAGCCCGAGCCGATTTCCCAGATCAGGTCGCCGCCGTGCACGCGGTGGTGCTGCGAGATGGAGCCTTCGCCGGTGTCGTGCGCGAAGCCGCCCATCTTGGCGCCCTGGTTGAGCGCGAGGATGGCGTTGGCCGACAGCGCGCCGAAGCTCATGGCCGATATGTTGAACACGCTGGCGCTGTAGGGCTGCGTGCAGACCTGCGCCGGATCGGCGTCGGCCGGCTGCGGCGTGCCGCCGATCACGATGCGGAAATCGTGGTTCGCGAGCTTGGTGGGCTGCATCGAGTGGTTGATCCACTCGTAGCCCGCGGCGGTCACGTCGAGCTGGGTGCCGAAGGGGCGGTTGTCGGGGTCGCCCTTGGCGCGCTGGTAGACCAGCGAGCGCTGGGCGCGCGAGAAGGGCGCGGCCTCCGAGTCGCTCTCGATGAAGTACTGCCGCATCTCGGGGCGGATGAACTCCAGCAGGAAGCGCAGGTGGCCGATGACCGGGTAGTTGCGCAGGATGGCGTGGCGCGTCTGCCGCAGGTCGTGTACGCCGGTACCGGAAAGTACCGCAAAGATGGCCACCCCGACCCAGGCAAGCCACAGATGCGGCGAAACCAGCACGAAGGCGAGGCACGCCACGAGACCGGCCACACACAGGGCGAAGGCGCTGTAGCGCGCCGGAAACGGAATGATCGTGGGCATAGAAATTAGTGTCGGCCGGAGCCTGCTGCATCATAGAGGGCTGTTTCCACCTTGCCATGACGACCATTCCCGACCCCACACCGGCCGCTTCGGCCACTCCCGCACCCCTCGGCCCCGACGATTTCGACGCGCTCGACCAGGCGCTCGACGCCATGCGCGAACACGACGAGGAAATTCCCCAGTGGGAGTTCTGCGAGGGCTTCATGGCCGCGCTGATCTGCACCCGCCGCCCCATCATGCCTTCCGAGTACTGGCCCGTGCTGCTGGGCGACAGCTTCTCGTCGGCCAAGCACATGGAGTTCGTCTGGAACTGGAAGCGCCGCTGGATCGAGATCGAGGAAGGCCTCGACGCCCCCGTCGAGACGCTCGACGACGAACGCAGCTGGCAGCCCGAGGTGCTCGACACCCGCGGCGCCATCGCCTCGCTGCCCGAGGAAGAGCGCGCCGAAGTCGCCGGCGAAGCCATTCCGTCGTTCGCCCAGGTGTGGGCGCTCGGCTTCATGTACGCGGTGGAGAACTGGCCCGAAGACTGGGCCGCGCCGCGCGACAAGGAAGCCGCGCAAATGCTGAACGACGCGCTCGACAACATCGTCGCGCTGACCGAGGACGACAACGCCAAGCCCACGGTTTCCATGTACAGCGAAGACGGCCCGCCCAGCGTGAGCCAGCAGCGCCTGGACGATTTCGGCGCCGCCATCTGGGCCGTCTACGACCTGCGCCAGCTCTGGAAGAGCCTGGGCCCGAAGGCCGAGACGATCCGCAAGGAAGCCACGCCGGGCCGCAACGACCCGTGCCCCTGCGGCAGCGGAAAAAAATACAAGAAGTGCCACGGTGAGTGACCGGGGCGTTTTCGAGGGGCGTTGTTCTTCGCGGCGCGATCACGCCGACGGGGTACCTTGCTCCGCGAATGTCTCCCGGCCTTCGGCCTCCTCCTTTATTTCGCTGCGTAAGGTACCCCGCCAGCGTGATCGTTGGACAGAGCACGCGTTGATCGAACGGCACAACGGCAGCGCTCGTTGTGCACAGGGCGCCGGGTGCTCCCCGCAGCGAAATAAAGGAGGAGCCGAAGGCGGGGGACATTCGCGGAGGGGAGTACCCGGCGCCCTGTGCATGCGCCCCGGACAAGAACTCCCTGAAAATTCCCGGACATGAGCTCGGTCCCCGCGCAGCGCTCCGCCGCAGAACCCCTGACCCCCCGCGCGGCATGGGTCATGGTCCTGGCGCTGTGTGCCGGGGTCGCGCTGAGCCAGGCGTTCCGCACGGTCGGCGCCATCATGGCGAGTCCGCTGCAAACCGACTTCAGGCTGTCGGCCCAGGCCCTCGGGATTTTCTCGGGGGCTTTTCATTTTGCGTTCGGCGCGATGCAGCTGTTCATGGGCATCGGCATCGACCTGCACGGCGTGCGGCGCACGGTGCTGGTGGCTTTTCCCATCGCCATCGCGGGCGCGCTGCTGTCGGCGGCGGCTTCTAGCTACCTGGTGCTGGTGGCCGGGCAGGCGCTGATCGGCGTGGGCTGCGCGCCGGCCTTCCTGGTGTGCACCGTGTTCATCGCGCGGCACTTTCCGGCGGCGCGCTTCGCCACCGTGTCGGGCATGGTGCTGGCCATCGGCGGGCTGGGCATGCTGGTGACCGGCACGCCGCTGGCCTGGCTGGTGCAGGCCTATTCATGGCGCGCGGGCTTCCTGGTGCTGGCCGTGGCGGCCGCGCTGGCCTGGCTCGCCATCTGGCACTGGGTGCACGAGCCCGCTTCGGCCGTGCCGCAGGTGAAGGAATCGGTGCCAGAGGCCATCCGCCAGTTCGGCGCGCTGTTCGCGATGCCGCACACGCTCGGCATCGTGGTGCTGGGCGCGGTCACGTACGCGGCCTTCATCTCGCTGCGCGGGTTGTGGCTCGGCCCGCTCATGATGGGGCGGCACGGCTATTCGCTGGTGGAGAGCGGCAACGTCGCGCTGGCGGTGTCGGTGATCTCGCTGGTCGGCGCACCACTGTTCGGGCGGCTCGACCGCGACGGCGCAGCACGGCGGCGCTGGATCGTGATCTGCGCGCTCGGCTATGCGGGGCTCTTCGCGCTCATCGCGGTGCTGCACTCGGCCTGGCTGGACATCGCGGGCATGTTGCTGATCGGCGTGCTCTCGGGCTTCATCGTCTGGCAGTACGCCGACGTGCGCGGTGCCTACCCCGCCGCGCTCACCGGCCGCGCGATGGCCGTGTTCACGATGGCGATGTTCCTCGGCGTGGCGCTCATGCAGTGGGGCACCGGCGTCGCCGCCTCGGTGGCGTCCGCGCACGGCGCCGACCCGCTGACGGCCGTGCTGGCGACCATCGCCACGCTGCTGGTGCTGGGCATCGCGGCCTTCGCGTGGCTGCCGGCGCCCAAGACATCCTCGGCCTGATCAGTGAACACCGCGGAACCGGCTTCGCCGGGGCGCAGGTGTCGCCCCCGGCAGGGGGTTGGAGAAGCGACACGAAGTGCGCGCCGCCTGGGGGCGAGCCCGGTTCAGATCTTGAATGCGCGCTGGATGTCCGGCCGCACCAGGTCGGCGTACTCGCGGTGCTTGCGGATGTAGCCCGCAATGAACTGGCACACCGGAATCACGTGCAGCCCCTTGGCGCGGGCCTCGTCGAGCACGTGCCTGGCGATGCCGGAGCCCACGCCCTTGCCTTCATGCTCGGGCAGCACTTCGGTGTGGGTGAACATGATGGCGTCGGTCAGCAGGTTGTATTCGGCATAGGCCGCGAGCTTGCCGTCGAGCGCGGCCTCGTAGCGGTGCTGCGCTTCGTTGTTGGTGAAGACGAGGGCGGTGGCGTTGTCGGTCATGGTTGGCGTGCGAGGTAGGTTGCGAGATTGGCGGCGGCGGTGGCGCGCACCTTCTTGCGCAGCATCGGCGTCCAGCCCAGCAGCAGGCCCGGCGCGCCGAGCGCCTGGCGCGACCAGGTCCAGAACGCAAAGCTGTCGTGGTGCGTGGCGATCAGGCCTTCGGGCGTGAAGGTGAAGCGCGCGTCGACGCTGTTGTCGACGATGCGCCCGGTGGCGCTGAAGCGGTAGTGCGCGTCCCAGTGGGCGCCGCCGGTGCGCTCGTCGGCCTGCACGTCGCGCCAGGTCAGGCGCCACACGTCGGCGCCCTTGGCCTGCGTGGCGCTCGCCAGCATGCGCCACATGCCGCCGACCTGGCGCCGCCCGCGCAGCGAGAAGGCCTCGTCGTCGAATTCGGCATCGGGCGCGTAGCAGGCCTCCATGGTCGGCGCGTCGAGCTTGGCGAATGCGCTGTAGAAGCGCTCGATGGTCTGGGCGTTGGTCACTGCGGTCATGGGCTCTGTCTCTCCTGGTGTGTCCGGTCGCGTCTTGTCCTATCGGGCCGAGAGCAGCTCGACCAGCGTCTGCAGCGCGTAGTGCACCGTGGCCGCGCGCACCGTGGCGCGGTCGCCGTCGAAGCGGCGGCGCTCGGTGCGCACCTGGCCGTCGACCGACCAGCCGAACCACACGGTGCCCACCGGCTTGTCGGGCGTGCCGCCGGTCGGGCCCGCCACGCCGGTCACCGCCAGCGCCACGCGCGAAGGTGCCGAGCGGGCGATGGCGCCCACGGCCATGGCGCGCGCCACGGGCTCGCTGACCGCGCCGTTGGCCGCGATCAGCGCCGCGTCCACGCCCAGGATCTCGGTCTTGGCTTCGTTCGAATACGTGATGAAGCCGCGCTCGAACCATGCGCTGGAGCCCGCGAGCTCGGTGCAGGCCGCGCCTATGAGCCCGCCCGTGCAGCTCTCGGCGGTGGCCAGCATCCAGCCCTTCTTCTGCAGCAGGCCGGCCACGGCCGCGACAAGCGCGGGCGTGTCGAGGTCCGCGAGCGTTGTCGTCGCCTCGGCGGTTGTTGTCGTCGTCGTCGTGGTCGAAGAAGAATCCATCGCTTTCACCATGTTCACCAGGCGCGCCACAGCGCAATGACCAGCAGCGTGCAGAAGGCCGCCACCAAGTCGTCGAGGATGATGCCGAAGCCCGCGTGCCACCAGCGCACCTGTGCCGCGTCGCGCTGCTTGAACAGCGCATCGGCCCAGGCCACCGGGCCGGGCTTGGCGGCGTCGAAATAGCGGAACAGCGCGAAGGCCACGGCCTGCGCCAGCAGCCCGGCCGGCGTCACCAGCCAGAGCACGATCCAGAAGGCGACGACCTCGTCCCACACCACGGCGCCGGGGTCGGCCACGTTCATGTCGCGCGCGGTGACGGTGCACGCCCACCAGCCCACCGGCAGCGACGCCAGGATGATCCAGCCGATGGTCGCGGGCGTGAACCACAACTGCATCACCGCGAAGGCCGCCCACGCCCACAGCGTTCCCACGGTGCCGGGCGCGAAGCGCGGCAGGCCCGAGCCGAAGCCCAGCGCGATGAAGTGCGCGGGGTGGGAGAGCATGAAGCGCAGCGTGGCGCGTCGCATGGAGGGCAGGGGCATGGCGCCGGACGGGGAGGCGTCGATGGGCGAAGTGGTGGAGGAGGAAGAAGAAGCAGCTTGCATCAGGGGCAGGAGTGTCGCGCATCTGCGGCACGGCCTGTCCGGCGGCTTGTGCGGCAGCCGTTTTATTTATCAAAGTAATAGCTTGTTTAATTGGTGCGTGCGGCCTACCATCCAGGCTTCTTCCAGTCCTCCGCATCCTTGTCATGTCTTCTTCTTCCGCGGCCCTGCGGCCCGCGCCCCCCACTGCCGGTTGGGGCGAACTCTTCAGCGGACGCAACGGCTGGCGCGCGCTCGCGCTGACCGGTGGTGTCGCGCTGCATGCCATCAACGTCCACATCGTGACCACCGTGCTGCCCTCGGTGGTGCGCGAGATCGGCGGGCTCGACTGGTACGCCTGGAGCACCACGCTCTTCGTGGTCGGCTCGATCCTGGGCGCCACGCTGTCGGTGCGGCTGCTGGCGGTGCTCGGCCCGCGCGGTGCATGCCTGGCGGCGCTGGCGGTGTTCAGTGCCGGCTCCATCGGCTGCGCGCTGGCGCCGGCCATGCCGTGGATGCTCGCGGGCCGCACGGTGCAGGGGCTCGGCGGCGGGCTGCTCGCGGCGCTGAGCTACGGGTTGATCCAACTGGTGTTCGAGCAGCGGCTGTGGCCGCGCGCGGTGGCGCTGGTGTCGGGCATGTGGGGCGTCGCCACGTTGTGCGGGCCGGCCGTGGGCGGGTTGTTCGCGCAGGCCGGGCACTGGCGCTGGGCCTTCTGGTTCCTGCTGCCGGTGGCGGCCGCGCAGGCGGTGCTGGTGTTGGTGCAGCTGCGGCCCTCGGCCGGCGTGACGCACACGCGGCCCGCCGCCATGCCGCGCGTGCCGGGCCCGCAGATCGGGCTGCTCGCCACCTCGGTGCTGGTGATCGCGGCCAGCGGCCTGGTGTCCGACCTGCTCTGGCAGGCCTTCGGCGTGCTGGTGGGCCTGGCCGTCGGCTTTGTTGCCACGCGCATCGACCGCGGCGCCGCGGTGCGGGTGCTGCCGAGCGGCGCCTACTCGATGCGCGCGCCGCTCGGCGCCATCTATGCGAGCGTGGCGCTGCTGCTGATCGGCACCACCACCGAGATCTTCGTGCCGTACTTCCTGCAGCTGCTGCACGGCCACACGCCGCTTGCGGCGGGCTACCTCACGGCGGCGATGGCCGGCGGCTGGAGCGTGGGCTCGCTGCTGTCCTCGGGCCGCAGCGGCGCCGGCGCCGACCGCATGCTGCGCGCCGGGCCGGTGATCTGCACCCTGGGGCTGGCGGCGCTGGCGTGGCTGCTGCCGTCGCCGGGCGTGTTCGGCGCGGGCGTGGAGACGCTGGTCGTCGCGCTTGCTTTGGCGGCCGTGGGGCTTGGCGTGGGCATCGGCTGGCCGCACCTGCTGACGCGCGTGATGTCGCTCGCGCCCAAGGGCGAGGAAGGCCTGGCCTCGGCCTCGATCACCACGGTGCAGCTCTACGGCATGGCCGTGGGCGCCGCGGTGGCGGGCCTGGTGGCGAATGCGGCGGGGCTCACCACCCCGGGCGGCGTGGAAGGCGCGCGCTCGGCGGCGGCCTGGCTGTTCGCGAGCTTCGCGTTCGCCCCGGCGCTGGCCGTATGGCTGGCCTGGCGCGCGGTTGCCGCCAGGCGCTAGATGAAATGATCGAAGGAGCCGAAGCGCTGCGGCACCGGCGCGCCGGCCGCATCGACGATGCGCAGCCCCGCGTCAGGCTCGACGCGGCCGATGCGCGACACGGGCGTCGCGCTGTCGAGGCCGGCCTGCTCGACCGCCGCGCGTGCTGAGGGCGGCGCGGTGAAGACCAGTTCGTAGTCGTCGCCGCCCGAGAGTGCGCAGCTGCGCAGGACGGCGGTGCCCAGGCCCGGCGCCTGGGCGGCGATCAGGCCGGTGGCCGCATCGGCGTCCAGCGTCGCGCCCACCTTGCTCGAAGCCAGGATGTGGCCCAGGTCGCCGATCAGCCCGTCGCTCACGTCCACCGCCGAGGACGCGATGCCGCGCAGCGCCTGCCCCAGCGCCACGCGCGGCGTGGGCTGCTCCATGCGCGCACGCGCCGACTCGAACGCCTCTGCCGGCAGCGACACCGTGCCGCGGAACACCTCGAGCGCCAGGCGCGCATCGCCCAGCGTGCCGCTGACCCAGATGTCGTCGCCCGCGCGCGCGCCGGAGCGCAGCAGCGCCGCGCCGGCCGGCACTTCGCCGAACACCGTGATGCAGATGTTGAGCGGGCCGCGCGTGGTGTCGCCGCCCACCAGTTCGCAGCCGTGCGCATCGGCCAGCGCGAACAGGCCGCGCGAGAAGCCTTCGAGCCAGGGCTCGTCGACGCCGGGCAGCGCCAGCGCCAGCGTGAAGGCCAGCGGCTTCGCGCCGCAGGCGGCAAGGTCGCTGAGGTTCACCGCCAGCGCCTTGTGGCCGAGCCGCGCCGGATCGACGGTCGAGAGAAAGTGCCGGCCCTCGACCAGCATGTCGGAAGACACCGCGAGCTGCATGCCCGCCGCGGGCGCGAGCAAGGCGCAGTCGTCGCCCACGCCCAGTGGTGAGCGCGTGGCGGGGCGCTTGAAGTAGCGTGTGATCAGGTCGAATTCACCCATGCGGCGAGCATAAGCGGTGCGCCGCGGGCGGCCTCAGGCTTCGCCCCGGAACCGCAGCGCCGCCTGCCGCACCACCTCCGCCAGCAGCCGTTCTTTTCCCTGCTTCTCGCGCAGCCACCGCGCGTCGTTGCGGTTGGCCTCCACGCTGGTGCGCAGTTCGCCCAGCGCCTGCGTGGCGTTGAGCGCCTCGCTGTGCCACTCGAGCTGCGTCATCGTCATCAGGATGTGGTCGCGCAGCGGCATGTGCTGGCCGCTGGCGGGGTCGACGTAGACCGCGTCCAGGCCGAAGCGGCAGGCCTGGAAGCGGTTGTAGGTGTAGACGAGATAGTCGTCCTCGGTCGGCTCGAAGGGCTGCTCCTGCAGGAACCAAGCGGCCAATGACTGCACGTAGCCCGCGAGCGCGGCGGCGCGCTCCACGGTGAGCGGCGTGTCGAAGACGCGGATCTCGATGGTGCCGAACTCGGGCTTGGGGCGGATGTCCCAGTAGAAGTCTTTCATGCTGCGCACGACGCCGGTGCGGGTCATGCGCTCGAAATACGCCTCGAACTCCTTCCAGCTCAGCGTGAAGGGCGCGCGGCCCGACAGCGGGAACGCGAACACCGAGTTCAGCCGCGCCGAGTCGAACTGCGTGTCCTGCCCCTGCACGAAGGGCGAAGACGCCGACAGCGCGATGAAGTGCGGGATGTAGCGCGACATGCGGTGCAGCATCAGGAGCGCCGCGTCGGCGTCGGGGCAGCCGATGTGCACGTGTTGGCCGAAGATGGTGAACTGCTTGCTCAGGTAGCCGTACAGCTCCGACAGCTCGCGAAAGCGCGGCTTGTCGTAGATGCGCCGCTCGTGCCACTGCTGGAAGGCATGCGTGCCGCCGCCCACCACAGCGATGTTGAGCTTGTCGGCATTGCGGATCAGCGCCTCGCGGATCGGCGAAAGCTGCGTGATCACGTCCTGCGCCGAATGGCAGATGTCGGTCGAGATCTCGATCATGCTCGAGGTCATCTCGGGCACCACGCTGCCGGGCAGCGGCGTCTGCGCCATCAGCCGCAGCATGTCCTCGGCGTACGGCGCGAGGTCGTAGTCGTGCGTGTTCACGAGCTGAAGTTCCAGCTCCACGCCCAGCGACAGCGCCTGCGACTTGTTGAAGGGCTCCAGCTTGACCATGCGGCTCGCCGGGTCCGCAGGCAGCGGGGCGGAGCGCACGTCGTCGCTGTCCGGATCCACGGGGGTGGCCGCGCTGCTGTTGTTGCTGATGCTGCTCATCGCTGCGTGTCCTCGGTGGTGCTGAAGGCCTGGGGCGCCCAGGGCACCGAACTCTCCCCGACCGCATGGATGGCCACTGTGGCGAGCACCGCGCCCACCACTTCCATCAGCAGGATCGAGGGCAGGGCCACCTGCGTGATCATGGTGCCCAGCAGGGGCGAGGCGGTGGCGAAATTGGAGGCGATGAGCAGCGCGATCGACGACAGCGGCGACATCGCGCAGCCGACCCAGAAGGCCTGCTTCCAGCTTGCGCCGCTTCCGGGGTTGGCGATGGCCACGCCTGCGATCTTGGTCAGCAGGCGCACGCCGATCACTGCCAGCACCACGCTGGCCACGGGCAGGGTCCAGTCGGCCTGCGCGGCGACGATGGACACCAGCACGAACATCAGCATGGTCAGCAGCGAGGCGGCCGTGCCAAGCTGGCGCTGCCAGGCCCAGGGCTTGGGGTTGAGCGTCTTGAGCAGCACGCCGCCGATCAGCGCCGCCAGCGGCGCCGAGCCGCCGATGTGCGCGGTGAGGGCAGCGCCCGCCGCGATGATCGCCAGCAGCAGGATCGACGTGTTCTCGCTGGTCGGGCTCATCACCCGCAGCGCCGAGCGCAGCGCCAGCGCCATGATGCCGCCCACCACGAACGACAGGCCCAGCACCACGGCCACCGGATAGAGCTGCTGCAGCACCGTTTGCGGCGCGCGCTCGATCAGCCCGGCCTGCGCATAGCCCAGCGCCAGCGCGTAGAAGGTGTTGAGCGTGGACAGCGTCATGGCGCGTTCGGTCACCGGGCCGGCGGCGCGGGTGTCGATGATCACGCGGCTGAGCACCGCCGGCGAGGCCACGATGGCCATCAGCGCGATCGGGTTGGCCACCGGCTCTGGCAGGCCCAGCAGCGTCAGGATCCAGTACACGCCGAAATAGGTGAGCGTGGCTTCGAGCAGGCTCTGCACCAGCACCATCGGGTTGTGCCGGAACCAGCGCAGCGGCAGCCGGCCACCGGCCTCGAACAGCACCACGGCCGCGCCCAGCTCCAGCAGGAAGAGGCTGATGCCGCGCAGCGGCCAGATCGCGCCTTCGAAGCCGGCGAAGCCGACCACCGCGCCCACCAGCGAATAGCCGATCACCTTGGGCAGGCCCAGGTAGCGCTGGACCAGGTGGCCGGAAGCCGCGGCCGCGGCCAGCAGCAGCGACCACAGCACGGTGGGAAGGCCGGCCGAGGGGCGCACCCATTCGGACCAGAAGCCCAGCAGGTCGTTGAGGAAGCTCGTCAGGTTCATGCAGGTAGGAAGAAGCTCACCGGCCGGCTGCGCCAGCGCGCCCAGATCGCGCGGCGGATGCGCGCGCGGTCATTCAGGCTCACGCTGTGCGCGCGCAGCGCCAGCCGGAAAGCGAAATAGAAACTCACGCTCACATTGAGCGCGCCGATCACGGGAATGGCCGCCACCGCCCACCACAGCGCGGGCTGCTGCAGCACCGCGGGGCCGGTGGACGCCGCGGCCGCGGCGATCTGCCCGGCCGACAGTGTCACGTGGCGCACATCCAGGCCGAGCCCGAAGAAACCCGCGAACGCGGGCAGCAGTCCGAGCATGAGTCCCAGCGAGATGTTGGAGGCGAAGCCTGAGATGTGCGTGCGCATGAAGTCGGCCCAGCGGCGAGCCCGTGCGGCACCCAGAAATGCGCCGATGCGGGGGTTGTAACGCATGGCGGAGTCGAGTCTGTGCAGGACAAAGGCGTTTTCTGTCCATCCGGCGATGATGCTGGCCGAAAACAGCAGGATGCCGGTGAATGCCGCATAAAGCGCGGTCGGGCCGGCCAGCGACAGCGAATTCAGCGTGGCCGCCGCATGCGCCGCGTCGAGCAGCGGCCGGCCGGTTGCCAGCTGGATCAGCAGCGCCACCGCCGCCATCGCGGGCACCACCACCAGCACGTTGCCCAGCACCGCCGCCACCTGGGAGCGCACCAGGTTGGCCACCTCGTCCACGAACCGGGCCACCGCGTCGTCCGACTTGATGTCGCGCAGCCGCGCCGCGAGCGCCGGCGCGGTCATCGCGGGCTGCTTGGTGGCCAGCGTCAGGTGCAGCAGCTGGATGGCGACGAAGCTCGCCGCGTACATGAGGCCCGCTGCCAGCCCGCTCCAGAAGGCCGAAAGGCCCAGCGCATAGATGCCGAACTTCAGCAGCACCGTGATGGAAGTGAGCGCGCCGCCGCCCGCGGCCTTCTTCACCATCTGCGCGTAGCTGGCGCGGTCGCGGGTGATGTAGTGCTCGCCGGTCTCGGCGCTGCGCTCGGTCACCTTGGCGGCCAGCATCGACGAGTTGGACGCGATCAGCGCGCGGATGCTGTTGCGCTCGCCGCCCGCCAGCACCAGCCGTCCGATCAGCCGCGCCACGCTGGGCGCGGGGCTGGGCGACATCAGGCAGTCGAGCAGCTCGCGGATGCGCAGCACGCGCTCGCGCAGCTGGCGCAGCCGGAACACCAGGCCCACCGAGATGCCGTTGTCCTCCAGGTGCGTGTAGACCGACGAGGTCACGGTGCGGCAGGCGTCGAGCCGGTCGCGGAAGACCACGAAGGCCGCCTGCAGCGCGGCCTCGTCGCGCGGCTGCGCGAACATCTGCTCGCGCAGGCCGTCGAGGTCGGCCATCAGCGCGTGGAACGGGCGGGCCGCGACGAGCTCGGGGCTCATGCGCAGCCGCAACTCGGGGGAGAAGCCGGTGGCCACCACCTGGCTGGCGCAGTAGGTCACGGCGTCCATCACCGTGTGGCGCCAGTGCGGGGCGCCGTCGTCGTCGATGGCCACGTTGGCCAGCAGCGCGCCGATGCGCGCGAGCTGCGTCTCGTCGAGCAGCGCGATCCAGCCGGCGTCGAACACGCCCGGCAGCACCATGCGGAACAGGTCCGACGCGTCGGTGGTCTCCGGCGTGCCGGGCAGGATCTTGCGGCGCAGCCGTTCGCCCAGCTCGCTGGCGAAGGCGGTGCGCGGCGCGAAGCCGTAGTCGGCCAGCAGCGTGGTCAGGTCGACCGACTGCGTGAACGCACGCCACCAGGCGCGCAGCCGCTCGCGCAGCTCCGGCCGCGCCTCGATGGCGTCGAGCAGCAGCTGGACGCGGCCCATGGCCGCCTGGGGCGAGGCGCGGTCGCCGCGCAGCCAGTCGAAGATGTTGATGAGCCAGATGTGGCGCTGCGCCACATCGGCCGTAGGGTCGAGGCCGGCAAGCAGCCCCTGCAAGTCGCGCGATGCGGCAGCCATGTCGGGGGGGCGGGGAGGGGAAAGAGGAGGCGCGCCGTGCCTAGTGCAATACGCGGGAGACGGGTGCGCCGCCGATGTCGGCTTCCAGCACGAACATGGGAATGGGAACGTCGAAGCGCTCGCCTTCCTCGGTCACCACGAAAAAGCTGCCGTGCATCGTGCCGCTGGGCGCCTGCAGGCGGCAGCCGCTGGTGTAACGGAAAGATTCGCCGGGCGCCAGAAGCGGCTGCTGGCCGATCACGCCGAGGCCCTTGACCTCCTGCGCATGGCCCGAGGCATCGTTGATCAGCCAGTGGCGCGCGATCAGCTGGGCGGCCACCGAACCGGTGTTCGTGACCGTCACCGTATAGGAAAAGGTGTAGATGTTGTCCTTGGCGGACGACTGGTCGGCCAGGAAGCGCGGTTCGACCTGTACGCTGAAGGGGCTGAGTGACATGGGGCGCATGGTAACGGAGGCCTTTGGTCGGACTTGCGCCGGCTGCGAGAATCAGGGGTATGAGCACCCCGTTCCGCATCGCGCCCTCCATCCTGTCCGCCGACTTCGCGCAACTCGGCAAAGAACTGACCGACGTGATCGCGGCCGGCGCCGACTGGATCCATTTCGACGTGATGGACAACCACTACGTGCCGAACCTGACCTTCGGCCCGATGATCTGCCAGGCGCTCAAGCCATACGCCAAGACCGCCGACGGCACCCCGGTGCCGATCGACGTGCACCTGATGATCCATCCGGTCGACGCGCTGGCCGCCTCCTTCGCGCAGGCTGGCGCCGACTACATCAGCTTCCACCCCGATGCGTCGCCGCACGTGCACCGCAGCATCCAGGCCATCAAGGCGGCCGGCTGCAAGGCCGGGCTGGTGTTCAACCCGGGGCTGGGCCTGGAAGCGCTCGATTGGGCCATCGACGACATCGACCTGATCCTCATCATGAGCGTGAACCCCGGCTTCGGCGGCCAGAGCTTCATCGACTCGGCGCTGCGCAAGATCGAGATGGCGCGCAAGCGCATCGAGCAGAGCGGCCGCGACATCCGCCTCGAGGTGGACGGTGGCATCAAGGTCGACAACATCGCGCGCGTGGCCTCCGCCGGCGCCGACACCTTCGTGGCCGGCAGCGCCATCTTCAACGCCAAGGACTACGGCGCCGTCATCGGCGACATGCGCAAGCAGCTGGCCGGCGTGGTCAGCGCTTGAGCTTCCCGTCCTTGTAGACGCGGTTGGCCTCCAGGCCGCGGTCGGTGTCGACCAGGCCGCGTTCCACGTCTTCATGGGCCTGGCGGCCCACTTCGGTCGGGCGGCCGTCCGGCGTCTGCTGGCTGTCGGACGACTGGTCGCGCTCGTGCGGCAGGCGCGGCGACGATTCGCCCTCCTGCGCCACCTTGGTCTTGCCGCCGTCCGCGTTCTTTTGGGGCGCGGCCGGCTGGGCCTTGCTGTTCTTGGTCATGTGGGGGGCTCCTTCGCTTCGATGAAGTACGAGCGTGGGCCGATGCCGCCGCCGGCCCGGTAGGACACGCAAGGCACCCCCTGTAGGCGAGCACGGGGGCGGGGTGCTATGGAATGAATAGCGCCTTTGCGCACAGGGAAAGCGCTCCGCAATAATTGCCGGATGTCCTCCGATCCATTCGACGGCGCAGCCACCGACAGCCTGCGCATCCATTCCTTCGCCTCGCTGAATCCCGGGCCCCGCCTGCTCGTGCTGGGCGGCGTGCATGGCGACGAAGTCTCCGGCACGCTGGGCATCGAGCGCATCCTGGCCGAATTCGAGGCCGGCACGCTGCGGCTGCTGCGCGGCGAACTCACCCTGGTGCCGGTGGCCAATCCGCTCGCGCGCCGGCGCCTGCAGCGCGAAGGCGAGCGCAACCTCAACCGCCTGTTCCGCCCCACCGAGGCCCCGGCCGACTACGAAGCCCGCGTGACCAACGTGCTGGCCCCGCTCATCGCGCGCCACGAGGTGTTGCTCGACCTGCATTCCTTCCAGAGCGAGGGCGAGGCGTTCGCCATGATCGGCCCGCGCGACAACACCGGCACGCTGGAGCCCTTTGCCCGCTCGTTCGAGGAAGGCCAGCTCGCGCTGCACATCGGCACGCCGATCGTGGTGGAAGGCTGGCTCGACATCTACGCCGCCGGTCTCGCGCAGCGCGCGGGCGGCACGCCGGCCGACGAAGCCGCGCTCGATTTCGGCCGCGGCACCAACGAATACATCCGCAGCCGCGGCGGCTACGGCGTCACGCTCGAATGCGGCCAGCACCTGGACCCGCAGGCGCCCGAGGTGGCCTGGCGCGCCATCCGCCGCACGCTCGCGCTGCTGGGCATGGCCGCGCTGCCGCAGGGGCTGTCGGCCGGGCCGGCGCAGCCGCCCAGGCTGCTGCGGCTGGCCGGCGTGACCGACCGCCTGCACGAGGACGACAGCTTCGTGCGCGACTGGGCCACCTTCGACGAAGTGGCCCGCGGCGAACCCATCGGCATGCGCCACGACGGTACGCTGCTCAGCGCACCCGAGGACGGCTTCATCGTGTTCCCCAACGCGCTCGCGCAGCCCGGCGCCGAGTGGTTCTACTTCGCGCGCCCCAGCGAGCGACAGCTGGGGCCTGTGGTCGGAGCGGCCGGCGCGGCCTGACGGCGGCTGGGGCCGCGCTCCTACATCGCCTGCGCACGCGGGCGGCGCACATTCCAATGCTGAAGGAGTGTGCCCATGCCCGTCTCGAAAAAAGCCCCCGCGCCGCGCGTCCTGTGGAAGGGCGCGATCAGCTTCGGCCTCGTCCACATTCCGGTCGCGCTGTATTCGGCCACCACCGACCACGGCATCGACTTCGACTGGCTCGACAAGCGCACCATGGACCCGGTCGGCTACAAGCGCATCAACAAGAAGACCGGCAAGGAAATCGCGCGCGAGCAGATCGTCAAGGGCATCGAGTACGAGGACGGCGAGTACGTGGTGCTCAGCGACAAGGAAATTTCCGACGCCTACCCCAAGACCACGCAGACCATCGAGATAGAGACCTTCGTGCCGGCCGACGGCATTCCCTTCGTCTACCTCGAGCGGCCCTATTACGTGGCACCGATCAACCGCGGCGCCAAGGTCTATGCGCTGCTGCGCGAGACCCTGCAGCGCAGCGGCCGCGTGGGCGTGGCGCGCGTCGTCATCCAGACCAAGCAGCACCTGGCCGTGCTGGTGCCCTCGGGCCCCGGGCTCGTGCTGAACCTGCTGCGCTGGGGCGCCGACATCCGTCCCTGGGCCGACCTGCCGCTGCCTTCCGAAGACGTGAAGAAAGCCGGCCTGAGCGAGCGTGAACTGAAGATGGCCAAGGAGCTGGTCGAGGACATGAGCACCGACTGGGACCCCGGCGAATTCAAGGACGAGTTCAAGGACGAGATCCTGCGGCTGGTCGACAAGAAGGTGAAGGCCGGCCAGACCAAGACGGTGACGCAGCCGGAGCCCGAGGAATCGCAGTCCAGCGAGGGACGCGGCGCGAAGATCATCGACCTGACCGAACTGCTGCAGCGCAGCCTGCGCGGCAAGGGCGCAAAGACGGCCAAGGCGGCAGCCGGCGAACAAGGCGATGAGGAAGGCGACGAGGAAGAAGACGCGCCGCCGCCCAAGGCCGCCGCGAAGAAGCGCAAGCCCGCCGCCAAGGCCGCGCGCAAGGCGCCGGCGCGCCACCGCCGCGCGGCCTGATCGACGAGGCACGCGGCCATGGGCACCACGGCATCGGCGGCGCGCAAGGCACTGGCGCGCTACCACGGCAAGCGCGACTTCTCGCGCACGCCCGAGCCCGAGGCCGGCGGCCAGGCGGGCAAGGGCGTGCTGTCCTTCGTGATCCAGAAGCACCACGCGAGCCACCTGCACTACGACTTCAGGCTGGAACTCGACGGCACGCTCAAGAGCTGGGCCGTGCCGAAGGGGCCATGCCTCGACCCGAGCGTGAAGCGCATGGCGGTGCACGTCGAGGACCATCCGATCTCCTACGCCGGATTCGAAGGCACCATTCCGCCGAAGCAGTACGGCGCGGGCAGCGTCATCGTCTGGGACCGCGGCGACTGGCTGCCCGAGGGCGACGCGCGCAAGTCGCTCGCGGCCGGCAAGCTCAAGTTCGAGCTGCGCGGCGAGAAGCTGCACGGCCACTGGACGCTGGTGCGCATGCACGGCAAGGGCGATGAGTCGCACGAGCCCTGGCTGCTCATCAAGGAACGCGACGCCGAGGCCCGCCCGCTCGCCGACTACGACGTGCTCGAAGCGCAGCCGGCGAGCGTGCTGAGCGGACGCGGCGTGGACGAGGTGGGGCAGCCGGCGAAGAAGGCACCGGCCAGGGCGCCTGCGAAGGCAAGCGCGAAGGCGGTGAAAAAGGCGGTGAAGAAGGCAGTGAAGAAGACAGCGCTTCCCGCCAGCCTCCAGCCCCAGCTCGCCACCCTTGCGTCGTCGCCGCCTGCATCGCGGGACGACTGGCTCTACGAGCTCAAGTTCGACGGTTACCGCCTGCTCGCGCGCATCGACAAGGGCAAGGTCCGCTGCTTCACCCGCAACGGCCACGACTGGACCGCCAAGCTGCCCGCGCTCGCCGCGGCGCTCGCGAAGCTGCCCACCGGCGCGGCATGGCTCGACGGCGAGATCACGGTGGAAGGCAAGAACGGCGCGCCCGACTTCCAGGCGCTGCAGAACGCCTTCGACAGCGGCGCGACGTCGGCCATCGTCTACTGGCTGTTCGACGCGCCGTTTCTCGACGGCGAGGACCTGCGCGACATGCCGGTCGAGGAACGCCGCGCGCGGCTTGCAAAGCTCGTCGGCAAGAAACCGCCCGCGCCGTTGCGCCTGAGCGAGGCCTTCGACGCGGCGCCGGGCGACCTGCTCGCGTCGTCCGCGCGCATCGGCTTCGAGGGCATCGTCGGCAAGCGCAAGGGCTCGCCTTACGTGTCGCGCCGTTCGCCCGACTGGATCAAGCTCAAGAACCAGCAGCGCCAGGAGTTCGTGATCGGCGGCTACACCGCGCCCAAGGGCTCGCGTGCCGGCTTCGGCGCCTTGCTGCTGGGCGTGCACGACGAGGCCACCGGCCGGCTGCGCTACTGCGGCAACGTCGGCACCGGCTTCGACGCGAAGCGCCTGGCCGACGTCAAGGCCCGGCTCGACAAGCTGGCGACCGAGGACTGCCCGTTCTCGCCGCAGCCGCGCGGCGTCAAGGCACAGTGGGTCAAGCCCACGCTCGTGGCCGAGGTCTCGTTCGGCGAGTGGACGCGCGAAGACCGCGTGCGGCACGCCGTGTTCCAGGGCCTGCGCGCCGACAAGCCCGCGCGCGATATCCGCCGCGAGCAACCGGAGGAAGGAAACATCACCCCCATGGCCCAGAAGATCACCCACGCCGACCGCGTGATCGACAAGCACAGCGGCATCACCAAGGGCCAGCTCGCGGCCTACTACGACAGCGTGGCCACGCTGATGCTGCCGCACCTGCGCGGACGGCCCGTGTCGCTGGTGCGCGCGCCCGAGGGCGTGGGCGGCGAGCTGTTCTTCCAGAAGCATCTGCAGAACAGCGAGATCCCCGGCGTGCGCCTGCTCGATCCCGCGCTCGACCCCGGCCACGAGCCGCTGCTGCAGATCGACACCAAGACCGGGCTGCTGGGCGCGGCGCAGATGAACGTGATCGAGCTGCACACCTGGAACGCCACCTCGCGCGCCATCGGCAAGCCCGACCGCATGACCTTCGACCTCGACCCCGGCGAAGGCGTCGCATGGCCGCAGATCCAGGAGGCGGCCATTCTGGTGCGCACCCTGCTGGACGAACTGGGCCTGCCTTCATTCCTCAAGACCAGCGGCGGCAAGGGCCTGCACGTGGTGGTGCCGCTGCGCCGGCAGTACGACTGGGACATGGTCAAGGGCTTCTCGCAGGCAGTGGTGGCGCACCTGGCCGAGACCATTCCGTCGCGCTTCGTGGCCAAGAGCGGGCCGCGCAACCGGGTGGGCAAGGTGTTCGTCGACTACCTGCGCAACGGCTTCGGCGCCACCACTGTGAGCGCGTGGTCGGCGCGCTCGCGGCCGGGGCTGGGCGTGTCAGTGCCGGTGGCGTGGGACGAGCTGCCCACGCTCACGGCTGCCGACCAGTGGAACGTCGGCAACGCGGCCGAACGCTTCGCTACCGGCAACAAGCCGTGGGCTGCGATGGAGCGCAGCCGCAAGGGCCTGGCCGCCGCGATGAAGCTGCTCGGCTACAGCGGCAGTTAAGGTGTTTCTCCCTCCCCTTCCGGGGGAGGCGCAAGACGAACACCTACTGCAGCACTTCTTCCGTCGTCACCTCGAAGCGCTGCAGCGTGTTCGCTCCGAACACCATCGTGATCGGAACGTCCGCCGCGTCGCGCCCGCGCGCGATCACGACGCGCCCGATGCGCGGCGTGTTGTGCCGCGCGTCGAAGGTGTGCCAGCGGTTGCCCAGGTACACCTCGAACCAGGCGCTGAAGTCCATCGGGTAGCGCACCGGCGGAATGCCGATGTCGCCCAGGTAGCCCGTCACGTAGCGCGCGGGAATGTTCATGCAGCGGCACAGCGTGATCGCCAGGTGCGCGAAGTCGCGGCACACGCCGGTGCGTTCGCGGTAGCCCTCCAGCGCGGTGCGGGTGGCGCGCGCGTTCTGGTAGTCGAAGCGCAGGTGCCGGTGCACGAAGTCGCAGATCGCCTGCACGCGCGCCCAGCCGGGCGTCACGCTCGAGAAGTTGGCCCATGCGAAAGCCAGCAGCTCGCTGTCGACCTCGCAGTAGCGGCTGGGCAGCACGAAGGGCAGCGTATCCACGGGGAGGTCGGCCGTCGCGTGCTCCACCGCGCCGAAGTCGACGGCATCGGGCCAGCCGGTGTCATACACCGTCGCGTGGTTGCGCAGCCGCACGCTGCTCACGCCCGGGGGCACGTGCACTCGCGCGCACTGGTTGCCGAAGCTGTCCGTGTAGTGGTCCGTCACCAGTGGCGGGCTGATGGTGATGTGCTCGCCGTCCTGCAAGTCGCCGGCGCGCGACGGATGCACCTGCAGCATGTAGATCAATGCCGTGGGGGCGGTGACGCCGAGCTCGATGTCGAAACCGATCCTGATCTGCATGAAGTTCTTTCTTCCCTGGAATGGCCCGGGCACTGATGACAAGCACGATGAGTGCCACGTGTTCCACATGCTATGCGACGGGGGCGGCACAGCCACGCATCCAGGACGCGCGACCCGGCGTAGGCCGCCGCCATGCGCTGTCGGCGCGCTCCTACCGCCTGCGCGCTTGTTCTCCCACAGAGGGGGGCGGGGGGCCACTACGGGTTACTTCGCTCACCAAACATAACCTTGCGAGCAACCTGCATTGTCTGTATGGCTGTACTAGTTCCTCGGAGGGAATCATGGAGTTTTCAACGCTGTTCGACTCGCTCACCGGTGCGTGGGGAGACGAGATTCTTGTGTGGGCCGTCGCCGCGGTGGCCGGTTGCATTTGCCTGATCGCGCTGGTGAACGTGCTCGACATGTTCCTGGACAACAACGAAATGGGCTGAGCGCCCTACCCATGAAAGATTCCAGCAAATCCCCGATGACGCCACAGAACAAGGCCGCTGCGGGCCGCCGCGCGAGCGCCGCCAAGGCGAGCGACGGCAGCAGCGCCAAGCAGCAGCAGCTCGAAGGCTTCACGGTCGAGCATCCGCCGACCCTGACCACCAACCAGGGCCTGCAGATTCCCGACAACCACAACTCGCTCAAGGCGGGTGTGCGCGGGCCCACGCTGCTCGAAGATTTCATCCTGCGCGAGAAGATCACGCACTTCGACCACGAGCGCATTCCCGAGCGCGTGGTGCATGCGCGCGGTTCCGCCGCGCACGGCTACTTCCAGGTGTACAAGTCGATGTCGCAGTTCACCTGCGCCGACTTCCTGCAGGACCCCGACCAGAAGACGCCCGTTTTCGTGCGCTTCTCGACCGTGGCCGGCTCGCGCGGATCCGCCGACACGGTGCGCGACGTGCGCGGCTTCGCCGTCAAGTTCTACACCCGCGAAGGCAACTACGACCTGGTGGGCAACAACATCCCGGTGTTCTTCATCCAGGACGCGATGAAGTTCCCCGACCTCATCCACGCCGTCAAGCCCGAGCCGCACCACGAGATGCCGCAGGCCGCGAGCGCGCACGACACCTTCTGGGACTTCGCCTCCCTCATGCCCGAGAGCACCCACATGCTGATGTGGGCCATGAGCGACCGCGCCATTCCGCGCAGCCTGCGCATGATGGAAGGCTTCGGTGTCCACACCTTCCGCTTCATCAACAGCCGCGGCGAGAGCCACTTCGTGAAGTTCCACTGGAAGCCCAAGCTCGGCATCCATGGCCTGGTGTGGGACGAGGCACAGAAGATCGCCGGCAAGGACGCCGACTTCCACCGCCGCGACCTGTGGGAAGCCATCGAGAACGGCGACTTCCCAGAATGGGAACTCGGCGTGCAGATGATTCCGCAGGACAAGGAACACTCGCTGGGCTTCGACCTGCTCGACCCTACCAAGCTCATTCCCGAAGAGATGGTGCCGGTGCAGAAGATCGGCCGGCTGGTGCTCAACCGCAACCCCGACAACTTCTTCGCCGAGACCGAGCAGGTGGCCTTCCACCCGGGCCACGTGGTGCCGGGCATCGACTTCAGCAACGATCCGCTGCTGCAGGGGCGCCTGTTCTCGTACACCGACACGCAGATCTCGCGCCTGGGCGGCGCCAACTTCCACGAACTGCCCATCAACAAGGCCGTGTGCCCGTTCCACAACATGCAGCGCGACGGCATGCACCGCCAGACCATTTCGCGCGGCCAGGTGGCCTACGAGCCCAACACGCTGGGCAGCGGCGCCGAGTTCCGCGTGGACGGCGGCAGCCACGGCTTCCAGTCGTTCCCCGAAGAAATCGATCCGCCGAAGGTGCGCCGCCGCAGCGCCTCCTTCGACGATCACTTCACGCAGGCGCGCCTGTTCTTCAACAGCCAGAGCGCGGCCGAGAAGGAACACATCATCGCGGCCTTCCGCTTCGAGCTGTCGAAGCTGGAGGTGCCGGCCATCCGCCAGCGGGTGGTCGACAACCTCGCGCACGTGGACGAGAAGCTCGCGCGCCGCGTGGCCGAGCCGCTGGGCATCGGCGAGCCCGACGCCAAGGCGGCGGCTGGCCGCGCGGGCTTTCGCGAACACCGCATGACGCTGCCCATCGAGGAGTCGCGCGCGCTCAGCATGGCCGACACCGGCGACGGCTCCATCCGCACGCGCAAGATCGCGATCCTGGTGGCGGACGGTGTCGACTCGGCTTCGCTCAAGCCGATCCGCGACGCGCTCGAGCAGGCCGGCGCGCAATGCAAGACGGTGGGCCCGAAGCTGGGCACCGTCGCCAGCGCGTCGAAGCGGCAGATCGATGTCGACATGACCTTCGCCAACACGCCGTCGGTGATGTTCGACGCCGTGCTGGTGCCAGCGGGCAGCGAGAGCGCCGCGGCCATGAGCGGCATCGGCGATGCGGTGCACTTCGTGCTCGAGGCCTACAAGCACTGCAAGGCGATCTGCACCGTGGGCGAGGGCGTGCGGCTGCTGTCCTCGCTGGGCATCGGCGCGGACGTGCCGCCGGCCGACGCACCGGCCGGCGTGGTGGTGGCGGCGACGCCCGTCACCAACATGGGCGACACGACTGCCGCGACGCAAGTGGCGAGCGACTTCATCGCCGCCATCGCGAAGCACCGGCACTGGGACCGGGCGAACATCGACGCCGTGCCCGCCTGAAGCGCGGCAGTCCTAGTTCGTTTGCGCTAGACCGTATTGCGAATAGGCGCGGCGGGTAGCCGCTCCTAGACTCCGCCCCGAGGCCTGAACGGCGCCCACTTCCGAGGCGCCGGCCGCCCGCTTGCAGCGGGTGCATGGGCCCGACGCGGGGGTCCAATGGCTTGGTTTTCCAGTTGGGGATGGGAGCGTCCCGCATGTGGCCGCGCGGGCCTGGCGGTGGCGCTGGGTCTTGCGGGCGTTCTTCTCGCCTCCGGCATCGGTTCCCCGGCGGCGGCTCAGCAGCAGCAACAGCAGCAACGCGCGCAGGCGCCGACCGGTGCCGAGGCCGCCGCCGACCGCATGGAGCAGGCCCGGCTCGCCGACACCGACACCCTGCTGGCCCTGACCAGCGAAGGCGCGGTGCTCTACGGGCAGGACAGCGTCAAGCTCTCCGGCTACCAGTACTGCAGCCAGGCCGTGGCACTGGCTGAGGCGGGAGAGTTCCGCCAGAGCGTGCGTGCCGCCAGCAAGGCGCTGCACCTGGCCAACGCCACCAACGACCCCAACCTGATGGCCATGGCCAACCGCGACCTGGCCATCGTCTACAGCTACTCCGGCCAGCTGGAGAAGGCCGAGGAATTCGCGCGCGAGGCGCTGCGCCATCAGGCGCGCGACCCCAAGCTGGTGGTGGGCCCGGTGCAGAAGGTGATCGGCGACGTGCGCACGCGCCGCGGCGACTTCTCCGGCGCGGTGCTCAGCTATGACGAGGCGCTGGCCAACAGCTCGCCGCGCTATGCGCCGCTGGTGCAGGCCTCGCTGGTCAATGCGCTGATCGAAGCGGGCGACACCGCGCGGGCGCGCGAGCTGATCGGCACCATGGCCCCGCCCAAGGACGCGCCGCTCACCGCGCAGCTCGACCGCACCCGCGCGCGCCTGCTGCTGGCCGAGAACAAGCCGGCCGAGGCGCGCGATGCCTACCGTGCGCTCACCGCGCGCCAGGTGGGCGCCGACACGGAGTACTACCGCCTCTGGGCCTGGGACGGCGTGGCGCGCAGCGAACTCGCGCTGGGCCAGAAGCAGGCGGCGGCCGAGGCCGTGGGCCGTGCGCTCGGCGACGTCGACAAGGTGCGCGCGAAGTTCCGCAGCGAAGAATTCAAGATGGGCCTGTTCTCGGACCTGCAGACGGTGTTCGAGCGCGGCGTGGCCGTGTACAGCGACGCGGGCGATGCGCGCCAGGCCTTCGAGGTGAGCGAGCACAGCCGTTCGCGCGCGCTGCTCGACGCGGTGCGCGGCCGCGCGAAGATCAACGAGCAGGCCGCCAACACCATCGACCTGCCGGCGCTGCAGGCCACGCTGGCGCCCGACGAGCGCGTGGTGCAGTTCCACTCGCTGCCCGACCGGCTGGTGGTGTGGGTGGTGAGCGCGAACAGCATCACCGAGAAGACCGTGGCGGTGAAGCGCGACGAACTCAACGAGCTGGTCGAGACCTTCCGCAACTCCATCGTGCGCGGCCGCCGCACTGCCATCACCAACGCCGACAAGCTGGGCGCCGCGCTGCTCGGGCCGCTGGGCCTGGCGCCGGGGCAGAGGCTGATCGTGGTGCCGCACGGGCCGCTGCACTACCTGCCGTTCCAGGCGCTGCGGCTGGACGGGCGCTACATCATCGAGACGCACCCCGTGGCCGTGGCGCCTTCGATCAGCATCGCGGTGCAGCTCGCGCAGCGCACCCCGCGCGTGAACGCGTCGCTCACCGCCTTCGGCAATCCGCGCATCGAGGACAAGTACGACCTGCCCGGCGCCGAAACGGAGGTGAAGCAGCTCGCGCAGCTTTTCCCGCGCAACACGGTGTACATGGGCGCCGCCGCCACCAAGACGCAGTTCCGCGACGTGGCCTCGCGCTCGCCGCTGATGCATGTGGCCGCGCATGCGGAGGCCGACGCGGTCGATCCGCTGTATTCGCGCATCCTGCTGGCCAACGAGGGCGGCAAGCAGAATTTCCTGGAGGCGCACGAGATCCTCGGCCTGCCGATGGACGGCACCGCGCTGGTCACGCTGTCGGCCTGCGAGTCGGGGTTGGGGCGCATCGCGCAGGGCGACGAGGTGCTGGGCTTCACGCGGTCGTTTCTCTCGGCCGGCAGCTCGAGCCTGATCGCGTCCCTGTGGCCGGTGTCCGACGACGCCACGGCGGTGCTCATGAGCACGCTCTATGGCGAGCTGGCCAGGGGCCGCGACATCCAGAAGGCGATGCAGGCGGGGCAGCTCGCCGTGCTGAAGGACCCCAAGATGTCCCATCCCTTCTTCTGGGCACCGTTCAACCTGATCGGCAACTGGCGTCTTACGGTGGGGGGGGCGACATGAAGCCTTGGTTCTTGTTCGATGTTCTTTGTTCGGGGCGCGCTCACGCCGACGGGGTGCCTTGCTCCGCGAATGTCCCCCGG
>NZ_JARVTD010000041.1:0-1343 GCF_030208835.1 Variovorax sp. efr-133-TYG-130 | reverse complement strand
GCCTGAGCCAGGCGGAGCTCGAGCGCATCGAGCAGCAGCACCCCGCGCTCGAGGACATCCTGCCGCTGTCGGCCCTGCAGCAGGGCCTGCTGTTCCACGCCATGTACGACGAGCACGAGGCCGACGCCTACGTCGTGCAGATGGCCTTCGAGCTCACGGGCCCCCTGGACGCTGGCGCCCTGCACGCCGCCACCAGCGCACTGCTGCAGCGCCACGCACACCTGCGCGCCGCATTCCTGCACCAGGACCTCTCCGAGCCCGTGCAGATCATCCCGCGCCAGATCACCCTGCCCTGGCAGGACATCGACCTCACCGCGCTCGATGCACCCGAGCGCGAGGCCCGCCTGGCCAGCTTCCTCGAACAGGACCGCCTGCTGCCCTTCGACCCCGCCCAGGCTCCGCTGCTGCGCTTCGCACTCATCCGCCTGGGCACCCAGCGCACCCGCTTCGTCTTCACCAGCCACCACATCCTGCTGGACGGCTGGTCCATGCCGATCCTGCTCAAGGAGCTGTTCGCGCTGTACGCCAGCCGCGGCAACCCCGCCAGCCTGCCTCCAGCCACGCCCTACCGCAACTACCTGGCCTGGTTCAAGCAGCAGGACCGCGCCGCCGCCGAGCAGGCCTGGCGCGAGGCACTCTCGGGACTGCAGGAGCCCACCCGGCTCGTCACCACGCAGGCCTCCACCTCGGGGCGCCAGTCCTCCTTCGCCTTCAGCCTGCCGCAGGCGCTGACCGACGCCCTCACCCGCCAGGCACGCCAGCACAGCCTCACCCTCAACACCCTCATGCAGGGCGCATGGGGCGCGCTGCTGGCGCGCCTGACCGGGCGACAGGACGTGGTCTTCGGCATCACGGTCTCCGGACGCCCGCCCGAGCTCGCAGGCGTGGAGGCCATGGTGGGCCTGTTCATCAACACCCTGCCGCTGCGTCTGCAGTTCCAATCCGATGAGCCCGCCGCGCAGGTCCTCGCACGGTTGCAGGACCAGCAGTCCTCGCTCATCGCGCACCAGCACCTGGGCCTGTCGGACATCCAGCGCATCAGCGGCTTCAGCACGCTGTTCGACACGCTGTTCGTCTTCGAGAACTACCCCGTGGACCCCAGGGGGCGCCAGCCTTCCTACAACGGCCTGGAGATCGCTCGCGCCGGTGGCAGCGGGGGCGACACCACCCACTACCCGCTGAGCATCGCGATCATCCCCGGCGCCCAGCTGCAGCTGCGCGTGGGCTACCGGCCCGACCTGTTCGAGCGCGAAGCGGTCGACCAGCTCGTGGCCCGGCTGCAGCGTGTGCTCGAGGCGATCGCCGCCGATCCCGCACAGCCCATCGGCGCCATCGAGATCCTC
>NZ_JARVTD010000053.1:0-1453 GCF_030208835.1 Variovorax sp. efr-133-TYG-130 | reverse complement strand
GGCGGATTCAACCGGTCGTCGCAACACCGGGTTCTCGAACGGATTTTAGGTATTCGTTCAAAGTCTCAGCTGGTGTCTTCCAGCTCAGCGTTTTACGCGGTCTGTTGTTCAAGGTTCGCGCAACGGCCTGAATCTCTTGGTCACTCCAGCGAGACAGGTCAGTGCCTTTGGGGAAGTATTGGCGCAGCAGCCCGTTCGTGTTCTCGTTCGTACCGCGCTGCCATGGGCTGTGAGGATCGGCAAAAAAGACACGCACCCCGGATTCGATGGTGAACCGTGCGTGGTCTGAGAACTCCTTGCCGCGATCCCAAGTCAGTGATTGCCGCAGCTGAGCAGGCAGCGCGGTCACGGTCTTCTTGAGCGCGTTGGCCATGGTGATGGCCCCGTAGCCTGCGAACGCAGGACCGTTCTTCGTTCGAGGAATCAGTCCGTAGCCCACTTCGCGAGGCAAATGCACGAGCATGGTGAAGCGGCTCGATCGCTCCACCAGTGTTCCGATGGCGGACCTGTCCAGGCCGATGATCAAATCCCCCTCCCAATGTCCCGGCACGGCACGGTCGTCCGCCTCTGCAGGTCGATTGGAGATCATCACCTCCTCGCTGACATGAGCCCAGGCTTTCGCCTGGGCCCTGGCCCGTGGCACTCGCAACGCACGCCCCATTCGCAGATAGCTCACCAGTTCGCGTTTGAGAGCACCTCGGCCCTGAATATAGAGCGCCTGGTAGATGGCTTCGTGGGAAATGCGCATGGACGGATCATCCGGGAAGTCGACCTGCAGACGGTTTGCAATCTGCTCCGGCGACCAGCCATTGACCCACTTGCGGTCACCCCGATGCGGCTTGTTGCGGCCGATGAACAGAGCTTGCCGAGGTCCGGCGACCTCGCGCCCCTGAGCATCGTGGATCTTGCCCTCCAGGCGGTCTTGAACATACTTGCGCAGCTGCGGATTGGCGAGCAGCTTGGCTGGCTTGGGCCTTCTGGCTACCAATTCGGACTTCCACTGCGCCACCGACGCCCGGTACTCAAGCTTGCCGCCGCGAGTTGCAGCGTTGCGGATCAACTCCCGTGAGACCGTCGAAGGACTTCGCCCGATCAGGCGAGCGATCTCCCGCACTCCAATGTCTTGGGCCCGCAGAAGAGCGATCTCTTCTCGCTCGGCGAACGACAGATATCTCTCGGACACAGGCTTGGACATGAACAGCGGCATGCCACCACGATGACGGAACCAGCGCGTGCCCACCGGCTGCGACACGCCAACGGCTTCGGCTGCCTTCTCGCTCGTGATTCCGGTGGCAATCTGCTTCCAGAACTGCCGCTCCACCTCACGTCGAAGCGAAGGCGCGCCTGGTGAGCGCATGGCTGCGCGCCCCATTGACTTCTGCATCCGCCCTGTATGTCTTCCCATAACACCTCCATGATTGAAGGTGTTGCGACGACCGGTTGAATCCGCCCA
>NZ_JARVTD010000036.1:0-1563 GCF_030208835.1 Variovorax sp. efr-133-TYG-130 | reverse complement strand
GGGGGTGCGGCGGAAAACTTGGACTACCTGGAGATGTAATGGATGCCTCCCTGCCCACGGGCAGCAAAACGCCGCCAGGAGTACCGAGATGAACAGCGCGACCGTTGTGGGCGTGTGGCTTGTCCGTTAGACAAGCTGGGCGCTCGACTGGATACGGCATCAAAGTGCCCATGGCGTCGTGATAGACCAAGGTCTTCACAAACACCAGCGAGGTTCCGTCATGCATCTTCGTACTGCACAAAGCGCGGGGCAAATGATCGGCCAGATGAGCGGCCTGCAGGTCATCGGGCTGGACATCGCCAAAAATGTGTTCCAGCTTCACACCGTCGACATGAGCACAGGCGAGATCGTCAACGTGCAGCTCAAGCGGGCCAAGGTGTTGGGGCACTTCGCCAACCGTGCGCCCTGCCTGATCGGCATCGAAGCCTGCGGCGGAGCGCACCACTGGGCCCGTGAGTTGACGGCACAGGGGCATACCGTGCGGCTGATCCATGCCAAGGCCGTGCGCCCGTTTGTGAGCGGTAACAAGACCGATGCCACGGACGCACGCGCCATCTGGCTGGCGATCCAACAGCCGGGCACCAAATTCGTAGGCGTGAAGACGCTGATGCAGCAGGCCACGCTCACCTTGCATCGTCAGCGCGAGATGTTGATGCGGATGAAGATCATGCAGATCAATGCGTTGCGGGGGCTGCTCTATGAGTTTGGAGCCACTTTCGCGCGGGGCAAGAAAGCGCTGTTGGGCGAGTTGGAGCTGGCGCTGGAGGCGCTTGCCAACAGCATCCCACAGTATGTCGCCGACAGCCTGCGCGAGCAGGCCCAGCGCATCAAGCAACTGGCGATCGACATTAAGGCCATCGAGGTGCGGCTTGCTGAGGTCCTGCGCATTGACGTGGACATGAAGCGCGTGGCGGCGATACCCGGAGTCGGCCTGCTCTCGGCTACGGCGGCCATCGCCACGATGGGAGAAGCCAAGGCATTCAAGTCTGGGCGCGAATTCTGTGCCTGGCTGGGTCTGGTGCCCAAGCAACGGGGCACAGGTGGCCGGGTGACTCTGCTGGGGATCTCCAAGCGGGGCGACACCTACCTGCGCACCTTGCTTGTTCACGGCGCTCGTGCGGTACTGAGACATGCGAAAGAGCCCGGCCCATGGCTGGAGCAACTCCAAACCAGGAGGCCGCCGAACGTGGTGATCGTGGCACAGGCGGCCAAGATGGCGCGAACGATCTGGGCCGTCACGGCCCGGCAGCAGGACTACCAACGAGGCCACCAGAGCACCCGGGCGCTTGCGGCTTGAACTCGTAGCCAAACATCAACCCAACCCAAGAAAGGGAGCAGGTGAGCCTTTGAAGGCGATGAGGCAGCAACGAAGCAGCGTGATGTGAAACAGGTCAGACCGGGACGAGCTAAACCTGGATGAACTACCGGACTTCAAAAGTCCGTCCTAAGAGATGAGGTGCTCGTCAGCGGATTACATCGGGGCCAGTGGACAAGGGGCAACCCACCATCCACATCACAGGCCGGATACAAGGCAGCAGCCGACTTCTTCACAGAGCATTGCGG
>NZ_JARVTD010000019.1:0-1686 GCF_030208835.1 Variovorax sp. efr-133-TYG-130 | reverse complement strand
TCCTCGAGCGCGGGGTGCTGCTGCTCGATGCGCTCGAGCTCCGCCTGGCTCAGGCTCAGCAAAGGGAAGTCCGAGGGCGTGAAGCCGCCGGCGTCGCTGCGCTGGGCGTGCGCGACCAGGGCTTCCAGGGCGTCGAACCAGCCCTGGGCGAGCGAGCGGATGTCGTCCTCGCTGAACAGCTCGCCGGCCCAGGCCCAGGCGGCCTGCAGTTCAGGGCCGTCGGCCCTGTCGCGTGTGAGTGCGTCCAGCAAGATCGCATGCGCCAGGGGCGCTTCGGCATCTCCACCGCCTCCCAATGCGCCGGCCTCCGGCGCGGCGGCCCAGTCCTGTGCCTGCGGGGCGGCGAAGCGCCCGAGGTAGTTGAAGCCGATCTGCGGTGCAGCACCCGAGAGCAGTTGGGCCGTCTCGGGGTTGAGGTAGCGCAGCAGCCCGAAGCCCAGGCCATTGTCGGGCAGGGCGCGCAGCTGCTCCTTGCTCTGTTTGAGCGCGCGGCCCATGTGGGCGCCCCCGCGCAGGGCGTCGTCGAGGTCGATGCCCTGCAGGTCCAGGTGCACGGGGAAGATGCTGGTGAACCAGCCCACGGTGCGCGAGAGGTCGATGTCCTCGAAGATCTCCTCGCGGCCGTGCCCTTCGAGGTCGAAGACCACGCCCGGGGCCTGCTCGCCGCAGCGCTTGCGCCGCCACTGGGCCACGGCCAGGGCGAAGGCCGTGAGCAGCACGTCGTTGATGCGACCGTGGAAGAGCGCGGGTACCTGCGTGAGCAGTGCGGAGGTGAGCGTGGTGGGCAGGCTCAGCGTCAGGCGCCGGGCGGTGACGACCGTGTCGCGGGTGGGATCGAGGGCGCGGTGCGACAGCAGCGGGTCGGCAGCGTCCACGATGGAGCGCCACAGCGGCAGCTCGGTGAGCCGGCGTGGGGAGAGTGCCTCGGTGTTCAGGCGCAGCGCCCAGTGGCGCAGGGAGCTGCTGCGCGGCCCGAGCCTGGCGCGCTCGCCGCGCTGTGCGGCCTGCCAGGCCAGTTCGAGGTCGGGCACGAGGATGCGCCAGGAGACGCCGTCCACCGCGAGGTGGTGGATCGTCAGCAGCAGGCGTCCGGGCTGGGCACTGCCGGCGTCGAACCAGGTGGCCTGCAGCAGGCGTCCGGCCTCGGGGTCGAGGTGGGCCGCGGCCGTGCGCGAGGCTTCGGCGATGAGGCTGCGGCGGCTGGCGTCATCCAGTCCCCGGATGTCCAGGCGCTGCAGGACGTCCTGGGCGCCGTCGGCCTTGGCGGGAGCGATCTCCAGCTGCCGTCCGGCCGCATCCTTGGGCAGGAGGCGCATGCGCAGGACGTCGTGGTGGGTCGCGAGCGCCTGCAGGGCGGCAAGCAGGTGCGCCTGCTGCAGGCCCGAGGGCACCTGCAGCAGCATCGACTGGTTGAACTGCGCCATGGCGCCGCCGCCATCGAGCAGCCAATGGGCAATGGGCATCAACGGCAAGGTGCCTGTCGCGACATCTTCGGGGGTGTCTTGCGTGCACAGCGCCACCGCCACCGTGGCGAGGGCGGCCACGTTCTGGTGCTGGAAGATGCTGCGCGGCGTGATGAGCAGTCCTGCCTTGCGCGCGCGGCTGACGAGCTGGATGGAGCTGATGCTGTCGCCGCCGAGGTCGAAGAAGTTGTCGTCGATGCCGACCTGGGGGAGGTGGAGGATC
>NZ_JARVTD010000034.1:0-2326 GCF_030208835.1 Variovorax sp. efr-133-TYG-130 | reverse complement strand
ACAGGCTTCCTGAGCATGGCCCAGCCTCCGATGCAGTGGGTCGCCCGCCAGGTGGAGACGCCCTGGCTGGAGCGCGATGCGCGGGCCGAGGCGAACCCGCGGCAGGCGCTGGACGACTGGGCGAGCGAAGACCTCACACGCGGTTTCGACCTCGCGCAACCGCCCCTGGCCCGACTGCTGGCGATCCGCACCGGGCAGGACAGCCATCACCTGGTCTGGACCGCCCACCACTTGCTGCTGGACGGCTGGAGCCTTTCTCGGCTGATGGGTGAGGTATTGAGCGCCTATGCGGGCGCTGCCCTGCCGCCGCAGCCCGGCCGCTATCGCGACTACATTGCATGGCTGCAAGCGCAGGATGCCGCTGTACATGAGGCCTACTGGCGCGGCCAGCTCGCGCGCCTCGACGTGCCCACGCACCTGAGCCAGGCCTTGCCCAAGCCGGCGCAAATGGGGCCGGGACACGGCCGCTGCATTCGCACGCTGAACCTCTCGGAAACACAGCGCCTGCTGGCCTTCGCGCGGGCCGAGCGCGTGACCGTGAATACGCTGGTGCAGGCCGCCTGGTCGTTGCTGCTGGCCCGCCACACCGGACAGCGCACCGTGAGCTTCGGCGTCACGGTGGCGGGGCGCCCCACCGAGCTGCGCGGCGCCGACCAGGTGCTGGGCCTGTTCATCAACACCCTGCCGATGATCGTCGGCATCGAGCCAGGCCGGCCCGTGGGCGACTGGCTGCGAATGCTGCAGGCACAGAATCTGGCATCGCGCGAACACGAGCACACGCCGCTGCACGAGATCCAGCGCTGGGCCGGGCAGGGTGGCGGGCAGGGCTTGTTCGACAGCATCGTCGTGTTCGAGAACTATCCGGTCGACCAGGCGCTGAAGGCAAATTCACCCGGCGGACTGCGCTTTGGTGACATCGCGCACAGCGAGGAAAGCAACTACCCGATGACCCTGGTTGTGCGGCAGGCCGACACGCTGGGGCTGCAGTTCGGGTTCATGCGCGACAGTTTCGACGAGCAGACCGCCTCGGCGATCGGGGATCGGATGCGGCAATTGCTGCTGCAGCTGGTCGAGGCGAAGGCGACATGCCTGGATGGGCTCGAGCTGCTGGACGTGGCGTCACGCAACACCGTGCAGGCCTGGGGGGCCGAACAGGCACAGTCGGCGATGGCTTCCAGCGCTTCGCTGCACGGTCTGTTCGAGCAGCAGACCCGCACGCGGCCGCAGGCCACGGCGTTGGTGTACGGGGAGCACCGACTCAGCTACGCGGAGCTCAATGCGCAGGCGAACCGCCTGGCGCATCGCCTCGTCGCACTCGGCGTGCGGCCCGAGGATCGCGTCGGCCTGGCGGTGGAGCGTGGCATCGAGATGGTGGTCGCGCTGCTGGCCATCCTGAAGGCTGGTGCCGCCTATGTGCCGCTGGACCCGGCCTATCCGTCCGATCGCCTGGCCCACATGATGGAAGACAGCGGCATCGCGTTGCTGCTCACGCACAGCGAGGTGCAGTCTGACCTGCCGCCCAGCGGTCCCGACGTGCGCGTGCTCGCGCTGGACACGCTCGATCTGCAGTCCGGGCCGGCGCACGATCCGGCCGTGCCGCAGCATGCGGACCAGCTGGCCTATGTGATCTACACCTCGGGTTCCACCGGCAAGCCCAAGGGCGCCCAGTTGTGCCATCGACAGGTGGTGCGGCTGCTGAGCGCGACGCAGGACTGGTTCCATTTCGGCGCGGACGATGTGTGGACCTTGTTCCACTCCTATGCCTTCGACTTCTCGGTCTGGGAAATCTTCGGTGCCCTGTGCCACGGTGGCCAGCTCGTGGTGGTGCCTTTCTGGATCAGCCGCTCACCCGACGACTTTTTGGCGCTGCTGCGCGAGCGGCGCGTCACAGTGCTGAACCAGACGCCGTCCGCCTTCCGCCAGTTGATGACCGCGCGCGAGCTGTACGAGGAGGGCAGCCTGTCGTTGCGCCACGTGATCTTCGGTGGTGAAGCGCTGGAACCGCAAAGCCTGAGGCCGTGGATCGAATGCTTCGGCGATGCGCAGCCAAGGCTGATCAACATGTACGGCATCACCGAGACCACCGTCCACGTGACCTACCGGCCCATCACGGCACTCGATCTCGAGGTGCCGCGCAGCCCGGTCGGCGTGAACATTCCGGACCTGAGCATGCATGTGCTGGATTCTGATCTGCATCGGGTCCCTCACGGTGTCGCGGGCGAGTTGTATGTGTCGGGTGCCGGTCTTGCGCGCGGCTACCTGAACCGCGCAGGCCTGACGGCGCAGCGCTTCATCGCCGACCCGTTCGAAGAGGGTGGCGGCCGGC
>NZ_JARVTD010000016.1:0-2560 GCF_030208835.1 Variovorax sp. efr-133-TYG-130 | reverse complement strand
TGGCCGGGCGCACCACGGCCAGCGACTTGCCGCGCGCGCGCTTGCGCCAGTCCTGATCGTAGGCGGTGAGGTCGCCCTCGTTGAGCACGTGCTGGGCGCCGACGATGGCGCGCAATTGGTCGATCAGTGCGGTCACGCTGCGGACAGGAAAGGAACAGCCGCTTTCAACGAACGCGCCTGAGCTTCTTCATACAGCGCGATCTCGTCTTGCACCTTCGCGCCCAAGGCGGCCTCGAACACGGCCTGCGCACTGTTGGCCGCGTAGCTCTTCTGCTCGTCCGAGCCGAGGTTGGACTGGAAGATGCCGGCGGCGCTCACGGGCAGGAAGTCTTCGTACGTAATGGGCTCGGCATCCAGCCAGCCTTCGTCGACGAGCGCCTGCAGCGACTTCGCGGCAAGTGCGTCCTGGTTCGCGGCGCGGCCCTCGTCGGTCAGCGCATAACGGAAGAAGCCGAGGCCCGCTTCGCGCATCGTCTTCAGGTCGTCCGGGAAGTCGCTGAACGCGGCATCCAGGCGGGCCTGGTAGTCGGCGCCCGCGTTGCCGGCACCGTTCGCGTCTCGCACGCGGGAGAGCAGCGCGTCGTAGAGCGCACGGCCCTTGCGGGTCAGGGCCACGCCGCGTTGCTCGATCTCGCCGAACCGTGCGGTGTGCGTGCCCGCCTCGGCCTCGCTCTCCCCCACGAACGCCACGCGTTCCTGCAGAGCGCGAAAACTGGTCTGGCGCAGCAGGATCGGCACCTTGCGGCGCGGCGGCCCTTCGATGACGTCCTTGGCGGACATGCCGCGGCGCGTCATCTCGACCTGCGCGTCGTCGATGTTCAGGGTGCGCGGCGTGAGGTGATTGATGTGCGGGCCCTTGAAGCAGGCGACGTCGGCAATGAGGCGGTGCGCCGCCAGCAGCTTGTCGTAAGTGGCCTTGCTCACCGTGGCCTCGCTGTGCCAGCGGAAGGTCTCCAGGGCCTGCGCCACGAACTCTTCAGCCTGCGCCGCCGTCAGGCCGCCGGCCGTCTCGGCCTGTTCGATGAGCGCCAGCACGCGCGGCGTGAAGATGCTCCGGCGGGCGAGGATCTCCTGCACTTCCGCACGCAGCGCCGGGTTTTCGATCAGCTCGAGCCGCAGCAGCGAAGTGAAGACCCGGAACGGGTTGTTCGACAGCGACGCATCGGTCACCGGGCGGAAGGCGGTCGAGTGCACCGGCACGCCGGCGACGGACAGGTCGTAGTAACCGACCGGCGCCATGCCCATGACCTTGAACAGGCGCCGCATCGTGGCCAGCTCTTCGGGCTTGCCCAAGCGGATGGCGCCGTGGCGCTCGACGTCGATGCGTTCCAGCTCGCCGTTCCTGCGCAGCTGTGCCAGCAGCGTCGGCTCGCGCATGCTGTCCGCGTTGACGTCGGCAACGACGTCGAGCAGATCGCCGTACAGCGGCACCTCGGCGCGATACATCTCGGACATGCGGCGGGAGAACAGCGAACGGATCTCGTCGCTGGGAAGAAAGGTGGTGTCGTTCATTGGGGAGTGATCTTGAAGTGTCGCGATGCGCCAGGCATTCCCGGAGCGCATCGGCCGAGTGCTCAGCCAAAATTTTCGGCAGCACGGGCAGTCGGGTCAAACGATCTTCTCGCCTGATGTCATTCCTTCAGCGCATGAACTTGCCGCTCCCGTCGCGTCCTTGTTGACTCGGCATTGACATTGATAGCCACGCAGGCGTCAAGCCATGGCCAGGGAAGGCTGCGATCTTGATTGGGGGGCCAGGCAGGTCTGCGCTGATCGGCGCCGCCTTCGGCGGCTACCATTCGCATCACCGTCGAGGCAACCCTCCAGGAGGAAGACATGAAAAAGTCATCGGACGACGCGGACCCGAGCCCATCGGCCTCGGAGCTCATTTCGAACAAAATCGCCGAGCTTGGCGACTGGCGCGGTGAAACGCTCGC
This sequence comes from Variovorax sp. efr-133-TYG-130, assembly GCF_030208835.1. Taxonomy (NCBI): domain Bacteria; kingdom Pseudomonadati; phylum Pseudomonadota; class Betaproteobacteria; order Burkholderiales; family Comamonadaceae; genus Variovorax; species Variovorax sp. efr-133-TYG-130. The sequence goes on along the minus strand of NZ_JARVTD010000016.1, from coordinate 626 downwards.
CAGGATGCGCAAGCTCATCAAGGAAGCCGATCCTGAAGTCATCGAAGAATGGAAGTGGATGGGCACGCCGGTCTGGTCGCACGGCGGCATCATCTGCACCGGCGAGTCTTACAAGAGCGCGGTGAAGCTCACGTTTGCCAAGGGTGCGTCACTGAAGGACCCTGCTCGGCTCTTCAACGCGAGCCTAGACGGAAACACTCGCCGCGCTATCGACATTCATGAAGGAGAGGAAGTTGCCGGGCCCGCCTTCAAGTCGCTCGTTCGAGAGGCCATCGAACTCAATAAAGCCGGCAAATCGAAGTCTTCGAAAAAGGCGAAGAGCTGAGCTTGCTTGTTTGCCATCGCTGGATGCAAAGCTGAACAGTACTGGGGCCCCAGGGAGTACAGTCTGGAATGACTTCACATACGCCTGCTACACCTGCGCCGCCTGCCGCAGTCACTCCCATTGAAATTACAGAGACCCGAGCATTCACACAAGCTTGGATTCTGTTCGCAGTGCTCTTCGTAGTGGTTATCGGCGTTCTGTGGGCATTGCAAACCCATTTTGGATGACGGCCAATTTGCGGTTGCCGCTCGCCCCAAAGCAAAAAACCCCAGTCAATTGCTTGACTGGGGTTTTCTGGGCT
>NZ_JARVTD010000056.1:0-2624 GCF_030208835.1 Variovorax sp. efr-133-TYG-130 | reverse complement strand
TTTAATAAACAGTCGCAGCGGCCTGGTATCTTCGACCGGCATGAGCTTACGGAGCAAGTCCTTCACCCTCACCGGCGCACCTTCTCCCGAAGTTACGGTGCCATTTTGCCTAGTTCCTTCACCCGAGTTCTCTCAAGCGCCTTGGTATTCTCTACCCAACCACCTGTGTCGGTTTGGGGTACGGTTCCTGGTTATCTGAAGCTTAGAAGCTTTTCTTGGAAGCATGGCATCAACCACTTCGTCACCTAAAAGGTAACTCGTCATCAGCTCTCGGCCTTAAGATCCCGGATTTACCTAAGATCTCAGCCTACCACCTTAAACTTGGACAACCAACGCCAAGCTGGCCTAGCCTTCTCCGTCCCTCCATCGCAATAACCAGAAGTACAGGAATATTAACCTGTTTTCCATCGACTACGCTTTTCAGCCTCGCCTTAGGGACCGACTAACCCTGCGTCGATTAACGTTGCGCAGGAAACCTTGGTCTTTCGGCGTGGGTGTTTTTCACACCCATTGTCGTTACTCATGTCAGCATTCGCACTTCTGATACCTCCAGCAAGCTTCTCAACTCACCTTCACAGGCTTACAGAACGCTCCTCTACCGCATCACTTACGTGATACCCGTAGCTTCGGTGTATGGTTTGAGCCCCGTTACATCTTCCGCGCAGGCCGACTCGACTAGTGAGCTATTACGCTTTCTTTAAAGGGTGGCTGCTTCTAAGCCAACCTCCTAGCTGTCTAAGCCTTCCCACATCGTTTCCCACTTAACCATAACTTTGGGACCTTAGCTGACGGTCTGGGTTGTTTCCCTTTTCACGACGGACGTTAGCACCCGCCGTGTGTCTCCCATGCTCGGCACTTGTAGGTATTCGGAGTTTGCATCGGTTTGGTAAGTCGGGATGACCCCCTAGCCGAAACAGTGCTCTACCCCCTACAGTGATACATGAGGCGCTACCTAAATAGCTTTCGAGGAGAACCAGCTATCTCCGAGCTTGATTAGCCTTTCACTCCGATCCACAGGTCATCCGCTAACTTTTCAACGGTAGTCGGTTCGGTCCTCCAGTTAGTGTTACCCAACCTTCAACCTGCCCATGGATAGATCGCCCGGTTTCGGGTCTATTCCCAGCGACTAGACGCCCTATTAAGACTCGCTTTCGCTACGCCTCCCCTATTCGGTTAAGCTCGCCACTGAAAATAAGTCGCTGACCCATTATACAAAAGGTACGCAGTCACCCAACAAAGTGGGCTCCCACTGCTTGTACGCATACGGTTTCAGGATCTATTTCACTCCCCTCTCCGGGGTTCTTTTCGCCTTTCCCTCACGGTACTAGTTCACTATCGGTCAGTCAGTAGTATTTAGCCTTGGAGGATGGTCCCCCCATATTCAGACAAAGTTTCTCGTGCTCCGTCCTACTCGATTTCATGACTAAGAGACTTTCGCGTACAGGGCTATCACCCACTATGGCCGCACTTTCCAGAGCGTTCCGCTAATCTCAAAGCCACTTAAGGGCTAGTCCCCGTTCGCTCGCCACTACTAAGGGAATCTCGGTTGATTTCTTTTCCTCAGGGTACTTAGATGTTTCAGTTCCCCTGGTTCGCCTCTTGCACCTATGTATTCAGTACAAGATAACCATCTTATGATGGCTGGGTTCCCCCATTCAGACATCTCCGGATCAAAGTCTGTTTGCCGACTCCCCGAAGCTTTTCGCAGGCTACCACGTCTTTCATCGCCTCTGACTGCCAAGGCATCCACCGTATGCGCTTCTTCACTTGACCATATAACCCCAAGCAATCTGGTTATACTGTGAAGACGACATTCGCCGAAAATTCGAATTTCTCAATTAAGAGAACTCACAAATTTTACCTTAGCCTGATCCGTTACCAGTGAAAGTAACGTTCAGTCTATCTTTCTATCACATACCCAAATTTTTAAAGAACGAACTAGTCAAAGACTAGAAATCAACATTCACCATCCAACCGATGGAATGCTCATTTCTAAGCTCTTACTTCAGAAGCAGTAGTGGTGGAGCCAAGCGGGATCGAACCGCTGACCTCCTGCGTGCAAGGCAGGCGCTCTCCCAGCTGAGCTATGGCCCCGTATTTCTACAGGCGTTTCCCACACAAAATTGGTGGGTCTGGGCAGATTCGAACTGCCGACCTCACCCTTATCAGGGGTGCGCTCTAACCAACTGAGCTACAGACCCAATTTCGGGCTGCTTCTATCGTCTTCTTCAATGAATCAAGCAATTCGTGTGGGAACTTATGGAGCAGCTGATGTCGTCGATTAAGGAGGTGATCCAGCCGCAGGTTCCCCTACGGCTACCTTGTTACGACTTCACCCCAGTCATGAATCACACCGTGGTAACCGTCCTCCCGAAGGTTAGACTAGCTACTTCTGGTGCAACCCACTCCCATGGTGTGACGGGCGGTGTGTACAAGGCCCGGGAACGTATTCACCGCGACATTCTGATTCGCGATTACTAGCGATTCCGACTTCACGCAGTCGAGTTGCAGACTGCGATCCGGACTACGATCGGTTTTATGGGATTAGCTCCACCTCGCGGCTTGGCAACCCTTTGTACCGACCATTGTAGCACGTGTGTAGCCCAGGCCGTAAGGGCCATGAT
>NZ_JARVTD010000046.1:0-2883 GCF_030208835.1 Variovorax sp. efr-133-TYG-130 | reverse complement strand
CCCAGGTGCTGGGCCTGCCCCAGGTCGGGCGCCACGACAACTTCTTCGAGCTGGGGGGCCATTCGCTGGCCGCACTGAGGCTGCGGCAGCTGGTAAAGGCGCGTCTGGACGTCGACCTGCCGCTGCAGCGCTATTTCGAATGCCCGAGCCTCGCGGCCTGCGCGCAAGTGGTGGCGGCCGAAGGCCGTGCACAGGCTGCGCAGGACGGCTCGGAGCTGGATCGCATGGATGCATTGTTGGAAAGTCTGGGAGCCTAAGTGAACGCACGCAGCACATTGATCGCACAACGCTTTGCCGAGCTGCCGCCGGCCAAGCAGAAGGAAGTCATCGCGGCGTTGCGACAGCAGGGCATCGACTTCGGCCGGCTTCCCATCGTGCCGCAGCCCAGTGGAGCGGCATTGCCGCTGTCCTATGCACAGGCACGCCAGTGGTTCGTGTGGCTGATGGAGCCCGTCAGCGCGGCGCATCACATCACGGCCGCACTGACGCTGAAGGGCCATCTGGACCAACATGCGCTCGAAGCCAGCCTGGCCGCATTGGTGGCCCGGCACGAATCCCTGCGAACCAACTTCAGGGCCGACGCCGATGGCGTGGCCGAACAGGTCGTTCGCGCCGAGGCGATGCCCGACCTGCGGCAGGTCGATCTGAGGCCCCTGCCTGCAGGTGCCCGCGCAGCCCGGGCACAGGAAGAAGCAAGCCGCATGGCCGGCGAGGCCTTCGACCTGGGTACGGGTCCGTTGCTCCGCGTCGGCCTGATCCGGCTGGACGAGCAAGAGCAGATCCTCGTGCTGGTGATGCATCACATCGTGGCCGACGGATGGTCGATGCAGATCCTCATCGACGAGTTCGGCCGGCTCTACCAGGCGCATGCGGCGGGACAGGCGCCAGCGCTCGCCGAGCCGACGCTGCGCTATGCCGACTACGCCGCATGGCAGCGCAACTGGCTCGATGCCGGCGAACGCGACAGACAGCTCGGCTACTGGAAAGCGCAGCTCGGCACCGAGCAGCCCTTGCTGCAATTGCCTGGCGACCATCCGCGCCCCGCGCAAGGGCCCTACCGGGTGACGCGCCACCGTGCCGCATTGCCGCCGGCGCTGGCCCGCGAACTGCGACGCAGCGCCACGGCGCACAAGGCCACGCCGTTCATGCTGCTGATGGCCGCTTTCCAGGGCCTGCTTCATCGCTACAGCGGCCAGACGGACATCCGCCTCGGCGTGCCGGTCGCCAACCGGGACCGGCCCGAGGTAGCCGGCGTGGTGGGCATGTTCGTCAACACGCAGGTGCTGCGCAGCACGGTGGCCGGCCACATGACACTGGCCCAGGTGCTGGCGCAGGCGCGCCAGGCCGCCCTGGATGCGCAGGCCCACCAGGACCTGCCCTTCGAGCAGCTGGTCGATGCCCTGGCGCCGCAGCGCAGCCTGAGTCAGCCGCCGCTGTTCCAGGTGATCTTCAATCATCAACAGCAGGACCTGAACGCGATCGCGCAACTGCCCGGCCTCGCGCTGGAACCGTATGAAATCGAGGAGCAGGCCGCGCCGCTCGAACTGGCGCTCGACACGCTGGAAGAGTCCGGCGGCGGGTTCAGCTTCGTCGTCACCTACGCCAAGGCTGTGTTCGAGCCGCGGACCATCGAGCGGCTGGCGGCGCATTACCTTGCAATGTTGCAGCAGATGGTGAGCCGGCCCGGGCAGACGCTGCGCGAGGTCGAGTTGCTCGACCAAGCAGAGCGCGTGCAACTGCAGCGCTGGGGAACGGGAGAGCGTGATTCTCGAGAAGAAGTCGCGCTGGTCCATCGCCTGGTGGAACAGCAGGCACACGCGCGGCCGGACGCCACCGCGCTGATCATGGGCGACGTCGAACTCAGCTATGGCGAACTCAACGCCCGCGCCAACCGGCTGGCTCATCGCCTGATCGCCCTGGGCGTGCGCCCGGAGAGCCGCGTGGGCCTGGCGGTGGAGCGCTCCATCGAGATGATCGTGGCGCTGCTCGGCGTGCTCAAGGCGGGCGGCGCCTATGTGCCGCTCGACCCCGGCTATCCCGCCGAACGCTTGGAGTTCATGGCAGCGGACAGCGGCATCTGCCTGCTGCTCTCGCAAGCCCGTGTGCGCGATCGCCTGCCGGCCAGGATGCGCGAACTCCCCGTGATGTTGGTGGACGCAGGGATGCTGGGGACGGGACGCACGGACAACCCCGAGGTGGCGCTGAACGGCGAGCACCTGGCCTATGTCATCTACACCTCCGGCTCGACCGGGCAGCCCAAGGGCGTCGCCGTAGCGCACGGACCGCTAGGCATGCACATCCTGGCCGTGGGCAAGGTCTATGGCATGACGCCGCAGGATCGGGAGCTGCAGTTCGCCTCCATCAATTTCGATGGTGCGCACGAACGCATCTGGACGCCGCTGGCCTTCGGCTCGGTGCTGATGCCGCGCAGCGAAGAGCTGTGGTCGGTGCAGCGCAGCCACGAGGAAATGCGCCGCCACGGCATCACGATCGCCTGCTTCACGCCGAGTTATCTGCAGCAACTGGCCGAGGGCATGGGCGAGGAGGGCCATGTTCCCTCGCTGCGTTCCTACACGGTGGGCGGAGAGGCGACTTCGCGTACCGCCTTCGATCGCGTGATGTCGAACCTGCGCCCGCCGCGCGTCATCAACGGCTACGGGCCGACGGAAACGGTGATCACGCCGACCATCGCCAAGGCACACGCGGGTGAGGGCTTCGACGCTGCCTACATGCCGATCGGCTCACCGGTCGGCGACCGCACGGCGGTCGTCCTCGACAGCGAGCTGAACCTGGTGCCGGCCGGCATGGCCGGCGAGCTGTATCTGGGTGGTGCCGGTCTTGCGCGCGGCTACCTGAACCGCGCAGGCCTGACGGCGCAGCGCT
>NZ_JARVTD010000039.1:0-3126 GCF_030208835.1 Variovorax sp. efr-133-TYG-130 | reverse complement strand
TGATCCTGGTGGACATCGACCGGCTCATGTCGAGCCAGGAAATGGGCCTCATCGAGAAGATGGCGGCCTGAGCCTTCTCCGGGCACCGCATAAAGAAGACACCAGAGGGTCCGACAGGAGACAAGCCACATGAAGAATTGGAATACGAGCCGGCGCCTGGGCGCCGGATTCGCGGTCGTGCTCGCGCTGGTGGTGCTGATCGCCGGCCTGGGCGTGCTGCGCCTGCAGGCCGTGGGCGAGGCCACGAAGGAACTGGCCCGGCAGTCGCTGGTGAAGGAGCGCCTGGCCTCGGCCTGGCACTTGGGCACCACCTCCAACGGCGTGCGCACCATCTCGCTGCTCAAGAGCACCGACGCCACGGTGCAGGACTACCTGAAAAAAGGCATTGCCGTCACCAGCGCCGGAATCTCCGAGACACAGAAGAAGCTCGAGGACATGCTGGTGTCCCCCGCGGAGCTGGCGCTGAGCGCCGACATCAAGAAAAAGCGCGGCGACTACGTCGAGCTGCGCAACAAGCTGCTCAAGCTGAAGGCCGACGGCCAGCCGGAAGAGGCCGCGAAGCTCACCGACACGCAACTGCTGCCCGTGCTCGAGACCTACGATGCCAGCATCCGCGCGATGGCCGCGCTGCAGCAGCAGCAGATCGACAGCACGGCCAGCGACATCGAAGCCCGGTACCAGTCGGGCCGCGTCTACCTCGTCGTGCTGGCGGCGCTAGCCTTGGCGCTGGGTTCGGTCATTGCATGGCTGCTGACGCGCGGCATCGTGCAGCCGATCGGCGAGGCGCTGCTCATTGCCGAGACCGTGGCGTCCGGCGACCTGAGCCAGGAATTCGAGACCGATCGCGGCGGCGACTTCGGCCGGCTGCTGCGCGGCATGGGCGACATGGAAGACACGCTGACCGACCTGGTGACGCGCATCAAGGCGTCGACCGACGCGATTGCGGTGGCGTCCCGGCAGATCGCGGCGGGCAACGAAGACCTGTCGTCGCGCACCGAACAGCAGGCCAGTTCGCTGGAGCAGACGGCTGCTTCCATGGAGGAGCTGACTTCGACGGTGAAGCAGAACGCGGACAACGCACGCCAGGCAAACCAGCTGGCTGTGTCAGCTTCAGAAGTTGCCGTGAAGGGCGGCAGCGTCGTGTCGCAGGTCGTGGACACCATGGGCTCGATCAATGCGTCGTCCAAGAAGATCGTCGACATCATCGGCGTGATCGACGGCATCGCGTTCCAGACCAACATCCTGGCGTTGAATGCGGCGGTGGAGGCCGCACGCGCCGGCGAGCAAGGCAAGGGCTTTGCCGTGGTGGCTTCCGAAGTGCGCAACCTCGCGCAGCGCTCGGCATCGGCGGCCAAGGAAATCAAGACCCTCATCGGCGACTCCGTGGAGAAAGTCGAGGAAGGCAGCAAGCAAGTCAGCGAAGCCGGCCGCACGATGGAAGAGATCGTCGGCAGCGTGCGCCGCGTGACCGACATCATGGGCGAGATCACGGCAGCGAGCCAGGAGCAGACCTCCGGCATCGAGCAGATCAACCAGGCCATCACGCAGATGGACCAGGTCACGCAGCAGAACGCCGCGCTGGTCGAGCAGGCCTCGGCCGCCGCCCAGTCGCTGCAGGAACAGGCCGACAACCTCGTCAGGGCTGTGAGCACCTTCAAGATCGACGCCGACGAGGCCGTTGCCGTGGCGGTCTGACGAGGTGTTGTCCCATGCCCGCCTTTCTCCGAAGTTCGCCCTGCGCCTGGGCGCCGGCATTGCCGTGTTCTTCTTGTTGCTTGCGGCGGCGCTCGGCGTCGGTTTCCAGGCCGGCGCCGGCCTGGCGTGGGCCCGCAGCGCGATGCTGGCGATGGGCGCCGCATCGCTGCTTGCCGGAATTGTCATTGCGTGGTTCATCGCGCGTTCCTTCCACCGTTCCAGCCACAACGCGCTGAAGACCGCCGAAAGGCTGGACCGGGTTCTTCAAAACGTCAACGCAAGAGATTCCTGAAACACCCATGCGCTCATTTCTCAATCTACGGATCGGCACCCGCCTGGGTGCCGGCTTTGCCGCCGTTCTTCTGATGCTGGCCGGGGCCATCGGCCTCGGGCTCCAGGCCATGGGCGACGTGCAGTCGCGGCTCGAAGGCATCGTCGAGGGCAACAACGTCAGGATGGCCGCGGTCAACACGATGTCGGACGCCGTCCGCGAGATCGCCATCCTCGACGGCAACCTGATCCTGCTGACCGAAGAAGCCGCCATGCGCGAGGAGTCGAAGAAGATCGCCAGCGCCCGTGAACGCTACACGGAAGCCCACAACACCTTGGAGAAGACGCTGACCGGGCCGGAAGGCAAGGCCCTGCTGGCCAGGGCCGACGAGAAGGCCGCGCTGCTCCTGCCGCTGAATTCGCAGCTGTCCGAGCTGGCGCTGCAGAACAAGAACGAGGAAGCGACGCAGGTCTTCATCACGAAGTTCCAGCCGGCCGTGCGGGGCGTGCTGGCCGAGCTCGATGCCATGGACGCCAGCGAAAACAGGCAGGCCCGGGCCGCCAACCGGGAAGCCGCCGAAGGCTATGCATGGTCGCGCAACCTGATGCTCGCGCTGGGCGGCTTCGCCATACTGTTCGGCGCGGCCATCGCATGGTTCACCACGCGATCGATCACGCGTCCGATCGGCGAGGCCGTTCAGGTGGCCGAGAAGGTGGCCGCGGGCGACATCACGTCGCGCATCGAAGTGCACTCGAAGGACGAGACCGGCCGGCTGATGGCCGCGCTGAAGGCGATGAACGAGAGCCTGGTTCGCATCGTGCGCGACGTGCGCATGGGAACGGACACGATCGCCACGGCGTCCAGCCAGATCGCTTCGGGCAACCAGGACCTGTCGTCGCGCACGGAGCAGCAGGCCAGCTCGCTGGAGCAGACCGCTGCCTCGATGGAACAGCTCACGAGCACGGTGAAGCAGAACGCCGACAACGCACGCCAGGCGAACCAGCTGGCGGTTTCGGCTTCGGAAGTGGCGATGAAGGGCGGAAGCGTCGTGTCGCAGGTGGTCGGAACGATGGGCTCGATCGACGCGTCTTCCAAGAAGATCGTGGACATCATCGGCGTGATCGACGGCATCGCGTTCCAGACCAACATCCTGGCGCTGA
>NZ_JARVTD010000059.1:0-3169 GCF_030208835.1 Variovorax sp. efr-133-TYG-130 | reverse complement strand
CCGCCGTCATCGCACGCGAGGACACTCCCGGCCACAAGCAGCTCGTGGGCTACGTGGTGGCCGAGTCTGCCGATGCCCTCATCGACACGGCCGCGCTGCGCCGCGCCCTGTCGGAGTCCCTGCCCGACTACATGGTCCCCGCGGCCATCGTGGTCCTGCCCGCACTGCCGCTGACACCCAACGGCAAGCTCGACCGCAAGGCACTGCCCGCGCCCGACTTCACGCCCCAGAGCATCCGCGCGCCGCGCACGCCCCAGGAGGAGATCCTCGCGGCCCTCTTCGCCGAGATCCTGCACCTCCCGCAGATCGGCATCGACGACAACTTCTTCGACCTCGGCGGCCACTCCCTGCTGGCCACCAAGCTCATCAGCCGCATCCGCTCCGCGCTGGGCGTGGAGCTGGCCATCCGCACGCTGTTCGAGGCGCCCACTGTTGAACAACTGGCCCACAGGCTCAGCGAGGCGCCCGCGGCACGCAAGCCATTGCGTCCCATGCGCCGTGAACAGCATCCCGACGCCACGCAAGGAGCACTCACGGCCTGAGCCTCACCAACCCGACAGACCGATGACGCCGCTGCGTCTCCCATTCCCCGCGCAGCCGTCGAACGACGGCGCAACCCAACACCCTGGTCCGATCCGATGATGATTCCTCTTTCCTTCGCTCAGCAGCGCCTGTGGTTCCTGCACCGTCTCGACGGTGCCAATGCCACGTACAACCTTCCGTTGGCCCTGCGACTGAAAGGCGAGCTCGACGGCACAGCACTGCGCCTCGCCCTCGAAGATCTGATCGCACGCCACGAGAGCCTGCGGACCATCTTCCCCGACACGGACGACGAGCCGCAGCAGATCATTCTTCCTCCGGAGAGAGCACATTTCATTCTGGAAGAAGCCCAGGTCTCGGAAGCCACGCTCGCCGCACGCCTCGCCGAGGCCGCCGACCACTGCTTCGAGCTGACGCGTGAGATCCCGTTTCGCGCCTGGCTGCTGCGCGTCGATCCCCGGCAGCACGTGCTGCTGCTGCTGTGCCACCACATCGCCAGCGACGGCTGGTCGCTCGCACCGCTGGTGCGCGATCTGTCCACCGCCTATGCAGCGCGCCGCCAAGGCAAGCCGCCCGCCTGGGAACCGCTGCCGGTGCAGTACGCCGACTACACCCTCTGGCAACGCGAACTGCTCGGCGACGAAAGCGATCCGCACAGCGCCGGCGCCCGCCAGTTGGCTTATTGGAAGAAGACCCTTTCCGACCTGCCCGAACAGCTCGAGCTGCCCGCCGACCGTCCCCGGCCTGCGGTATCCAGCCACCGCGGCGAGAGCATTGCGTTCCAGCTCGATGCGCAGCTGCACCAGGGGTTGACGGCGCTCGCGCGCCAGGGACAGGCCAGCCTCTTCATGGTGCTGCAGGCCGCCCTTGCCACGCTGTTGACCCGCCTGGGCGCAGGCACGGACATTCCCCTGGGCTGCCCGATCGCGGGACGCACCGACGAGGCGCTCAACGATCTCGTCGGTTTCTTCCTCAACACCCTCGTGCTGCGCACCGACACCTCGGGCAATCCGAGCTTCAGCGAACTGCTGCGGCGCGTGCGGGAAATCAACCTCAACGCCTACGAGCACCAGGACCTTCCGTTCGAACGCCTGGTGGAGGTGCTCAACCCCGTGCGCTCCATGGCGCGCCACCCGCTGTTCCAGGTCACGCTGATCTTCCAGAACAACGCAAGGGCCCGTGTCGAGCTGCCCGGGATCGAGACGGCCTTCGAACCGATCGCCATCCACTCGGCCAAGCTCGACTTGTCCTTCACGCTGTGGGAGGAGCGCAACGCACAAGGCGACTTGAACGGCATCTCGGGCCGCGTCGAATTTTCGAGCGATCTCTTCGACCGCGCCACCGTGACATGGATGCTCGAGCATCTGAAGTCGGTGCTGCGGGCAGTCGCTGCCCATCCGGGCACCCGTCTGTTCCAGATTCCGCTGCCCTCCCCGGCTTCTTCCGCCGCGCCGGCGTCAAGCGGCCCGCGGCCCACGCAGCCCTACACGCGGTTCACGCGAGAAGACATCGAACAATCGCTGACGGCGCGCTTCGAAGTGCAGGTGCGACGCGACCCCGCGGCCATCGCCATCACGCACGAGGATGCTGTCTGGAGCTATTCCGACCTCGACCGCAAGGCCAACGGGATCGCTCACGCGCTGCGCCAAAGCCTCGGCCGGGGCCCCGGCCGCGTGATGCTGCTGTTCGGGCATGGCGCGGAGATGATCGCCGCCATGCTCGGGGTCCTGAAGGCGGGGAAGACCTACGTGCCCCTGGACCCCCTCCATCCGGTGGAACGGCTGCGGTTCATGCTGGCGGATTCGGAAGGGGAAGCACTGCTCTGCGAGTCCGCTCTGACGACGCTTGCCAGTAGCATCGGGGCCGAACGGCATGTGCCCGTTCTCGATCCGTCGACCATCGCGCCAGCCGAGCGCTGCGAGGTGCATCGCGATCCCCTCACCCCCACCTACATCCTATACACCTCGGGCACGACCGGACAGCCCAAGGGGGTGGTGCAGATCGACCGCAACGTCCTGCACTTCATGGCCACCTACACCAATGCGCTTCACCTGAGCGCGGCCGACAGGCTGACGCTGTTCAGCTCCTATGGCTTCGACGCGTCGGTGATGGACATCTACGGGGCACTGCTGAACGGTGCCTCGCTGCACATCCTCGATCTGCGGGAAACGGGATTCACCCAGATCCGCGAGTGGATCCATCGGCATCAGATCACGGTCTGGCATTCGACACCCACGGTGTTCCGCCTCGGGGCCATGGGACTGCATGGACAGAAGGCCGCCGCGACGAGGCTGGTGGTCCTGGGCGGCGAGGAGGCCACGCCAACCGACCTCGATCTGCTGCGGAAGCATTTCGAGCCGCACTGCCTGCTCGTCAATGGCCTGGGGCCAACCGAATCGACGGTGACGGTGCAGTTCTTCGCCGACGCGCAGACGAACTCGAACGGCATGCGCCTGCCGATCGGCCATCCCGTCGAATCGACCCAGATCGCGCTGCTCGACCCGGACGGCCAGCCCACCGATGTGTTCGGCGAACTGGCCATCTGCAGCGACTTCATCGCACTCGGTTACCTCAACCGCCCGGCCCTGAGCGCCGAGCGCTTCGTGGCCAACCCCCACGGCCCCGCGGG
>NZ_JARVTD010000004.1:0-387087 GCF_030208835.1 Variovorax sp. efr-133-TYG-130 | reverse complement strand
CCCAGGTGCTGGGCCTGCCCCAGGTCGGGCGCCACGACAACTTCTTCGAGCTGGGCGGCGACTCCATCCTCAGCCTGCAGATCGTCGCGCAGGCGCGGCGCGCTGGCTGGCAGCTCACCCCGCGACAGATGTTCGAGCGCCAGAGCATCGCCCAGCTCGCCGGCGTGGTGCAGGAACTGGACCATCAGGCGGCTGCGGCGCAGGTGCGCGCACCGGCCGAAGGCGAGGTGCCGCTGCTGCCGATCCAGGCCGAGTTCTTCGGCATGCAGATGGCGGCTCGCCATCACTGGAACCAGTCGGTGCTGCTGCAAAGCCGCGAACCGCTGGATGTGAAGGCCTTGCGCCAGGCGCTGGCCGTGCTGGTGCAGCACCACGACGCATTACGCCTGCGCTACACCCAGGCACAAGGTACTTGGACCCAACGCTACGAACCCGTTGCCGAGCCCGAACTGCAGGAACTGCTGTGGGTGCGCAAGGCGAAGGACGACGCCGGCATCGAGGCCCTGTGCGACGAAGCCCAGCGCAGCCTGGACCTGCAGCGCGGTCCGCTGATCCGCGCCCTGGCCATCGAGGTGGCCGACGGCCGCTGGCTCTTGCTGCTGACCATCCACCACCTGGTGGTCGACGGCGTGTCCTGGCGCATCCTGCTCGAAGACATGCAGAGCATCTACCGCGCCCGCGTCGAGGGCCAGGGCGTCGAGCTGCCCGCGCGCAGCAGCAGCTACGGCGACTGGGCGCAGGCCCTGCAGGGCTACGCCCAGGTCCACTCTGACGAGCTGGACTACTGGCAACAGGCATTGGGCGATGCGCCCGCCTCGCTGCCGCTTGCCAACCCGCAAGGCAGCCGCCGCGCCAGCGACCAGGCCAGCGTGACCATCACCCTGGACGCGGCCACCACCCAGCGCCTGCTCAAGGACGCCCCCGCCGCCTACCGCACCCAGGTCAACGACTTGCTGCTGACCGCGCTGGCACGCGCCCTGTGCGGCTGGAGCGACCAGCCTGGCGTGCTCATCGACCTCGAAGGCCACGGGCGCGAAGACATCTTCGAAGGCCTGGACCTCAGCCGCACCGTGGGTTGGTTCACCAGCGTGTACCCGGTGGCGCTGGCGCCGCAGGGCGAGATCGGCGAAGCGCTCAAGCGCGTGAAGGAGCAACTGCGCCAGGTTCCCCGCAAGGGGCTGGGCCACGGCGTGTTCCAGCACCTGGGCAGCGATGCGCAGAGGCAGGCCATCGCGGCACTGCCGAAGGCGCAGGTGGTCTTCAACTACCTGGGCCAGTTCGACGGCAGCTTCGACGAGCAGGCACCGTGGCGCCCGGCGGCGCGAGGCGGCGGCCAGGCGATGGGCGCGGACGCGCCGCAGGCGCACGAGTTCGCGATCAACGCGCGGGTCTACGAGGGCGAGCTGAGCCTGGCGGTGAGCTACGGGCGCGAGCGCCATCGGGAAGAAGACGTGCGGGCGTGGACCACCCGACTGCGCGAGGAGCTGCAGGCGCTGGTGGCGCACTGCACGGGCGGTGCCGCAGGCGTGACGCCCTCGGACTTCGCATTGGCCGCGCTGACGCAGGCGCAGCTGGACGCCTTGCCGCTGGAAGCACAGAAAGTGCAAGACCTATACCCGCTGTCGCCGATGCAGCAGGGCATGCTGTTCCACAGCGTGTACGACGGGGGCGGCACCGCCTATGTGACGCAGCTGCGCATCGAAGTGCAGGGACTGCAGGTGGAGCGCTTCAGGCACGCCTGGCAGCAGGTGGTGCAGCGCCATGACGTGCTGCGAACAGGCTTCCTGAGCATGGCCCAGCCTCCGATGCAGTGGGTCGCCCGCCAGGTGGTGCTGCCGTTTGTCGAGCACGACTGGCGCGGGCGCACCGACCAGGCGCAGGCCACCGAGGCGCTGGCGCTGGAACAACAGGCGGCCTTCGACCTGGCGGCACCACCGCTCATGCGGCTCGCAACAATCCGTATCGACGACAAGCGCCATCGTTTCATCTGGAGCTGCCATCACCTGCTGCTGGACGGCTGGAGCATGTCGCGCCTGTTTGGCGAGGTGCTGCAGGCCTACGACGGCGTGGCGGTCGAGGAGCCGGCATGCAACTATCGCGACTACATCGCATGGCTGGCCGCGCGTCCTGCAAAGGACGGGGAAGCCTACTGGCGCGGCAGGCTGCGGCAGGTGGATGCGCCGACGCTGCTCGGCACGGCGCTGGAGCCGCCGGCCACCGGGGAGGGCCACGGCGAAGTCGGGGCCGCGCTCGATGTCGCGGGAACGCAGGCGCTGCAGGCCTTCGCCCGGCGCGAGCGCGTGACGCTGAACACTCTCGTGCAGGGCGCCTGGTCGCTGCTGCTCGCGCGCTACACCGCGCAGGACACGGTCGTTTTCGGCGCCACAGTGGCGGGCCGACCCGCGGGACTGGTGGGCGCGGACCGGATGCTGGGCCTGTTCATCAACACGCTGCCGGTGATCGTCGACGCCACGTCGGCGCAACAGTTGGGCGACTGGCTGCGCGAACTGCAGGCGCAGAACCTGGCATCGCGAGAGCACGAATACACGCCGCTGCACGACATCCAGCGCTGGGCCGGGCAGGGCGGCGGGCAGGGGCTGTTTGACAGCATCGTGGTGTTCGAGAACTACCCGATCGACCAGACGCTCGCCGGCCGCGCCGACCAGGGGCTGAAATTCGAGCAGGCAGAGTCGGTCGACGTGACCCATTACCCGATGGACGTGGAAGTCCATCTCGGCGAAGTGCTGACGATCAAGCTCAAGTACCTGCGCGAACGCTTCAAGGAAGCCGACGTGCAGGCGCTTTCGCAGCAGCTGTTCGGCCTGATGGAGCGGATGCGCGAGGACGGCTCGAAGGCGCTGCGCGACCTGGACACGCTGACGCCCACGCAGCAGACCGAGATCGCGCGGCTGGGACGCAGCGGACGCCACGGCTTCCTGCGCACGCCGGTGCACCAGTTGATCGCGCAGCAGGCGCAGCTGCAGCCCGAGGCCATTGCCCTGCTGATGGGAGATGCCGAGCTGAACTATGCCGACCTCAACGCACGCGCCAACCGGCTCGCCCATGCGCTGATCGACCGGGGCGTGCACGGCAATGCGGTGGTCGCGGTGTCGCTGCAGCGCTCGCTGGAGACCATCGTCGCGCTGCTCGCGGTGCTCAAGGCCGGCGCCGCCTATCTGCCACTGGACCCGGACTATCCGCAAGACCGCCTGCACTTCATGTGCAAGGACAGCGGCGCGCGGCTGATGCTCACACAGCGCGCGGTGCTGCCGCGCCTGCCTTCGATGGACGACACGCTCGTGCTGGACGAAACGGATCTCTGCTGCTGGCCCGACCATGATCCCGGGACCGAGGTTCACGTGGACCAACTGGCCTACGTGATCTACACCTCGGGCTCCACCGGCCAGCCCAAGGGCGTGGCGGTGTCGCACGGGCCGCTCAGCATGCATTGCCAGGCCACGGCGGAGATCTACGGCATGGTGGCGCGCTCGTGCGAACTGCACTTCATGTCCTTCTCCTTCGACGGGGCCCACGAACGCTGGTTGACCGCGCTCACGGTGGGCGCCAGCCTGGCGCTGCGCGACAACGAACTCTGGACGGCGGAGCAGACCTGCGACGCGCTGTACCGCTACGGCGTCACCAACGCCGCCTTCCCGCCGGCCTACCTGAGCCAGTTGGCCGACTGGGCCCATGCGCGCGGCGAGGCCCCGCCGGTGGAGCTCTACGTGTTCGGCGGCGAGGCGATGCCGCGCGCCGCCTACGACAAGGTCTGCCAGTCGCTGCGCCCGCGCACGCTGATCAACGGCTACGGGCCGACGGAGACCGTCGTGACGCCCCTCATCTGGAAGACCAGCGCGGACCGCGGTTTCGACGAAGCCTATGCACCCATCGGCCGCCCGGTCGGCGAACGCACGGTCCACGTGCTCGACGCCGAACTGCGGCCGGTGGCCCGGGGCAGCGTCGGCGAGCTGTACATCGGCGGCTATGGCCTGGCCCGCGGCTATCTGGGGCGCAGCGCGTTGACGGCCGAACGCTTCGTTGCCGATCCGTTCGGCGGCGGCGGTGGCCGCCTGTACCGCACGGGCGACCTGGTGCGGTGGCGCGAGGACGGCAACGTTGCCTACATCGGGCGTGCCGACCAGCAGGTCAAGATCCGCGGCTTTCGCATCGAGCTGGGCGAAGTCGAGGCGCAACTGCGCGAGGTGCCGGGCGTCCTCGAAGCTGCGGTGCAACTGCACGAAGGCGCGGCAGGGCGGCAGCTGGTCGGCTACATCGTGCGCATGCCGAACGGACCGCGCGCGCAGTTGTCGAAACAGGCCCTGCAGCAACTGCGCCGGCGCCTGCCCGAGCACATGGTTCCCGCGCACCTGATCGTGCTGGAGGCGCTGCCACGGCTGATCAGCGGCAAGCTGGACCGTCACGCGCTGCCCGAACCCGACATAGACGCGCAACGCGAAATCAAGGCGCCGCGCAACGACACGGAACGCCAGCTCGCGGCCATCTGGGCCGGCGTGCTGGGCGTAGATTCGGTGGGCATCTCGGACAACTTCTTCGAGCTGGGCGGCGACTCGATCCTGAGCCTGCAGGTGATCTCGAAGGTGCGCCAAGCCGGGATCGGCTTCCAGTTGCGCCTTCGCGACCTGATGCGCCACCCGACCATCGAGACGCTGTTGGAACAGTTCGCCGACGCTGCGCCCGCACAGCCGGTGCCAGCCACCGCCGAGGCCGAGGCTGAGGGCACGCTGCCGCTCATTCCGATCCAGGCCTGGTTCTTCGACACGGCCATTCCGCGGCGTCATCATTTCAACCAGGCGCTGATGCTGCAGACCGCGCAGCCGCTGGACGAATCGCTGCTGTTGCAAGCGCTGGATGCGCTGGCGGCGCATCACGATGCGCTGCGGCTGCGCTATGCGCCGCGGGCCGACGGAAGCTGGGAGCAGCGCTATAGCGCGCAGGCCGAGCCGCGCGACTTGCTCTGGAGCCGCGAGGTTGCCGATGCCGAAGAGATCGTGCGCGTGGCCGACGCCGCACAGCGCAGCCTCGACCTGAGCGAAGGCCCTGTCTGGCGCACAGTGCACATGCGGCATGCGGACGGCAGCGCGAGGTTGTTGCTTGTGGTGCATCACCTGGTGGTCGACGGTGTGTCTTGGCGCGTGCTGCTGGAAGACCTTCAAGCGGTCTACGACCAGCTGAGCAACGGCCGCGCGGTGCAGTTGCCCGGCAAGAGTGCGTCCTTCAAAGCGTGGGCCGAGCATCTTCAAAGCCTGGCGCAGAGCGGCGAGCTCGACAGCGAAATCGCGTACTGGCAGGCGCAGATGCAGCCGGTGACCGATATTCCACGCGACCGCCCGGTCGATGCGCTGCTGGATCGCGATGCGGTGACACAACGCCTGCGCCTGGACAGCGAGCGCACGGCCCAGCTGCTGCGCGTGGCGCCGTCGGCCTACGGTACGTCTATCGACGACCTGCTGCTGGCGGCCCTGTCTAGAACCGTCTGGCGCTGGTGCGGCGAGTCCGAGACGCTGGTGCAGTTGGAAGGCCACGGGCGGGAGGGCGATGCCGCCGGGCTCGACCTGAGCCGCACGCTGGGCTGGTTCACCAGCGTGTATCCGGTGCGGCTGCGCGAGGGCAGCTCGCCGGTCGAAGCGCTGATCCTTTCCGCCAGGCAGCAGCGGCAGGACGTGCCGCGCCGCGGCGTCGGCCATGGCGTGCTGAAGTACCTCCGGCCTCACGGCGCCACGCTTGGCAAAGCCCAGCCGCGCATCACCTTCAACTACCTGGGGCAGTTCGACCGCAGCCTGGGGGGAGACGACGCCATGTTCAAGCCGGCCGAGGAGCATCCCGGGCCGGTGCACGACGAGGAGTCGCCGCTGGCCAACTGGCTGGAGATTGCAGGCAACGTGTACGAGGGGCAGCTCTCGATGAGCTGGATCTTCAGCCGGGCCATGTACGACGAGGCAACCGTACAGCAACTCATCGGCTTCTACCGCGAAGCGCTGGAGGAGATCGTGGACCACTGCGTCGAGGTCGCGCAGCGGGCCCGCGGGTAGGCACCGGCGAGGGGTAAAAAAAGGCCGGCCCCTTTCGGGATCGGCCATGTTTTTTTCGTACGCTGTTGCGCGGAGCGTCAGAGCTTGTAGGTCAGCTTCAGCCAGGCGTTGCGCGGACGGCCGTAGGTGTAGCCGTTGTAGCCGCCAAGACCGCTGTAGTAGCGCTTGTCGGCCAGGTTCTCGATGTTGAGGGACGCGCTCAGCTTCTTGCTGAACTCGTAGCGCGCCATCAGGCCGATCACCGTCAGCCCACCTTGGCTCGCGCGGCCCAGGCCGGAGTACTCGTCGTAGTAGATGCCGCTCTGGTAGTTCACGCTGCCGCCGATGGTGAGCTTGCTCCATTCGCCCGGCAGGCGGTAGCTCGTACTGACGCGGAACAGGCGGTTGGGGATGGTAGGTTCCAGGAGCGCGCCATCCTTGTCGCGCTTGGCGTAGTAGGTGTAGCCCGCCAGTACCTGCCAGCCGGGCGCGAGTTCGCCGGAGGCGGTCAACTCGAAGCCCTTGCTGTGCGCACCCGGGACGGCGCGATAGGGGATGCTGCCGTCTGGCAGCATGCCTGCGCTGGTGTCTTCCACCGGAACGTTGGTCTGCTTGGTGCGGAATACCGCGAGGCTGGTGTTGAGCTTGCCGCCGAAATGTTCACCCTTGATGCCGACCTCGTAGTTCTTGCCGCGCTGCGGCGCGATCAGCCTGTTGTTGCTGTCGCGCTGGGAGTTCGGAAGGAAGATGTCGGTGTAGCTGCCGTAGATCGAGAACTCCTTGCTCAGGTCGTACACGATGCCCGCATAGGGCGTGATGACGCCGCTCTCGTGCGAACCCGGGTTCCGGGTCAGCGTGCCCGCCACCTGGTTGCGGTTCAGGGAGCTGTCCGTGTACCAGGTCCCCCGTGCGCCCACGATGACCGAAAGCGGATCGGCAAGACGCAGCCGCGTCGACGCATAGATTGCCTTCTGGGTCACCTGGCCCGACAGGGTGTACGACTTGTAGGGGAAGGACGTGACCGCGGGGAAGGATTGCAGCGTGTAAAAGTTCAGCGGCCGGGTGTCGAAGGCCGTGGAGGTTGCCAGGTTGGTGTCGATGGCGTAGTCGTAGTTGTTGTAGCTCAGCCCGAGGACTGCCTCGTGCTGGCGGCCGAAGGCTTCGAACGGCCCGCGGAGGTAGGCGTCGAACGAGGTGTTTTTCCCGTTCGCGGGGTTGTCCCGGATATCGATGGTGGAGTCGCCCGTCACGCCGTCGACGGGGTAGTAGGTGTTGAGGTCGCCGGAGGCCCGCTTGCGCTTGGTCTTCGTGTAGCTCGCATCGAGCTTGAGGCGCCAGCCGCTGCCCAGTTGCTGGTCGAGGCTCGCGAAGACCTTGTCCGAATACATGTTCCAGTAGCTCCATGGCGCGCTGGAGTTGAAGGAGCGCGGCAGGTTCGTGCGCGTGCCGTCGCTGAAGAAGAGCGGGGCCTGGCCGTAGTTGGCGCCGTCGGTGGCGGTCTTCTGGTGTTCGACGCCGATGGAAAGCATCGTGGTGGGAGAGAGATCCGCCTCGAGGATGCCGTACAGCACGTCCTCGGCGGTCTTCTTCGATTCGATGAAGCTCTTGCCTTCGGTACGCGAAGCCACGAACCTGCCGCGCAGTGTGCCTGCGGCGTTGAGCGGGCCGCCCACGTCGACTTCGGCGTTGTAGCGGTTCCACGAGCCGATGCCCCCGGTCACGTGACCCGCGAACTCGGTGGTGGGCCGCTTGCGAACC
This sequence comes from Variovorax sp. efr-133-TYG-130, assembly GCF_030208835.1. NCBI lineage: Bacteria > Pseudomonadati > Pseudomonadota > Betaproteobacteria > Burkholderiales > Comamonadaceae > Variovorax > Variovorax sp. efr-133-TYG-130. The sequence continues at coordinate 379,300 of NZ_JARVTD010000004.1, read as the reverse complement.
AGGTTCACCACGCCGCCCGGCGAGCCCGAGCCGCTGAGCAGGCCGGCCGAGCCGCGGATGACTTCCACGCGGTCGTAGATGGCGGTGCTCAGCATGCTGGCCTCGCCCGCCACGGAGCTGAAGGACAGCGTGGGGACACCGTCGATCATGGTGCCCAGATCGAAGCCGCGCGAGGTGAATTTGACCCGCTCGTCCAGCCGGTCGGACACGATGCCGGGCGTCTGGCGCAGTACGTCGTCGAGCGTCACGAGGTTCTGGTCCTCGATCTGCTGGCGGCCGATCACGCTCACGGACTGGGGCGTCTCGCGCTGGGACAGGTCCAGCCGCGTGGCCGTCGCCGTGGAGCGCGTGGTGTAGGAGCCGGTGCCTTCGGTGGTGCCGTCGGAGTCGGCCTGGACGGTCACCGTCGGCAGCGATGAGCCTGCGGCGGCGGCCGAGGCACGCTGGATCGTGACTTGCGACGATCCGTTGCGAACGGCAACCAGGCCGCTGCCCACCAGGAGCCGGTCCAGCGCCTGCTGCAGCGTGAGCCGCCCCGACACGGCGGGCGCGTTGATGCCCGTCACCACGTCACCCGCTGCGAGCACCTGAGCGCTGGTCTGGCGCGAGAGTTCGTTCAGGGCCGCCGCCAGCGGCTGCGGCCCGACATTGATATCGAATGTCGGCGTGGCCGCCTGCCCGGGTGCTTGGGCGGCAGCGATGCCGCTCCAGCTGACGAATGTGGTTCCAAAGGCAGCGGCAAGCGCGGCACTCAGAAGGCGGTGGCGAGGCGAAGAACGCATGGGTCAGGGCTCCAGGTCAAGTAAATGCGACGTATTCGTACTTTTGGGCGGCAGAGCCCCCGAATTGATCGGGTCCCTGGCGCTTCTCAAAGTAAGACGTTTGAACTCGTCAAACAGAGACAGCCTGTTTCAGGCACGACGCGCCAGAGGCCCGGCGCAGTTCGTTGTCAGCGGGGCTGCAGTTCCACGCCGCCACCCGCCCGGGAGACGGCCGTCACTGGAAGAATCGTCGGCAGCACCGCCACCAAGGCGGCCGAGTCGTTGGCGCGGAAGCGGCCCGACAGGCGCAGCGCGTCGATGCGCTCGCTGGCGCTGACAATCGGACTGGCGCGGTAGCTGTTGACCACCGCCAGCGCTTCGCCCAGCGGCGTGTTGTCGAAAACCAGCCAGCCGTCGCGCCAGGCCGACATGGCCCGGATATCGGCCTGCCGCACCGCGTCGGCATGGCCATCCTGCACCTCCACGAGTTCACCCCCGCGCAGGTCGATGGCTTGCGGCGCGTTCCGAGAAGACGCTCCATCGCCCTGACGGGCATGGACCTGCACACGTACATGGCCCTGTTCCACACCCACGGTGACGGGCCCGCCACGGTCGCGCACGGTGAACACCGTACCGACCACCTCGATCACGGCTGCACGCGTGCGGACCAGGAAGGGGCGCTGCGTATCGTGCGCGACTTCGAAGCGCACCTCGCCGCGAGACATGTCGACGATGCGGCGCTGCCGGTACAGCGTGACGTCGATGGCGCTTTGCGGCGCGATGTCGAGCTGGCTGCCCGCCGCGTTGCCGCCGCCGTCCGCGAGCGTGACTTTCAGCATCTGGGCGGTGCGGGTGCTGTAGGCCGCTTGAAAAACTGGCTGCTGCCAATACCACTGCACGCCGCGGCCCGCGACCAGGCCGCCGCCAAGCAACCCTGCGATGGAAAGCAGGATCTTGCGGCGCTGCGACCGCCGGCCGGATTGCGCCGCCGCTGCCGCCATGCCGGCCGCCGGATCGTCGAAGTGCGCACGCAGTTCGCCTGCCATGCCGCCGAGCGCGTCCCAGCGATGGCGCGCCTCCAGCAAGGCCGCCGCGTGCTCCGGCGACTTGCTGCGCCACTGGTTCATGGCCGCGCGGGCGCGCTGCGCGGCCTCGCCCGGCGCGATCTCGCCTTCGACAATCAGCGCGAGCGCACGCTCGATCAGCCGTTCGCGCGGAGCGCCGATCGCCATGCCGCCGCTCACGAGAAGTCTTCGGCGAGCGCAGTGTCGAAGCCTGCGTGGTTGTGCACGTGCTGCGGCTCGATCAGTTCGGCGCGCAGTTCGGCGAACACCCGAGAGCAATCGATGGTGGCGCGCAGCAGGTGCTTGGCCACCGCCATCTCGGTGATGTTCAGGCGCTCGGCGATCTCGGCGCGGGTGTGGCCGTAGGCACGAAACAGCAGAAACACCTCGCGTCGCCGCGGCGGGAGCTTTTCCATGGTGTCGACCACGCGCGCAAGCACGCGTTGCTGCGCCAGGATGAATTCACTGGAAGGTGCCACGAGGTGGGTGCCGAGCGTGGCGTGCGTGCCGACCCATTCCTGCGCCACCTTGCGGCGGCGCGCCTCGTCGATGCAGAGGTTGCGGGCCACCCGAAAGAGCAGGGCGCGCGGCGATTCGATGCCGCCGGTCGCGTCGTCGCACGCGGCACCACGCGGCTTCGTGGCCTGCGCGTACACCCGCTCGAAGCTCGACTGCGCGATGTCGGCCGCGTAGTGGGGATCCCTCAGGTCGCGAGTCAGCTGCCGGCGCAAGTCCGCATAGTGAGCTACAAGTTCCTGGACGAGGTCGCGCATCCGGCCGCCTTCTCGCAAGCATCGACGATAAGCCCCGGATACCGGGCGTCGATCATGCTGGCGGTGCCGACATTGCGCTTCGGTGAACCCGGGGACGGGTGTTAATAAGAACTATTCTTATTGAGTGTATCACCGAGCCGCGTCCGAGGAACAGCAAATCTCAAAGAACGGCTGCCGCCTGAGGCGCGCGTTCTGCCGCTTGAGCCGCCGGCCGCGGATTCGCATTCAGCAGCGCCTGTCCGATCTCATCCGAGCGGATCGCCGTGACCGAGAGCAGCGTGTCGCTCAGGCCGTGGCTCATCTCGCAGGCGCCTTGCAGGAAGATGGCCGGCTTCAGTTCCGGTGCGGCTTGCAGCCGGTAGTGGCGGTCGACCGTGAAGTCGCCCAGGTACGGCGCGATCGGATCGAGCAGCGCCTTGTGGCCGTCGCGCTTGTAGCCGGTCGCGAGGATCACCACGTCGTAAGCCTGGCTGCCGCGCCGGCCGGTGTTCATGTCGTGCAGCGCCAGGTGGATGCCGTCGGCGGCCGCGCGCACCGCCGACACCTCGTGGCGGCGCAGGAAGCTGTGGCGCGCCACGCCGGCCACGCGCTGGCGATAGAACACGTTGAAGATCTGCTGGATCAATTCCAGGTCGGGCGCGGCATAGTTGGTGTGCCAGAACTCCTCCAGCAGCTCGGCACGCTCGGGCTCCGAGCGGTTGAACACGAAGTCGGTGAAGTCGGCATTGAAGATCTCGTTGACGAAGGGACTGTCATCCGACGGCTTGATCGAGCGGGCCCGCATGATCAGGTCGACCGCGGGCTTGTTCGGGTGGCTCTGCAGGTCCATGAAGAGTTCGGCAGCGCTCTGCCCCGCGCCGACGATGGCGATGCGCTTGGCATCCGGATGCCGGGCAATCGCCTCGAGGTAGCTGCTCGAATGGAAGACGCGCGCGTCGTCCCTGAAGGGCAGGAAGCGCGTGGGAACGTTCGGTACACCACCCACGCTCACCACCAGGTTGCGCGCCAGCCGTTCGCGCACGGCGCCGCCCGCTTCGCGCGAGCGCACCCGCAGCAGCTGCACATCCGTGCCGCGCATCTCCGGAAGCACCTCGAACACCGCCTCGCCGTAGGCGCAGCGGTCCTCGAACTGCGCGGCAGCCCAGCCCAGGTAGTCGTTGAACTCGTGGCGGCTCGGGAAGAAAGTCTTGAGGTTGACGAAGTCCTGCAGGCGCTGCTTTTCGTGCAGATAGTTCAGGAACGTGAAGCGGCTTGCGGGGTTGCGCAGTGTCGCCAGGTCCTTGATGAAGGAGATCTGCATGTGCGCGTTGTCCAGCAGCATGTTCTTGTGCCAGACGAAGCCCGGCTGCTTCTCGATGAACAGCGCATCCACGAACTGGCCGTGGTGGCGTTTCTCGTCGAGGGCGATCGCCAGGGCGATGTTGGACGGGCCGAAGCCGACGCCGATCAGGTCATGGATTTGCATGGGGTGTCCTCGATGGGAAGTTCGGCGCCCTTGGCCGAAGTTGGCGAAATGCTCGACTCCCCTTGGGGAATCCAGAGGGCCTCGCCGAAGAAGCGTTCGCGCAGCAGCACGCCGAGCATGGCCCGCTTGTGCGGAAAGTCGAACTCCTTGACGTGGGCATAGCCGCAGCGGCCCAGGCTCTTGATCATCTTGTGGTTGTCCGCGCGCGGCTCGATCACGATGCGCTGCGTGCGGCAGTCGTCCAGGAACAGGTAGTGCGACACGGAAGGCATCCACGCCGTGAGGAACGGCTTGCCACGAAGGCGCGGCTCGCCGATCAGCGCATGCCAGCCGCGGTCGTGGTCACCGGCGTCGCAGAAGGGCGCAATGCGGTCTTCCTTGGCCCAGTACACCTCGAAGTAGCCGAATGCCTCGCCGTCGAGCCGGCCGACGAGCCCGGTGACGCGCGGATCGGCGGCAATGGCCTCGAGGTAGGCGCGGTGCCTGGCGAGGTCGCCCTGTTCCTCCCAGAAGTGGGCCACCACCGGGTCGTTCATCCAGCGGTTGAAGGCTGGGAGGTCGCGCTCGATGTCGACGGCGTCCAGTGTCAGCGTCTGCGACAGCCACGGAATGTGGCGCCGGTAGACGGTGCCCGATGGCTTGGCCGGGCGCAACGGATGGCGCTTGCCCTGGCTCATGGTGTAGCGCTGCGCGAAGGGCTCGCGCGGGTTGCGCTGCCACACGCGAGGCAATTGCCAGAAGGCTTCGCGCGAGACGATCGCCGGCCGCGAACCGGAAGCCTCGCTTGCCGCACCCGCGTCCACCAACCGTGCGATGCGCGACGCAGGCACCTGCAGCAAGAGCAGGCCATGCCCGGGGTGACGCACGAAGGCCGCCTCGATCGCTGCCAGCAGATGAGGCTCCTCGGGTTCCGTGACGCTGTCGCCCGGCCATTCCAGACGCAGCGAATCGGCTTGCTCGCGCAGCGCCCATTGGCTCGCGCCTTCCTTGCTCGCCTGCGGTCCGACGGTCAGCCGTGCCCCGTCGAGCCGCACTTCGAGCGGATGGCCATCAGGATGCGCATGGAACACCCAGGCACCGATCGAAGCCGGCGTGATCGGCGCTGCGGAGACGGCCGGAGGGCAGAACGCGTCGGCCAGCGTCCGCGCGATCGCGGTGCGCAGCGTGTCGGCTTCCTCCACCACCTGGCTCAGGCGCGCGAAGTCGTGGACCATGCCCTCGTGCACGTCCAGCTGTGTGCGCACGCCGGCGGCCTGAAGTCGCTGCGCATAGGCCTTGCCCTCGTCCACCAGCGGGTCGTACTCCGCCAGCACGATGTGCGCGGGCGCCAGGCCCGACAGGTCTTGTGCGGCGAGCGGCGCGAAGCGCCAGTCCTGCCGATCCTCGTCGCGGCGCAGGTAGTGGTCGAACATCCACTGCAGCGTGCGCTGTTCGAGCAGATGCCCGCGCGCGTAACGCTGGTGCGAGGCGCTGTCCTGTCGGATGCTGGTGCATGGATAGAGCAGCAGTTGCAGCAGCGGTTGCTGGCGGCGGGCTTCACGCGCGGCCAGTGTCAAGGCGGTGGCCAGCGTGCCGCCGACGCTGTCGCCGCCGAAGGCCACGCGCGTGGTATCGAGGCCGTGCGAGCCGCCGTGCGCCAGGAGCCACGCCGCGGCGTCCTCGGCGTCGTGGAACGCGGTCGGAAACTTGTGCTCCGGCGCTAGCCGATAGTCGACCGCCAGCACCGCGCAGGGCGTACGCAGCGCGATCGCGCGGCACAGTGCGTCGTGCGAGTCGAGGCCGCCGACCACGTAACCGCCGCCGTGAAAATACAGCAGCGTCGGCAGCGGCGCCGCTGTAGCGACGCCCCGGTAGAGCCTGGCCCGCAGCGTCGCGCCGTCGCGCGCCTGAAAGGCGATGTCCTCGACCGGCAGGTCGGGGCCGACGCCGTCCAGCGCCAAGGTCGACTGGTCGTAGCTCTCGCGGGCCTGCGCGGGCGACATCTCGCACATCGGCGGGCGCCCGTCTTCTTCGGCGAGAGTGGCCAGTTCGAGGAAGGCTTCGAGATCGGGATGCAGTGGCATGGGGAATTGCAGTGGCACCGATGAATGGATGCTTAACCGCAAATGACGCGCGGCCAGTGCGTTTGTTTAGGCAGCCGTCTTGCGGGATTCCGGCGCCAGCGGACATGCGCCGCAATAGCCTTCTTCGGGCAGCAGGTAGTAGAGACAGCACTGCCGGTGCAGCGAGAGATGCTCGGGCATGCCCGAGTGCATCCGCACGACCTTGCGTTGCACCGCGAACATCGGGTTGTCCTCGCCGTCCCAGCGCGGCTGATGCAGCAGGTACTGGAGGTCTTTCGCGATGGCTGGCGCATGTCCGCTCAATGCCAGTCCCTGTTCGAGCACGGGCTCCAGATAGCGTGCCGCGTTGCCCCAAAGAATCTTCGGCGCAATGCGCGTGAGACGTGTCAGTTGCTCGAAGAGCGGGGCCAGGTGCTCACCGAGCAGTCCTGCGTAGCGCGCCGCCGTGTCGGCGCCCGGAAACGGCTGCCCTTCGTGCGGAATGTGAAAACGTCGCGGCACGGACCCTTCGGCCAATGAAAGCCAGACCTGCGCCGGCGCCATCGGAAAGACGTGCTGCAGCAGGCTGGCCGCCGCCGTCACCGGTGGCAGCAGGGCATTCAGGTAATGCATGCTCCAGGCCGAGGCCACCGGGCGCAGGTCGGGCTTGCGCACCCGCAGGTGGCGCGCGTGCGCCTGCAGCAGCCCGGCGAGCAGCGCGGGATCGGCGACGAGGTCGGCCACCCGCAGCGCGCCGGCCGGTGGCTGCGGCGCACATGCCAGCGCCTCGCCGTAGGCCGCCCATTCGCCCTGGAAGATCGGCACCAGCAGGGGAATCATCGAAAAGGCGCAGCCGCGCAAATGAAGCTCATCGCAGATGGAGACGGATCGGGCGCCCCCGGGTTTAGTGCGGCGCACCGGTCCACGAAATTGCGACGCGCGGATGACACGCGCTAAACATACGGCGGCGGGTCGCGTCTATCCACGCATCCACAGCAATCCGGCCTCCCGAATGCGATGAACTCCCGACACCAGGCTCCTTCCGATCCGGCTTTCAGCGAGGCCTGGCGGCTTTTTCGCGCGCTGCACGACGCGCCGTCGCTTGACCGCGCGGAAAAGCTGGTCCTGTGGCTGGGGCGCGATGCGAAGCATGTGCGTGCGTTCGACGAGGCGCTGACGCTCTGGGCGCTGGCCGGTGCAGCAATGGTCGGCTCCGCGTCCGGCGAGGAATCCAGGCACGAATCGACACTGCAATAGCGGCACCGGCGCGCGCTAAACATTCCGGCCGCCGGACCGTCTTACCCGTCATGCAAACCCAACCCGCCAGCGCCAAGGCGTCCGACCTGCTTCGGCTGCTGCAACCCTTCACTCCCTGGATCGCGCTCTCGTCCGTCACCGGCATCGGAGCGGGCGTGGCCACCGTGGCGCTGCTGGCAACCATCAACGAGGTGCTCAGCCGACCCGGCGGCATGGCCGGCGGCCTGCTGCTGACCTTTGTCGCGCTGTGCGCCCTGGCGCTCGTCGGCCGCGCGGTGTCCGACATCTCGAACAACGTCGTGGGCCAGCGGCTGGTCGCGCAGGTGCGCAAGGACCTGGCGCAGAAAATTCTCGCGGCGCCCATCGATGCGCTGGAGCGCTACCGCATGCACCGGCTGATGCCCGTGCTCACGCAGGACGTGGACATGATCAGCGACGTGGCCTTCATGCTGGCCGCCACCATGATTTCGCTGGCCATCGCGCTGGGCTGCCTGGGCTACCTCGCGTGGCTGTCGCTGCCGCTGTTCGGCCTGCTGGTGGTGGCGATGCTGATCGGCGTGGCAGTCCAGACCTGGGCCCACGGTCGTGGCATCGCGGGCTTCTTCCAGTCGCGCGAACAGGAAGAGCTGCTGCACAAGGCCTACCGCGGCATCAGCGAAGGCGCCAAGGAACTGCGCATGCACCGTGCCCGCCGCGCCAGGGTGTACGAGGGGCAGATCGCCCGCACAGTCGACAACATCCGCGACATCAACCGCCGCGCGATCAACATCTTCGTGCTGGCCACGTCCTTCGGCTCGGCACTTTTTTTTCTGCTGATCGCGCTGATCCTCGGCTGGGCCGCCTGGCGCACGACCGACCCGGTGGTGCTCAGCGGCTTCGTGCTCGTGCTGCTGTTCATCAAGGGGCCGATCGACCAGATCGTCGGTGCCCTGCCACACCTGGGCCGCGCCAGGGTGGCGTTCGAGCGCATCGCCGACCTGTCGGCCCGCTTCGCCACGCCAGAGCCGCACCTGCACCTCGGCTCCCCGCCGACTTCGCCGCCGCTGCGCAACGCCATCGAGCTGCGCGGCGTGCGCTACGCGTTCGACACGCCAGAGGGCAGCGAGGCCTTCTCGCTGGGGCCGGTCGACCTGCAGATCGGGCGCAGCGAGATCGTCTTCGTCGTGGGCGACAACGGCTCGGGCAAGACCACGCTCATCAAGCTGCTGCTCGGGCTCTACGTGCCGCAGCAGGGCGAGGTCCTGCTCGACGGAAAGCCCATCACACCCGAGACGCGCGACGACTACCGCCAGCTGTTCACCACCGTGTTCTCCGACTTCTATCTGTTCGAGGACCTCGTGGCAGGCGAGGAGGGCGGCCACCAGGCGCTGCCCGAGACCGCGCTGCCCTACCTGCAGCGGCTGGAGATCGCGCACAAGGTGTCTGTGAAGGACGGCGCGTTCAGCACCACCGATCTGTCCACGGGCCAGCGCAAGCGGCTCGCGCTGGTGCACGCCTATTTGGAAGGCCGCCCCGTGCTGGTGTTCGACGAATGGGCCGCCGACCAGGACCCGACCTTCCGCCACCTTTTCTACACCGAGCTGTTGCCCGAGCTGCGCGCCAAAGGGCATTCGCTGGTGGTCATCTCGCACGACGACCGCTACTTCCACGTGGCCGACCGCATCGTCCACATGAAGGCCGGGCGCATCGCGCAGGACACCAAGGCGCCGGCGCCAGGCCTCGCGGCCTGAACGCACGGCAACACGGGCGGCAGCGGAAGGTGCGCAAGTCGACGGCAGTGTCAGGCACGCACGGGGCGCAGGTGCCGGCGAGCAGCGGCTTTTCAGAGCAACTGCGCAGCCTGGGTATTCGGCCCACCGTCATCCGTCTGTGCGTGCTGCAGACGCTGGCGGAAAGCGATTCCCAATGGCTCGGCGGCGAGGAAGTGTTTCGCCGCATGCTCAAGCGCGGCACGGCCACCGGCCTGGCGAGCGTCTACCGCGTGATCAAAGAGCTGGAAAAAGCCAGGCTCGTGCAGCGCGAATGGGAGCGCGGCCTGGGCGGCGCGCGCGCGGTGCACCGGCTGCGGCGCACGCAAACGCCAGAAAGCACGGTGCGCCTGCGCTGCGGGGGCTGCAACGCGAGCGTCGAGGTGGTCGACGAGGCATTGCACGAGGGCCTGCTGCGCGCGGCGCAGGCGCATGGCATGCCGGCAGGCGGGCCCTTCACGGTGCAGCTCGCCTGCGCGCGGGCGGACTGCGTTCGTTGAGACGCGGGGCCGGCGTCTTTCCGATGCCATCGAGGAGATCGAACAGGGGCAGCTCGAAGATCCGCGATCCCATTGCCCAACGCGAACTGCACGAACGACCGATGCGGAGATAATCGCCGCTGCACTTCAACGGCAGACAGATCCCGGTCCGGCGCAGCAAGCATTGCGTCCATGGCCGCTGGGTCCAAGGTCCCAACACCACCTCACAAGGGTCGGGAGAAGGGGCACCCGAGGTATTTCGTCAGAGAAATTCACAAAGGTAGACCATGCAAAACTTCCCCGCCGGGCACATCCCGGCAGCCGCGGCATTGCCGCGCGAAACATCCGCCGCGCCGGCTTCACACGACGCATCCAGCGAAGAGCTCACAGGCTCTGAAATCCTCATCCGATGCCTTCAGGCAGAGGGTGTCGCCTGCCTGTGGGGTTACCCCGGCGGTGCCGTTCTTCATGTGTACGACGCCCTGCACAGGCAGCAGCAGATCCAGCATGTGCTGGTCCGGCATGAGCAATCGGCCGTGCATGCGGCCGACGGCTATGCGCGTGCCACGGGCCATGTCGGCGTGGCGCTCGTCACATCCGGCCCGGGCCTGACCAATGCCGTGACCGGCATTGCGACGGCCTACATGGACTCGATCCCGATGGTCGTCATCAGCGGCCAGGTGCCGACCCGCGACATTGGGCAGGACGCGTTCCAGGAGTGCGACACGGTCGGCATCACGCGCCCGATCGTGAAGCACAACTTTCTGATCAAGGATCCGCGCGACATCGTGCAGACCTTGAAGAAGGCCTTCCACATCGCGCGCAGCGGTCGTCCAGGCCCCGTGGTCGTGGACTTTCCGAAGGACGTGTCGGCAAGCAGGATCATCCATGCGGGCTACCCGCAAACGCTGGAAATGCGGTCGTACAAACCCACGTTGCAGGGACACGGCGGACAGATCCGAAAGGCGCTGCAACTGCTTCTGACCGCCAGGCGTCCCTATGTCTACACAGGTGGGGGCGTGATCCTCAGCGGTGCTTGCGACGAACTGCGCACGCTGGTCGACCGGCTGGGTTTCCCGGTCACCAGCACGCTCATGGGATTGGGCGCCTACCCGGCGTCGGATCCCAAGTTTCTCGGGATGCTGGGGATGCACGGCACCTGGGAGGCCAACAACGCCATGCAGGACTGCGACGTGCTGCTGGCCATCGGGGCTCGCTTTGACGACCGGGTCATCGGCAATGTGGAGCACTTTGCGCAAGGCAAGCGCAAGATCATTCACATCGATATCGATCCCTCGAGCATTGCCAAGCGCGTGAAGGTGGACGTTCCCATCGTCGGGGACGTCAAGACTGTTCTCGTGGAAATGCTGTCGCTGCTCGATGCTTCGGACGTTCGGCCCGCGCCGCAGGACATGGCGCAATGGTGGTCGGCGATCGGGACGTGGCGCGCCCGGCGTTGCCTTGACTACGATCGCGGCAACACATACGTCATCAAGCCGCAGCGCGTCATCGAGACGTTGTGCGACATCACCCGCAATGAAGATGTCTACATCGCATCGGATGTCGGGCAGCACCAGATGTGGGCCGCGCAGTACTTCCGCTTCGAGAAGCCGCGGCGCTGGATCAATTCAGGTGGGCTTGGCACCATGGGCGTGAGCATCCCCTTCGCGATGGGGGTGAAGATGGGCAGGCCCGACAGCGAGGTCTATTGCATCGTCGGCGACGGATCGGTGCAGATGAGCACCAAGGAGCTGTCGACCTGCCTGCAGTACGACACGCCGATCAAGATCGTTCTTCTGAACAACCGCTATCTCGGGATGGTCCGGCAACAGCAGCAGATCAGCCATGAGGGCCGATACAGCCAAAGCTATCTCGACGCCTTGCCCGACTTCGTGAAGCTCGCGCAAGCCTACGGCCATGTCGGCATGCTGATCGAACGCCCGGCCGATATCGAAGCTGCGCTGCGAGAAGCCCGGGCCATGCGCGACCGTACCGTGCTTCTCGATTTCCGCATCGATCCGACGGAGAACGTTTTCCCCGTGGTGGAGGTCGGCAAGGGCATCAACGAGATGTTGCTGGGAAGCGAAGACCTCTGAGCAGGAAGGCGCCTTGCCGACCATCAGCAAGCTGCCGGGCAGGGGGTTTTCTCTGCCCGCTCCTGCAGCCAGCAGGACAAAGCCTCCTTGTCCATGGGCGCTGCGATGCAGTAGCCCTGGCCTTCGTTGCAGTCCATGGCCAGCAGCGCCTGCCAGGCCGCGGCGTCCTCGATGCCTTCGGCCAGCACGTGCAGGCCGAGCTTGCGGCCCAGTTGCACGACCATCTCCGCGATGCGCGCCCCCTGTGTCTCGCTGAGCTGGCGTACGAAAGTGCCGTCGATCTTGATGCGGTCCAGCGGCAGCCGCTCCAGGTAACTCAGCGACGAATAGCCGGTGCCGAAGTCGTCGATGGCGATGGAGATGCCTTGGGCGCGCAAGGCGGTGAGGGTGGATTCGAGCAGTTGCGTGGGCAGCGCAGCCACGGATTCGGTGATCTCCAGCTCCAGGTGATGGCCCTGGAGCCGGCTGTGCGCCAGCGCCGCGCACACGCTCTCGAAGAAGCCGGGGTCCTGCAACTGAACGGTCGAGACGTTGACGGCCATGCGCAGCGGCGCGCGCCCCGTGTCCAGCAGCTCGCGCATGGTCATGCAGGCCGTGGACAACACCCATTGCCCGAGCGCCACGATCAGCCCCGAGTGCTCGGCCACCGGAATGAACCGGTCCGGCGGCACCAGATTGCCGTCCTCGGCACGCCAGCGCAGCAGTGCCTCCAGGCCCACCAGCGCGCAGGTGCCCAGGTCGATCTGCGGCTGATAGACCAGGAACAGCTGCCGGTTGTCGATCGCGGCACGCAGGTTGGACAGCAACAAGGCGCGGGCGCGCGCCTCGGTGCCCATGTGGCCGGAGTACTGCAGGTGCTGGCCGCGGTGGTCACGTTTGGCCCGCTTCAGCGCGATGGTGGCGTCCTTGACCAGGTCGACGCCGGCCTGCGCATCTTCCGGAAGCAATACGTAGCCGCAGGTCAGCGAGACCTTGTGCGGCACGCCGTCGACCGCGAGCGGCTGGCGCACGCACTCCAGCAGTTGCGGCGGCGACACCTGGCCCACCGGGCCGAGCACGCCGAACGTGTCGGCGCCCAGGCGGGCCAGCATGATGCCGGCCGGCAATGCGTCGGCCAGGCGCCGGGCCACGGTCTCCAGCAGGCGGTCGCCGAATCGGTGGCCCATGACATCGTTGGTGGCGCTGAAATCGTCGATGTCGACCAGCGCCAGGATGTGGTCCCGCCTGCCTTGCCGTGCACAGGCGTCGACCTCCTCGACGAAGTGGGTGCGGTTGGGCAGGCGCACCAGCGGATCGTAGTAGGCATATTCATGCAGCCGCTCCAGCAGTCCCCGGCTGTGCAGCAGCGTGCTGAGGTTGACGCAGAAGACGTCCAGCAGTTGCCGGTCGATGGTGCCGCGCACCCCGGTCGTGTCGATGAAGACGGCCATGTCCTGCTCGTCCTTGCGTCCGATGTGCAGGGCCACCCCGCCTTCGTCGCCGTAGACATTGCAGCCGAGCGCCAGCGCGCGGCGCAGCAGGTGCAGGCCGGACAACTCGGGCAGCTGCGGCACCGCATCCAGCGGCAGATCGACGAGGCCTGAGAACCGGCCAGCCGCCGCCATCACGCGGTACGGACTGCCCTGCTGCATGCCGGGTGCACAGACCAGGCCGTCGCCGGCCGCGCCCAGCAACGCGGCGAGCTGCGTGATGATGCTGCGGGCAAACGCGCGCAGGTCTGTCTCCTCCAGCAAGGAGGCGCTGGAGCGCACGATGAGTTCGAGGCTGCGGCTGTTGGCCTCGATGGCGCACAGCTGCTTGTAGGAACGCACGGCCGTGACGACCATGGCCAGCAGGCGGTCCTGGGTGAGTTCGGCCTTGGTCCGGTAGTCGTTGATGTCGTAGCGCAGCAGCGTGTCCAGCGCCGGCACATGGCCGGGGCCGCCTGTGCGCAGCACGATGCGTGTGTTGCGCAGGCCTGCCGTGTGGCGGATGAAGTCGACCAGGTCCAGGCCGGCCTTCGTGCTTTCGGTCACCACGTCCAGGATCACAACGGCCAGGTCGTGCTCGCGCAGCACCAGCGCGCGTGCCTCCTCGCCGGAGTACGCATGCACGAACACCAATGGCCGCTCGAACAGCGTGAGGCCCTGCAGCGCGGCGCGCGCTGCGGCATGCACATCGGCGTCCTGGTCCACCACGAGCACGCGCCAGTCGGGCGTCCGGCGCCTCGCTTGGGTCGGCCGCCCCGGCTCAGCCGCGCGCCTCATGCGGGCTGCACATGCACGTGGCCGGATGCGAGCGCGACCTGGTTGCGGCCGCCGCGCTTGGCAACGTACAAGGCTTCGTCGGCCAGCCCGTAGGCGATGTCGAAGTTGCTGCCGCGCGGAAGCCAGCAAACGCCGAAGCTGGCCGTGACGCCGCTGCCGTCGGGCAAGTCGAAGGCGTACGCCTCGATGGCGCTTCGCAGCGTCTGCGCGACCTGCCCGCAGGTATCGCCGCGCTGCCCTGGCAGCACCACGGTGAACTCCTCGCCGCCGACACGGCCGATGTGCGCAGTCGCCGGCACCTGCGCCTGCAGACAGGTCACCACGGCCTGGATGACCCGGTCGCCCGCAGGATGGCCGAAGCTGTCGTTGATGCGCTTGAAGTGGTCGATGTCCAGCACGATCAGCGCGATGTCGCCGTCCACGAAATGGCTGTTCACGAGCTCGATGACGGCTGCCCGGTTGAGCACGCCGGTCAGGGGGTCGTGCGTGGCGCGGTATTCGAGTTCGGCGGCCAGATCCTGCAGGCGCAGGTTCAGCTGATTCATCTCGAGCTCGGCGCGATCGCTGCGCCGCACCAGCCGGCGCGTTTCGCGCAGGAGCCGCTCGTAGGCGGTAAGCAGTTCGCCCAACGCCCGGTGGCAGGGTGCGGGCTGCGTCGCGGCACAAGTGTCGTAGGCCGCGCGCGCGGCTTGCAGCGCCCGGCTCTCGGCATCGAACAGGTCCGGTGGTGCGGCGGTGTCCATTCAGCTCGACTTCACGGGATGGCTCGCGAAATCGATCGCGGGGAAGTCTTCGCTGAGCTCCTGGCCGAATTCGAGGATGGTGTCGTCGTCCTCGTCGTGGTACCAGTTCAGGGTGACGCGGTTGCCGGCCTCCACGGCGTCGTTGAGCGCCGCGATCAGGTTGAACAGCATCTTGGTGCTGGAGCTGTTGAAGTAGGCCAACGCGATATTGACCTCGATCTGGGTGCCGTTCTGCTGGGCCAGGTAGTCCTTGAGCCGCGAGATCACCTCGCCGTAGAAGGCGGCTGCGTTCTCGGGGTAGGACTCGCCCCGCAGGCTGAGTGTCCGAGTGTCGAACTTGAAGTCCACCTGGGGTGAACTGGGCGTCGGGGCGATGTAGAGGTTTTCCATCTGTAATCTCGATTCGTTGCCGGGCTTGGGCGTGTCAGATCGCCGCCTTCAGGTAGAACACCGGGGCGCCGCCGTCGCTGTCCGCGGCGTCGAAATCGAACTCCAGCGGTTCGCGGGCGTCGCGAGCGACCGTGAGAAGCCCCATGCCCGCGCCTTTGCTGCCTTCGGGCGTTTCCTCGCGCAGTGTCTGGCGGTAGGCCTGCTTGATCTCTTCCAGCGTCATGCTGCGCAGGGTTTCCAGTTTCGCGCGCAGCGCATCGGCGATCTCGGGCTCCACGGGATTGGCGCACAGCAGCAGGAAGCCGCCATCGCTTTCGCGGCGGATGCAGACCGAGCCGTGGCGCAGCTCGCCGCTGTGCGTGCTCGCGGCGGTGAGCGTGTCGGCAGAGTAGTGAATGATGTTCTGCGCCATTTCCACGAACGACGAGAACAGCCTCCGCCGGGTTGGGCCGGCGACGCCGGCCACCTCGAGCTGCAGCTTCACGGCGTCGGACATGGCGGCCACGATGTGCTGGGAGAAGTAGCCGACGTAATAGAAGATGACCTGGTGTTGGCGCGCCACGTTGAAGAAGGAGCCGTACTTGTCGGCGATCTGAGGGAAGGGCATGGGTGATTCCGTGTCAGGTGCGGAAGCAGAAAAATGTCAGGTCGTCGCGGCGATGGTGCTCGCCCTGCCAGGCCTGCAGGGCGTCCAGCACGGCCTGGTTGACTTGCGCGGCCGTGCGCCCGCGTTGCTCGAGCAGCAGTTCGCGCACACGCCGTTTGCCCAGCGCGATGGCGCGGGGACCACCGACCTGGTCTATCAGCCCGTCGGTGCTGACGAAGACGAGGCTGCCCGGGGGCAACAGCAGTTCCTGGTTGACCCAGCTGAAGTCGAACTCGGTGTCCATGTAGCCCACGCCCTTGCGCTGCCCCTCGACCAGCTCCAGGGCATCGGCGTCGGGGCGCAGCAGGAACAGGGACAGCCGTGCGCCGGCAAACACCAGGCGGCCATTTGCGGGCTCGAACCAGAAGCATGCGGCGTCCATGCCGTCGTCCGAGCCGGGCGTCGCGTCCTGCCCGTCCATCTGGCCCAGCATATGTTTGATACTGCGATTCACGTTGCCCAGCAGCCGGGCGGGGTCGCGCGGGCCGTGCTGCTCGATGGCGCGGTTCAGGTTGGTGGAGGCGATCAGCGTCATGAAGGCGCCGGGAACGCCGTGCCCCGTGCAGTCGGCCACGGTGGCGAACCAGCCGTCCGGCGCGGTGCTGAACTGGTAGAAATCGCCGCCGACCACGTCGCGCGGCTCCCACACCAGGTGCGCCTGCGGGCACGCGCGTGCCAAGGCATCGAGCGAGCTGCGCAAGGTGGAGCGCTGGATCACGCTGGCGTATTCGATGCTGTGCATGATCTGGCGGTTGCGCGACACCTGCAGGTCCGCCACCAGGCGCATGAGCTGCAGGCCATTGCCCACACCGGCGAATTCGCCTTCGCGCGTGATGATGAAGCCGTCGGACAGGGCCTTCTCGCCGTGCGCCACGGTCTTGAGGGTCAGCGCTTCCAGGTCCAGCGCCGCATCGACGATCAGCGGGTCCTTGTCCATGAAGGCGATGCAGCTCTTGCGGCCGTACAGTTCCACGCGAAACGGCTTGCTCATCTGCGAGAGAAAGATGTTCCGGTTGATCAGGCCGATCGGCTGGTTTCCCTCCACCACCGGCAGGCTGACGAGGTCGCGGTGCCGGTTGAAGACTTCCAGCACTTTCTCGTTCGTTTCCTCGGTCGTCATGCACGGCACTTCCGTGCAGAGATCCGCCGCACTGGGCTGGCGAAAACGCGGCCGGAAATCGCTCAAGTACTCGGAGGTTTCGGGCATGGAAACGTCGCCTGCTGATATATGTGTACTTATGTTATGTTTTTAACGTTTCGTATCCATGACAAACGAATGACGGCTACCGCCGATGGAGGATTTGAGTGCGCAATGCGAAGCCTTGGTCGCCGAGGGGGGCCGTGGTTGCCTTGATGGCGCTGTCTCTGCTGGTCGGCTGCAACGAGCAGCCTGCTTCATCTTCACCCGGTCCGACGACAGCGGCCGTCGTGACCGATCCCACCACCGGGTTGCGATGGCTGCGATGCGCCTTGGGCCAGACCTTGAAGGAAGAACGCTGCGTGGGCAACGCCGAGGCACTGGGCCTGATGGATGCCCAGGCGCGCGTTCACGCGCTCAATGCCCAGGGCCACGAAGGCATCGAGCAGTGGCGGCTGCCGACCATCACGGAACTGGCAGCCCTGCGGCAATGCGACCATGGACTGGTGGAAGAGAGCTTCACGCTTGCACTGGGCGCCGAGCAGGCCCCCGTGACCTTGCCCCGATGGTGCGCAGGCGAGACCCGCATCCCCACGATCGACACGGCGCGCTTTCCCGACACGCCAGCCGTCAAGTTCTGGTCGGGCTCCGGCAGCGAAGCCGAGCAGCACTTCTACGCCGTGAACTTCGGCAATGCGTGGATCGGCCTCAACGAGGACGCCGAATCCACCCACGCCGTGCGGCCGGTGGCCGACCAGGCGCGCTGATCGGCCTCCGCGGCCGCTCAGGTGCCGGAAAGGCTCGGGGCGTACACCCGCCTGCTGCGCCCGCGTGCCTGCGTCGGCCGAACTATCTGGACCTCCGATCCCGCGAAACCAGCCCGGGATAGCTGGCCCGCACCACCTCCTGCAGCTGGCGCGGGGACGGCAGCTTGCCCTTCATCTCCGCCGGCAGCCGGCCCTGGAGGTGGTACTCGGCCACGCCGATCGGGTTCGACTTGCTCTTGAGCGCGAACTCCACCTCGAGGTTGTCCTTTTCGGCGCACAGGATGATCCCGATGGACGGTGCATCGTCCGGCGCACGCTCCTTCTCGTTGAGGAGGTTGAGATAGAAGTCCATCTTGCCGGCGAATTCCGGCTCGAAGGCACCGATCTTCAGTTCGATGGCCACCAGCGCCTTGAGAAAGCGATGGTAGAAGAGCAGGTCGATGAAGTACTCCTTGCGCCCGAGCGTGAGGCGGTACTGGCGCCCGACGAAGCAGAAGCCGTAGCCCAGCTCGAGGATGAAGTCGCGCAGCCTGTCGATCAGGTGATCTTCCAGCTCGCGCTCCCTGATCTCTCGCCGGATGCCGAGAAATTCCAGGTTGTAGCTGCTCTTGAGGGCTTCCTCGGCCTGCTCGGCGAGGTGCTCTGGCAGCGCCAGTGCGAAGTTGTGCGCCTTGCCCTCGGCCAGCGACCGTTCGTAGGCCTGCGCCTTGATCTGGTTGAGCAGCACGTTGCGGCTCCAGCCGAAGCGCGCGGTGGCCTTGAGGTAGAAAAGCCGCTGGCCGGCGTCGTCGAGCTTGGACAGCAGGTTGACATGATGGCCCCAGGGCACGGCCTCCACCATGTCTCGCACAGCCTGTGCGAGTTGTCGATCGCCGGTCACCGCAAGCGCCTTGGACGCCCGCGGGCGCTTGGCATCGCGCTCGTTTTCTCGCACAAGCTGTGCGAGAAATTCCGGCGCGGTGTAGAGCGCGTGGAACTGCCGCATGCGCCAGAGGCTCGCCGCCGAAAAACCGGCCGTCCCGGGAAAGAAGGTCTTGAGATCACGCGCCAGCCGGTCGACCACCGCGTCGCCCCATCCGCGGCGCGCCTGCTGCTCATGAATGGCCTGCCCGATGTCCCAGTACAGCGCCACCAGTTCGCGGTTGACGGCCCGCGCGGCCGACAGCCGTGCGCCATCGATGCGCTGTTTCAGGTCCTCGACGAAGCGGGCGTAGTCGAACGGGGTGGGGGCAGTGGTGGTGGGCACCAGGGGAATATAGTGCCTTGCGTCCGGCGGCTTGCTGGCAGTGGCGACCTTCAGTTCGCGGCCAGGCGCAGCTCATGGATCAGGTCGATGAGCGCCCGCAGCCGCGCGGGCACGAAGCGACGGCCTGGGTAGTAGAGCCTCAGGCCACCGAACGGCGGGCACCACGGAACCAGCAGAGGCTTCAGCGCGCCGGACGCGATTTCTTCCTCGATGAACCATTCGGAGATGAAGCCGATGCCCAGGCCGAGCAGCACCGCCTGCTTGATGGCTGGCATCTCGTTGAGCGCCAGGCGCACGGGCGGGTCCATCTGCAGCTTCTGGCCGTTTCGCTCCAGCTCCCAGTGATAGATGCCGCCGTGCGACATGCGCATGCCGATGCTCTGGTGCTTGAGCAGGTCGCGCGGATGCCTGGGTGTTCCGTGGCGCGCCAGGTACGCCGGCGTTGCCACCACGAGCATGCGTATGTCGCGCGAGAGCGCGACCGCGATCATGTCCTGCGGCACGGACTCGGCCAGGCGGATGCCCGCATCGAAGCCACCGGCCACGATGTCGACCATGCGCGACTCGCTCAAGATGTCGATCCGCACCTGCGGATAGCGTTGCGCGTACGTGCTGAAGAAAGGCTCCAGCAGCAGAAAAGCCGCCCCTTGCGGCGCATTGATCCGCAGCGTGCCGCTGGGCACGCTTGAGCCGGTGCCGGCCTCTTCACCCGCGCTGCGGATCTCGGCAAGCGCCGGCGCGATGCGCTCCACATAGCGCTGGCCGGCATCGGTAAGTGCCACGCTGCGCGTAGAACGGTTGAACAGGCGCACCTTCAGCCGCGCTTCCAGCCCAGCCACGGCGCTGCTCACTGCGGTGGTCGACATGCCGAGTTCCAGCGCCGCGGCGCGAAAGCTGTTGCGGCGTGCCACCGCCAGCACCACTTCGAGCTCGGTCATTCCTGTGCGATGCATGAATTGTCCTGATTATCCGGATATGCCATCCACGAAAAGGCGGCTTATCAGAACAATAAACCATTCCTAGACTCCATGTCACCGCGGATTCGGGCCCCCGTTCCTTCCATGGCGCCGAAGGCCGCGAGTCACTTCCAAGGAGTCACCATGCACCGCATTGAACGCATCTACATCGACGGCGAATTCGTCGCACCGCACGGCCAGGAATGGTTCGATCTTCACAATCCGAGCACCGAGGAAGTCATCGGCCAGGTGCTGCTTGGCGATGCGCACGATGCAAGGCGCGCAATCGCGGCTGCCAAGGCCGCGTTCCCCGCCTGGTCGCGCACTACGCGCGAGGAACGCGTGGCGGCGCTCAAGCGCATGCACCGGGCCGTCGTCGCACGCGAAGACCGATTGATGGAAACCATCCTGGAGGAATACGGCGCGCCTTCGGTGCGTGGGCGCTGGATGGCGACCTATCCGGCCGCCGTCATCGAGCAGGCCGTCGAAGTGCTGGAATCCTTCGCGTTCGAGGAGCAGGCGGGAACCGCGCGGGTGATCCAGACGCCCGTGGGCGTCGCTGGCCTGATCACCCCCTGGAACAGCAATGCGGGCTTCATCTGCAACAAGCTCGCCACGGCGCTTGCGGCAGGCTGCACCGTCGTCATCAAACCCAGCGAGATGAGCGCGCTGCAAACGCAGGTCATTGCCGAGGCGCTGCATGACGCCGGCCTGCCTCCCGGCGTGTTCAACATCGTCAATGGCCGGGGCGATGTCGTCGGCGAGGAAATCGCACGCCATCCCGACATTGCCAAGATATCGTTCACAGGATCGTCCGCCGTCGGCGAGCATTTGGTGACCGCCGGTGCGGCCACGATGAAGCGCGTGACGCTGGAGTTGGGCGGCAAGTCGCCCACGGTGGTGCTGGAGGACGCCGACTTCGCGAGCGTCATGCCTCTCGTGCTCCAGGCAGGCTTCGCCAACAGCGGACAAGCCTGCATCGCGGGGACGCGCATTCTCGTGCCGCGGGCGCGGCTGGCCGAGTTCGAGCAGATCGCAAGGGAAGCGGTGTCGCACATCAAGTCGGGCGACCCGAGCAAAGCCGACACCGACATCGGCCCCATGGTGAGCGCAAAGCAATGGGAGCGCGTGCAGAGCTACATCCGCCTTGGCCAAGCCGAAGGCGCGAAGCTGCTCGTCGGCGGTGAAGGGCGGCCCGAGGGACTGCACAGAGGCTGGTTCGTGAAGCCGACAATCTTTACCGGCGCAACCAACCAGATGCGCATTGCGCGCGAGGAAATCTTCGGCCCCGTGCTGACCGTGATCCCCTATGAAGACGAGGCCGACGCCATTGCCATCGCCAACGACACGCGCTACGGACTGAGCGCCCTCGTGCTCGGCAAGGACTCCGCGCGCTGCGAACGGGTGGCGCGGCAGATCGATGCGGGCCGGGTCCTCGTCAACACGCTGTCCCATGAGCCGCGCGCGCCGTTCGGCGGCTTCAAGCACTCGGGGCTCGGGCGCGAGATGGGGCGATGGGGAGTGAACGCCTATCTGGAGCCCAAGACGCTGCTGATGGAAGCGGGGGTGCCCCGGCGTTGACGGACCGCAGCTTTCGCGGCGCACTCTGACGGCCGATGAAGCGCCATTCCGATGCACCAGGTGCATGGACGCCCGCATGGTTGCGTTATGCAGACCTCTGTCCTTATCCCCCATGGTGAAACGCTGCTGCGTCTTCTCGTCGCTGCTGCCCTAGGCAGCCTCGTCGGGCTGGAGCGCGAACGATTGCTTTGGGCCGCGGGCATCCGTACGCACATGCTCGTGAGTGTCGGCGCCTGTCTGTTCATGCTGGTATCGGCATACGGCTTTGCGGACAGCCTGCGCGGCGAGCATGTGGTGCTCGACCCGTCGCGCGCTGCCGCCCAGGTGGTGTCGGGCATCGGCTTCCTGGGCGCGGGCGCGATCCTGGCGCGTGGAGAGATCGTGCGTGGGCTCACTACGGCAGCCAGCATCTGGACGGTGGCAGCGATCGGACTCGCGGTGGGCGGCGGGCTCTACTTTCCGGCCGCTGCCTCGACGGTGATCATCCTCGTGATCCTGGCGGGAATCAAACCGCTAGAAGAGGCCTATCGTGCCCGCAGCCAGAGCTGCCGCCTGGGCGTGGTCGCGGACCACGGCGCGGTGAGCCCCGAGACGCTGGAACGCGGCCTGGGCATCCAGCCTGCGCGGCTGCGGCGCTTCCTGGTGGCGGTGCAGCCGGGCGGTCAGCTGGACGACATCACGGTTCAGCTGGTGCGCGTGTCATCGGCCGACATCGACCGCTTCGTGCAGCGCCTGCAGCAGCAGCCTGGCGTGCGCTCCGTCGAGGTCATGACCCGTGGCGGCGGCCATGGCACCGAGGTCAACTGAGCCTGCGGATCATCCAGGCTGCAGTGCGGCCAACTCCGAGAACCGCAGCGGCGCGTCCAGCGACAACGCGCGCAGGGCGGACTGCTTCTGCGCGGCATCGAGCGCCACCAGCATCGTGACTTCCCCGGCCACGCTGGTGGCGACCGGCACGCCGTCGAGGTACACCACGCGCGATCCCGCCACGCGGGGCACCTTCGGCCCGGGCACCAGCGTGCCCAGCAGGTTGGCCGGGTCGCTGGCCGCCAGTGCGACCAGCTCGCCAGTGTCCGGCTGGCGGCGCACCTGCCGCATCGACGCGATGGCTTCAGGCAACGCGAACTGCTCGCCCGATACACCGGCGATGAAGCGCCCGCCGCGGATCTCGCCGCGCGCTTCCAGCCGCCGGCACACGCGCACCAGATCGCGCCACGGCGCAAGCCATGCAGCCTCGCGCTCCAGCAGGCGCCAGCAGATCACGCCATAGCGGCGCAGCAGCACGCGCACGACCTGCTCGATGGCCTCCGCGGAACCGGTCGGCAAGGCTTCAGCGGCCGGCGGGCGCACCAGCGTCCATCGGCCCGCATCCTCGATGCCGAAGAGCGGCGCGCGACGGCGCCGCCGTGTGTCGGCCGAGGCACGCTTCGACGCCGGAACCAGCAAGGCGCGCAGGCCGGCGTAGCTGTCGCAGCGCACACGGCCCTTGGCGACCAGTTCGGCCAGCGCCTCCTCGATCTCGACGGGCAGCAGCCGGGTACCGGCCGCGATCTCGTCGAAGAAGCAGGCACCGTGCTGCGCAAGGTGCGCCGCCACACGCGCGGCCCGCGAGCCCAGGTGTTCGTCATCGGCCGGCGCGGGTGCCAGCGTGGTCCACAACGCGGCGCTGCGACGCGGCAGCAGCACGACCGGCGTGGCGCGCAGCGACAGACTGCCCGCGCCCTTGCGGCTCTCCGTGGCGTTGGGCCGCAGCCGTGTCCACAACACCCGGCCGGCGGTGCACAGGTCGTCGAGCCATGCGCCGGCGTAATCGGCCACGCGCGCGGGAAGCAGTTCGGCCTCCCACAGCGGCGCAGGCGCCTCGTAGCCTTCGAGCTGCGACAGGATGCCCGAGAGCGCCTCCGGACCGCGCACCCGCGCGGACGCGCCGATGTGCTGCCACTCGAAGAGAAAGCGCACGAAGTCGCGCGGCTCCACCGGTTCGATTTCGCGGCGCAGGCGCTTGAGCGTGTAGCGGTGGATGCGCGCCAGAAGATGCCGCTCGCACCACTCGAGGGCCGTCGTGCCCGGTGTGAAGCGGCCCTGCAACACGCTGCCCTCGGCTTGCAGCGCAAGCAGCGCGCCTTCGATATCGGCAGGCTGCAGGAACAACGGTCGGGCCAACTGTTCTACCGTCACCGGCCCAAGGCCGCCGAGGCGCGAACGCAGCAGCTCGCGCAAGGCGGCATCGCGGTCCGGCGGTTGTTCGCCATCGGCGGGCGGGGTGATGGCGGGTTGCAGCGGTGCATCCGGCGCCACGGCCTGCAGCAGCCGCAGCCGTTCGGCCGTCACCCACAGCCCGCGCGCGGCACGCCCCTTGCCTTCGCACAGCAGGCGCGTGGCGCGGCCTGCCTTGGCGAGCGTCGCGAGCCAGGGCTTCCAGTCCGCCTGCCGGGCCACTTCGTCGTCGCCCACCGCGCCGAGCATGCCCAGCGCCTCATGCATCTCGTCGGCGTTGCGCGGTTGCGGCCATGCTTCCTCGCGCACGCTGGCGATGGCATCGGCGTCGAGCTGGCCGACATCGTCGGCGCTTTCGGGGTCGCTGTAGCGGCGGTTCTGCACGGCTTGCGTACGGCGCTCCTCCAGCGGGGCGTCGTCGAGGAAGGCATAGGGACGCGCGTTCAACGCTTCCATCGCAAGCGGCGAGGGTGCCGGCAGGTCGCGCGCAATCACCTTCACCTCGCCCGACTCCATCCGGCGCAGCAACGCAAGCCAGCCGTCGGCATCCATCGCGTCGTGCAGGCAGTCGTCGAGGGTCTGCGCGACCAGCGGATGCGCGGGCACTTCGCGCTCGCCGACGATGTTCTCCGCGCATGCGACCTGGTCCGGGAACACGGCCGCCAGGAGGTCTTCGGAGCGCATGCGCTGCAGCTGCGGCGCCACCTTGCGCCCGCCGCTGAAGCGCGGCAGTGCCAGCGCCGTGGTCGCGTTCCAGCGCCAGCGCACGTTGAACAGCGGCGCGTCGAGCAATGCCTGTACCAGCACGTGCAGCGCCGAGGCCGAATGCAGATAGCGCGCGACCTCGTCGAGCGGAAAGCTGTGGCTGGCGGACAGCGACAGCACGATGGCGTCTTCCGTGGCCGCGGCCTGCAGCTCGAAGTTGAAGGTGCGGCAAAAGCGCTTGCGCAACGCCAGACCCCACGCACGGTTGAGCCGGCTGCCGAAAGGCGAATGAATCACCAGCTGCATGCCGCCCGAGGCGTCGAAGAAACGTTCCATGACCAGCGTGCGTTGCGTCGGCAGCGCGCCGAGCACCGCGTGTGCATGCGCCAGGTGTTCGACGATCTGGCGCGCCGCTTCTGCGTCGAGGCCGAGGGTCTGCGTCAGCAGTCGCATGGCGCTGTCGCGGCCGCCGGCTTCCAGGGCCCGCGCCACCTCCTCGCGCAGGCGCGACACACCGGACGACAGCTCGTCGCTGCGCCCCGGTGCCTCGCCGAGCCAGAACGGAATGTTCGGCGCAACCCCGTGCGCGTCTTCCACCCGCACGCGCCCCGGCTCGATCTTCAGGATGCGGTAGCTGGTGTTGCCGAGCTGGAACACGTCGCCCGCCAGGCTCTCGATCGCGAAGTCCTCGTTGACCGTGCCGATCTTGTCGGCCTGCGGCTCCAGTACCACCGTGTAGTCGCCGGTCTCCGGAATAGTGCCGCCGGAAGTCAGCGCGGTCATGCGCGAACCCTTGCGTTCGCGAAGCAGGTGGTTCACCGCGTCACGGTGCACATGGCCGGCACGCTGGCCCTGGCGCGTGGTGAAGCCTTCGCTCACCATGCGCACCACCTGCATGTAGCTCTCGCGCGTGAGCCGCGCGTAAGGCCAGGCGCGGCGCACCAGCGCGAAGAGTGCGTCCTCGTCCCACTCGCGGCAAGCGGTCTCGGCGACGATCTGCTGGGCCAGCACGTCCAGCGGCGCAGGCAGTATGCGCAAGGCGTCGAGCTCGCCACGGCGTATGCAGTCGAGCAGGGCGGCGCATTCGACCAGTTCGTCGCGCGACTGCGGGAAGAGCCGCGCCTTCGGCACCCCGCCCACCGCATGGCCCGAGCGCCCCGCGCGCTGCAGGAAGGTGGCAATGGCACGCGGCGAGCCGATCTGGCAGACCAGGTCGACGTCGCCGATGTCCAGGCCCAGCTCCAGCGAGGCCGTGGCCACCAGCACCTTCAGCGCGCAGCGCTTGAGGCGCTGCTCGGCGTCGAGCCGCGTTTCCTTCGACAGGCTGCCGTGGTGCGCGGCCACCGCTTCCTTGCCGAGAATGTCGCCCAGGTGCCGCGCCGCCCGCTCGGCCATGCGGCGCGTGTTGACGAACACCAGCGTGGTCTTGTGCAGCCACACCAGCTCGGCCACGCGGGCGTACACCTGCGTCCACTGGTCGCCGGACATGACGGCTTCCAGCGGCGTCGGCGGCAGTTCGAGCGCCAGATCGCGCTGCCTGGCATAGCCGATGTCGACGACCGCGCAGTCGGCCGTGCCGTCAGCGCGCAGTGCGCCCGCGCCCACCAGGAAGCGCGCCACCTCGTCGATGGGCTTTTGCGTGGCCGACAGGCCGATGCGCACCGGTCGCGCGCCCGAATGTGCCGCGCACAGCGCCTGCAATCGCTCCAGCGACAGCGCCAGGTGACTGCCACGCTTGCTCGCGGCGACGGCATGGATCTCGTCGACGATCACGCTGCGCACCGTTGCGAGCATCCGCCGTCCGGACGCCGAACCCAGCAGCACGTAGAGCGATTCCGGCGTGGTCACCAGCACGTGTGGCGGCCGGCGCAGGCTCTGCTGGCGCTCGCGCTGCGGCGTGTCGCCGGTACGCACGGCGGTGCGGATGTCGACATCGGCAAGCCCGAGTGCCGCCAGTTCGGCGCGGATGCCCGCGAGCGGCGCTTCCAGGTTCAGGCGGATGTCGTTCGACAGCGCCTTCAGCGGCGACACGTAGACGACCGCCGTCTCGTCGGGCAGGCCGCCGGGTTCGAGGCCCCGGCGCACGAGATCGTCCAGGGCGGCGAGAAAAGCGGTCAGCGTCTTGCCGGAGCCGGTGGGTGCGGCCACCAGCGTGTCACGCCCGGCGCTGATCGCCGGCCAGGCCTCGGCCTGGGCGGGCGTGGGCCCGGGAAAGGCTCTCAGGAACCAACGGGCAACGGCGGGATGGAATGAATGCAGGGGCACGGGAAGAAAGGCTACGGCAGGCGCCCAGCGAGCGCAAATGCGGCAGGTCCTGGCTCAAGAGATCGGGGCATGGCGCCCGATCTCAACCCGGCTCAGAGCGGCCGGCGGCGCGCCAGTCAACCGCCGCCCGCCCAGCGCACGCTGGTAAACCCTGCGTGTTCGACATGCATGTGTCCAAATATTGATCACGCTATTTGTCTGAATCAACGACACACGCCCAGCGTCTCGCAAGAAATGTCCTTGTGAATCAACGTTTCGGCGTCTGGCACGGGCCATGCAAAGAAGCATGCGATCCCCTGGTCGCGCAGGTCACCAACCATCACACCCGCGCCTCGGGGCTGTCACACATCGCGCAGGGACATCGCATGGACACGCTTCAATCGCTCGACAACGTACCTCAGGCACACGACAGCGTGGCCGCGTGGTTCGACCCGCTGTTGTCCGAACGGCTTGAGCAGGCCGGCTTCGGCACGCTCAGGCAATTGGTGCAACGGATCAACGACACCGGAACGACCTGGTGGTATCCGGTGCGAGGCATCGGTGTCACGCGTGCCGAGCGTCTGGTGCAGTGGCTGCATGAACAGCAGGAAAGCACGGGCATGCAGGTGGACCTGGGCAACCTGCAGGCACACAGGCACAGGCACAGGCCCGTCCGCCACGCACCGGCACGGCCGGCCGCAAGCCCGCCCTGGTTTTCTGCTCCCTGAGAGATACGTAGTTCCCCTTACCGCGGCGTCAGACAACGCTCAGGTACGCCCGAGAGCATCCGTTCGTCCGGGTTCCACCCGGATGGAGACGGGGCCGGGGCGGAGTTGTCCGCGCCGGTGACTTTGGACAACCCAGTAAATCGGGAACTATGAAAAACAGGAACCTTGTCAGGGGACTCTTCCTCATGGCAATTGCGCTGGCCTTCGGCCTCACGGCGCTTCGCTACCCCATTGGAGACTTGAGTCGCGCAGGACCGGGATTGTTCCCGGCCATGGTCAGCGCGATGCTGCTGGTGATCGGCGTGTCGACCGTGATCCGGTCGTTCTTCGTCGCGCCGGTGAAGCTCGACTTCAACTTCAAGAACATTTCGCTCATCCTCGGAAGCCTCTGCGGGTTCGCGCTGATCTCCACCTTCCTGAACATGATCGCGGGCATCGTCTTCATGGTGTTCTGCTCGGCGTTCGCCGGCAGCTCGTACTCGTGGGTGCGCAACGTCAAGGTCTCGGCCGGCCTGATCGTGATGGCGCTGGCGCTGCAGAAGCTCCTCGGCCTGAACCTGCCACTCTTCTGAGGCGACGATCATGGAAGTCCTGAACAATCTCGCATTCGGCTTTTCGCATGCCCTGACGTGGCAGAACCTGATGTTCTGCGCCATCGGCTGCACCGTGGGTACGCTGGTGGGCCTGCTGCCCGGCCTCGGGCCGCTGGCGACCATCAGCCTGCTGCTGCCGCTGACGTACTCCATTCCCACGACTGGCGCGCTCATCATGCTGGCCGGCATCTACTACGGCGCGCAGTACGGCGA
Organism: Variovorax sp. efr-133-TYG-130; assembly: GCF_030208835.1. Lineage (NCBI taxonomy): Bacteria > Pseudomonadati > Pseudomonadota > Betaproteobacteria > Burkholderiales > Comamonadaceae > Variovorax > Variovorax sp. efr-133-TYG-130. Next base: position 351,202 of record NZ_JARVTD010000004.1, on the reverse strand, counting down.
CAGCGTGAGTGCCATCACGATGAAGATCCCGCACGCCAGCAGCATCGTGGCCTGTATCGACGGGTACGCGATGACGCTCAAGGGGCAGACGGGGCTGGCGCTTTTCACCGCGGGCTTCTCCAGTTTCATCGGCGGCACGGTCGCCATCCTGGTGCTGACCTTCCTGGCTCCGGTGCTCGGCGAGGTCGCCTTCCTGTTCGGCCCCGCCGACTACGTCGCGATGATGCTGGTGGGTTTCGTGTGCGTGAGCTTCGTCACCACGGGCAGCCTGCTCAACGGCCTGGCCATGTGCATGATCGGCGTGCTGCTGGGAACGATCGGCACCGACGTCAACAGCGGCGCACAGCGCTTCACCATGGACCTGCCATTCCTGGTGGACGGCGTCGGCATCGTGAGCATTGCGCTGGGCTGCTTCGGCATCGCCGAGATCACGAAGAACCTCGATTCGCGCGAAGAGCGCTCGCCTTTCAACGGCAAGATCAATCTCATCCCGACCCGGGCCGAGTTCATGCGGATCATCCCCAGCGCGCTGCGCGGCAGCGTGATCGGCTCCTTCCTGGGCATCCTGCCCGGCGGCGGCCCCACCATCGCGCAGTTCGCGGCCTACGCGATCGACAAGAAGGTCAGCAAGTACAAGCACGAGATCGGCTCAGGCTGCATCGAAGGCGTGGCCGGGCAGGCCGCTGCCGACGAAGCCGCCGCACGCACGAGCTTCATTCCGCTGATGAGCATCGGCATTCCGGAGAACGCCGTGATGGCGCTGATGCTGGCCGCCTTCATCATCAAGGGCATCCAGCCGGGGCCGAACATGATCGGCAGCCATCCCGACCTGTTCTGGGGCCTGGTCGCCAGCATGTGGATCGGCAATGTCTTCCTGCTCGTGCTGAACGTGCCGCTGGTGCGGTACTGGCTGTCGGTGTTCAAGATCCCGTACGCCGTGCTGTTTCCGTCGATCCTGTTCTTCTGCTGCATCGGCACCTACAGCGTGAACAACAACCTGGAAGACGTCTTCATCACGGCCGCCTTCGGCTTCATGGGCTACATGTTCATGCGCCTGGAACTCGATGCGGCGCCGCTGATGCTCGGCTTCATCCTCGGCCCGATGCTGGAGGAGAACTTCCGCCGCGCGATGCTGCTGAGCCGCGGCAGCTTCGGCGCCTTCGTGACCCGTCCCATCAGCGGCACGCTGCTGAGCCTGATCGCGGTCTTCGTGGCCTGGCAGGTTGTCTCGTTCGTCTTCCAGGCGCGCAAGAGAGGAGTCGCCATCGAGGCGAAGTGAACTGATGTGGCGCCGCATCGGCCTTCGCGGGCCGGTGCGGCGCCATCCTACCGGTGCTGCCGACGCCTGCCGACGATGTCTTCGCGCCATGGCCATAGCCTCCTGGGATCAGGCATATGCCTGAGACAACGCCCCCAGGACCCTCTCCATGGCTCAACGCAACGTCGCCGAACTCGTCGTCGAAACCCTTCAGCATGCGGGCGTCAAGCGCTGCTACGGCATCGTCGGCGACACGCTGAACCATGTCACCGATGCCATCCACCGCAGCGACATCGAATGGGTCCACGTGCGGCATGAAGAGGCGGCCGCATTCGCCGCCGGCGCCGAGTCCTACCTGACGGGCGAACTCACGGCCTGTGCCGGATCCTGCGGCCCGGGCGGCCTGCATTTCATCAACGGCGTGTTCGAGGCAAACCGCAATCGTGCGCCTGTGGTGCTGATCGCCAGCCAGGTCGTCACGACCGAGCTGGGCATGGAATTCCCCCAGGAGGTCGACTTCAAGTCGCTCTACGCGAGCTGTACCGTGTTCTGCGAACAGGTGTACTCGGCCGAACAGGCGCAGCGGCTCACTGCGCTCGCGGCACAGGCGGCCCTCTCGCGCAAGGGCGTGGCGGTGATCATCCTGCCGAGCGACATCGCGCAGACCGAGGTGAAGGAAGGCCTGACGTACGCGGTGCACCGCGCCAGGCCGGTGCTGCGGCCGAACGATGCGGAGCTGTCGCAGCTGGCCGCGCTGCTCGGCAAGGGACGCAAGATCGCGATCTACGCCGGCCACGGCTGCGAAGGCGCGCACGAGATGCTGCTCGCGCTGGGGCAATGCCTGAAGGCACCGATCGCGCACACCTCCCGCGCCAAGGATTTCGTGGAGTACGACAACCCCTTCAACATGGGCATGACCGGCATCTTCGGTGTCGAGTCGGGCTACCGCGCCTTGCAGGAGTGCGACACCTTGCTGCTGCTCGGCGCCGACTTCGCGTGGAGCCAGTTCTACCCGGCCAAGGCCACCATCGCGCAGATCGATATCGACGGCAGCCACCTCGGGCGGCGCCATCCCGTGGCGCTGGGGCTCGTCGGCGACGTGGCCGCCACCATCGAGGCGCTCATTCCGCTGCTGGAAGAGCGCAGCGACCGAAGCTTTCTCGATGATTGCCTGCGCCACAGGAAAGAGGCGGTGGAAACGCTGCGCCGCGACGAGCGTCCGGGCAAGGAAGGCCTGATTCATCCGCAGCACCTGACGCGCGTCATCGACGAGATGGCCGCCGACGATGCGATCTTCACGGCGGACGGCGGCAGCCCGATGGTGTGGTCGCTGCGCCACCTGACGATGAACGGACGCCGGCGCACCCTGGTGAGCCTGCTGCACGGCACCATGGCCAATGCCATGCCTCAGGCTCTTGGCGCGCAGAAGGCCTATCCCGGGCGCCAGGTCATTTCACTTTCGGGCGACGGCGGCATCGCGATGCTGCTCGGCGACCTGATGACCGCCGTGCAGGAGAAGCTGCCGATCAAGGTGGTGGTCTACAACAACGCGAGCCTCAACTTCGTCGAGCTGGAGCAGAAGGTCGAAGGCCTGCTCGACAACTACACCGACCTGCTCAACCCCGACTTCGCCCGGCTGGCAGAGGTGATCGGCTTCTACGGGCAGAAGGTCGAGCGCGCCGAGGATCTGCCCGACGCGGTGCGCGCGTTCCTCGCGCATCCCGGCCCCGCTTTGCTGGACGTGAGCGTCAACCGGACCGAACTGGTGATGCCGCCGAAGGTGGAATTCGCCCAGGTCGCAGGCACCATGCTGTATTCGGCCAAGGCCGTCCTGAGCGGACGCTCGTCAGACGTGATCGATCTGCTCAAAGACAATTTCACGCAGTAGCGTCATCAGCCCGCCGTGGCGCGGCTGGCCACCAGCGCGACCAGCGCATGCGGCTGCAACGGCTTGCCGAGGTGTGCATCGAAGCCTGTCTCCGTGGTCTTCGCCAGGTCTTGCGGACGGGTGAAAGCCGTGTGGGCGACCGAGAACAGCCTGGGCTTGCCGAGCAGGCGCTCGCGCTCGCGCACTTCTCGGATCAGGTCGTAGCCGTCCCGGCCCGGCAGGCCGATGTCGCTGATCAGCACATCGGGCCATTTCTGGTCGAACAGCTGCAGCGCGCTTTCGACATCGACGCCCAGCCGGACACTGGCGCCGGCGTCGGCCAGCACCACCGTGATGATCTCGCTCGCATCCGCGTTGTCCTCGACCACCAGCACATCGAGGCCATGAAGCGCGCCGCTCATGGCAGGGGCCGGCCTGCCCGCCTGCGAATCCGGCGTATCCAGAAGCAGGATCGACGCTTCGTCCGAAGGAACGACGCCGAGCGTCACGCGCAGCGTCGCGCCGTGGCCTTCGCCCTCGCTGTGGGCCGACACGCCGCCACCATGCAGCTCGGCGAGGTTCTTCACGATGGACAGCCCCAAACCGAGCCCGCCATGAAATCGGTTGTCGGGGGAGTCGCTCTGGGAAAAGCGGTCGAACAGGTGCTCCAGGAAGTCCGCGCGGATGCCGCGGCCGAAGTCCCGCACCGACAGATGCAAGATGTGGTCCTGCCGTTGCAGCTCGATCAGGATGCGCCCGCCCTCGCCGGAGAACTTGATGGCATTCGAAAGCAGGTTCCAGACGATCTGCTGGAACCGCGTGGCGTCGAGCCAGGCGGGCGCGTCGGCCTCCTGCCGGTCGAACACGATGTCCAGCCGCTTGGCCGCCACCGGGGCGGCCAGCGCCTCGATCGCCGCGCTCACCAGGGCGCGTGGCTCCGCCCACTCGCGGTGAAGCCGCAGTTTTCCGGAACTGATGCGTGAGACGTCCAGGATGTCGGCGATGAGCCGTGTCTGCGCCTTGACGCTGCGATCGATGGCGGCAAGCCCTTTTTCCATCTGCTCGGGGGTTCGCCCACCGACCTTGAGCACATGCACCCACCCGCTGATCGCGTTGAGCGGGTTGCGCAATTCGTGCGAGAGCACCGCCACGAAGTCGTCCTTGGTCCGGCTCAGCCGCTCGGCGGCAACGCGCGCCGCCTGCTCGCGCTCCAGCACTTCGCGGCGGCGCGCCTCCAGCTCGAAGCGCTCCGATACATCGAGCGCGATGCCCACGCGCAGGCCGGGCTCGATGTGGCCGGACATGGTCCATTCGAGCCGTATCCAGGAGCCGTCGAGCCGCAACAGGGGAAATTCGCCTTTCCATGGCGCCGAGGGGAGCTGCGCCCCCTGCGTGTGGGCGTTCACGAATGCGGTCCACTCGCCGGGTGCAAAGGCGCTGACCGGCTGGCCGACCAGGACGTCGCGCGGCTGTCCGAGCATGGCGACCAGCGCCGGATTCACGTCGGCAAAGCGCCCCTCGGCATCGATCAGTGCGATGCCGGTAGGTGCATGGTCATGGATCGCACGGAAGCGCGCCTCGCTGTTGCGCTGCTTCTCCTCTGCCATGCGGGCACGGATGAGGGCCTGCAGCGTGGCGATGAGCACCGGTGGCTCGACCGGGTGCACCAGATAGGCGTCGGCGCCGGCGTTGAGGCCTGCCACCTTGTCCTCGTTGCGCACGAAGGTGGCCGACAGGTGCACCACGGGCAGGGTGGCGGTCGATGGTTGCACCCGCAGCTCGCGGCATACCTCGAAGCCGCTGAAATCCGGGAGATGCACATCGAGCACCACGGCGGCAATCTGCCGGGATGCGAGTTCCAGCGCCTCGCCGCCAGTGCCTGCTTCACGGGTCTGGAAACCCGCCGCGCGGATCGTGCGCGCGGTCGCGTAGCGCGTCGTGGGGTTGTCGTCGACCACCAGCACCGTATGGCGCGACCGGTCGATCGTGGTGTTGATCAGGGGTCCGCTCGGCATGCCTATTCCTGTGGCGCGGATGCCTGGCGGGGCCACTGCACGGGGACCGTCACCGAAAACACCGAACCCTTGCCCAGCTCGCTCGCCACCTCGACATGTCCCCCGAGCAGCACAGCGAGCTGCCGGCTGAGGGACAGGCCCAGTCCGGTGCCGCGCAGGCGCTTCTGCACGGGGGAATCGACCTGCGAGAAATCGTCGAACACCGCGGCGTGGTGTTCAGGTGCAATGCCGATGCCGGTGTCGGAGACCGAGAATTTCAGGGCATCCTCGCCCACGCGAATGACGTTCACCCGAACCTCGCCCTGCGGCGTGAACTTGAGCGCGTTCGAGATGAAGTTGCGCAGGATCTGCGAAAGCTTGCGGTCGTCCGTGTAGAGCTTGGGCAAGCCCTCAGGCTCCTCGAAGATGAGGGCGGTGGCGGGGTTGTGCAGCACCGGGCGAAACATGCCGCGCAGCGCGGAGAACAGGTCGACCATCTCGAACCAGGCCGGTGAGATGTCGACGCGGCCCGCCTCGATCTTGGCCAAATCCAGCAGGTCGTCGACCATCTCGGCCAGTTCCGTCGCGGTGCCGTCGATGAAGCCGACCTGCTTTTCCTGCTCCGGCGTCAGCGGTCCGTCCAGGCGGTCGCTGAGCAGGCGAGCGATGCTGCGGATCGCACTGATCGGGGTGCGGAACTCATGGCTCATGTAAGCCAGGAACCGGCTCTTGAGTTCGGTGGCCTTCTTGAGTTGCTCGGCCTGCGCATCGAGCTCTGCATACAGCGCCACCACGCCGCGGTTGGTTTCCTCGAGTTCCGCGCGCAGTTCATCGACTTCGCGTCGGCTGGCTGCCAGCGCTGCTTGCGAGTCGTCGCAGTCGGCCAGGCCGGTGCTGTTCATCGGTTATTCCTTTTGACGGATCACCACGACGGTGGCGTCGTCGCGGTGACGTGTATGGTCGCGCAAAAGAACCGCGGCCACCAGCGTCGGGTCCTTTTGCAGCAGTGGCCGGATGCGATCGACGTTCCAGCGCGTCTCGATGCCGTCGCTGTGCAGGATCACCAGCGCGTGCGCAGGCAGCGCCAGCGAGGCGATCTCCGGCTTGCGGATCTGCATGCCCGCGGTGCCATGCTGGGTGACGAGCGACTTGTCGAACACACCCGACAGTACCCGGCCCACGATATTGCCGGCGCCGGTGTAGGTGACGGTGGCGTCGGCCGTGTCGATGCGCAGGGCGCAGACCGCGGCGCCCCGGGTGGTCTGAAGTTCGCGGTGCACCTTCTGCACGGTCTCGCGCAGATCTCCTTCGCAGCAAGAGGCAAAGGCGGCCGTGGCGGCCTGCGAGGCCTTGGCGGCTTCGGGGCCGTGCCCCAGGCCGTCGGCCAGCAGTACGGTGGTCCGCTCGCCATGGATCGCGGCCGCCCAGCCGTCGCCGCAGACGGCTTCGTGCGGCGCGGGCAGGCAGATCGCGCCGATCTGTCTGTCGGCAATGTGCCATGTCCCCTCGGCGGAAGACGCGTCGGGACGCACGCGCGCCACGCTCACCGTGCCGCCCGGCATGCTGGAGTGGATGTCGAATTCGCTGGCCAGGCGGCGCACCGCGCCCAGCCCGGTACCCGGCGTGCTGCCCGAGGAGTGGCCATCCTGCATCGCAAGGGAAAGGTCCGCGATGCCGGGTCCGTCATCGATCGAGATGACCTCGACCTCGCCGGCTTCGCCCGTCTCCCGGTGCGCCGCGATCAACAGCCGCCCGTTCATTGCGTGCCGGTGCAGGTTGGTGCCCAGCTCCGTCACCACCAGTGCCAGTCGACCCGCATCGACCTCGTTCCAGCCCATGTTCGCGACTGCCTGCGCGGCGTGGCGCCGTGCCTCGCCGACGCAACTGGCGTCGCTCATGGGGAAGGCCTTGTGGGTCCAGCCGGTGACTATTTCCACTTGGTGATGCTCACTCGGGTGCCCTGTCCCGACGCCGATGCGATGTCGAACTCGTTCACGAGCCGCTTGCTCCCGGGCAGGCCCAGGCCCATGCCGGTGCCGCTGGTCCAGCCGTCAGTCAGGGCGAGCGCGAGATCCGCGATGCCCGGACCCTCGTCCTCGAAGTGCAGCATCAGGCCTCGGCGACCGTTGCGCTCCACGAATTCCCATCGCATCCGGCCACCGCCGCCGTGGATGAGCGTGTTGCGCGAAAGCTCGCTGGCCGCGGTGATCATCTTGGTCTGGTCGACCAGGGACAGCTTCAGCTCCTGGCAGAGCGTGCGCACCAACTGCCGGCTCGCGACGATGTTCTGCTCGCTGAGCAACGGCAACGTGCCGGATTGTTCAGTGGCCAAAGGCGTTCTCCTGACGGGAACGCCGCAGGAGCTCCATGCCGCGCTCGACATTGAGCGCGGTCCGCACACCGTCGAGCGACAGCCCGAGCTCGACCAGCGTGATCGCCACCGCCGGCTGCATGCCGACGACGACGGTCGTGGCCGAGAGGATGCGGGCGATGCCCGAGATGCTGGTGAGCATGCGGCCGACGAAGGAGTCGACGATCTCGAGCGCGGAGATGTCGATCATGACGCCCGATGCGCCGGTCTTGGCAATCTGATTGGACAGATCGTCCTGCAGCGTCAGCGCTGTCTGGTCTTGCATGTCGACCTGGATGGTGACCAGCAGCGTGTCACCCATGCGAAGAATTGGGATGCGGTCCATGAAGCCCGCCGCTCACTTGTCGCGCGAGACGCGCCAGCCGGTCTGCTGGAGCGCGAGCGCGAGCGCATCGGCGAGCGTGGCCTTGGTGCGCACCCCCTGCAGGTCGATGCCCAGGTGCACGATGGTCTGCGCGATCTGCGGACGGATGCCGCTGATGATGCAGTCGGCGCCCATCAGGCGAATGGCCGTGACCGTCTTGAGCAGGTGCTGTGCCACCAGCGTGTCGACCGTGGGCACCCCGGTGATGTCGATGATGGCCAGCTCGGAGCCGGTTTCCACGATCTTCTGCAACAGGGCTTCCATCACCATCTGCGTGCGACTGCTGTCGAGCACGCCGATCATCGGCACGGCGAGCACGCCGTCCCACAGTTTGACCACGGGTGTGGACAGCTCGAGCAGCTCTTCCTGCTGGCGGCGGATGATTTCTTCCCGCGCCTGCTGGTAGATGCCCACCGTGTGTTGCGCGAGCTTGTCGACGGTCGTCGAGAGCGACCAGAGCGACGTCGCCATGGCTTCGGGGTTGGCGGCAAGGCGGCGCTGCAACGAAGAGAAGAGGGGCTTCTTGAGAGCGAGCAGGAACATGCTGGTGTCCGCCGCCGACTGGCCTTTGGCCGCGCGGGTTTTCGACAGGTCGCCCAGCACCTCGCGCAACGGCGCCCATGCGGCGGTGTCCAGACGGGAGGGGTCGCCGCCGTTTTCCAGCGCCTGGCGCAGCTGGCTCAGGATGTCGCGGGCCTCGGTCTCGGCTGCGCGCCTCGCGCCGGTGTCCGTCAGCCTTGCCTCGGTCAGCCAGGCATCGACGACGTCTTTTTCTTCTTCCCGCACGGTGGCGAGCAGCGCTTCGAATTCTTCTCTCATGAGTTCCTCATCGGATGTTTTTGGAGTCGTCCGGTGAAACGTGCAGCGCCCCTGCCCGAACGCATGCGCCATGCAGTTGAGCTGCTGGCGTGAAGTTTCACTATGGACGATCCTACCTTTGGGAAACCGCCAGAACGCGCCGCAAGAAGCGCCAAGCTGCGTCTTTTGACGTAGGTGGATTCCTACGGCCGTGCTAGCGAGGAAGAAATCGAACGCGCGCCACGACTCGGCAGCGGCTTCAGCGGCCGGGGTAGTGCCCGGCGGCGATGTCTTCCAGCAGCGTCGCGTGGCTCGGCTCCCAGTCCAGGAGCTCGCGCGTCCTGGCGTTGGATGCAGGCGCGTCGGCGCCGAAGAACAGGCCGATCCACTCGAAGTGCGCAGCCGCGCGATCGACCGGAACCGACTCCACCGGCACCTGAATCGATCGGCCGAGGGCCTCGGCAATGTCGCGCGTGGCGATGGCTTCCTCGGCCACCGCATGCAGCACGGTCGCGGGCGGCGCCTTGTCTACCGCCAGCCGCACGAGCCTGGCTGCGTCCAGCCGGTTGACGGCGGACCAGCGGTTGCGGCCCTCGCCGAGGTAGGCCGACACGCCTTTCGCGCGGGCGATCTTCGCCAGCGTGGCGACGAAGCCGTGGTCGCCTCCGGCGCCGTGCACTGTCGGGGCAAAGCGCACCACGAGCGAGCGGATGCCGCGCTCGGCCAGGCCGAGCGTGTATGCCGCGTTGGCCACGCGCGGGTGCACCGCCGGATTCGGCATGTCGCTCTCGGTGCCGACTCGTCCGGGCGCGAGGCCGAGCGTGCCCGACGCAATCAGCAGCGGGCCGCCGGTGCCGTGGAGGACATCGGCGAAGGCGTCGATGGCCGCCCGGTCGGTGCGCGCCGCATCGGCCATCTGCGAGAAGTCGTGGTTGTATCCGAGATGCACCACGCCCTCGGCGCGTTCGGCGGCGGCGCGCAGGCTGGCCACATCGTCGAGCGAGCCCTTCACCGCTTCAGCGCCGAGCTTTCGGATCTTGGCCGCGGCCTCTTCGTTGCGGGCGAGGCCGAGCACCTGGTGTCCCGCGGAGATCAGCTCGACGACGCTGGCCGATCCGATCCAGCCCGAGGCTCCGGTGACGAGAATTCGCATGTGCGCTCCTTTGATGTCATTGAGTGACATCATTGTAGGCCTATGATGTCACTCTGTGTCAACACTGTGAGGATGCGATGGGTCGCTGGGAGCCGGATGGGGAAGGGCGCCTGCGCATGGCGGCCATGGAGTTGTTCGCGGAGATCGGCTATGAGCAGACCACTGTCGCCGCCATCGCCGAGCGCGCGGGCCTGACTTCAAGAACGTTCTTCCGCTATTTCGCCGACAAGCGCGAGGTGCTGTTCAGCGGATCGGAGGTCTTGCAGGAATCGATGGTGGCCGCGCTGCACAGCGCTCCGACGGATGCAACGGCCATGGATGCCATTGCCTTCGCGCTGCAGGCGCCTGCCGATTTCTTCGACGAGGATCGCCGCGGCTTCGCCCGCTTGCGCGCTGCGGTGATCGCAGCCAACGGTGAACTGCGCGAGCGAGAGCTGATCAAGCTCGCAAGGCTGTCCACGGCGCTGGCCGAGGCTCTGCGCGCCAGGGGATTCGCCGAGCCCGACGCGAGCCTGCTGGCGGAGTCGGGCATCGCGGTCTTCCGCGTCGCATTCGGGCTGTGGGTCGCACCGGCCGAGCGTCGGCCATGGGGCGACATCGTCGGCGCCTTGCTGACGCGGCTGAAGACGCTCTCGACGGCCCAGTAGGGCCCAGGCCGTGAAGGGCCTTGCTGCGTGCGAAGCTGCGTCGGCCAGAGCTGAAGCTCGCGCTACTTCCGCGCCTTCTCGACTTCGGCCATCAACTCCGCGACGGTGGCTTCGCCCACGGACGCTGAATATTTGTCGATCACCGGCTGGACCTTGGCACGCAGCTTCGCGGTCTCTTGCGGCGGAATCTCGGAAACGACCATGCCAGCCTTCTTCAGGGCGTCGAGTGCGCCATCGGCGGCGCCGCGAGAGGCTGCACGCTGGAACAGCGTGGCTTCGGCCGACGCCTGCTCAATGATCTTTTTCTCGTCCGCGCTCATGCCGTCCCAGGTCTTCCTGCTGATCAGCAGCGCCTGCGGGTTGTAGATGTGCCGGGTCTGGGTGATGTACTTCTGCACTTCGGAAAACTTCGACGACAGGATGGTCGTGTTCGGGTTCTCCTGGCCGTCGACGGCCTTCTGGTCGAGCGCAGGGTAGAGCTCGGGAAACGGCAGCGGCGTGGCGTTTGCGCCCAGTGCAGTGAACAGGTCGATATAGATCGGCGACTGGATCACGCGGATCTTCAAGCCCGCAATGTCGTCCGCCTTCGTGATCGGCCGCTTGCTGTTGGTGAGATTGCGGAAACCCAGGTCCCAGTAGCCCAGGCCGTGCAGGCCCTTGTCTTCCAGCTTGGCCATGAGCTTCTGGCCGAAGGGGCCATCGGTGACCGCATCGGCCTCCTTGGCGCTGTTGAAGAGGAACGGCAAGTCGTAGGCCGCGAATTCCTTCACCTGCGCCGAGAGGATGCCCGCGTTCAGCACCGTGAGCTCAATGGTTCCGCCCTGCAGGGCCGACACGGTTTGCAGGTCGCCGCCCAGCACGCCGCCGGCAAACAGCTTCACCGCGATCTTGCCGCCGGACTTGGCGGCCACGAGGTCAGCGAATTTCTGCGCGCCCAGCGCCTGCGGATGACCCGCCTGGTTCTGGAACGCGAATTTCAGCGTGCGCTCCTTGACCTGCGCAGCCGCACCCGATGCCGCAAGCAAGGCCGTGGCGGCAACAGCGGCTGCCAGCAGCCTGTGAATCAAGTTCTTCCTCATGGCGTTTGTCTCCTCGTTGTGTCATTCATGCTCTTTTCTTGAACAGCGCCGAAGCACCGCTGGCACGCGCGACTTCCTCGACCGTGGCGAGCAGCGCGGGCCCCAGTGCCTCCATGCGTTGCTGCGTCAGCCTGACGGCGGGCCCCGCGATGGTGATGACACCGATGACCGAACCGCCGGAAGCGAAGACCGGCGCGGCCATGGCGGTCATTCCCGGTGCGAAGACCTCGTTGATCATGCTGAAGCCACGCTGGCGGGCCGCCTTCACGTAGGTCATCACCGCCTTGAGCGTGGTGGGCGCCTTCGGGCCGTAGTCTTCGGGCTTGCCCAGGCCCTTCTTGGCCACCAGCGCCACCGCATCGTCCTCGCTCATGGTCGAAAGCCACGCATGCCCGGCCGCGCTGCACGACAGGGTGACTGACAGCCCCATGTCCGGGTCGTAGCGAAGTCCGTGCGTTGCCCCTTGCGCCTTGGCCACGAAGGTCAGGTCTTCACCGTCGACCACCGCCAGGCGCACGAGTTCGCCGGAGGTCGCGGCAAGCTGGTCGAGCAGTGGCTGCGCCACGTCCACGATGCCCGAATTGCTCAGGAACGACAGACCGACGGAGACGAGCTTGATGGTCAGCACGTAGTGGCCGTCGGCAATGTCCTGGCGCACGTAGCCGCAGCGAATCAGTTCGGTCAGCAATCGGTGCGATGCGCTCAACGGGATCTGCAGTTGACTGGCCACGGTGGACAGTGCGACGCCGTGCGGATGCTCCGCCAGGTATTCCAAGACCTTGAAGCTGCGTCCCAGCATTTCGCTCATTTCGTGTCTCCGGTTGCGTGGCGTTGCGACATCGTCACTCTATCAGATCACGGGAAGGGATTTCCATTATGGAAAGTTTTTCCGAAAAACTCAGAATCGGGCCAGTCAGACTTTTCTGCACCCCTTTGGAGATACCTGTGAAACTTCTTCGAACGCTTGCCGTCGCCGGCCTGTGCATCGGCCTTGTCGCCCCGACCTGGGCCCAGCAGGAGCGGGTGATCCGCTTCGGCCATCTCAACAATGCGGACCATCCGGTGAGCTTCGGCGTGAAGCGCTTCGCCGAACTGCTCGCCGCCAAGAGCGGCGGCAAGATGAAAGTGCAGGAGTACCCGGCCTCCCAGCTCGGCAACGAGATGCAGCAGCAGTCCGCCCTGCAGGGCGGCGTGCAGCAGATGTCGGCACCGGCCACCACCTCGCTGGCGGGGATCGTCAAGGAGTTCGGCCTGGTCGACTTCCCGTTCGCGGTGAACAACTTCGCGCAGGCCGATGCGTTGCTCGACGGCCCGCTGGGACAGGCACTGATCGCCAAGCTGCCGGAGAAGGGCCTCGTGGCGCTGGGCTACTGGGACCTGGGCTTTCGCAACGTGACGAACAGCAAGCGCCCCATCGCCAAGCCGGAGGATCTCGAGGGACTGAAGATCCGGGTCATTCCCAACCCGGTGTTCCTGGAGACGTTCAAGTCGTTCAAGGCCAATCCGGTGCCGATGCCCTTCGCCGAGCTCTATGGCGCGCTCGAGTCGAAAGCGGTCGACGGCCAGGAGAACCCGTATTCGGTGATCCTGTCGAACAAGTTCTTCGAGGTGCAGAAGTTCGTGAGCGCCACGAACCACGTGTATGCGGCCAACATCGTGCTGGTCAGCAAGAAGTTCTGGGACTCGCTGAGCGCCGCCGAGCAGAAGATGATGAATGAGGCCGCCAACGAGGCGCGCGGCTATCAGCGCCAGGTCAGCCGTGCCGCTGCCCAGAAGGCGATCGGCGACCTGCAAGCCAAGGGCGCGCAGTTCAACGAAGTGAGCGCGGCAGAACAAGTGCGCATGCGCGAGATCGCCAAGCCGGCGATCGACAAGTTCGCGGCGCAGTACGACCCCGCCATCGTCAAGCTCTACAACGACGAGCTCGCCCGCATCCGCAAACAATGACCGCCCGCTCGGCTTTCCTCATGAAAATCCTCGTTCTCCACGGCCCGAACCTCAACCTGTTCGGGCGCCGCGAACCGCACATCTACGGCAAGACCACGCTCGCGGAAATCAATGCCCAGCTGCAAGCGCTGGCAAGCGAACTCGGCGTGGCACTGGAGACGATCCAGTCGAACCACGAAGGCGATCTCATCGACTTCCTGCATGCCCACATCGACGATGCCCAAGGCGCGCTGGTCAATCCCGCAGGGCTGACCCAGCACGGCGTGCCGCTGCATGACGCGATCAAGGCCATGCCATTTCCGACCATCGAGGTGCACATGTCGAACATCGCCGCACGCGAGACCTGGCGTGCGCACTCGATCATCTCGCCGGCGGTGAAAGGCACGGTGCAGGGACTGGGGCCGCATTCCTACCTGGCGGCGTTGCGCGCACTGGTCGACATGCAAAAGCAGGTGGCCGCCTCCTGAAACACCGTGCTGTCCGGCGAGGACGGACCGCGAGAGAGAAAACAAGATGAATCAATGGATCGATCGGTGCTGTGCCGGCATCGAGGCACTGATCGCCGCCGCGCTCGCGGTCATGGTGGTGCTGGTGTTCGGCAACGTGGTGCTGCGATACGGTTTCAATTCGGGCATCACCATGTCCGAAGAGGTGTCGCGCTGGCTCTTCATCTGGATGACCTTCCTTGGCGCGGTGGTCGCGCTCAAGGAGCACGGCCACCTGGGCGTGGACATGGTGGTCCAGAAGCTGCCGCCTGTCGGCAAGAAGATCTGCCTGGCGGTAGGCCACGTGGTCATGCTCTACATCGTCTGGCTCCTGTTCCAGGGCAGCATGGCGCAGGCGCGCATCAACTGGGACGTCACTGCACCGGTCACCGGCGCTTCGATGGCCATCGTCTATGCCTCCGGCGTGGTGTTCTCGGTGTTGGCCGGGTTCATCCTGGCGCTCGATCTGCTTCGGCTGCTCACGGGGCGCATCGCCGATGACGAGCTCGTGATGATCCAGGAGTCGGAGGAGGCCGTCCAGCTCAAGCAGATCCTCGGATCGAAAGATGAGGCTCCAGGAGCGCGCAAATGACCATACTCGTTTTCGTGGGCTCCCTGCTGCTGGCCATGGCGATGGGCATTCCCATCGCGTTCTCGCTGCTCGCATGCGGCGTGGCGCTGATGTGGCACCTCGATCTGTTCGACGCACAGATCCTCGCGCAGAACGTGATCGGCGGTGCCGACAGTTTTCCGCTGCTGGCGGTGCCGTTCTTCATGCTGGCCGGCGAGATCATGAATGCCGGCGGCCTGTCCAAGCGCATCGTCGACCTTGCGCTGGCACTGGTGGGGCACGTGCGAGGAGGCCTGGGCTACGTGACCATCATGGCCGGCTGCCTGCTCTCGGCGCTCTCGGGTTCGGCCGTCGCGGACGCCGCCGCGCTGACCGCATTGTTGCTGCCGATGATGGTCAGGGCGGGCCATGACAAGGCGCGGGCGGGCGGCCTCATCGCCGCCACGGGGATCATCGGCCCCGTGATTCCGCCCAGCATCGGCCTGGTGATCTTCGGCGTTGCAGCGAATGTGTCGATCTCCAAGCTGTTCCTGGCCGCCATCGTGCCGGGCTTGCTGATCGGCGGCGCACTGTGGGTGACCTGGGCATGGCTCGTGCGGCACGAGAAGATCCAGCCGCCGCCGCGCAAGCCGGCACGCGAAGTCATGAAGGCCGCGCGGGATGCGGGCTGGGCATTGATGCTGCCCGTCATCATCCTGGTCGGCCTGCGCATGGGTGTCTTCACGCCGACGGAAGCTGCCGTGGTCGCGGCCGTCTACGCGTTCTTCGTCGCCACCTTCATTTACCGCGAGCTGAGCTTTGGCGAGCTCTACAAGGTGTTCGTGAGCGCCGCGAAGACGAGCGCCGTGGTCATGTTCCTGATTGCCGCGGCCATGGTCAGCGCCTGGCTGATCACGGTGGCGGACCTGCCGTCCAAGGTGGTGGGTCTGCTCCAGCCCTTCATGGGGAACAAGATCCTCCTGATGATCACGATCATGGTGCTGGTCATGGCCGTGGGCACGGCCATGGACATGACGCCCACCATCCTGATCCTGACACCGGTGCTGATGCCGGTCGTCATTGCCGCGGGCATCGATCCGGTCTACTTCGGCGTGATGTTCATCATCAACAACTCCATCGGGCTCATCACCCCGCCCGTGGGGGTGGTGCTGAACGTCGTTGCAGGTGTCGGGAAGATGAAGATGGACGACGTCACCCGCGGCGTGCTGCCGTTCATGGCGGCCGAGTTCGCCATCATGTTCGTCATGGTGCTGTTCCCGCAACTGGTGACGGTGCCGGCCCGGTGGTTCGGGGGCTGAGATGCCCAAGGCTGCGATGCGCTTCGCGCGCCCCGCGTGGTTCGCCGCGCTGGCGCTCCTCGCCCAATCGGCCGCGTTCGCGCAGGATCCCGAGCGCGAAGTTCTTCCCGAGCAGCGCCAGCGGCTGGCCTTCGTCTCTCCCACCGGACTGACGCCGCTGGGCGCGCGGATGCTTTTTTCCGCCTTCCACGCGAGCTCGGGCCAGGAGCTCTGGATCACGGACGGCAGCGCCGCGGGCACGAGGATGCTCAAGGACATCCGCCCTGGCTTCCGGGGATCTTTCCCCGTCTGGCAGACGCCGTTCCGTGGCCGTGTGTACTTCACGGCCACGGACGGCGAGCGCGGCCTCGAGCTCTGGCGCACCGATGGAACGGCTGCAGGCACTTCGCCGGTAATCGACCTGCGCCCAGGCGAGGAAGGCTCCATGCCCAGCGAGCTGACGGTGTTCGGGGACGCGCTGTACTTTGTCGCCAACGACGGCAGCACCGGCTTCCAGGTGTGGAAGACGTCGGGCAGCGCGACAACCACCACGCGCGTGTCCTCGATCAACACCGGCCCCCGGGCGGTCGCACGCCAGCTCACGGTGGCCGGCAAGCGCCTGTTCTTCACCGCGACCACGCGCGAGCATGGCCATGAGCTTTGGGTCAGCGAGGGAACGCCGCAGAGCACACGCCTGGTGAAGGACATCCGCCCGGGCATCGAGGATGCGGACATTCAAGGCCTGACCGCCGTGGGCGACAGCATCTACTTCACCGCGAACGACGGTGTGCACGGGGCCGAGCTGTGGAAGAGCGACGGCACCGATCAGGGCACGCGAATGGTGAAGGACATCCGCCCGGGCGAAGCGTCCTCGCGCCCCGCGCACCTGGTCGCACTCGACCGCATGCTGTACTTTGCCGCCAACGACGGTGTCCATGGCACCGAACTGTGGAGGAGCGACGGCACCACGGCCGGCACGACGCTTGTGGCGGACATCCGTCCGGGCGCCGAGGGGGCCATTGCGAGCCCGTTGTCGACGATGGGCGGACGGCTCTATTTCGCCGCGACGGACGGTGTGTCCGGTGCCGAACTTTGGCGCAGCGACGGCACGGCAAAGGGGACCGCACTCGTCAAGGACATCGCACCGGGCGCCGAAAGCGGCTCTCCGGCACGCTTCGCCGCCATCGGCTCGCGGCTGTGGTTCTCGGCGAACGGCGGGGCCGCGCGCGGCGTCGAGCCCTGGACGAGCGACGGTTCGTCGGCCGGTACCCGCGCCGTGGCCGATGTCGCGGCGGGTCCGCGCAATTCGATGCCGCTGGGCTTTCGCGCGCTCGCGGATGCGGTGCTCTTCGTGGCCGATGACGGCCATGGCAACGAGCGCCTGTGGATCCGCCGTCCCGATGGCCGGGTCGCATTGGTCGGAGACCCGCTCGAGCAGCGGTTGCGCTGATCGCACTGCGCCGCTCCAAAAAAAAACACCGGCAAATGCCGGTGTTTTTTTGCATGGATCCTGCGAAGGACGCAGATCAGTACACGACGATCTTGCCCGTGGGGCGCGGACTGTGGCAGTCGTTGTAGAAGTACTCGCCGGGCGCGTCGAAGGTGTGGTTCGCGGACTGTCCAGGCGCCAGCCTGAAGTTGAAGCGGCCCTCGAAGAACTGGGTGGCGCAGTGCGTGTTGGCGTTGTCGGCCGGGTTGGTGAAGGTCACCGTGGTGTTCACCGGCACGCGCATGAAGGTCGGGGTCATGGCGTTGACCGCCGTCGACTCGGCAGCCCCGGGCGCGTTCCCGGCGGTCTGCACACGTGCCAGGAACACCGTGTTGGGGGTGGGCAGCGCCGCGCCTTCCACGGCCGACCCCGACACCGGGCGACGCACGACGGGCGGAATCGGCGTTGCTGGCGGCTGCACCGTGCCACCGACCTTGAACGCCCACAGGCGGTCGCCCCGAGGGGCCGAGTCGCCATACGGAATGCTCGTACCGCCAGAGAACACGGCGACGTACTGCTCGCCGTCGATCTCGTAGGTGATCGGGCTGGCGCTGATCGCGGCGCCGGTCTGGAAGCGCCACAGTTCGCTGCCGTCGTTGGCATCCATGGCCAGCAGGTTGCCGTCGGGCTGGCCGATGAAGAGGAGGTTGGACGCCGTGGTCAGGATACCGTTGCCGTGCGCAAGGGAGTACGGCATCTGCTTCTTCCACTTGACGAGGTTGGTGCCCGGATCGACGGCCACCACGGCGCCCGTCATGTAGGTGCCTGGCGGGCGCAGGCCGTTGCTCGCCTCGGTCAGCGAGTGCGCGGCGGACACGTAGCCCATGCCCGTGTAGACCAGGCCGGTGCGCTGGCTGTACGACTGGTGGTTCCAGTTGGCACCGCCCCCGTGCCCCGGAATGGAGAGGATGGGCACGTCCCAATGCGCGTCGTACAGGCAACCCTTCACATAGTTCGGCACCGCGCGGTTGGGGTCGCCCGGAATCGCCGTGCCCAGCGGCTGGTCCACGATGCAGGTCTCGGTCCAGGCGCCCTGGCGCGGCATGGGCTGCGTGGGCCAGCTGGCCTGGCGGGCATCCTGCTTGACCGGCACTTCGTCGATGCCCAGCGGGGCGCTGCCGTCCTTTCGGTCGAGGATGTAGTACATGCCGGTCTTGCTGCCGTAGATCACGACCTTGCGATCACGCCCGTCGATCTTCACGTCCGCGAGCACCGGCGACATGACGTTGTCCATGTCCCAGATGTCGTGGTGGACGGACTGGAAGTGCCACTTGTACTCGCCGGTCTTGAGGTCGAGGGCGACGATCGAGTTGGCGAACAGGTTCAGCCCGGGACGTGCGGAACCGTTCTGCGACGAGCCGCCACGCACGTTGCCGAAGGTCCAGTAGACGAGGCCCAGCTCCGGGTCCACGGCTGGATGGATCCAGGGTGTCGCGCCCGTGCGATCGGACTCGGCGGCACCTCCCCAGGTGTCGTAGCCGATCTCGCCGGCGCGCGGCACGCCCCAGAACGACGTCAGCACCTTGCCGGTCAGTGCATCGGCGGAGAAGGCGGCGCCGCGGTTGCCGTCGTTGGTGCCCAGGTAGAGGCGCTTGTCGTGATAGACCAGGGCCACCTTCTGCAGTGCGCCCTGATAGTCGGGGTCGGTGGTGCTGCTCGGATACTGCTTGATCCAGGCGATGGCGCCCGTGTCGGTGCGCAGGGCCACCAGGCGGTTGCCGGTGGCCACGGTGAACACCAGGCCCAGGTCCTTTGCGACGGCCACGCCGCGGCGGGTGATGCCGCCGTAGGGTGTGGTCCATTTCCATTTGGTGAGGCCGGTCTTGCCGTCCACCGCGATCACGTTGCCGAGGGCGGACTCGATGTAGATGACGCCATCGACCACCACCGTCGTGCTCTGGTTGTTGCCGGTGGTCATGCCGCCTTCGATCTGGTTGACCCAGGCGCCACCCAATCGGCCGATCGCGGCCTTGTCGATCTTGCGCAGGCTGGAATAGTTCTGGTTGCCGAGGTTGCCTCCCACCTTGGGAAAGTCCTTGTCGCCGGCGGTGCAGCAGTCCGACAGGTCGGCCGCTGGCGCGCCGGCCGCCGGGAGCGGCGCTGGCGGCGGCGGCGCGCTGGATGACGGTGGCGGCGCGGGAGCCGGCGCTACCGGCAGGAAGGGTGCGCCGTCGCCGCTCGAGCCGCCGCAGGCAGTGATCAGCAATGGCGATGCGAGCACGCCGCAGGAAATCAGCAACGTGACCAATGATTTTTGCTTCATGAATGTCTGTCCCGTGAACGGTTGCCGGCGTTACTCGGTGCAGAAAGGCGTGAGGCCCATGGCCGACTTGACGCCCTGGACGACGAGCTTCTGGAACTCGATGGCACCGACGCCCTGCAGGTCGGCGGTGAACGAGTGGGCGTTGTGGCCGAGGGTCGTGAGCCATGCGCGGCCGCCGTCGTAGTACTGGCACCACGCGACCGGATGGAAGTCGGCGTGGCCCGGGTGCGGCGCCGAGGTGAGCGGTTTCAGGGTCGAGGTATCGACCTTGGCCAGGAACTTCACCTTGGTGGGGAAGGGCATCAGGTTGTACCACTCGTCCTGGAAGGAGAAGCGCTTGGGCACGTCCTTCGTCGACGGATCGTCCGAGACGATTTCGACATCGCCGCCGCGGTTCGGACCGTGGTTGTAGAAGTTCGCGTTGCCGAGCAGGCCTTCGTAGTAGGGCCAGTTGTATTCCGCGCCGAAGGCGTTGTGCAGCCCGACGAAGCCGCCTCCGCGGCGCATGTAGTTGCGCAGCGCGGTGCGCGCCGCGTCCTGGCTCGTGCTGACCGCGCCGTTCCACAAGGTGTCCCGGTTCGAGCTCGCGAAGATGATCGCCTTGTAGTTGTTGATGCGGCCGCTGAGGATCGCGACGTCTTCCGTCCAGTCGACGGTGATGCCCTCGGCCGACAGCATGCGCACCAGGCCCGCCTGCATCACGTTGTCCGGGTTCATCACGGGGTTCAGGCCGGCCGCCATCGGCGTGCCCAGCACTGCATGCCGCGGGCCGGCCGTGCGCGAATAAACGAGCACCCGGTCCGGCGTGGTGGCAAAGGCCCCCCAGTCGTTGTAGCACTTGGGGTTCGTGCCTCTGCAGACGTTGTAGTAGGTGTCGAAGCTGTCGTCGGGCGCCTCCGCGACCGGGTCCGCCGGCGCGGGCGGCGCCTCCTGGACGGGCGCCGCCGGGCTGCTGGGTGCGGCCGGCGAAGCGGGCAGGGCCGTGAAGGGGATGCCGCCGCCACCGCCGTCTCCTCCTCCGCATGCGGTCACGGCCAGTGCCAGGGCCGCAGTCGATGCAAGCCTGAAAGTCAAAGATTTGCCAAATTCCAAGGGAGTCTCCTCGTTCTGATCGATGGCGCAGAGGTGCGAGCGCTCTGCTGGTGCTGGCCGGCGGCTCCGCTGTCACGGAGTCGGCCGGAGGCGATCATAGGAATTTTGTGGAAATAATTTCCATTATGGAAATCCCTTCCTATTTCGAAAGCGAGCGAAAACCGCCGCTTCAGATGAGTCGGAAGGTCAGGCTGCCGGACGGCCGGAACGGTCGCGGGCAATCCCCGCGGGCAGGGGAGCGGGGAGGCAGGTTCGGGAGGTCGCGCGGACGCGCGACTCCCTGACTCTCTATCTTCGGAAACGCACTAGCGAAGCACCAGCACGGGCAGCGTCGAGTGCGCCAGCACGTGCTGCGTCTCGCTGCCCAGCAGCAGGCGCTTGATGCCCTTGCGTCCGTGCGAGGCCATCACGATCAGGTCGCTCTTGTATTTCTTGGCCGCCGCGATGATCGATTCCGCCACCAGGTCGGAGTTGGCCGTCGCCGTCTTGATCCGCACGCCGCTTTCCTTGGCGCGCGCGCTCACGGTGTCGAGCATTGCCTGTGCCTTCTCGGCCCACTGTTTCTCGATGCGCCCGATGTCTTCCGCCGAAAAAGTCATGGCGCCTTCCAGGTAGCTCCTGGGATAGCGCGGAATCACGTTGAGCGCCACGAGGTCGGCGTCGTTCCGGGCGGCGAGTGCGATCGCGCTCGTCACGGCCTTCTTCGAGAGCGTGGAACCGTCGGTGGCAACGAGGATGCGTTTGAACATGAGGGGTCTCCGGGGAAGGTGTTGCGCGAGCTTAGGCAGGCCCGCGCCCCGCGCGTTGATGCAGATCAACAAGAGCGGCCGAGTCCGGCCTTAGCCTCGCTGCGATGCAAGCCGCGCTCGCCTCGTTCTCTCCGCATCCATCCTCCGCACCCGCTGCAACGGCCGCAGCCGAGAGCTGGCGGCTGCTCGACGACCCGCTGGAGTGGCCGGCCTTCAGCCAGCTGGAGCAGGGGGATGCGGCCACGGGCCGATGGGCCTCGCAGGTCGCGGTCGAGGGCATGCACTGCGCCGCCTGCGCCTTCACCGTCGAAGATGCGCTGCGGAAAGTGCCGGGCGTGATCGAAGCGCAGGTCAACGCCGCGAGCAGGCGCGCGCGCGTGGTGTGGTCTGCCGCGGCCACGCGGCCCTCGCGCTGGTTCGAGGTCTCGGCCGCGGCCGGCTACCCGCTGCTTCCCGCCGACAGCCAGCCGGCGAGCCGGCAGCGCGCGCGCGAACTGCGCATGGCGCTCTGGCGCTGGCTGGTCTCGGGCTTCTGCATGATGCAGGTCATGATGTACGCCTACCCGGCCTACATCGCCAGGCCCGGCGACATGACGGCCGACGCGGCGCAGTTGCTGCGCTGGGCCTCCTGGGTGCTCACGCTGCCCGTCTTGCTGTTCTCCTGCGGTCCATTCTTTCGCAGCGCCTGGCGCGACCTGCGCGCGGGGCGCATCGGCATGGACCTGCCCGTGGCCTTCGGCGTGCTCGCGACCTTCGCCGTCAGCAGCGCCGCCACCTTCGACAGCGGCGGGCCGCTGGGCCACGAGGTCTATTTCGACTCGCTGACGATGTTCGTCTTCTTCCTTCTGACCGGGCGCTGGCTGGAGGCGCGCCTGCGCGAGCGCACCGCCGGATCGCTCGAGGCCCTGATGCACCGGCTTCCCGACAGCGTGGAGCGGTTGGCCCGCGACGGCAGCTGGGTCCGCGTGGCCGCGCGCGGGCTCGCCGCCGGCGACGTGGTCCGGGTGCGCCCCGGCGAGGCGTTCCCGGCCGACGGCGTGGTGATCGACGGCGACACCAGCGCGGACGAGGCCCTGCTCACCGGCGAATCACGCCCAGTGCCGCGTCCTTGCGGCGACCGTGTGCTGGCCGGCAGCCACAACCTGTCGGCGGTGGTCCAGGTGCGCATCGAATCGGTGGGCGAGGGCACGCGCTTTGCCCAGATCGCGCGACTGATGGAAAGCGCGGCCCTGAACAAGCCGCGCCTGGCGCTGCTGGCGGACCGGGTGGCGCGGCCTTTCCTCGTCGTGGTGCTGGCTTGCGCGGTGGGCGCCGCGGCGTTCTGGTGGCGGGTGGACCCGGGCCGGGCGTTGATGGTGGCGGTGGCGGTGCTGATCGTGACCTGCCCGTGCGCGCTTTCGCTGGCGGCGCCGGCCGCCATGCTCGCGAGCGCCGGCGCGCTGGCGCGCGGCGGCGTGCTGACGTCCAACCTGCAGGCGCTGGAGGCCCTGGCATCCGTCGACACCGTGGTGTTCGACAAGACCGGCACCTTGACCGGCGACGTGCTGCGCCTGGAGCGCATCTATTGCCGGCAGGGCCTGCGACCCGGCGATGCGCTGGAGATGGCGGCTGCGCTCGCGGCGCAATCGCTGCATCCGGTCGCGCAGGCACTGGTGAAGGCATGGCATGCGCAGTTCCGCACCCCGCCCGGCTGGAACGTGGCGCATGCCGGCGAGACCGCCGGCCTCGGGCTCGAAGGCCTCATGCAGCGCGTGCGCGATCGCTCGGGCGCTCCGCGGCACGTGCGCCTCGGATCGGCCGCGTTCTGCGGCGTGCCACCGCTGCAGGTGGAAGCAGCGCAGGTCCATCTGCGCGACGCACAGGGATGGGTCGCCAGCTTCGTGCTGGCCGAGGAACTGCGCGCGGATGCCGGTGCGGCCGTGGCGGCCCTGCGTGCGCAGGGCGTGACGGTGCGGCTGCTGTCGGGCGACCGCGACAGCGCGGCGAAGGACGTGGGCGCGCAGGCCGGCATTGCCTTCGCGCAGGGCGGCTGCACGCCGGAGGACAAGCTCGACGTGCTGTGGCGGCTGCAGGCCGAGGGCCGGCGAATCGCGATGGTGGGCGACGGGCTGAACGACGGCCCTTCGCTGGCACGCGCGGACGCCTCCTTCGCCTTCGGCCGCGCCGTGCCGCTGTCGCGGGCGCGCGCAGACTTCGTCGTGCTGGGGGACCGGCTGTGCGCCATTCCGCAGGCGATCGCGCAGGCACGCCGGACCGTGCGCGTGGTGCGCCAGAACCTCGCGTGGGCCGCGGGCTACAACGCGCTGTGCGTGCCGCTCGCCGTCGCCGGCTGGCTGCCGGCGTGGCTTGCCGGCCTCGGCATGGCCGCGAGCTCGCTCGTGGTGGTCCTCAACGCGGCGCGGCTCGCCGCCGCCGGCCCGGCGGTGCGCTGATGGACATCCTCTTCCTGCTCATCCCGCTGTCCGTGGTGCTGGTGCTCGCGATCCTCGGCGGGCTCTGGTGGGCGATCGAGCGCGGGCAGTTCGAGGACATCGAGGTCGAGGGCGACCGCATCCTGCACAACGATTGATTTGCATCAAGGCTCGCGAGCGGGGCCCCGGAGAGACTTCCCGTCATCCAACAAGAGGCCCGACGATGCAAGCAACGCACCCACCCGCCGCGACATACGACGACACGGTCGTGCGGCAGTTCGCTCTCATGTCCGTGGTCTGGGGGGTGGTCGGCATGCTGGTCGGCGTGATCATCGCCTCCCAGCTGACATGGCCCGAACTCAACCTCGGCATTCCATGGCTCGGCTACGGGCGGCTGCGGCCGCTGCATACCAACGCGGTGATCTTCGCGTTCGGCGGCTGCGCGCTGATGGCCACGAGCTTCCACGTGGTGCAGCGCACCTGCCAGGTCCGGCTGTTCGCGCCCGCGCTCGCTTCCTTCGTGTTCTGGGGTTGGCAGCTGGTGATCGTGGCGGCCGCCATCAGCCTGCCGCTGGGCTACACCCGAGGCAAGGAATACGCCGAGCTCGAATGGCCCATCGGCATCCTGATCGCCGTGGTCTGGGTGGCCTATGCGATCGTGTTCTTCGGCACCATCGGCAGGCGCAAGGTCCGCCACATCTACGTGGCCAACTGGTTCTACGGCGCGTTCATCATCGCGGTGGCGCTGCTGCACATCGTGAACGGCGCGGTGGTTCCCGCCGGCTGGATGAAGAGCTACTCGGCCTATGCGGGCGTGCAGGATGCGATGGTGCAGTGGTGGTACGGCCACAACGCCGTCGGCTTCTTCCTCACGGCCGGCTTCCTGGGGATGATGTACTACTACATCCCCAAGCAGGCGGGCCGCCCGGTGTATTCGTACCGGCTGTCCATCGTGCACTTCTGGGCGCTGATCTTCACCTACATGTGGGCGGGGCCCCACCACCTGCACTACACCGCGCTGCCCGACTGGACCCAGTCGCTGGGCATGGTGTTCTCGCTGATCCTGCTGGCGCCGAGCTGGGGCGGCATGATCAACGGCGTGATGACGCTCTCGGGCGCCTGGCACAAGCTGCGCACCGATCCGATCCTGCGTTTCCTGATCGTGGCGCTGTCGTTCTACGGCATGTCGACCTTCGAAGGACCGATGATGTCCATCAAGACGGTCAACGCCCTGAGCCACTACACCGACTGGACCGTCGGCCATGTGCACTCCGGAGCGCTCGGCTGGGTGGGCTTCATCACCATGGGCTCGCTGTACTACCTGATCCCGCGCATGTACGGCCGCACCACCATGTACAGCGTGAAGGCCATCGAGGCGCATTTCTGGATCGCCACCATCGGCATCGTGCTGTACATCGCGGCCATGTGGATCGCCGGCGTGATGCAGGGCCTGATGTGGCGCGCCATCAACCCCGACGGCACGCTCACCTATACCTTCGTGGAGAGCGTGAAGGCCACCTTCCCGTTCTACGTGGTGCGCCTGATCGGCGGCCTGCTCTACCTGAGCGGGATGCTGGTGATGGCCTGGAACGTCTGGATGACCGTCATCTCGGGCTTCTCGGTGCGCGCCAGTGTTCCGCCCGCCATCGCCCACGCCTGAGGACATCCATGAACAACCCCAAGACACCCGCGTCCACCGGCTTCTCCCACGAGAAGATCGAGACCAACAACCTGTTGATGATCGTCCTGATCCTGGTGGTCGTGGCCATCGGCGGCCTCGTCGAGATCGTGCCGCTGTTCTTCCAGAAGTCCACCACCGAAGCGGTGCAGGGCGTCAAGCCGCTCACGCCGCTGCAGCTCGCCGGGCGCGACATCTACCTGCGCGAGGGTTGCTACAACTGCCACTCGCAGATGATCCGCCCCTTCCGCTCGGAGACGCTGCGCTATGGCCACTACTCCGTGGCCGGCGAGTTCGTCTACGACCACCCGTTCCAGTGGGGCAGCAAGCGCACCGGGCCCGACCTGCAGCGCGTGGGCGGCAAGTACAGCGACGAATGGCATCGCATCCACCTGAACAATCCGCGCGACCTCGTGCCCGAGTCGAACATGCCGGCCTACACATGGCTCGAAAAGAGCCTGGTCGACGCAGAGTCCCTGCCGGCCCACATGCGCGCGCTGCGCGTCGCCGGCGTGCCCTACACCGACGCGGAGATCGCCAAGGCCCGGGAAGAGGTCACGGGCAAGACCGAGATGGAGGCCACCGTGGCCTACCTGCAGTCGCTGGGCCTGGCGCTCAAGTAGGCAGCGAAGGAGCGAAACCATGATCG
This sequence comes from Variovorax sp. efr-133-TYG-130, assembly GCF_030208835.1. Lineage (NCBI taxonomy): Bacteria > Pseudomonadati > Pseudomonadota > Betaproteobacteria > Burkholderiales > Comamonadaceae > Variovorax > Variovorax sp. efr-133-TYG-130. Next base: position 325,060 of record NZ_JARVTD010000004.1, on the reverse strand, counting down.
ACATCACCACCTTGCGCGTCGCCGCCACCGTCGTCTGCTTCGTGCTTTTCATCGGCATCGTGATCTGGGCGTACTCGCGGCGCAATGCGCGCGACTTCCAGGAAGCGGCCCGCCTGCCGTTCGAGCAGGACTGAAGGAGACCCCACATGAGCGATTTCATCAGCCATTTCTGGTCGAACTACGTTGCCGTGGCGTCGCTGCTGAGCATCCTCGGCTGCGTGCTGCTGCTGTGGCTGACGGCGCGAAAGCGCGTGCCGGCAAGCGCCGACAACACCACCGGCCATGTCTGGGACGAAGACCTGCGCGAAGCCAACAACCCGCTCCCGATGTGGTGGATCGGGCTGTTCGTGCTGACCATTGTTTTCGGCCTGGGCTATCTGGCTGTCTTCCCCGGCCTGGGGAGCTTCGGGGGGCAGTCCGGCTGGAGCTCGCGCAGCGCCTATGACGCCGAGGTCGCCCAGGCCACGCAGGCCCTCGCCCCGGTCTATGCCCGCTTCACGGCCATGCCAGTCGAGGAGGTGGCGCGCGACCCGCAGGCCAGGGCCATCGGCGAGCGCCTGTTCATGAACAACTGCGCCCAGTGCCATGGCTCCGATGCGCGCGGGAGCAAGGGGTTTCCCAATCTCACCGACAACGACTGGCTGCACGGCGGCGCGCCCGACAAGATCGTCGAGACCATCACCAACGGGCGCATCGGCGTCATGCCGCCCATGGCCGCGGCGGTCGGGACGACGGAGGACGTGAAGAACCTGGCCAACTACGTGCTGAGCCTGTCGGGTGAGCCGCATGATTCGGTGCGCGCGGGCCTCGGCAAGTCGAAGTTCACGGCCTGCGCGGCCTGCCATGGGATCGGCGGCGTCGGCAACCAGGCGCTGGGGGCACCCAACCTCAGCGACAAGATCTGGCTGCATGGCTACGGCGAGGCCGCCATCATCCAGATGATCAACGAGGGCAAGCGCAACGAGATGCCGGCGCAGCAGGGCCGTCTGACCGAGGCCCAGATCAAGCTGCTGGCCTCCTATGTGTGGGGCTTCTCGAACTCGAACACCACCGCCGCCGCCGCGCCCGCGGCGGCCGGACCCTGAGGCCGCGCGTCCATGCCGCGCAAGATCATTCCCATTGCCAGCGCACCGGTAGCCGAGGAGGTCGGCCTCTACGAGGCTTCGAAGAAGATCTATCCCCGCACGGTGCGCGGCGTGTTCGCGCGCTGGCGCTGGGCCATGGTGTTCCTGACCCAGCTCGTGTTCTACGGCATGCCCTGGGTGGAGTGGGGCGGGCGGCAGGTGGTGCTGTTCGATCTGGCCGCGCGCCGCTTCTTCATCTTCGGCTTGGTGCTGTACCCGCAGGACCTGATCTATCTGTCGGGCCTGCTGGTCATCAGCGCGCTGTCGCTGTTCCTGTTCACCGCAGTGGCGGGCCGCCTGTGGTGCGGCTACGCCTGCCCGCAGACGGTCTACACCGAGATCTTCATGTGGGTGGAGCACAGGATCGAGGGCAACCGCACCGCGCGCATGCGGCTGGACGCCGAACCGATGTCGCTCGAGAAGCTGGTGAAGAAGTGGGCCAAGCACATCATCTGGATCGGCATCGCGCTGTGGACCGGGTTCACCTTCGTGGGGTACTTCACGCCCATCCGCGAGCTGGGCATGGCCTTCCTGCAGACGCAAATGGGCTCCTGGGAAGTGTTCTGGGTCTTCTTCTACGGCCTGGCCACCTACGGCAACGCCGGCTTCATGCGCGAGCAGGTCTGCAAGTACATGTGCCCCTATGCGCGGTTCCAGAGCGCCATGTTCGACCGCGACACGCTCATCGTCACCTACGACCCCGCACGCGGCGAGCCGCGCGCGCCGCGCCGCAAGGGGCCGGATCCGCGCACGCTGGCGCTGGGCGACTGCATCGACTGCGGCCTGTGCGTCCAGGTGTGCCCGACCGGCATCGACATCCGCGAAGGCCTGCAGTACGAATGCATCGGCTGCGGCCTGTGCGTGGATGCCTGCGACACCGTCATGACGAAGATGAGCTATGCGCCGCGGCTGATCCGCTACGACACGCACAACGGCATGGAAGGCCGCTGGAGCCGCCGCCAGCTGCTGCGCCGCGTGCTGCGCCCGCGCGTGCTGGTCTACGCGGCGATCCTCGCGCTGCTGGTGACCGGTTTGCTGGCCAGCCTCGTCACGCGCACGCCGCTGAAGGTGGACGTGGTGCGCGACCGCGCATCGCTCGCGCGCATCGTGGAAGGCGGGCGCCTGGAGAACGTCTACCGGCTCCAGATCATGAACGCCACCGAGCAGCCGCAGCGCTACCGGATCGCCGCGCACGGCATCGAGGGCCTCAGTGTCTCGCCGGACGAAGCGGTTGCGGTCGAGCCGGCCCAGTCGCGCTGGGTCGCGGTGCGGCTGCAGGTGCCTTACGGCGCAGCGCCGGCCGGCTCCCACACGGTGCACTTCGACATCCGGGAAGAGGGTGGCGCGGTGCAGGTCTCCGAAAAAGCGGTCTTCCTGGTGCCGCGCTGAAAGGTCGAGATGAACACGATGGCAACAACAACAACCGAACCCGCGGCGCTCGCATGGTGGCGCTACCCGATGCTCTGGATGGTGATCGCGGGGCCCGCGGTGGTGGTGGTCGCGGGCTTCGTGACGCTCTGGCTCGCGCTCTCCCGCCCCGAAGCACTGGTGTCCGAGGACTACTACCGCGAGGGCATCGAGATCAACAAGACGCTGGGCGACAAGAAACTCATGCCCGCGCTCGCAGGGCGAAACCATGCGCTCACGCCCGCCGAGGATGTGCCGCCGCCGTCGGGGAGACCCGGGTCATGAACGGGTGGCGCCAGCTGGCGACCATCCTCTGGCCCTCCTTCCTGGTGGCTTGCGGCATGGAGGTGCTGGTGTTCGCGCTGTTCGACCCGCTCAACACCTTCTGCGGCGCCGATGCGCTGCGGATGTCCCGCCAGAGCCTGTACACGGCGGCGTTCTTCGTCTTCTGGCTGATGGCGGCGGCATCGAGCGCCTGCACCGTGCTGCTCGCCAGGCCGCCGGCGGCCGAGCGCCGAGGCACGCCGCCTCAAACATTTTCGGGATGAACATGTCCTCAGCAGCTGTCCTCGACGTTCCCGCGCCCGCCTTGCCGATCGAACTGCTGCGGCAGTTCGACGTTCCCGGGCCGCGCTACACCTCCTATCCCACCGCCGACCGCTTCGTCGAGGCCTTCGGCGAAGACGACTATCTGCAGGCCCTGCGCGAGCGACGCGACGCCGGCGCGCAAGCGGCGCCGTTGTCGCTCTACGTGCACATCCCGTTCTGCGAATCGCTGTGCTACTACTGCGCCTGCAACAAGGTCGTCACGCGCCACAAGGAGCGGGGACGCCAGTACCTCGCCTACCTGGCGCGCGAGATCGAGCTGCAGGCGGCGCAGCTGGGGCGCGGCGCGACCGTGAGCCAGCTGCACCTGGGCGGCGGCTCGCCGACCTTCCTGGACGACCAGGAACTGGCCGAGCTGGCCGCGCTGCTGCACCGCTCCTTCTCCTTCGAGCGCGGCGGCGAGCGCTCGATAGAGATCGACCCGCGCACCGTCGACGCGCAGCGGCTGTCGAACCTCGCGGCGCTGGGGTTCAACCGCCTGAGTTTCGGCGTGCAGGACTTCGACCCCGCGGTGCAGCAAGCCGTGCACCGCGTTCAGCCGGCGTCGCAGGTCTTCTCTCTGATGGCGGCCGCGCGTGCGCTGGGGTTCGAGTCGATCAACGTGGACCTGATCTACGGGCTGCCGCGGCAGAACGATGCCTCCTTCGAACGCACGCTGTCGCAGATCCGCGAACTGCGGCCCGATCGCATCGCGCTGTACGCCTACGCGCACCTGCCGGAGCGCTTCAAGCCGCAGCGTCGCATCCTGGCCGAGGAGCTGCCGGATGCGGCCGGGCGCGTGCGCATGCTCGCGCGGGCGATCGACGTGCTCACGGCAGCCGGCTACGTGTACATCGGCATGGATCATTTCGCTTTGCCAGACGATCCGCTTGCCGTCGCGAAGCGGCACGGAACGCTGCAGCGCGACTTCCAGGGCTACGGCACGCGGCCCGATGGCGACCTCATCGCGCTGGGCGTCTCCGCCATCGGACGCGTGGGGGCCACCTACAGCCAGAACGCCAAGACGCTCGACGAGTACTACGACCTTCTCGATCGGGGGCACCTGCCCGTGGTGCGCGGCCTCGTGCTGTCGCGCGACGACTTGCTGCGCCGCGCGGTGATCATGGCGCTGATGTGCCGCGGCCGGGTCGACTTCGATGCCATGGGCGAGGCCCATGCCGTCGATTTCCGGCACTACTTCGCCACCGAATTCGCGGCGCTCGGGCCGTTGGTCGCCTGCGGCATGGTGCGGTTGAGCGATCACGACATCACGGTCACCGAACAAGGCTGGTTCCTGGTGCGTGCCATCGCGATGGTGTTCGACCGCTACGCCCGCGCGAACCGCACGCGCTTTTCGCGCGTGGTCTGAACATGCAGGTCGCGCTCGCCGGTGCCGCGTTCGTCATGGGCCTTGCCGGCGGTCCGCACTGCGTGGCGATGTGCGGTGCGGCTTCGTCGGCGGTCATTCGCATCGTGCCGCTCGCGCCCACGGCGCAGCACGGCGCAATGGCGACGTTCGCAGCACCTGGCGCTTTCCACCTGGGGCGCTTCGCGAGCTACGCGGCGGCGGGCGCCGTCGCCGCCGCCAGCGTCGACAGCCTCGCACTGGCCAGCACACAGGTTGCCGCGCTGCGGCCGTTGTGGGTGCTGCTGCATGTGTTCGTGTTCGCCTGGGGCGCGATGCTGGCCGCCACGGGCCGGCAGCCGCTGTGGGCGCAGCGCATCGGCCGCTCGCTCGAATCGCGTCTTCGCTCGCATGCCGGCGGCACGTGGCTGGGCGTGCTTGCAACCGGGCTGCTGTGGGTGGCGCTGCCTTGCGGGCTGCTGTACTCAGCATTGATGCTGGCAGGCCTGGCCAACGGCGCGCTGGAGGGCGCAGCGCTGATGGCATTGTTTGCTGCCGGCAGCGGCATCTCGCTGCTGGTCGGGCCATGGCTCTGGCAGCGTCTGCGGCTGGCTGGCGGCAGGACACGCCAGGCCTGGGGCGCGAGGGTGGCTGGCGTGCTGCTGGCCGCAGTGGCCGTGCAGGCGCTGTGGTCGGACCTCGTTCGACAGATCGACGCCTGGTGCCGCTAACGCAGAGAGATGAATCAGACGCCCGCTTCGTCCTGAATCCGGAGGTCCGCCCAGCGGATGCAGCGAACCAGGACTGCATCGACGACTTCGAGCCGCGTGCGCTTCGTGTCCACGATCTGCAGGACGGCTTTGAGGACGGAATGCTCGAAGATCTCGGCCCTGCACACGACTGTCCGGCTATCGAAGCTCTGGTCAACGTGGAACACGAATTCGAACCGGTCCCGGTACTGTGGCGGCAGGATCAGCTTCATTGCCGCCTGCTTCCGCCAGGATTGCGGCAACCATGGTTTTCGACCGGTTCTTTCGGCCATCGAAAACTCGCGCCGGGGTCGACCCGCTGCGGGGGATCCATGTTCGATCCTTTCCACCGCAGCCGTCTTGCCCGAATGAGCCAGGCGATTGCCGCGCCAGGATGGAAAATGTATCGCTTTGTAGAAAATCTATCTACATACTTGCGATTTTTTTGCGCTCGCTACCGAAAACGCTTGGTGAATTCGCGCACGACGCCGATGACCCGCGCATTGCCGAGCAGCTTGATGGGATATCGGCTGTTCAACGGCTTGAGGTACAGGTCTCCGCCGTCTTTCACGAGTTGCTTGAACGTGGTCTCGCTGGCATGGTTCACCGCGATGACATAGTCGCCGGGAAGGGCCTCCATCTCGGGTTCGACGATCAGGATGGATCCGGCGGGAAAGGAGTCGCCGCTTTCGCTGACCATGCTGTCGCCATGAACCCGCAGTGCGTAGGTGTGCCGCTTGACCGGCACGCTCACAGGGATGGCGTCGAATTGCGTCGTCGGCTTGAAGTTGTCGATGACGGTGTAGTTGCCCGCCTCGACCTCGGAGACCAGGGGAACTTCAGCACGCACGTCGACCCCTCGTGCGCCCGCCGACACGCCCGAGACCAGTTCGGCGACGGAAATCCCGAGCAGTTTCGCCACGCGTGCCTGATTGGCCCGCTTCGGAGCTGTGCCGCCTTGCTTTTCCCATTGCTGTACTGCGCCACGGCTAACCCCCAGCGCATCAGCAAATTGCTGCTCGCTCATCTGGAGGCGCTTGCGTCCTTCGCGAATTAGTTGACGGCTATTCACAGCCCTAGGGTAGGCGCTGTTTGAGATAGAAAGAAAATCGATGATAGCTCTTCCATCACCCGGACAGGGGCTATCGGCGATGGTTCATGTGACCAGATGAGTCGCTCCGACTCGTGAGGCACCCCACCCATCCGACGCGGATAGTCTTGTGTCCACCAGACGAAATTTCTATCCTGGATTTAGTCGTTGCGCAGTCTTAGGATGAGTTCGCGCCGGCCCCCAAAAAATCATTCGCTGCCGGCAGTTCTTGAGGGAATCCCATGCCAATGCCGTTGTTGCATCGTCTGGTCAGTGGCGCCGTGCGCGTCCTCTGACGGCCATGTACCGCTATCTGCGCCTGGCAACCGTCAGCGAATTCGCTGCGGGCAGAACGCTCGGCGAGCGTGTGAGGGCCGCCTGCCTGGCCTCGCGTGCGTGGAAGTCCAACGGGTACGGGATCGCCTGGGTTCAGGACCGTGTCGACCGTCAGTTCCGGTATTTCGAGGCACTCGGGGAGTTCCGCATGTTCGCGCCCGGCGCGGTTTTCATCGGAGCCCGCGTGACCTCCGTCGACGACACGAAGGCGCGCATTCGCTGGACGTCCGCTTTCTATCCCGGACCGCGTCATCGGCAAGTCGTCCGCGGGGGGCAGGGTGAATTGCTGCCGCTCGGTTTTCATGGACGCTTCGACCTGTACCTGCGGCGAGCGACCGAGATGCCGGTCGATGCGCATCAAGCCATCGGGGATGTTTCACCGAACGCCGGGAGCGACGTCATCGTCGTGCGATCGGATGAGGGCGAGACAACGACCTTCGACTTTCGACAAGCGGGCGGCATGCCTGCCGATGTTGTCGATGCGTTGCGCGAAGGCATGCTGCGCGCAAGGCTCCTGGCTGCCGGACCTTCGTAAGGGAACGGTTGGATTCATCGGGGATACGCAAGGGAAGTGAACCATGCAAAAGCAGACGATCCACAGTGCGACCATCACACTGAAACTGCCGCTCGACCTGAGCCTGCGCGATGAAATCGCGGCCTTGCGCGCCGCAGGCATTCCAGTCGACTCGCTGGGCAATGCGCAGTTCGGCTTCCTGTTCATCCGGACGGGAGGAAACTCGCAGAACCGGAAGAACACCTTTCGATGGTTCGCCTCCAGCATCCAGTAGTTTCGCGGGGGGCGCGGCGATGAGCCCGGCCTCAGTCTCCTGACCGGGCGGTCAAGGCATGCCGCCTGCGCATGGCGGGCAATGGCGTTTCCTCTTCGATCGTCCCCGTGCTCAGGACCCTGCGCCCCCGAGGCGTGATCTCGAGCACGGTCGCCGGGGGCTGGCGCATGCAGTGATCGCAGTCCACATGCACGGGCGGGATCAGCACCCTGATATGGCCGGCGGCCTCGAGCACACGCAGCCTGTCGATCATCGCGGGATCGGCTTCGGTGCAGGGAAGCCGCACGCTGGCGAGCTTCCTCAGCAAGGCCATGCACATGAGCGTTTCTCCGCGCAGGGCTCAGTCGAGCGTGAGCCGAATGATGAACAGCCGCAATGCCCACCACAGGATGGCCGCGCCCAGTGCAATGCACAGCGCAATGCGTAGCCAGAAGAAGAAGGTCATGGGAGTTTCTCGTCGAGCCAGATGAAGAAACATCTTGCGCGGTCGCACGGCCAAGCGCCTGATATGGATCAATCTTCGCGCGCCGACGCGTGCCGTCCCCGGCGTCAGCCCATCAGCGTGCGCAGGCTGGCCAACGCCACCTTCGGGTCGGCGATCCCGTGGTAGATGGCGGGCACCTCCGTGTCCAGGCCCATGAGTCCGTAGACACCGTGCATCGCGCCGCGCACCGAATACTCGACGGTGAAGACCACGTCCTCGGGAATTTCCACGTACTGGCCCAGCAAGGCGAAGTTGCGTGCGCCGGCGGGTATGACCGGAGGCCGGTCCGACGCGCTCCTGCATTCGAACTCGCTGGTGATGTACGGCATCATCACCGGCACCACGGTCGTGGTGCGCCGGACTTCTTCGAGGATGTCCTCGAAGCCCAGGTGGTGCATGAGCTCCGTCAATATGTCCTGGCCGCCGGCTTGGGACATCGTCTTCTCGATGTAGTTGCCCTGCGTATCCAGCAGCAGGCCGTAGCCCCACAAGGTGAAGACGCTTTCAGGCTGGTCCTCGAAATGCGGGGCGTGCGGCACCACGATCGACATCAGCCAGCTCGAGTCCTTGAAGGTCATGAGCCCGCCGGTGCCGGGGGCGTTGCCTGAGAAGGCCTGGATGCGCCGGATCAGCAGAGGGCTGCGCATCGTGAGGGTGAACGACTCCCACTTGCTCTCGTCGACGTTGCCGCAGAAAACCTCGGGCCGGCCGAAGCACGGTGCCTTGCGCGCCATGTTCCGCCACAGCGTCCAGGCGCCGTCGCGCTGGTCGCGTACCAGCTCCGGTGCCTGGTGATCGTTGCCGTTGCGCGAGTCGGCCACCATCGACCCGATGGTGATCAAGGCGCACTCGTGCGCGCCCAGGCTGTAGGTGAACGGGCGCCCCTCCCGCAGGCAATGCAGCGTGTCGAGCCGCAGGCCCTGCGCGCCGGCGGTGAAGTCCGCATCGGACACGCGCGTTCCGTAGTCGAAGCGCACGCCGTGTTCCAGCAGCCACTTCACCATCGGGCGCACGATGGCGTCGTACTGGTTGAACTCGGTGCGCCGCACGCCGCCCAGGGTGTGGATGCGCGGCAGCTCCTGCAGGAAGCGCAGCATGTAGCGCTTGAGCTCGACCGCGCTGTGCCAGTTCTGGAACGCGAAGGTGGTGCGCCACATCGCCCAGAAATGGGTGTCCAGGAAGTGCGTGGAAAAGCACTCCTCGATGCGCTTCGTTCCCAGGGCGCGCTCGGGTGTGGCGAGCAGGCGCATGAGCTCCAGCCGGTCCTGGAAGTTGAAACCCAGGTCGCTGGCATCGAGTATGCGGCGGTTGCGGTCGATCAGCCGGGCATGCGCATCGGAGCGCCACAGTGCGTTGAAGGCCATGATCTCGTCGCGCACCGTGCGGTTCGGCGTGCCGGGCGAGGGAATGCTCTCCAGCACATTCCACAGGCAGGTGTAGGTCTCGTCGGTGAACATGCGCCCGCCGCGCGTCACGTAACCCTGGCGCGCATCTCCGCCGCCGTCGAGCGCGCCGCCGGGCAGCGTGGACTCCTCGAGGATGCGGATGTGCGAGCCCGGCATGCCGGCATCGCGGATCAGCAGAACCGCAGCGGACAGCGCGCCGATGCCGCTACCCACGATGCAGGCTTGTTGGAAGGAGGTCATTTCGTCGTTCCTTTGGTGATACCGGCGGTGCCACGGCAAGCGCGATGTCCGGATGCGGCTTCGAGGCCAAGCCGGGCACTCGCCCGAGGCTAGGCTGGAGCCCACCGTGCGGGTTTGCGCCCGATCAAGCAACACCGCGGTCACGCCGGAGCGCGCGGTTGATGCAGCGCAATGCCGCACCGCGAGCCACGGCCTAAGGTCTGCGCATCACAGGCCGCCGACCAAAGGAGCTTTCATGCAAACGCCCGGATCCATCCTGCTTCACCTCGACGGCTCCGCCCGCACGGTGGAGCGAATCAAGCTGGCGCGCCAGCTGGCCGAGACCTTCGATGCCGAGGTCACGGCCCGCCCGTGCACCCTGTCCGCGCTCATGCGCTATCCGTACGCCATCGAGGGTGCGGCCGAAGCCGTCGCGATCATGCAGGAGATCGACAAGGCGGCGCGCGACAAGATGCACGCCACGTTCATGGCCAACACCGCGGGCTCGCAGCGCCTTCATTGGGCGGAGCCCGAAAGCGACGGGCCCTGGGGGTTCGCGCGGCGCGCGCTCTATGCGGACCTGATGATCCTGGGCCAGCGCGACCGCGACGACCCGATGGACGGCGAGCTGCCCGGCGACTTCCTGCCCAGCGTGCTGGTGCAAAGCGGCCGGCCGGCGCTGGTGCTGCCCTATGCGGGGCCCATCGGCCCCATCGGCCGCAACGTGCTGGTGGCATGGAAGGAGACCCGCGAAGCCGCGCGCGCGGTGACCGCGGCGCTGCCATGGCTGCGCACCGCAGCTCGCGTGCACGTGGTCTCCTATGGCGAGGACGCCGAGGGCGCACTGCAGCGCCTGCAGGAGTACCTGCGGGCCCAGGGTGTCGCCAATGCCACCCTGCACCCGGGCGGCAACAAGGAGGACGACGCCGGCAACAAGCTGCTGTCCTTCGCGGCCGACCTGAGCGCGGACCTGCTGGTCATGGGCTGCTACGGCCACAGCCGGGCACGCGAATGGGTGATGAGCGGGGCGACGCTGTCGATCCTTCAGTGGATGACGCTGCCGGTGCTGATGTCGCATTGAGCGCGAAGGCAGGCACGGCAGGTGCCGTGCCGGCTCACGGCACCAGCACCGCCGCGCCCTCGATCCGCCCCGCGCGCAGATCGGCCAGGGCCTCGTTGGCCTGGGTGAGCGCATAGGTCTTCACGTGCACGCGCAGCGGGTGGGACTGGGCGAAATCCAGGAACTCGCGCGCATCGGCGCGCGTCAGGTTCGCCACGGAGACCACGCTGCGCTCTTCCCAGAGCAAGCGGTAGGCGAAGGACGGGATGTCGCTCATGTGGATGCCGCCGCGGACGACCCGGCCGCCCTTGCGCACGGCGCGCAAAGCGGCCGGCACGAGCTCGCCGGCAGGCGCGAACAGGATGGCCGCATCCAGCGGTTCGGGCGGGCGCTGGTCCGAGCCGCCAGCCCATGCCGCACCCAGGCTGCGCGCAAGGGCCTGGGTGGCATGGTCGCCGGGCCGCGAGAAGGCGTACACCTCGCGCCCCTGGGCGACGGCCACCTGCGTCATGAGATGCGCGGCGGCGCCGAAACCGTAGAGGCCCAGCCGGCGCGCATGCGCGACCTCGCCCGCGGCCTTGAGGCTGCGCCAGCCGATCAGGCCCGCACAAAGCAGGGGAGCGATGCGCGCTGCGTCGGTTTCAGGCAGCTTCAGCGTCAGGCAGAACGCCGCCTCCGCGATCACGTGGCTCGCGAAGCCGCCGTCGCGGTGGTAGCCGGTGAAGCGCGGCGCATCGCACAGGTTCTCGTGCGCGTCCAGGCAGAAGGCGCAGCAGCCGCAGCTGTGGCCCAGCCAGGGCACGCCCACCCGCTCGCCGATGGCAAAGCCCTCGACGCCCGCTCCGAGCGCATCCACCACCCCGACGATTTCATGCCCCGGCACGATCGGCAGCACGGGCAGCGGCAATTCGCCGTCGACGATGTGCAGGTCGGTACGGCAGACCGCGCAGGCCAGCACGCGCAGGCGCAGTTCGCCGGGACCGGGCTGCGGAGTCGCGCGGCACTCCAGTTCGAGGGGAAGCCACGCCGCGCCGAGCACCATTGCACGCATGATGTTCAGGCGCTCACGAGCGCGACGCGCATGCTCAGGCGTCCACGAGCAGGTCGTTCACAACGACCGAGACGCCGGGCGTGGCCCACGCGGCGCCTTGCACCGCGTCGCGCTCGGCCCAGGAATGCACGACGCCGCGCAGCGTGACCTGCGAACCGTCGACGCTGATGGAGAGCCGGCGGGCCTCGCGGTCGGCCTGGCGGGAAAGCGCGTCGTGGATCTTCTTTTCCACGTCGGCGGGGCTCAGCTTTGGCTTGACCTTCACGAGATTGGACACGCCGGTCACGCCCATGAGGTCGCGCACCGCGCCTTCGGCGGCGCTGCGCTGGTAGCCCCACTCGACTTCGCCCTGGAGCGTGAGCCAGCCCTTTTCGACCATGGGGCGGATCCTGCCGTCCGGCACCAGCACGTTCCATTCGAGCGCGCGCTCGGCCGCCATGGCGATGTCGGCGTCGGTGCGCTCATTGCCGAACGGCAGCTTCACCGTCATTTCGACGGCCACCGCCTTCACGCCGTGCACGCGCTGCACGGCGCGCTCCGCGGCGTACTTCTCCGCATGGCTGGAGAGGTGGCCGGTGAGGGTCACCACGCCGTCCTTGACGATCACGCCGATGTCGGACGCCTTGAAAGCCGGGTCCCAGCTCAGTTCGGCCTGGACATCGTCGCGCAATTGGGTATCGGTCTTCATGGGAATTCCTTGCGGTCAGTGGTTGGAAAGTCGGCGCGTCGCGCTGTCATCGAAACGGCCGTGCAATCCACTGTAGGAAGCAGCCCGCCCGGGCGCATTGCGCTGGATCAAGGCCGGCGCGGAATGCGCCAGGCGGCTCAGCCGATGTGCTCCAGCAGCAGGGCCTGCACCATGAAACGCCGGTTGTCGGCCAGGGAAGTCCCGTCGCCGAGCAGTTCGGCAAGCCGGACGGCCGGATGGTCTTCCATGGCGGCGCCGTAGAACACCGGAATGCCCGCGTGCTCGCCGATCTGCCGCACCAGGGCCGGGTCCATGTCCTGGCACTCCACGGCCTCGTAGAGGCGCCCGAGCATGCGGGCGGTGTGCCGTAGCTCCTGCGGCGGTGTGTCGAGCGACAGGCTCGAGCGCATCGTGGCAACGCGCGCTCCCAACCGCTCCGCGGCATCGCAGAACAGCGCATGCGCCGCATCGCAGGGGGTTTCGTACAGCAGCCCCAGATTCTTGCCGCGCAGCGGTTTGGGCGTGGTTCCCTCCAACGCGGCGCGCTGCAGCATGCGCGCCCGGCACAGCAGGCTCGCCACGTCCAGCGGGGAAAGCTGGGGCCCGGCCTCGGGCTCGCGGAGTCGGTTCGGAAGGCGCATGGGAATGATCGGTATGTGACCCGTCGAGGCTAGTCAGACTGCTCGCACCGAACTTGATTCAGGTCAAGGCCGCGGCGCTGATACACGCCGGACACATTCGGTTCACCGAGCGTTACGCACCGATTCCGAACGTTGTCTCTGCATTGCCGTCGGCTTCCTAGCATCCATCCATCGAAAGACACGCGACAGACAACCCAGGAGTTCCAGATGCTCACGATTGCCACCAACGAGAAGACAGCAACGGCCATGACGGGCCAGCAGACGTCCGACAACCTCAGGCTGTTGGCCGAGCAGCTGAAGCCGCAGCGCCGTGTCGTGCATACGGGCGATGTGATCTACCAGGCCGGCGAACGCTTCGGCAATCTCTACATCCTGAACTCGGGTTTCTTCAAGATCGTGAACCTCACGGCGGACGGCCGCGAACAGGTGGTCGGCCTGAAGTTCCGCGGCGACTGGCTCGGCTTCGACGGCATCGCCGATGGCAGCTATTCCTGCGACGCGGTGGCGATGGACACGGGTGAGATCTGGATGGTTTCCTACGAAGCACTGATGCGCGCCTGCGTCTCGCATCCTGCCCTGCTGCAGGTGTTGCACACCGCGATGAGCCGCGAGATCGCCCACGACCGCGATTCGCTGATGTCGGTCTGCACACTGCCGGCCGATGCGCGCGTGGCCGACTTCCTGCGTTATTGGGCCGAATCGCTGGCCGAGCGCGGCATGCGCACCGACCAGATCACCTTGCGCATGACCCGCGCGGAGATCGGCAACTACCTGGGCATGACGCTGGAAACCGTGAGCCGGGCACTGTCGCGGCTGGCGCGCGACAACGTCATCGGCTTTGCCGAGAAGGGCCGCCGCGACGTGCAGATTCCCGACGTGGGGGCGCTGTCGGCCTTCGTGCAGCGCTGCCTGGCGCCGGCACCCGCGATGCTGCAATGAACGGGCGCAGCCGCCGCGCTCAGGCGCGGCCGGCCATCACCCTGCAAATCGCCCGCGCGAGTTCGGAGCGCGTGTAGGGCTTGCGCAGCAACTCCCAATCCTGCGGGACCTCGCGGTCCGCATCCAGCAACTCGGACGAAAAGCCCGACATCAGCAGCACCGCCATCTGTGGAAAGCGCTGTCGTGCCTCGGCGCCCAGCCGCGTGCCGCGCATGCCCGGGCCGAGCGCGATGTCGCTCAGGAGCAGGTCGAAGGCGACACCGCCGGCGTCCATCGCCATGAGTGCCTGCTCGCCCGTGGCGGCCGTGGTGATTTCGCAGCCCAGCGTTGTCAGGAAGGTGTGCACCACGTTGCGGACCTCGGCGTCGTCCTCCACCAGCATCACGCGCAGGCCTGGCGCGATGGTCTCGTCGGGGCGCTCCTCATCCTCGACGCCGGGCGGGTCGGCCGCTTCGAGCAGCGGCAGATACAGCCTCACCGTCGTGCCCTGGCCCGGCTTGCTGTCGATGACGATTCCTCCCCTGGACTGCTTGACGAAGCCATAGACCGTGCTCAGGCCCAGGCCCGTGCCGCGTCCGGCCTCCTTGGTGGTGAAGAAGGGCTCGAAGGCGCGCTCCTTCACTTCTTCGTCCATGCCGGTGCCGTTGTCGGCGACGGATATCGCCACGAAGCGGCCGTGGGCAGGGTTTTGCAAGTCGCTGTGAGGGCTGTGCAGGACGGCCGGCAGCGCATCGCACATCTCGGTACGGAACCGGAGGATGCCCCCTTCAGGCATGGCGTCGCGCGCATTGATCGCGATGTTCAGCAGCGCCGACTCCAGTTGTCCGGGGTCCGCCAGCACCGGCGGGCAGCCGGGGGCGGTATCGATCTCGATCCCGATGCGCTGATCGAGCGTGCGGCGCAGCATGTCGGCCAGCGAATGCAGCAACGCATGGGTGTCCACCGCCATCGGCTGCAGCACCTGGCGCCTGGAAAACGCCAGCAGCTTGCCCGTCAGTTCGGCGCCGCGCCGCGAGGCGCGCGTGGCGGCGTTCACCAATTGCTGCGCGTAGGCGTCCTGCGCCAGCGCGGGCAGTTCTCCCAGCACCTGCAGGTTGCCCTGGATCACCGTCAGCAGATTGTTGAAGTCGTGCGCGATGCCGCCGGTGAGCTGGCCGACGCTTTCGAGCCGCTGCGCATGGTTGAGCGCCTCCTCGGTCTGCACGCGCTGCAGGCTGGTGGCGAGCAGGCTGGACAGCGACTCCAGGAAGCGCAGCTCCTCGTCGCCGAAGCGCTTGGCCTCCTTCGAGCGCACCGACAGCATGCCGATCACTCGTCCCCGATCGGACAACGGCACCGCCAGCGCGCTGGTCAGGCCGGCGTCGAGGTAGGCCTGGGGCACCGCGAAGCGTTGCTCGGTGCGGTAGTCGGGCACCACGACAGGCCGGCCCTGTGAGAGCACGAAGCCAGGGGGCGTGTCGGGCCGGTTGGCCAGCCGCATCCCGACCTCCTCGCCCGCGATCAGGCCGACGCCGCTGGCCACGCGGAATTCAAGGCGGTTGTTGTCGAGCAGCCAGACCACCGCCACTTCGACCTGCAGCGCCGTGGTGATGATCTCCGGCACATGCTTGAGCACCACCTGCAAGTCGCGCGTGTCGACGGCGAGGCGCCCCAACTGGGCGAGATGCTCGCTGTACCGGGCGCGCTGCAGTGCCTGCTTCACGCGGGGATAGGCGCCGATGTCGCGGATGGCCGCCACCACGAACGGCAGCCCGTGGTCCTGCAGCGGACTCAGCGCGATCTCGACCATGACCTCGCTGCCGTCCTTGCGCTTGGCCACCAGCTCCATGTGCGTGCCCATGGGACGCGGACGCGGGGCGCGGCCATACGCCTCCCGGTAGGACGCATGTCGCGGACGGATGCTGTCGGGCACCAGCACGTCCACGTTCAGCCCGACCAGTTCGTCGACGGTGTAGCCCATCAGCGCGGCGGCCGAGGGGTTGGCCAGCATGATGTGGCCCGACTGGTCCACCAGCAGCAGCGAATCCGGATAGGCGATGAAAAGCGAGCGGAACACGCTGCCTTCCTCGATGCCCGACGGCAGACCCGGGATGGGCAGCCGGCCGGGCCGCAAAGGCGGGGTGTTTCCGGAATCAGTCATTGGAAACGGGCGGTACCAGGATGTAGCCCGCGCCGCGCACCGACTTGATGAGCTGCGGGTCGTCCACATCGGCCTCGATCTTCTTGCGCAGCCGGCCGACCTGCACGTCGATCGTGCGGTCGAAGGGAGCCGCCTCGCGGCCGCGAGTCTGCTCGAGCAGGAAATCGCGCGACAGCACGCGGCCGGGGTGCCGGGCGAAGGCGCACAGGAGATCGAACTCGCCGCCCGTGAGCGGCACCTCTTCGCCCTGCGGGCTGTGCAGGCTGCGCGCGGCGGTGTCCAGCCGCCAGCCGGCGAAGCGCAACCGGTCGGGGGAGGCGGTGGCGGCCGCGGCCGGCGCGGCGGGCGCATCCGGCGTCAGGCGCCGCAGCACCGCCTTGACCCGCGCGACCAGTTCGCGCAGGTCGAAGGGCTTGGTGACGTAGTCGTCCGCCCCGACTTCCAGGCCCACGATCTTGTCCACGGCGTCGCCGCGGCCTGTGACGATGACGAGGCCGCAGCGCCAGTTTTCGCGGATGCGGCGGGCAATGGAAAAGCCGTCTTCGCCGGGCAGGCCCAGGTCGAGCAGCACGAGGTCCGCCGGGTCCGTGCCCATGAGCGTCGTCAGCGAGCGGCCGTCGTGGACCTGGGTGACCCGGAAGCCGTGGCCTTGAAGGTAGTTGGCCAGCAGCAGCGTGATGTCGACTTCATCGTCGAGCACCGCGATGTGGGAGGCTTGTTTCATGCGATGGCAGGAGGGAAATGGAATGCGGATGCCGTGGGCATCCTGTATCGCCGGGAGCGTAGCACGCATGCCGCGCCGCGGCACCCCGGGATGGGTACCTCAGATGGCCAGCCAGGCCCGCAGCGCCGCGCGGCTGCCCACGCCCGCGCGGTCGTAGGCGTTGCGCAGATGCACTCGCACCGTGGCCGGCGACAGGCCGAGCCGCAGGGCCACATCCTTGCTGGAATGCCCCGCGCAATACAGCCGCGCGATCTCGGCCTGCCGGGGCGTGAGGGTGGCGACGCCGTCGCGCGAGGGGCGACGGCGCAAGGCGACGCGCAGGCCGCTGTCGTCGCGGCCGACCTCGATCGACCAGCCGGCGGCCTCCAGCCGCCGCAGCGCCCCGCGCCTGCCCGACAGCCAGGCATCGGGCAGGCGCGGCGAGGTCGCGCCCGCCAGTTCCGCGAGCGCAGGCCAGGCTGCGCAGAAGGCGCGGTTGGCGAACAACACCCAGCCCTGCGAGTCGGTGAGGGCCAGCGGCTGCGCCTCCTCGTCCAGGCCCTGGCGGGCATGCGCGTACAGCCGGTTGACCAGCATGGCCTCGCGGATCTGCGGCGTGAGTGCGGTCAGCGCGCGCGCATCGCGCTCGGTGTGCGCCGGTGAACCCGGGCCACGGTTGAGGTAGAGGTGCACGAAGGTGTCGCTGCCCTCGAAGGGAATCGCCACGCCCATCTGGTGGACGATGCCGTGGCGCGACAGGAATTCGCGCCATGCCGGCGGCGTCTGCTTCCAGCGCGGGTCGTCGTCGTTGGCGAATGCGGCCTGCTCGGGCTGCGCGCGCATGGCGAAGGTAATGAAGTCCAGCTCCGCACCGTTGATGCGGTTCCATTGCTCGCTCATCGCGGCCAGGTCGTAGCCGATGCCCACCGACGAGACAAAGCTGCGCGGATGCCAGGTGTTGATGGCGCCATGGTCGGCACGGAATTCATCCAGCAGGCGGCGCAGCAGCTCATGCTGGAAGCGTTCGCTGCCGGTGGTGCGTGCCATCCGCAGCAGCGGCAGCGGCTCGGCGCCGGAAGAGGTCAGGGCGGCTGGATCGGAGGGTGACGTCCGTGGAGGCATGGCGCGCGGGCTGTGCACAAGGGCCGGGCAGGGGCCGGGCAGGCGGGGGCGCCGCAGGCTACCACAAAGCGTGGTAGGGGCAAGGCGCTTCGCGCACGCAGCATCGCCGTGTTGGCCCACGGAGCCGCTTCAGCGAGGAGAAACCATCATGCAACGTCATCCATCACCGCGCCTGCTGACTGCGGCATCGGCGCTGTGCGCGCTGCACCTTTGCACGCCGCACGCGCAGGCGCAGGTGCTCAATCCCAACGTGTGCCCGGGCGGCACGCTCTACAGCAGCCGCGACGAAGGCGCCTACTCCGGCTTCAGCACGGCCCGCGACGTGGTGCAGGCCGACTGCCAGAGCAACATCGCCGGCGGCGCCGAGTCGCAGGCCGGCATCGACCTGACGTCGGGCAACACGGCGATCGGGCGATCGGCCACGGCCAGCGGCGGCTCGGCTTCGGCCTACGGGCTCCGTGCCCAGGCGGCGGCCAACGGCGCGACCGCAATAGGCCTCTCCAGCAAAGCCAGCGCGAATTCGGCCACCGCGATCGGCTCCTTCACCGAGGCCAGTGCCGGCTCGGCCCTGGCGGTGGGCAACGTCGCCAAGGCCAGCGGGGAGTCATCGGTAGCCCTGGGCTACCGCAGCGCGGCGTCGGCCGTGGAGGCGGTGTCGATCGGCGCGGACAGCGCGGCCAGCGCGGAGCGGTCGGTCGCGGTGGGCAACGACAGCCAGGCGAGCGGCGTGCGCGCCAGCGCCTTGGGCGTCAACAGCAAGGCCCGCGAAGAACGCAGCGTGGCCGTCGGCGCCGACAGCGATGCCAGCGGCTATGGCAGCGCGGTGCTGGGCTCGGCGGCGCGCGCGTCCGGCTACGGCGCCCTGGCGCTGGGCTATGCCAGCTTCGCCAATGCCGACGGCGCGCTGGCGATGGGCCGCAGTGCATTGGCCAGCGGCCTGGGTTCCATGGCCCTTGGGGCGCTCAGCGAGGCGCGGGGGCAGAACTCGGTGGCCATCGGCGCCCAGAGCAGCGACGGCGGCCGCAGCGACGTGGTGTCGTTCGGCAGCCCGGGCAGCGGGCGCACGCTGACCAACGTCGCGGGCGTCGAGGCCAGCGGCCAGGTCAGCGCCGGCTCCCTGTCCGTCGGCGGGGGCGCGGTGGTGAGCGGTCGGCTGGTCACCCAGGGCGGCATCGACAACCGCGGCGCCGGCATCGCCAATGCAGGGCGCATCGGCGGCGTCACCGCGGGCGATGTCAGCGCCACATCCACCGATGCCGTCAACGGCGCTCAGCTCCATGGCGTGCGCACCACTGCCGAACAGGCCCTGACCCTCGCGACCACGCAGGGCTCGCAGGTGATCGACATGACGCAGCAGCTGCAGTCGCACACCACGCAGATCCAGGCGCAGTCGGTGCAGCTGCAGGCAGTGGTGAACGGCCAGCTGGGCGTGTGCACCGTGGACGGTGGCGCGCTGCGCTGTTCGGTGGCCGGGCAGGCCGCTGCCACCGCTACCGGGATGGGCGCCGTCGCGGTGGGCATCGGTGCCTCGGCGCAGGGGGACGGGGCGCAGGCGATCGGGCGCAATGCGCAGGCGCTCCATGCGGGTTCGCTGGCCATCGGCGACGGCGCGCGGGCGCTGGCCGACCCGACCGTCGCCATCGGCGCGGGTTCGCTGGCCAACGGGGCCAACGCGGTGGCGCTGGGCGCGAACGCGCAGGCACTGGCGCCCGAGTCGGTAGCGCTCGGCCAGGGCTCGGTGGCCGACCGGCCCTCCACGGTAAGCGTGGGCAGCGCGGGCGCGCCGCGCCAGGTCGCCAACGTGGCCCCGGGCACCCTGCCCACGGACGCCGTCAACCTCTCGCAGCTGGAACGCTCGAGCGCACAGCTCGGCGCCCAGGTGCAGTCCGTGCGCGAGTTCGCGGCGCGCGGCATCGCGCAGGCCATGGCCATGCCCTCGGTGCCGATGCTGCAGGCCGGCCGCCGGTGGGTGGGTGCGGCGGCCGCGAACTACGCGGGCCAGAGCGCGGTCGGTGTGGGCTTCGCGTACCAGTTCGACGAGCACTGGCAGATCGGCGGTGGCCTGTCCATCGCCACCGGCTCCGGCGCGCAGGTCGGAGGACGGGTGCAAGCCGGCTACCAGTGGTAGCAGTGGCGGGCCGGGCGCCGGCTAGCCCTTCCAGCGCCACGTCTCGATCTCGGGCATGTCGCGGCCATGGCGGGTGATGTAGGCCCGGTGCTCCAGAAGCCTGTCGCGCAGGTGCTGCTGCACATGGCCCGTGCTGTCGCAAAGCCTGGGCGTGCGCGAGATGGCATCGGCCGCCAGGTGGAACCGGTCCAGCCGGTTGAGCACCGTCATGTCGAAGGGCGTGGTGGTGGTACCTTCCTCGCAGTAGCCGTGAACGTGGAAGCCGGGGTGGTTGCGCCGCTTGTAGATCAGCCGGTGGACCAGCGCAGGGTAGCCGTGGAACGCGAAGATCACGGGCCTGTCGGTGGTGAAGATGGCGTCGAACTCCTCGTCCGCGATGCCGTGGGGATGCGCCGAGGGCGACTGCAGCGCCATCAGGTCGACCACGTTCACCACCCGCACCTTCAACTGCGGCACTTCGTCGCGCAGCAGGTCGACGGCCGCCATCGTCTCCAGCGTGGGCACGTCGCCGGCGCAGGCCATCACCACGTCGGGCGCGCCACCTTCGTCGTTGCTCGCCCAGTCCCAGATGCCGAGGCCCGCGGCGCAGTGGCGCGTCGCGGCGTCGATGTCCAGCCACTGCGGCGAAGGCTGCTTGCCGGCCACGATCACATTCACGTAGTCGCGGCTGCGCAGGCAGTGGTCGGTCACCGAGAGCAGGGTGTTGGCGTCCGGCGGCAGGTACACGCGCACGACCTCGGCCTTCTTGCTGACCACGTGGTCCAGGAAGCCCGGGTCCTGGTGGCTGAAGCCGTTGTGGTCCTGCCGCCAGACGTGGCTGGTCAGCAGGTAGTTCAGCGAGGCGATGGGCCGGCGCCAGCCGATGCCGCGCGACACCTTCAGCCACTTGGCATGCTGGTTGAACATCGAGTCGATGATGTGGATGAACGCCTCGTAGCAGGAGAAGAAGCCGTGCCGGCCGGTCAGCAGGTAGCCTTCGAGCCAGCCTTGGCAGAGATGTTCGCTCAGCACCTCCATCACGCGGCCGTCGGGCGAGAGATGGTCGTCTCCCGGAAGAATCTGCGCGCTGGTGGTGCGCTGTGTCACCTCGAACAGCGCGCCGAGCCGGTTCGATGCGGTTTCGTCCGGCCCCATGACCCGGAAGTTGCCCGCATCCGCGTTCAGCCGCATCACCTCGCGCAGGAACTCGCCGGCCACGCGCGTGGCCTCGGCGTCGGTGGCGCCGGGTGCATCGAGCGCCACCGCATGCGCGCGATAAGGCGGCATCGCCAGATCCTTCAGCAGCAGGCCGCCGTTGGCGTGCGGGTTGGCGCTCATGCGGCGGGCGCCCCGCGGCGCGAGTGCGGCGATCTCCGCACGCAGGGTGCCGGCCGCGTCGAACAGTTCCTCGGGGCGGTAGCTGCGCAGCCAGTCCTCCAGCAGGCCGATGTGCTCGGGCTTGGCGCGGAAGTCGGCCAGCGGCACCTGGTGCGCACGGAAAGTGCCTTCGATCTGCACGCCGTCGACCCGGCGCGGTCCGCTCCACCCCTTGGGCGAGCGCAGCACGATCATCGGCCAGCGCGGCCGCTCGCGGAAGCCGCTCTCGCGCGCCTGCGCCTGGATCGACCGGATCCGGTCAAGCGCGCTGTCGAGCACCTGCGCCATCAGCGGATGCATCAGCGCCGGATCGTCGCCCACCACGAAGTACGGCTCGTGTCCGTAGCCGCGCAGCAGCTGGACCAGCTCCTCGTCGCCGATGCGCGCAAGCACCGTGGGGCCGGCGATCTTGTAGCCGTTGAGGTGCAGGATCGGCAGCACCGCGCCGTCGCGCGCGGGGTTCAGGAACTTGTTGGAGTGCCAGCTCGCCGCGAGCGCGCCGGTCTCGGCCTCGCCGTCGCCGATCACGCAGCAGGCCAGCAGCGAGGGGTTGTCGAAGACCGCGCCATAGGCGTGGAGCAGCGAATAGCCCAGCTCCCCGCCTTCGTGGATCGAACCGGGTGTTTCCGGCGATACATGGCTCGGAATGCCGCCCGGAAAGGAGAACTGGGTGAACAGCCGGCGCAGGCCGATGGCGTCCTGCCCGATGGCCGGATACACCTCGCTGTAGGTGCCCTCGAGGTAGGTGTTGGCGACCACGCCCGGTCCGCCATGGCCCGGGCCCGCGATGAAGATCGCGTCGAGATCCCTGGCATTGATGGCGCGGTTCATGTGCGCGTAGATGAAGTTCAGGCCAGGGGTGGTGCCCCAGTGCCCCAGCAGGCGCGGCTTGATGTGCGAGAGCGTGAGCTTCTCGCGCAGCAGCGGGTTGTCCATGAGGTAGATCTGGCCGGCCGAGAGGTAGTTGGCGGCGCGCCACCAGGCATCGAGCAGCCGGAATTCGCTCGGGACCGCCGGTGTGGATGAGGAGACCATGTCGGGCCGCTTTCTTGATGGAAGAGCGCCACAGTATGCGGAGCCGGCCGTGCATCGGCTTGCGCTCGGTCAATGTTGATCCCGCGCAAGCCCGGCGCGCCGCCGCGGCTTCAGCATTCGTTCCTGCAGGCCTTGGCCGAGAGGACACACCATGAGCACCGAGATCACATTTCCGCTGGCACTGTGCAAGGCGCAGTGGAGCATCTGGCTGCATGCGCTCGAAATGCTGGAGACCATCGGGTCCAGCGCGCTGCAGCGTGGCATCGAGGAGACCCGCGCCGGGACGGATGCGGTCATGCGCGCCGAGGACTGGCAAGCGCTGGCCCTGGCGCCGCTGCACGCGTTCTGGCCCGATGCCGCCGTCGGAACACGTCAGGAACCGGCCTTGAGCGCAGCGCCGGAAAACAAGGGCGCTCAGGCGCATGCGGCAGATGCGCCGGCCTCCCGTAACGACGTGGTGCACGACGCGCTGTGCACCCTTCACACGGCGCTGGCTGCTGGATCGGCGCCGCGCCGATCCAGGCCCAAGGCCCCGGTGGCCGCGGCGCGAGGAAAGGCATGACGCTCCCGACCATCGCCGTCCACCTGGACCACACCGAGCGTTGCGAGGTCCGCACCCTTCTGGCGGCACGGCTCGCCAGGCGGCATTCCAGCCATCTCGTGGGCATCGTCACACATGGCGGGGATCCGCGCGTCAGCGGTGATGTGCCGGACTGGAACGCATCCAAGATCAACCTCCCTCTGTCTTGCTGCGGATTTCATTCTTCGGGCGTGCCTTCGGACGCGCCTTGATCCGCGTCAAGCGGTGCGTTGAGTCAGCGTGTGCAGGCCAGCGGAGTCACGCACGATGAGCCTGTTCTGCAGCGTGGTCAGGCCCTCGGTGCGGCGCGCGGCACGTTCGGCGGCCTGCCGCTGGGCTTCGTCTGCGACCTCGCCGCGCAATGTCACGACGCCGTTCTCCACGCACACGTCGACGTCGCATGCGTTGACGGCAGGGTCCCAATTGAGCTGGGCGAAGACGTCGTGCCTGAGTTGAATGTCCGGGTTCATGGCGATCCTTTCGGAAAAAGCAGGCGAACGAGTTCAGGTCTTGTCGGCACCCGCGGGGCGGGTGGCACGCTTCATGGCTTCGAGCGTGCGGGCAGAGGCGTCCGCAGCGGCCTTGGCGGCGGCGCGGGTGGCTTCCTCCGCCTTGTCGAGCGCCTCGCGCGCCGCACGCGCTGCCTTCTCGGCCTCTTCCTTGCTCGCCTGCGCGGAGCGTGCGACCGACTCCTCGGCCCTGGCAAGCGCTTCACTGGTCGCGGCGGCGGCCTTGCGGCCTTCTTCCTGGGCGGCGCGCGCGGCGTCCTTGCTTTCATCGAGCGCGCGAGCGCTCGCAGCGGCGGTTTTTTCCTCCACCCGGGTGGCGGCCTGCGCGGCCTTTTGCGCGGCGCGGCGGATGCCCTCGGCCACGGCACGCGACACCTTGCCCGCACCGACCTTGCCTTTCTCTGCCGCGTCCCTGGCGGCGTCGGCGGCCTTGCGGGCCGCCCGTTCCGCATCCTGTGCGGCCCTGTGGGCGGCATCACGGGTCTTTTTCTGCATCGCGCTTTCGGGCGGAGTCAGCTGGGCGGGGGCCGTGTAGTCGGCTGCGAAAGCCGTGGCGCTGAGCGCGATGGCGATCGGCGCCAGCAAGGTGCGAAGCGGGTGGGTGCTTGTCATGGGGGTCTCGCTTGAATGAAGGTTGGAGGGGAGCGGTCCGGGGAATGCTCAATCGGCCGCTTCCATGCGCACCAGCAGCACCGGCACGGCACTGCCCCTGACGACGCGCTCCGCGTCGCTGCCCAGCGCCAGCCGGCCCAGGCCACGGCGGCCATGGGTGCCCATCACGATCAGGTCGCAGGCGGTCTTGGCGGCCTCGTCGATCACGGCATCGGCCACGCGGCCCTGCGTGATCTCGCGCAGTACGGTCTGCGCCTGCACATCGGCCGCCGTGGCCTCCGACAAGGCTTTCGTCAGCACCGATTTGCCGTACTGGCGCATCTGCTGCATGCCGGCCTCGAAGCTGGAGATCGTCGACAGCTCCACGAGCATCGGGAAATCGTCGATGACATGCAGCAGGCGCAGCTTGCTCCCGAGCGCGGAAGCCAGGCGGATGGCCTCCCGCAGGCCGCGGTCGGCCGTGGGGCTGCCGTCCACCGGGACCAGGATGTGCGCGTACAGGGACATGGCGTTCTCTCCTTGGGGCCGCATGGAACACTTGCCTGCCGCCGGCCCTGGCGCGACGGGCAGGTGCATTCTTCGGCCGCGCGGACAAAGCGGGCTTGCGCCACGTCAACATCGCTCGAACTCACCGGCGGCTTGATGCGCGTCAAGCGGGCACGAAAGGGTGCGCGACACAGTGGATGCACACCGATTCGATCCGATCGGAGCCACGACTGGAGCCCGCCATGTATTCACGCATTCTTGTTCCCCTGGACGGCAGTCCCACCTCGCTGGCAGGGCTGGACGAGGCCATCCGCCTGGCCCGGATAGAGGGATCGACGCTGCGGCTGCTGCACGTCGTGGACGAACTGAAGTACGCCTGGAGCTTCGACAGCCTCGCGGGCTGCGGCAGCGATCTGATCCCGCTGATGCAGAAGGCCGGCGAACAGATCCTGCGCAGCGCCCCGGTACCCGTGCTGCTGGTGCATGCGCCGCGCGCGGGAGCCGTCGCACCGGCGACCTCCCGCGTCGCGGCCAAGGCCTGAGCCGTCGCAAGCCACCGGGGCAGCCCGTTTCAGGTGCTGTGCGATCCTGTCTGCCGCACCCGACGCTCGAGCAGTTCGAAGATGCCCATGCCGGCCAGCATCGCGGCCACGAAGACCAGGGCCTTGGGCTCGCCCATTCCGAGGGCGACAAGCCCGGGCCCGGGGCAGAAGCCGGCAACGCCCCAGCCCACGCCGAAGAGCAGGCTGCCCAGGACAAGGCGGCGATCGATGCGCCGCGCGGAGGGCACGCGCATCTGCGCGCCCAGGATCGACAGCGTGCGGCGCCGGGCCGCCAGGAAGCCGACCATGGCGACGGCGATGGCACCGGCCATCACGAAGGCGAGCGAGGGATCCCATGCGCCGGCCAGGTCGAGAAAGCCCAGCACCTTGGCCGGATTGGCCATCCCGGAGACGATCAGCCCGAGGCCGAAGACCAGCCCGGCGAGCAACGAAGCGAGAGCGATCATGGCAATCTCCTCAGGCGCCGAACAGATGGCGCACCACGAACACCGTCGCAAAGCCGGCGCCCATGAACGCCACCGTGGCCACGAGCGAGCGAGGCGACAGGCGGGACAGGCCGCAGACCCCGTGGCCGCTGGTGCAGCCCGCCCCGTATCGGGTGCCCACGCCCACCAGCAGTCCGGCCAGGATCAAAGCGCCGTAGTCCGCATCGATGCGAACACTCGGCAGCGCCGCGAAAAGCAGATAGACGCACGGCGCGCCGACCAGTCCGAGCAAGAAGGCGACACGCCAGGCGACGTCGCCACGGGACGGCCTGAGCAGGCCGCCAAGCACGCCGCTGATACCGGCGATGCGCCCGTTCAGAAGCACGAACATCGCCGCGGCGAGGCCGATGAGAGCGCCCCCGGCGAGCGCGGCGAGCGGCGTGAAATGGGCCCAGTCGATGGACATCATTCCTCCTTGGGACAGTAGAGGCGGTAGAGAACCGCGAGGATTTCCAGCATCGCCGGGTCGGCCACGCTGTAGAAGATGTTCTTGCCCTCGCGACGTGTGTCGACCACGCCGTCGTTGCGCAGCACGCCCAGCTGCTGCGACAGCGTGGGCTGGTGGATGCCCAGCTTCTGCTCCAGGTCGCTCACGCACATCTCGCCCTGGGACAGCTGGCACAGCAGCAGCAGGCGGTGTTCGTTGGCCAGGAGCTTGAGCGCTGCGACCGCACGGCCGGCGGCACCGCGCAGCGCTTCGGGGTCGATGGTCATGGGGGAGGAGGAATTCATGGCTTTCCGACTTCGCTTTCTGCCGATATATTATATTTAAATATATATTGTTTTCGACCCCACCGGACATCCATGGATGGAGCCCCATGACAACCCGCACGACGACCCAAGGTTTCTTCGATCCCGCGACATGGACGATTTCCTATGTCGTGTGGGAACACGCAACGAGGCACGCCGCCGTCATCGACCCGGTGCTGGACTACGACTTCAAGTCCGGGCACACGCGCACGGTGTCGGCCGACAGGCTGCTCGCCCACGTCAGGGACCACGGCCTGCAGGTCGACTGGATCCTGGAGACCCATGCACACGCCGATCACCTGTCCGGCGCCCGCCACGTCCAGGCGCAGGTGGGAGGACGAATCGCCATCGGCGAGCACATCCGTGTCGTCCAGTCGACTTTCAAGAAGCTCTTCAACTTCGAGCAGGGGTTCTTGCCGGACGGCAGCCAGTTCGATCACCTGTTCCAGGACGGCGAGGTCTTCAGGATCGGCGAGGTCGAGATCACCGCGCTGGCGGTGCCGGGCCACACGCCGGCCGACATGGCGTATCTGGTGGACGGTGCCGTCTTCGTCGGCGACACGCTTTTCATGCCCGATGTCGGCAGCGCCCGCGCCGACTTTCCCGGCGGTGACGCCCGGCAGCTCCACGCGTCGATGCGCAGGCTGCTGGACCTGCCGCCCGACACCGTCATGTACGTCTGCCACGACTACCCGCCCGCGTCGCGGCAGGCCTGCTGGCACACCACGGTGGCGAAGCAGCGCGCGCACAACATCCATGTGCGCGACGGCATCGGTGTCGACGAGTTCGTGGCGATGCGCACGGCCCGCGATGCGACTCTGGAGGTGCCGACGCTCATTCTTCCGTCGATCCAGGTGAATGTGCGCGGCGGGCGCTTTCCTCCCGCCGACGACAACGGCGTCTCCTACCTTCGCATCCCATTGAATGCACTGCCGCTGCCTTGACCTGCGTCAAGGTCCCGGCCGGGCGCGGTCCGCAGAATGCTGCGCACTGTCCATGAGGTACGAATGCAATCCTTACTCTATTCCGGCGTGTTTGATCTTCCCTGGTGGGGTGCGGTGCTGGTCGCGCTGGCGCTCACCCACGTCACCATCGCGTCGGTCACCATCTTCCTGCACCGCCATCAGGCGCATCGCGCGCTCGAACTGCACCCCGTGGCCAGCCATTTCTTCCGCTTCTGGCTGTGGCTGACCACCGGCATGGTGACCAAGGAGTGGGCCGCCGTGCACCGCAAGCACCACGCCAAGTGCGAGACCCCCGAAGACCCGCACAGTCCGCAGGTGTACGGCCTCAACCGGGTGCTGTGGGGCGGAGTGTTCCTCTACGTGCGCGAGGCGGCGCATGCCGAAACGCTGGAGCGCTATGGGCACGGCACGCCCGACGACTGGATCGAACGGCGCCTCTATTCGAGATACAAGATCCTCGGCATCGTGCTGATGGGCGTAGTGGACATGGCGCTGTTCGGCGCGGTGCCGGGCGGCCTGATCCTGCTCACGCAGATCGCGTGGATCCCGTTCTGGGCGGCCGGCGTGGTCAACGGCATCGGCCACTACTGGGGCTACCGCAACTGGCCGGCGACGGACGCCAGCACCAACATCTCGCCGATCGGCATCCTGATCGGCGGGGAGGAACTGCACAACAACCACCATGCCTTTCCTTCCTCGGCCAAGCTGTCGAGCAAGTGGTTCGAGTTCGACATCGGCTGGCTCTACATCCGCGTGCTGCAGGCCCTGGGCCTGGCGAAGGTGAAACATGTGGCGCCGAGCCCGCGCCTCGTGGCGCCCAAGGCCGACATCGACCTTGCCACCGTGCAGGCCGTCATTCGCTGCCACTACGACGTGCTGTCGAACTACACGCGCTCGCTGAAGAAGGCCTGCGTCGCCGAACTCGAGCGCCTGCGCCGCATGTCGCCAGAGGCCGCGCGCGCACTGAAGACGGTCAAGCCGCTGCTCGGCAAGGACCATGGGGTGCTGGGCCCGTCACGGCAACAGCAGGTGATGCAGGCGTTGAGCGCATCGCAGGTGCTGGCCACGATGTATGCGATGCGCGGGGAGTTGACCGCCTTGTGGAGCCGATCCGCAGCCACCGGCGAACAGCTCGCAAGGCAACTGCAGGACTGGTGCCAGCGCGCCGAGGCGAGCGGCATCGCCCCCCTGGCGGACTTCTCCCGACGCCTGCGCTCCTATGCCTGAACGAAGCGGCCTGTGCGCCGCGCTGGCACTGGCCGGCTGTGGCAGCCGGTCCATGCGTGCGTCCGCGGGCGGCATGCTGGTCGGCTCGCTGGCTGGCGCGACCCCCGGCAGTGTGGCTGCCAGGGCCATGGACGACAGCGACCGTCGCCGCGCGTCGAGCGCGCTGGAAACCTTGCCATTCGCGAGCGCGTACTGGGCCGAGCCCCGAGCTTGCGCTTGATGCAGCGCAACGCACCGGCTCGGCGAGATGCCTACGATCAGTGCCTGGCTCGGGCCGCCGCCGGATCGCTCACGTTCCGGCAGGCACGCTCCATGGAGGCATCCACCATGTTTGAAACACTCTATCGGCTGTCCCTTGCAAGGTTTCCGGTCGACGTGGCGGACCGGCGGCAGATCGAGAACCTCAGGAAGCTCGAGGCCGCGGGGTACGTTCGCGCCTTCATTCCGCCTCCGCATGTCGATTGCGACGACTGCATGCGCCAGGATCCGGCGACCGTTCTCGGCATCACGCCGCAGGGGTGGTCGATCCTCGGACGCGGTTCGAATTCGGAAAACTCGCGCAGGCGAGGCCGCGGTCTGATCGACGGCCCGTGAACGGCTTTCCTTGCGCTATCTCAAGGAATGCGCGCTCGGAAGCACCTAACGTCGGGCCATGAAAGCACTCGTATACCAAGGCCCCGGCCTCAAGTCGCTCGAAGACCGTCCCAAGCCGCAGATCCAGGCAGCGGGCGACGCCATCGTGCGGATCCTCAAGACGACCATCTGCGGCACCGACCTGCACATCCTCAAGGGTGACGTGGCGACCTGCACGCCGGGCCGCATCCTCGGGCACGAGGGGGTGGGTGTCGTGGAAGCCGTCGGCGACGGCGTGACGGCCTTCCATCCGGGCGATCACGTGCTGATCTCGTGCATCTCGTCGTGCGGCAAGTGCGAGTACTGCCGGCGCGGCATGTATTCGCACTGCGCCACCGGCGGCTGGATCCTGGGCAATACCATCGACGGCACGCAGGCCGAGTACGTGCGCATCCCGCATGCGGACACCAGCCTCTATCCGATACCGCCGGGCGCGGACGAGGAGGCGCTGGTGATGCTCAGCGACATCCTGCCGACCGGCTTCGAGTGCGGCGTGCTCAACGGCAAGGTCGCGCCCGGCAGCACGGTGGCGATCGTGGGGGCGGGCCCGATCGGGCTGGCCACGCTGCTCACCGCCCGGTTCTATTCGCCTTCGCAGCTCATCCTGATCGACCTGGACGACGGCCGTCTCGAGGTCGCGCGCCGCTTCGGCGCGACGCAAACGATCAACAGCGCCGACGGCATGGCGGCCAAGGCCGTGCTCGCGCTCACGGGCGGGCGTGGCGTCGACGTGTCGATCGAGGCGGTTGGCATACCGGCCACCTTCGTGCTTTGCCAGGACATCGTGGCGCCCGGCGGCACCATCGCGAATATCGGTGTTCACGGGCATCCGGCGGAACTCCATCTGGAGCGGCTGTGGTCGCAGAACATCGCGATCACCACGCGGCTGGTCGACACGGTGTCGACACCGATGCTGCTGAAGACGGTGCAGTCGCGCAAGGTGGATCCGAAGTTGCTGATCACCCACAGGTTCAGGCTCGACCAGGTCCTGGAGGCCTACGACACCTTCGGTCGCGCGGCCGAGACGCATGCGCTGAAAGTGATCATCGAGGCGTAGGCCCTCGCGGCTGCCGGACGGTCTTTGCCTTCCACTTTTTTTCCAGCGGGTTCCTCCATGTCGCTTTTCCATGCCGTCGCCTGGGTCGATCACCACTCGGCGCAAATCCTCCAGTTCGACGCTTCTCAGGTCATCGCGCAGCAGGTCAGGGCGCATGTCCACTACACGCGCCAGCATGGCAGCAGTGTTCGCAGCGAGCATGAATTCTTCGGCGAGGTATGCGATGCGATGGCGGGGATCACCGAAGTGCTCGTCGCCGGCTCCTACACCGCACAGGCCGATTTCCGCCACTACGTCGAGAAGCATCGCCCCGAGGTGGCGGGTCGCATCGTCGGATGGGAGACGGTGGGGCATCTGGGCAACGGCGAACTCGTGGCCCTGGTGCGGCGCTACTTCTCGGTGCATGCTGGCATGGCAACGCCGATGAAGGCCGGATGAGGCCGTCCGCCAAGGAGGACGTCGCTGCTGGTGGTGCTGGTGGGAGGTAGTAAGAAGACTGATTCTCTTTGGCATCCCGGGCACATTGCGGCGCGCTTCTTTGCGCCTGCGCTCAACCTGCTTACCCTTGGCGCATTCGGGCTTGTGCACCCGGACCATCCTGTCCTGGCACAGCCGCCTTCTGACCAGGGCTCGAGATCGCATGAAACTGCAGCCGCATCGGCATCTGCGCCAACGCCCGGAATCCACCGTGTGGTGGCTGCTGTTCGCCATGATGCTGGTTGCCCTGCAGCCTTTCATTGCCATCCATTTCCGCGATGACGGCTGGGAGGACGAACCCGGCTTTCGCATACGCGCGGTCAGTGCCACCGTCCAGTTCGAGCCCGACGAGCGGCCCGGCCACGTGGCCAGCCCCGAGACCACGGTGTTCGTGCCCTCGGGCGCCAGCATCGACCAGCCCGGTGCATTCCATGACGGGCTGGCCGGCCTCATGGCCCTGGTCCTGGCCTTGCTGCCGTTGATCGTGCGCCTGCCCGTGCCCCGGCCGCTGTCCTCGCGCGGCCCGAACGGGCGTCCGCATGCACGTTGCCGGGCGCCTCCGCCCACCGCCATATGGCGCCGCCTTCCGCCCAAGACCGCACCTCCTGCGTCGACCTGAGCAGCGACGTCGCCACGCGATGTCGACCCTGCTGCGCGCGCTCGCGCAGCGATCTTGTTCAGTGTCGAGAGGTTCTATCGTGAATTCATCTTCAAGCCGCGCGCGCGTCCATCCCGCCATCGGCATCCTGTTTCTTGCCGGCGCAATGTCCGTAGCGCCGCCGGCCTCGGCCGCCCCCGAGGAAATCCAGGTCTATCTCGACGACATGAGTGCGCCGGGGCAATTCGGTGTCGATGTCCACAACAACTACGTCTTCTCCGGCGCGTCCACGCCGGGCTACGCTGGCGAACAGCCGCCGCGGCATGTCTACCGCCTCACGCCGGAGTTCTACTACGGCGTCAGCGAGACGCTGGAACTCGGGCTCTACGTGCTCTCGAGCCGCGCCCCCAATGCCGATCCCAAGGTGGATGGCGCCAAGGTCCGCATCAAATACATCGCACCGCACGACAAGACGCAGGGCATGTTCTGGGGCGCGAACCTGGAGATCGGCGAGACCAGCCTTCGCGTATCTCTCACCGCATGGAACGCCGAGCTCAAGGGCATTCTTGGATACCGCACAGGCCCCTGGACGCTGGCGGTGAATCCGAACATCGACTGGAGCCTGGCGCGGCACGGCGGGCCCATCACGCTCGACCTGGACGCCAGGATCGCCTATGCCCTGGACGACAAGACCCAGATCGGCCTGGAAACCTACAACGAACTCGGTGCGCTCTCGCATCTCGATGCGCTGCGCAAGAACAGCAAGACGCTGTTCGTGGCGCTGGACCACGAATTCGATCGCTTCGACGTGAACGTCGGCATCGGCAAGGGCCTGACCAGCGAGGCCGACCGCTGGCTGCTGAACTTCATCGTCGGTACGCACTTTTGAAGGCGCTCGAAATGCCCTGGAAAAATTCGACCTCCCGCTACGGCACTCCCATCATCGTTCTGCATTGGGCGATGTTGCTGCTGCTTGCCGCTGTCTATGCCTGCATGGAACTGCGCGGGCTTGCGCCCAGGGGCAGTGACCTGCGCGGCGCCTTGAAACCTCTGCATTTCCTGCTGGGCCTGTGTGTGTTGGCGCTGGTGGCCGCGCGGATCGCCGTGCGCTGGAGCACGGGGGCGGCGCCCGAGATCGCGCCGGCACCGCCGGCATGGCAGCGCAGGCTGTCGCAGCTCATGCACCTGGCGCTGTACGCCTTCATGATCGCCACGCCCTTGCTGGGCTGGCTCACGCTCAGCGCCGAGGGCAAGCCCATCGTGCTGTTCGGCCTGTCCGTGCCTTCGCTGCTGGGGGCAAACGACACCCTGTCGAAGCAGCTCAAGGACGTGCACGAGACGCTGGCCACGGCCGGCTATTTCCTCATCGGGCTGCATGCCGCCGCGGCGCTGGCCCATCACTACCTCACGCACGACAACACGCTCGCTCGCATGCTGCCCGGGCGCTCTTCACGCTGACTGCCAATCTCACATGAAATCATTCCACTACCGCGCGCACGCCGAGCGTCATCGCACCGAACACATAGGCTGGCTGCGCGCCGCCGTGCTGGGCGCCAACGACGGCATCATCTCCACCGCCAGCCTTGTCGTGGGCGTCACCGCCGCCCACGCCAGCCACGAGGCCATCCTGACGACCGCCATCGCGGGGCTGGTCGCGGGCGCGATGTCGATGGCCGCCGGCGAGTTCGTGTCGGTGCATTCGCAGGCCGACACCGAGAAGGCCGACCTCGAGCGCGAGCGCATCGAACTCGCCACGGAGCCGGACGCGGAGCACCGGGAGCTCACGGCGATCTACGTGCGGCGCGGTCTCGAGTACAAGCTCGCGCAGCAGGTCGCCGCGCAGCTCATGGCCCACGACGCGCTCGGGGCGCACGCGCGTGACGAACTCGGCATCTCGGAAACGCTCAGCGCACGGCCGTTGCAGGCCGCGCTGGCCTCGGCGGCGAGTTTTTCCGTGGGCGCCGCGCTGCCCCTGGTGGTGGTCGCCTGTGCGCCTTCCGGCGCGCTCCTGCCCTGGACCGTGTGCACCGCGATCGCATTCCTCGCCTTGCTGGGGGCTGCGGCCGCCAGGATCGGGGGCACGCCGATCGCGCGAAGCGTCTGGCGCGTGGCCTTCTGGGGCACGCTGGCCATGGGAGTCACCGCCGGCGTGGGAGCCCTGTTCGGCGTGCAGGCGTGAGCCTCGCGGCTTCGCGGCCGCGCGAGCCGCAACCGAGATGACGCCGGCTTGATCGTCGTCAATGCCGCGTTGCTCTCACGGCATGAACATCAGCCCTGCCGTCCATCCACTGCGCCGCTTGCGGTGCGCCATCCCGCGGGGCACGCATGAATTACAAGACCATCCTCGTTCACCT
Source organism: Variovorax sp. efr-133-TYG-130 (assembly GCF_030208835.1). NCBI lineage: Bacteria > Pseudomonadati > Pseudomonadota > Betaproteobacteria > Burkholderiales > Comamonadaceae > Variovorax > Variovorax sp. efr-133-TYG-130. The sequence goes on along the minus strand of NZ_JARVTD010000004.1, from coordinate 291,368 downwards.
GGATCACTCGCTCAGGAGTCCCGTGCGCGCCGCCATGGCCGCCCGTTGGGCGCGGGCGCACGAGAGCCATCTTGTCGGGCTCCTGCCTTCGGGGCTGTACGACGGCATCATTCCCGCCGGTGCCATCGCCACCGGCATGACCGACTACATCGCGGAATCGAGCGACTATCTGCGGCGGCGCGCCGAGGCCGTCGCCCGGGAATTCAGGACGGACATAGCCAGATCGGGACCGCTGTCGTACGAGGTGCGCATGGTCGACGATGTGGCGGCCGACGCCGTGGTGCGGTACGGACGCGCGAGCGACCTGGTCGTGCTCGGTCAAAGCGACGCCCCGAACCGGGGCGACACCACGACCCGCGGGTTGGCCGAGGACGTGCTGATAGAGGTGGGGCGGCCGGTGCTGGTCGTGCCTTCGGCCGGTGTCTTCGAGGGCCGCCCAAGGACCATCGTCGCGGCGTGGGACGGTTCGCGCGAATCCGCCGTCGCGCTTCGCTCGGCGTTGCCGGCGCTGCGCCAGGCGGCGCGCGTCACGCTCATTTCGCTGCGCCATCCGCATGACGAAGACAACACGCAACGGCTGCTGCTGCCGGACATGATCCAGTTCCTGCTGCGCCACGGCGTGCAGGCGCATGCCGAATCCGAGGTGACCGAGATCGACATCGCCGATGCGCTCCTGTCGCGGCTCTCGGACCTGGGTGCCGACCTGCTCGTGATGGGCGGCTACGGTCATTCGCGCCTGCGCGAGCGAGTGCTGGGTGGCGTGACGCGGCAGATACTCGCGCAGATGACCGTGCCCGTCCTCATCGCGCATTGAACCGCCCGGCGTGGGCCTGCCGGCGCAGTTGCAGCGAGAATTCGCGCCATGGACACCACGCTGGTCGATGCGCTGCGGGAAACGCTCCGGCGGGAAACCGGTGAGCCGGTAGCGCTCGTGGAGACGCACATCTCCTGGGTGCTGCTGACTGCGACGCTGGCCTGCAAGCTGAAGAAGCCGGTTCGCCTGCCGTTCCTGGACTTCGGCAGCGTCGAAGCCCGCAAGCATTTCTGCGAGGAAGAGCTTCGCCTGAACCGGCGCTTCGCCCCCTCGCTGTACATCGACGTGGCGCCGGTCTGCGGCACGCGCACGTCGCCGCGGATCGGGGGCGATGGCACGCCGATCGACCACGTGGTCCGGATGCGGCGCTTTCCCGAGTCGTCGCTGTTGCGCAACCTGCTGCCGACCCGGGAGTTCCGACCCGAATGGCTCGACGACTTTGCGGAGCGGCTCGCGGGTCTGCATGAGGCTGCCCCGCGGATGGCAGGGGTGTCCGAATTCGGCAGTCCCGAGCTGATCACGCGCGCGGCCACCGACATCCTCGACGCCTTGCAGGCGCAGGGCGAGGACCCCCGCCTCGTGGCGCTGCGCGCGTGGATCGGCGAGCAGGCACAGGCATTGCGCATGGCTTGGATCGTGCGTCAGCAGAGTGGTGCGGTGCGCGAATGCCACGGCGACCTGCACATGGCGAATGTCGTCCTTGTCGACGGCGCGCTCACGCCCTTCGACTGCATCGAGTTCGACCCGGCATTGAGAAGCATCGACGTCGTGAACGACATCGCCTTCCTCACCATGGACCTGACGGCCCACGGGCGCCCCGATCTGGCCTACCGCTTTCTGGACGCATGGCTGGAGCACAGCGGTGACTACCAAGGCCTGCAGGTGCTGCGCTTCTACGAGGTCTATCGTGCGCTGGTGCGTGCCATGGCCTGCGGCCTCCTTCCCCAGGGGGCCGATCGCGGAGTGCGGCCCGACTATCTGGCGTGCGCGGCGCAGCCGGCCGCGCGGCCGCCGGAGGATGCCCGGCTGCTGATCACGCACGGTTTCTCGGGCTCGGGCAAATCCAGCGTCGCCCTGCAACTGCTATGCGCCGCGGGGGCTGTACGCGTGCGCTCGGATGTGGAACGCAAGCGGCTGCACGGACTGGCACCACTGGCGCGCTCCGCCGACCTCGGGCTCGACATCTACGGCGAGCAGGCAACGCGGCTCACCTTCGACAGGCTGCGCGCCTGCGCGCGCGGTGCACTGCTGGCAGGCTACCCGGTGATCGTCGATGCGGCCTTTCTCCGCCGTGCGGAACGCCGCAGCTTCGATACGCTGGCCGCGGAGCTGCACGTGCCCTTCGCGATCCTCGATTGCCGCGCCGCGCACGCCACGCTGCGCCGCCGTGTGGCCGAGCGCGACGCGGCGCGCCTGGACGCATCGGAAGCCGGCCTGCCGGTGCTGCAGCGCCAACTGGAAAACCACGAGTCGCTGGAGCCCGGCGAGCAGGCGCTGACCATCGAAGTCTCCACGGAAGGCACCGTGGACGTTGCACAGGTCGAAGCGCGTTGGCGCGCGACGGCCCGCTGACGACGAATCACTGGCTGGCAAGCATCCCGCTCGGCAACGTGAAGTGCTCGGACTCGGCCTTCGCGCTCTCGGGCGCGCGGATCAGCAACACCGGCACCGGCGACATGCGCAGGATGTGTTCCGCGCTGCTGCCCATGACCCAGCGGCCGATTCCACGCCGGCCGTGCGTACCGATCACGATCAGATCGGCCTTCGACGACACCGCTTCGGCGATCACCTGGTCATGCACGGCGCCCCTGAAGCTGTCGAGTAGCACGGCGTCGGACGCGACACTTGCCGCGGCGGCTTCGGCGCGCGCGTCCTCGAGCAGCTTCCTGGCATCCTTGCGCAGTTCCTCGAGCCAGTTGCCGGCATAGCCGGAATAGGCATCCATGGCCAGTGCGAACGACAGCTCGTCGATGACGTGGACGAGGCGCAGGCGCCCGCCGGTGAGCTTCGCCAGGCGGATGGCTTCGGCCAGGCCCCGGGCGGACGTGGAACTGCCGTCGATGGGAACAAGAATTTTCTGGTACATGGCAAGACTCCGATGGGCTGATGGGATCGGCCCAGTATCCGGACGAAGTTGCCGCGCGGATTGACATTGATCAAGCGCGAGGCTCGCCCAGGGCCCGTCCTTGATCTGGAGCAACCCCGCGCACTGCCGAACGCGCGACCCTGCGGGCATGCACAGGAAGCCCCCCATGATCCACGCCACCACCCGCATCATTCGCCAGGAGCATGCCGCGCTTGCGGCCATGCTTCGCTCCATCGTCATGCTGCTCGAGCAGCACCGCAAGAAAGGCACACTGCCCGATTTCGCGGCACTGCGGGCCATGCTCTTCTACGTCGACGAGTTTCCCGAGAAGCGGCATCACCGCAAGGAAACCGACCTGCTTTTCCCCAAGCTGCGCGCCAGGACGCCGATGTCGCGCGAGCTGATGGACCGGCTCGACAGCGACCATGCCTGGGGCGAGCGCCGGATCCGCAACGTCGAGCATGCGCTGCTGGCGTTCGAGATGCTGGGCGAGCCGCGGCGCGAGGCCTTCGAAAGCGCGGTGAACGACTATGTGGACTTCTACCTGAACCACATGGCCCTGGAGGAGCGGGAGATCCTGCCCCTGGCCGAGCGCGTGCTGACCGAGAACGACTGGCGCGACCTGGACGAGGCCTTCTCGCAGAACCGGGACCCGCTGACCGGGCACGTGGCGGATCTCGAATACAACGCGCTCTTCACGCGCATCGTGAACATCGTGCCTGCGCCCATCGGCCTGGGGCCGGAGCTCTAGGGCCTGTATGTGCGCGTGCGCCTGACGCTGAAAATCCCATATCCGGGTGATTGATGTTCAGGCGGAGGCCCTCCATGATGCGCGCCATGTACCTGAATCCCCTGACTGCCGGCCTGCCGGCCGCAGAGCGCGAGGCGCTCATCAAGTGCAGTGAACTTCGCGAATACAAGCGCAACGAAACCTTGCTGGACGTGGGAGAGTCGACCGATCAGGTCTATTACGTTGCAAGCGGCCTGCTGCGGGTCGTCACGCCGGCACGCGACGATGGCTTCGATGTGACGACCGAATTCGTCGCACGCCAGGACTTCTTCTTCGACCTGTCGATCCGGGAGGACAGCTACCTCTCCAAGCACAAGCTGGTCGCCGCGCTTCCCTCGGCGGTCTACTTCGTGCCGATAGCCGCGATGCGCGACGTTTGCGCACGGCACCCCGAGGTGGTCTTCGGTCTGCTGGGGCTGGCAATGAAGCGCACGAGCATGTTGCGCACCCAGATGCGCCGCATCTCCTCGCTGCCGCCCGAAGCCGTGGTGCACCGCGTCCTGCACCAGCTCACGGATCTGGCGCCTTCTTCCGGCACCGGCGGCTTCGACAAGCGGATTTCGCAGTCGGTGATCGCGTCCTACGCGGGCCTTTCGAGAGAGGTGGTCAACAAGACCATGCGCGACATGGAGAGCCGGGGCCTCGTGCGCCGGGACAACGAGGCGGTCTACGTGACCGGCGAGGCGGCGGTGACCGATTTCGGCGTGCTGATGGACGGGGCAGCCTTGGCATCGTCCGCGAGCCGCGCGTCGACACCACCGGGCGGCCACAAGCACTAGGCGAATCGCCATTCGGGCCAGGGGCGGGGCGTCCGGCCGTTGGCGCCGCGTCTGCGGGGTGCACTCACCCCGCGCCTTGACCAGCGTCAAGGCGGCACGGGCAAGTGTCCCTACGCTATGGACAACGCGCCTTGCAACCCCACCGGAGCCGCCCATGCCAAACAGAGTCGTCGATTTTTCCGCCCGGTCCGAAGTCATTCGGGCCGAACCTTTCAACGCGCATTTCTGGGCCTGCACGCCCGCCGAGTTCCGCGCCTATCTGGGACGGCCGCGCGAATTCCTGCGCAGGCTCGGCATCGTGGTGCCACGCGAGTGCCGCATCGAGACGACGATCGAGAACCACGGCTGGCTCGAAGACGAGGCCCCCGATTTCGAGAACGACAGCGCGAGCAGGAACGACACGGTCATCTGCAACCTGGGCTGCGGCGGCGCCAACCGCTCCGTATACCGCGTCGTGAGCTACGCGCGAGACGAAGCCGCGACAGGCAATGTCAAGAAGTCGTTGCTCCATGGCGCCGGCCGCCAGCAGGTCGCGGACGAAGTGCATGCGCCCGACGGAAAGAAAAAGGACAAGAAGACAAAGTCAGCGAAGAAGGCGAAGGATCGCCGCAAGGACGATCACGAATGAGCGCGGCCTTGCGCCTTCAGGTCCGATGCCGCGCCTCGGCCGCCGTCTGGCATGCAGTGCAGCGAACGGCGGTGGGCTGCGCGAGCAATCGCGCGCGCGGAATTTCCACGCCGCAGTCCTCGCAGATGCCGTAGCGTCCGTCCTCCATGCGCGCGAGCGCCCGCTCGATCTCTTCGAGCCTGGCGTAGTCGACCTCCACCTCGGCCATGTACACGTCTGCGGCACGCTCCGCTTCGGCCTCGTCGGCATGTGTCTTCACTTCGTGCGCGTCCTCGGCGGGCATGAGGTGCGCCGAAGGCGCCGATGCACGGAGTTCCTCGAGCACCTGCTCCTTCAGCAGGTCGAGTTGCTGGCGAATCGCGAGGCGATCGCTTGCGTCCAGATGTCTCATGGTGTGTCCTTGCAGAAAAGTGAAGAGAAGACCGCCGAGATTCCGCTTGGGCCGGGTCAGGGGCGCCCGCGCGATGCCGGCATGCGCACCGCCAGGTAAGCGAGCCGCCGGTCGCGCAGCACCAGCAGCGCGACCATGCCCCCGGCAGGCTGCTGCGACAGGCCTTGCCTGAAATCTTCCAGACGATGGAGCTTCACGGTGTTCAGCGCGACGATCACGTCGCCCCCGCGAATGCCTTCGCTGCGTGCAATGCCGTCCGCCTCCCTCACGATCAGGCCGCTGTCGATGCGCAGCTGCAGCCGCTGCGCAGGCGAGAGATCACCCAGGCTCAGGCCCAATCCGTCGTTCCATTCGGGTGCCGCGCTCGTGAGGGATGTCTCCGGCGTCCCGGGCTGCGCCGCCAGGGACACCTGGAGCAGGCGGCTCTTGCCGTTGCGCCACACCTCCAGCTGCATGCGGCTGCCCGGCTTGCGTTGCGCGATCTGCTGCGGCAGGTCGATGACATGCGCCAGAGGCTTGCCGTCGAACTCCAGCACTGCATCTCCCTGGGCGAGGCCGGACGCGTCCGCGGGGCTGCCTTTCTCGACCCGCACCACCAGCGCGCCTGTGGTCGCAGGCAGGCCGAAGGACTGGGCCAGCGCTGGCGTCACCTCCTGGAACTCGGCGCCCAGATAGGCACGCCGTACCATGCCATGCGCGCGCAACTGCTGCGCAACCTGCATCGCCAGGTTGATCGGCACCGCGAAGGACAGGCCCATGTAGCCGCCGCTGCCGCTGTAGATCAGCGAGTTGATGCCGACCACTTCGCCCCGGCTGTTGAGCAGAGGGCTGCCCGAGCTGCCCGGATTGATGGCGACATCGGTCTGGATGAAGGGAATCTCGCCTGCGCCGCCCATGACGCGTTCCACGGCGCTGACGACACCGGCCGTGACGCTGCCGTGGAACCCGAAGGGCGAGCTGATCGCGGCGACCCAGTCGCCAGCGGCCAGCGACGCGGAGTCCCCGATCACGGCCACGGGCAACGCGTGCGCATCGATCTTCAGGAGCCCGACGTCGGTGCGCTTGTCGACGCCGACCACCTTCGCCGTGAAGCGGCGCCCGTCATCCAGCTGGACCTGTGCCTCGTCGATGTTCGCGACCACGTGGGCGCTGGTGAGAATCAGCCCGTCGCTGCCGATGATCAGGCCCGAGGCGAGGTCGCGGATCTGGCTGATCCGGGCGCTCGTCGGCAGCGGCCAGGCCAGGCGATCGGCGAAGTCGCGCTCCGGGGCGATTTCGAGTTCGATGTCTTGCGAGTTCTCGTCGCGCCCGACGCGCAGCGTGCTGATGTCGACCACCCACGCCCTGCGACTGGCCACGAGGGACGCGAAATCGAGAACGGCCGGCGCGGTGGCAGGGCTTGCCGCTGTCGCGGTCGACGCATGGGGCTGCGCCACCGTCGGCCCGCTCGTGCAGGCACTCAGGAAACAGCCGCAGGCCAGCAGGGCCGCCGTGCGGATGGCGCCGGGCGAGCGCATGCGTCAGACCGCCTGGGGCGACAAGGTGGCGGGGCGCACCACGGCGCGCGAATCCTCCGCGCTCTGCACCGCGGTGCCGAATGCCTGCAGCCGGGCGGCACAACTGCCGTCGTCGACCTCGTGCATGGTGAATGCGGTGCTCAGGATGGGCGCGCGGCCGAGCCGCTTGCCGACTTCGGCCACGGCGTTGGGGGCACCGCGTCCGCCCATGACGGAGATCAGTGCCACGTCGGGCAGGCGGGCACCCTTGCGGTCCACGAACGTGCGCATCGGGACGGCCAGCCGGAGGCCCCAGATCGGCGAGACCAGCACCACAGCCTTGTAGTCGCCGGGCGGCGGCCCGTCGTAGCGGATGGCGGGCATCCGCCGGAAGAACGAGTCGATCAGGCAGCGCCAGTTGCCGAGTGCGCCGCTTCTCGGGTGCAGGTCGTGGATTTCGGCCATCTCCCAGCCCTGCTGGCTGCAAAGAAGCTGGGCAAGACGGCGGCAGGTGCCGGTGTAGGAATAGACGATCACGAGGACGTTGTTCATGCTGGCCTCTGCTGCTGCATTCATGGAGGGCAATTTAGGCCTCGCGGCCCGTGGCCGGCTTGATGTGGCGCAAGGCGGTGCGAAGGCGTCGCGGCGACCATCCGGCCATCGGGAATGTCCCCGTCGAAAGAACCGTCATGAAGATTCCGCCTGCCTTCGATGGTGGCGACCACGCGAAGCGCAGGCCGGCCGGCCGCGCCGCCGCAATCGTCTTGGGCATGCTCGCGCTGCTCGGGCCACATGTCGCATGGTCGCAAGACCAGGCGTGCGCGCAGCGGACCCAGCCGTCGTCGCAAGGCGTGGACTTCGCCGCCGCGGCGGCTCGCCAGGCACCGGCCGTCGTCGGCGTGAGCGTGATCGGGCAGCGCGACGACTGGCCGACCGTCGACACCTCGGCGCGCGTGCCGGCACCGTTCGACCAGGCCCCGGGCCGTGGCCTGGCCTCGGGGTTCATCTTCAGCCGCGACGGTTATGTCCTCACCAGTGCGCATGCCGTCCTTGGCGCCCAGCAGGTCGTCGTGTCCACGGCCGACAGGCATCGCTTCGACGCCGTGATCGTCGGGCTCGACCGGCGCACCGATGTCGCGCTGCTCAAGATACCGGGCGGCAACCTCCCGACGGTGGCCGTTGACCGGACAGGCAGGCTCTGCCCTGGGGAATGGGTTGCCGCCATGGGCGCGCCCTTCGGATTCGAGCGCAGCGTGACGGCGGGCGTGGTCAGCGCGAATCCGCGCTACATGCCGGGCGGCGGCGGCGTGCCGCTCATACAGACGGACGTCGCGCTCAACCCGGGCAATTCGGGCGGTCCGCTGTTCGACGAACGAGGCGAGGTCGTGGGGATGAACTCGATGATCTACGCCGTTGGCGGCAGCTACATCGGCCTGTCGTTCAGCCTCCCTATCGATACGGTCATGCGCATCGCCGAAGAACTTCGTGCAACGGGGAAGGTCACGCGGGGACAGATCGGTGCCAGGACGCAGCCGCTGACGGACGAACTCGCCCCGGCCTTCGGCCTGGCGGCGGCGACAGGGGCCCTGATCGTGCGTGTCGATGCGGCAAGCCCGGCGGAGATCGCGGGCCTTCGCAGCGGGGATGTGATCCTTTCCGTCGACGCGGCGCAGCCGATGTCCTATGAAGACATCCAGAACCGCGTGTCCTCGGCCCGTCCCGGCAGCCGGCTGGCATTGAACGTCTGGCGCCACAGATCCGCGTTGCCGGTGCAGGTGGCGGTGGCACAAGGCGTGGCGGACGCCGTGCCGCAGGTCGCGCGGCGAACCGACATGCACGAGGTCCGGTTCGGCCTCGAACTCGCGGAGCGCAAGGGTCCGCCGGGCGTCGGGTTGCTCGACCCCGGGCTCTACGTCAAGTCCGTCACGGGCTCGGCGCAACGGGCGGGACTGAGGTTCGGCGACATGGTGCTCGCGGTCAACGACGTGAGCGTCTCGGGACAGGCCGAGTTCGATGCGGCGATCAAATCCATCGGCGACGAAGAGACCGTCGCATTGCTCATCATGCGCGGCAACGCGAGAGCCTTCGTGCCCATCGCGCCGCGCAGGTCGGGCGCAGTCTCGACGGCGCGCCGGCTGGATGCCGCCGCGGCCGCGGCGGCCAACTGAGAACCGGCGATGAAATCGATCAGCCACGGCGTCCTGATCTTCAATGGCGACGCGCAACTGCTGCTCTGCCACGCCACCGGCAGCCCGTACTGGGACATTCCCAAGGGCGGCGGCACGCTGACGGAAACCGGCCGGCAGACGGCTGTGCGGGAGACCTTCGAGGAATGCGGCCTGCGACTGGCACCCGAAGACCTCCTGCCGCTGGGATGCTTCGCCTATCGAGCGGGGAAGGACCTGCAGCTCTACGCGGTCCTGAGCGGCAACTTCGACGCGCATGCGTGCACATGCGCCAGCCAGTTCGTCGACCGCCGCGGCCGGCCGCGGCCGGAGATGGATGCCTACCGATGGGCGGGGTTCGACGAATTGCCGCAATGGTGCGCGAAGAGCCTGGTCGCCGTGCTAACGCGAGCACTTTCGCTGAAGGCGATCCTGGCGCAACTGCAGGCGCTGAAACAGCGGCACACCGATGTTGATCCCCGCGCAAGGTCACCAAGAGTTCATCGCACAAGAATGAAGGCACGGACCGCCCCCCGCGCGGCGGAGTAGATCCGCTTTTTTTCCTCTCAATGCGAGAACGACAATGCCCTCACATCGCCGCACCTTCCTTCTGACCCTTGTCGCAACCGGTGGATTGATGTCCGTCACCGAGGCCTTCTCCCAGGCCGCGCTCGATGAAAAGGATCCGCAGGCCGCGGCCCTCGGCTACGTCGCCGACACGACGAAGGCCGATGCCAGGAAGTACCCCAAGCACGACAACACGCAGGTCTGCAACGGCTGCGCGCTGTGGCAGTCCAAACCCACCGACGCCGTGGGCAACTGCGCGCTGTTCGCGGGCAAGCCGGTCCACGCGAAAGGCTGGTGCAGCGCCTGGTCCAGGAAGGCCTGAATCAGGGTGGACCGGCGACACCTCACTCAGGCGTTGCGAAGGGCGGACGACACCAGGTCGGCCAGGAAGCTGCCCGCGCTGGCCATGGAGGACTTCAAGAGGCGCGCGAAGGTGGACATGAACTTCATTCCCTACGCGAGCGCCTCGAAGATCGCGGTGGATGTCATGGGCGGCCACCTCGACGTGGGCGTCTCCGGGCTGCCCGCGCTGCTGGAGCACATCAAGGGCACCGCGACCTGGGCAACAAGGACCTGCCGTCCGCAGGCGAAACGCCCGAGCTCAAAGGCGCCGATTTCTTCTTCTGGACCGGTCTCTTCGCGCCGAAGGGGACGCCTGCCCTAATCGTCAACAAACTCAACCTCGCCTTCGCGGAGGTGCTGAAGGAACAGAAGGTCAAGTCACGCTTCGCGGAACTGGGCGTCAAGATTTCCGATCCGGCGAATCCGCAGGCGTTCGGCGCATTCGTCGCGCAAAGCAGTGCGCAATACGAACAGCTCGTCAAGCAGAGCAACGCGCCCCGGAACTAGCGCACCTCGCGCATGCAGGCATCGAGGCCCCGGACTGGCCTCCGGCTTCGGATCCAGGAGACACCGCATCACCGGCGCAGAGCCAGCGGCAGATGGTGTCGCCGCCGATCCGCAAGGGCGTGCGTTCATGCAGGAAGCCCCAGGCAACATCACCTTGCGCGTCCAACGGCACACCAGCGGCGCCTAACAGGGCGACGCGTTCCGATTCCGTGGTCCCGAAGGGAATTCGCACAGTGATGTCGGGCAGGCGGAAGTGACGTGCCATGGTTTTCCTCGTGTACGTGCTCATGGGTCATGCCGGTCTCGTGCCCCGCAATGCGATGAATTGGGGGCACTTCAGGAAGGCCGATTTCATCGCCCACGCGATCGAACGCGCTTGATCTGGATCAACGGTGTGCAGGCTGGCCGCACGGATACTGATCGTTCAAACTGCAATTCATCTTTGGAAGTCATGGCGCATCTCGTATGGAAGACCGAACTCGACACAGGAATCCGCGAGATCGATACCCAGCACCAACGCATCGTCCAGTACATCAATGCGCTGGGCGATGCGAAGCTGACGGACGATCAAAGGGCCGTCGGCAAGATCATCGACGAGGCGATTGACTACACCGCGTCGCACTTCGCCTTCGAGGAAGCCATGATCGAAGACGCCGGCTACTCGTTCGTGGGCCCGCACAGGAAGGTGCATGAGATCTTCGTGCGCCGCGTGGTCGAGTTTCGGACCCGTTTCGAGCGTGGCGAGGATGTGCTGGCCGAGCTCCACGACATGCTTTCGCGCTGGCTGTTCAACCACATTCGTCACGAAGACGGTGCCTATGTCCCTGCCGTGAAAGCGCATCTGGAGGTCACCGGGTCGACGGCCGAAAGGATCGTCAAGGCGCAGGCAAGCAAGGAACTGGCGCAGGGAAGGGCTGGCGGCCAGATCAAGCAGGGTTGGTTGAAGAGATTGTTCGCGGGGTAACCGTGCTGACGGACATCGTCGTGCATGTGCGATGTCCCCGAACCGTCTGCTTCATGGAAACCGGCAATCTCGCGCGCGCGGCCGAGCGCCTGGAGGTCGGCACCGTGAGCGTTCACCGCGCGGTGCACTCGCTCGAGGTTGCGTGCTGAGGACCATGTCCGAAGGCAACCTTGAGCTGCTGTCGCAGTCTCTTTTCGCGGACGAAGTCTACTTCGCCGAGGCGCTGGTGAAAGCGCTTCGATAGGCAGGATTCATGCCCAACATGGTGATGCGGACCACCGATGTCTTCTGGACTGGCCGAACCGTTTCGCTCAAGCTAACTTTTCATCCCTTACGTTGATTGATGGCATTGCGCCGGGCCGGCACGATCGTGTTCAGGAACAGAAAGCTGCGCGCTGTCGACGGCTTTTTCCGAACCTCAACGATCTTGAAAGGAAGAGCAATGACCACCGAAGTCGAAGTTTTTCGCAACATCCGATATGCACGGGCCGAGCGTTTCGAGCAACCCGAGGTCCTGGCCTGGGATGGCAAGCATCACACCGAGCGCGGCCCGATCTGTCCGCAGGCGCCTTCTCGCCTGGAGGTCGTGCAAGGACCGTTGGCACCCATGGACGTCGACGAGCACTGCCAGGTGCTGTCGGTGTTCACGCCGGGCACCGTGGGCCGGCGCCCGGTGATGGTGTTCATCCATGGCGGTGGCTTCGTCACCGGCGGCGGCGAGTTGCCATGGCACGACGGGGACAAGCTGGCGGCAGAGCAGGACGTCGTCGTGGTGTCGGTGACCTACCGTCTCGGAGTGTTCGGTTACCTGCAGTTTCCGTCGAGCACCGGACCCAGCCCTGCGATGGCCGACCAAGTCGCGGCGCTGCAATGGGTCAAGACGCATATTTCGCGGTTCGGTGGCGATCCGGACAACGTGACGGTGTTCGGACAGTCGGCTGGCGGGTTCTCGATCGTGGCAATGCTTGCTTGGGGCCACGGAGGCACCTTGTTTCAGCGTGCCATCCTGCACAGTGGAGCCAACGGTGCCGCCCGCACGCGGGACGAGGCAGACAGGGTATCGTCGATGTTTATCGACGAACTTGGACAGGATCCTCGCGTCGCGAGCGTCGACGACCTCATTGCCGCTCAGAGTCGACTCGCCAAAAGCCTGAATCAACTGATTGTCTGGGCCCCTGTCTCACCCGACACTCCGTCGGGATCTGCCGTCGACACCATCGCTGGATGGTGCAAGGATGACGCGCTGCCCTTTGTTCTCCTGAACAACCACGTCGCTGCAACACCCGGTACGCAAGTGCGCTACGCCGCCGAGACGGCACGGATGAATGTGCTCTTTGAAGGTGGGGCCCGCAGCCTGGTTCAAGAGGTGGCTGCGAAGGGCTGCAATGCCTACCTGTTTCGATTCGATTGGCAATCACCGGATACCGGATTCGGTGCCTGCCATTGCATCGATCTGCCATTCCTGCTCGGCAGCGCGCAAGCGTGGTCGGCGGCGCCGGAACTTGGCAAGGCCCGCTGGGCGGACATAGAGCAGCTCGGCATGGAGATGCGCCGGATCTGGGCGGACTTTGCCCGCGGCTCGACGCAAGGTTGGCAAGCCGGATCGGTGAGGCATCTGCCCTGAGCGATTGTGCGAGCCGCCGAGTGCGTACGCAGCGAATCATTCTTGGCCTTCGACAGTCAAAGACAACTCGAATCGCTACGATGCACCATTCACTTCCGGGCCCAGCATGCAACCTCGCATTGATGAAGAAATCACCTTCCGCAAGCTCGAAACGCTGATCGCGTTCATGGAAACGGGCAACCTGGCGCGCGCCGCCGAGCGGCTGGACGTGAGCCCCGTGAGCGTGCATCGCGCGCTGCACTCGCTCGAGTCGGGGGTGCGCTGCGCGCTGTTCCGGCACGAGGGCCGCAACCTGCATCCGACCGAGGCAGCGCAAACGCTGGCCGAGGTGGCACGCGAGGTGCTGCAGACGCTGGCGCAGGGCGTACGAGCCACGCGGGAGATCGCAGGCTATTCGGCCGACCGTATCCGCATCGGGTCGCTCTATTCGCTCACCATCCGCACGGTGCCGACGGTGCTCATCCACATGAAGGTGCGCAAGCCGGCGCTGGAGACCGAGCTCGTACTCGGCTCCAATGCCGACCTGCTGCAGAAGCTGCGCGACGGCGCCATTGACGCGGCCCTGATGGCGCTCCCCGAAGACGAGGCCGACCTGGTGTCGGAGCCGCTGTTCGATGACGAAATCCATTTCGCCGCACCCGTGGGCTCGCGCTATGCGCGACACAAGCGTGTGGACCTGAGCACCTGCGCCGACGAGAACTTCGTCAGCCTGAAGGAAGGTTTTGCCACATACAACGGCTTTGTGGAAGCGTTCCGCGTAGCCGGGTTCACGCCCAACGTGGTGATGCAGACCGGCGACATCTTCTCGCTGATGAATCTGGTGAGCGGCGGCATCGGCTGCACGCTGCTGCCGGGGCGCGTACGAGACGTGTTCTCGAAGAACGTGCAGCTGATTCCCGTACAGCCCAAGTACCTGATGCGCCAAACCCTGGGCGTCAGCTTCCTGCGCACGCGAGAACGTGACCCGAACCTGCTTGCGCTGCTGGCGGTGTGCCGCGGCGCGAAGGCCGAGCTGTCCTGAGGCCCATACGCAGGCTGGATCCTGTACGCCCTGATGGCTGGCTGTGCGAACGTGCTTCGTGTTCGCGTTCGTCCTGATGTTTGCCGGCGTGGTCGTCCCGCTGGACCAACGGGGGCGCCTGGCCCGCCGTTGCTAGGTGCGTGACTGCGCGCGCACCAGCCAGTCTCGCGCCCCTTGCAGGGTCTTGAAATCGTCGAGGCTGCGCGCGTCGACGCCCGCATACGCGCCGGAGACCATCTCGCTGAGTGCGCGGCCCGGGCCGAGTTCGAAGAAGGCCGTGGCGCCGGCTTCGACGCAGGCTTCCAGGCAGGACGCCCACTGCACCGTCCGGGAAATCTGCAGGGCCAGCTTCTGCGTGCCTTGCGCGGCGCTCAGCACCACTTCGCCGTCGATGCCGCTGAACAAGCGCGCGCCCGACAGGGGAGCGCGTGCGATGGTGGCGCCGGCCAGGGTGTTCCGGAAGGAGGTCGTGGCATCGCCCATGAGGAAGGTGTGCGAGGCCACCTTCACCTCGACCGGCACGACCCTCGTCGCGCCCTGCGCCAGCGCCTGCGGCGCGATGTCCGCGAGCGCGTCGCGCATGCCGCCCAGCACCCAAGCGTCGCCGGGGTTGACGATGGCGACGGCGGCTTCACGGTGTGCGCACAGCTGGTCGATGCCGGCCCGTTCGAGGCCGCGCACGAACAGAAGGCCTTGCTCGCCCGGCCTGGCTCGTTGGGCGGCATCCATGGCCTCGGCGCGCGCGGCGACGAGGTCGAGCGTGTCCGTTGCTGTCGTCAAGCCTGCGATGTGCCATGCCGCCATCTCGCCCACGCTGTAGCCCGCGATGCAGCGGCGCGGCGCGAACGCGTCCGACAGCACGGCCCAGGCGCAGAGGGCCTGCAGCGTGCACAGCAACTGCGCCGAGCGGTTCTCGTGCAGTGCGTCGGTGGCGGCTTCGCGCACCCACGTGCGCGGGTCGTGTCCCAGCAGCCGGGTGGCGTGGGCGAAAAGCCCTTGCGCTTCGGCGGCGGGGCCCGTCAGCGAGAACATGCCGGCGTTCTGGCTGCCCTGCCCGGGGCACAGGATGGCGAGCGTCATGGCATGCCGCCCGGCCCATAGAGCCATGCGATGGTCACGGCCACGGTGAGCATGGCGGTCAGCGTGCTGGCGATCACGGTGGAGCCTGATTCCTCCGACTTCACGCCGGCGTTGGCGCCGAAGAGCACACCGAAGAAGCCCGAAGGCAGTGCCGCCATCAGCACCGCGATTCGCGTGATGTCCGCGGGTGCGCCCATGGCCTTGGCGATGCCCAGCGCCAGCAGCGGCTGGGCGACGGTGACCGTGACGGTCGCCAGCGTGGTGTTCCAGCTCAAGCGGAAACGTTGCGCCGAAAGGATCAACCCGGTCACGAACAGCGCCATGCCGCCCGCGGCCTGTCCGATCTGTCCCAGCGACGCAGCGGCGACAGGCGGCAGCTTCCATTGGAGCAGGGCGATTGCCGTGCCGGCGATCGGAGCGAGCACGATGGGTTTTACCAGCGCATGTCCCATGGCACGTGCAAACCGCACGGCCTTGGCGCCGGCTGTCGCCGTTTCGCCCGGCCGCGCTGCAGAGAGCTCCAGCAGCGCCAAGGTGACGGGCGAGGGCAGCAGCGAGCCCGCCGCGATGGCGACGGCCACGGGCACCGTGTGCGTCGGCCCCAGAAGCGCCACGACGATGGGCAGGCCCGCCGCCGCGTAGTTCGGCAGCGCCACAGTGAGCGACTGCAGCGCAGCCTCGCTGGCGCTGCGCCGCATCAACCGGCGCTGCAGCCCGTACCACAGCGGGTAGACCAGCATCATGGCGCCCCCCAGGATGACGAGCAGCGGCCACTGTGACAGCAGGGTGTCGCGCGGCGTGGCGGCGGTGGCGGCAAACAGCGAGGCGGGCAGCGCATAGGTCATGACGACAGTATTGAGCTCGCCGACGTGCGTGTTGTTGATCACACCCCGTTTGCCGGCGGTGTAGCCCAGCAGAAGCACGAAGTAGATCGGCACCAGCGCGAGCAGGATGATCGCGATCACGGCGCGGGCTCGTGTTCGTGTTCGATCGCCATCGCGAACAGGCTCATCGCCAGCAGGTCGGCCGCGCCGCCCGGGCTCAGCCAGCGCGCCACGAAGGCGAGATGGATTTTCTCGGCGGCGCGACGCCAGCCGGGCCGCCCGACGCCGCCGGCGGCCAGGAAGGCGCGCGCGCTTCGCTGGGCGAAGCGCAGGCCGGCGGCACCGCCGCGGTGCAGCAGGTTGGTGTCCTCCAGCTCGGCGATGAGCGCAAAGCATGCCTGCACCCTTGCGGCCTGTGCATCGCGCGGTGCCAGTTGCGCGGCTTGGCGAAGGGCGGGCAGGCCGATGTCGTAGACGCTCGGAAAGCCCAGCGCGGCTTCCTGCCGGGCGCCGCCTGCGCCGTAGCGGCGCTTCACGGCTTCGCCGTGGCTGTCGCTCGGCCGCGGGCCGGCAAGAATGTCGCTGCCCCAGCGGCGCGAGACGGTGTCGCCCAGTGACTGCGAGGGGCCGCCCTCGACGCCGCGTCGCGCCTGCAGTCCGGCCGCGGCGCACAGCAGGCCGAGCCCGAAGATGGCGCCGCGATGGGTGTTCACGCCACCAGTCGCCGCAGTCATGGCGCACTCGGCGCGCAGGCCGATCTTCCGCAGCACGGTCATGTCGGCGTCCTGCATGCCGGCCTCGGCCAGTTCCGCGAAGTAGGGCCGAAGTGCCGCCGCGCTGCGGTGGAAGGTGCCTGCGTCCATGTCCTTGTGGCTGCCACAGTCGACGTGGCTGACCAGCCCCGGCTTCGGCCAGGTGCGCACCTCCAGCCGAAGGCTGCGCTCGGCCAGTGCACTCAGATGTTCCGCGCAGGCGCGTGCTCGGTCGTGGCGAACCGAGGCCGATGCGATCCATGCCGGCGCTGCCGCGTTCATGCGACCGGCTCCAGGAACTGCGAGCGGGCGCACAGGAGCGGGTCGGTTGCCGTCTTGAGCAGCACTTCGGCGCTGCGCGAATGAAGTTCGCGCCAGTTGACGCCCGACCCGTCGGGCCGAAGCAGCTCGCCGTCCACCCGCATCGGCGCGGCGGCGTCGATGCGGGCCAAGGCCACCAGGAATTCCTCGATGCGGTCGCCGGGGGGCAGCGTCCAGGTCAGGTCGATGTCCGAGCCCTGGCTCAGGTACTCCAGCCCGGTCAGCCATTGCCAGGCGAGGCTGCCGAACACGCGGGTCTGCACGCCGAAGTGTTCACCGACGGCCAGGAGCTGCTGCAGGGCGGGGTGCCAGGCCCGCGGCGCCGAGGCGACCACTTCGTACAGCTGCGGCAATCCCGAAACCGAGACGATGTGGGCGAGTTGCACCTGCAAGGCGATGCGCCGCTTGCCGGCCATCGGGGGCAGCGGCAGGCCCACCGGCAACCATGACGCGCCGCCAGGTTCGCCCGGCAGGCGACGCCGCACGACGAGCGGCCAACCACGGTGCGCCCAGCCTTCGAGCAGTGGCTCATCGGCCAGGTCCTGGCGTGAAGCCATCAGCGCGGCCCAGGCCGGCGGCGCGGCCCGCACCAGCTGGTGCCGCGGCAGGCACGAGTCAGAGGGCAGGGCGGGCAAGCTCATACACGCGCCTTGCAATGTCAGCGGCCTTCGGGCGGCCATGGCGTTCCTTGCCGAGCTGGTCTCGCAGGTCCGGCGCATGCCCTCCCTGCCGGGGCAGGGACTTGAGCACCTCGTCGAGCTGCAGGTCGAGAGGGCGCTCGGGGTCCAGCACGGACGCCACCGCACCGGTCTGCATCAGGTTGTCCAGGCCGGGCGCGAACACCGGGGTGGACCTGGCCTTCTCCTGCAGCACCTCGATGGGCAGCTTGGTCACGCGTGACATGGACGGCAGGTCCATCACCATCGGCTCCGCCCCCGGCAACGCCACCAGCGTGCGGGTCGACAGCGCGGTGGCGATGAAGGCCCCCGCGGCCGTGTGGCCGTAGAGCAGGCCGACGGTTGCGTGGCCGCGCGCGTCCGCGAGGTTCAGGCACTTGGCAAGGTGCGCAAGGTATTCGCTGAGCCCCAGCATCTCGTCGCGCTTGCTCATGCGCTGGCTGTCGCTGTCGATCAGCACCAGGATCGGTGTCGTGCCCCCCGCTCTGAGCGTGTCCATCACCTTGCGCGCGAGCCAGGCCGCCTCGTCGATGCCGATGGCCTTGCGGCCGTCGACACCTATGACGGCCATCTCCGTGCCGTCGGCGCGCGGGCCCTGGCCCGACAGCAGGCCGTCCTCGATCACCACCTGGTGGCCCTTCGGAAAGAGCGAAGCAAGAATTTCAGCGAGCGTCATGGCGAGGCGCCTCCAGTCGTTGGGCCAGGGCGACGAATGCCTCGAAGGGCATGCCGGGAATGGCGTCGGGGTGGTCGGCGCCCAGCGCCTGCCAGACGTCCAGTGCGTCGCGGCATTCGCCGAAGCGTTCGATGCGCCGCGCCAGGCGGGCCTGCTCGGCCTCGAGGGTGGCCTCGTCCGGTGTCGAAGTGCCGCGGACCAGGTCGACCGCCGCCGCGCGAAAGCTGGCCACGGTGTCGTCCACGAACCGCTCGGCACCGCCGATCAGCCGCCTGTGCTTGCCGCCCATGGTGCGCCACACCAGCGCGCGGTCCTTGGCGTCGAACTCTTCCACGCCGCGGTTGGTCTCGATGACTTCGGGGCCGGACACGCTGATGCGGCCCTGCTCGGAAACGGCCAGCGCCGAGCAGCACCCCGCGATCAGGCCGCCGCCGCCATAGCAGCCGGCGCGCCCGCCGATGAGGCCCACCACCGGCACGCCGGCCAGGCGCGCGTCCAGCAGGGCGCGGATGATTTCCGCGATCGCGAGTTCGCCCGCGTTGGCTTCCTGCAGCCGCACACCGCCGGTGTCGAACAGGATCAGCACCGGCACGGTGCCGATGTCGCGCGCGGCGCGCAGCAGGCCCGTGAGCTTGGCGCCATGCACCTCGCCGAAGGCACCGCCCATGAAGCGGCCCTCCTGCGCGGCCACCAGCACCGGTGCGCCGTCGAGTCGGCCGCGGCCCACGACCATGCCGTCGTCGAACTGCTGCGGCAGATCGAACAACGGCAGGTGCGGGCTGGTCTCGCGAAGTTCCGGGCCGATGAACTCCTCGAAGCTGCCGGCGTCGAGCAGGCCGTCCACGCGTTGGCGCGCGGACGCTTCGTACCAGCTGGCCGCAAGCCGCTGGTCGTCGTGGTGCACGAGGGCGTTCATGCGGGGTCTCCTTCCACGGCGCGCACCGCCTGTGCCAGCCGAAGCGCGACGGTGTCGGGACGGGCACCGCCATCGTTCACGGACAGCTTCAGCCCTCCCGGCGAACGGCGTTCGACGAAATCCTGGACCACGGCCTGCCAGACCTCGCCAAAGCCTTCGGCCGCGGTGCGGATGTCGACCTCGCATTCGCCGTCGGGCAGCAGCCGCTCCACCAGCACTTCCAGGTTGCCGGAGGCGACCACGCCCACGATGGCCTGGCGCATGGACCCCGCCGCGCGCTGGCGCGCCGCGTGCCGAAAATTGAGTTGTTCCATCGATGTGTTTCCTTACCAGTTTCTGAACTTGGAGGGGGGCGCATAAAGGCCGCCGGACCACTTCACAAGATCCTTGATGGAGCGCGCGGCCAGCATGCGGCGGTCGGCGTCCATCGGGTCGATGCCCAGGTCTTCCGGGCGGCGGATGACGCCGCGCTCGCGCAGGCGCTGGACCATCTTCGCGTCGCGCCGGCGGCCGATCTCGGTGTAGCCGGCCACGCCGCGGATGGCCTGTTCGCGCTCGTCGCGGTCGCGGCACAGCAGCAGGTTCGCGATGCCTTCCTCGGTCACGATGTGCGTCACGTCGTCGCTGTAGACCATCACCGGCGCCAGGTCCAGGTCGAGCTTCTCAGCCAGGCGCAGGGCGTCGAGGTGCTCCACGAAGAGCGGTACGTTCTTGTCGCCGAAGGTCTCGCCGATCTGCACCACCAGCTTGCGGCCGCGGCGCAGCGCGGGCGGGCTGTCGGGGTCGGCCTCCTTGCCGGCCTGCAGCCAGGGGGCGCTGGGGTGGCGCCGGCCGCGCGCATCGCTGCCCATGTTGGGCGCGCCGCCGAAGCCGGCCACGCGCTCGGTGGTCACCGTCGAGGAGTTGCCCTGCAGGTCGATCTGCAGCGTGGAGCCGATGAACATGTCGCAGGCATACAGGCCCGCGGTCTGGCAGAAGGCGCGGTTCGAGCGCAGCGAGCCGTCGGGGCCGGTGAAATAGATGTCGGGGCGCGCGCGGATGTAGTCGTCCATGCCGACCTCGGAGCCGAAGCTGTGGATCTGCTCGACCCAGCCCGATTCGATCGCCGGGATCATGGTCGGATGCGGGTTGAGCGCCCAGTGGCTGGCCACCTTGCCCTTCAGGCCCAGGCGCTCGCCGTAGGTCGGCAGCAGCAGCTCGATGGCCGCCGTGTTGAAGCCGATGCCGTGGTTCAGGCGCTTGACGCCGTAGGGTGCGTAGATGCCCTTGATCGCCAGCATGGCGGTGAGGATCTGCGTCTCGGTGATGGCGGCAGGGTCGCGGGTGAACAGCGGCTCCACGTAGAAGGGCTTGCCGCTCTCCACCACGAAGTGCACCCAGTCGGCCGGAATGTCGATGCGCGGCAGCTTGTCGACGATCTCGTTGACCTGCGCGATGACCACGCCGTCCTTGAAGGCGGTGGCCTCCACCACGGTGGGCGTGTCTTCGGTGTTGGGGCCGGTATAGAGGTTGCCCTCGCGGTCGGCGCTCACGGCGGCGATCAGCGCCACCTGCGGCGTGAGGTCGATGAAGTAGCGCGCGAACAGCTCCAGGTAGGTGTGCACCGCGCCGAGCTCGATCTTTCCGCCGAACAGCATCCTGGCGATGCGCTGCGACTGTGGGCCCGAATAGGCGTAGTCCAGCCGCTTGGCGATGCCGCGCTCGAACACGTCGAGGTGTTCGGGCAGCACCACGCCGGACTGCACCATGTGCAAGCCGTGGACCTTGGCGCTGTCGACGGCTGCCAGCGCGGCCGCCAGCAGCTCGGCCTGCTTCTGGTTGTCGCCTTCCAGGCAGACGCGGTCGCCCGGCTGCAGCACGGCCTCCAGCAGCGCCGTGGCGTCGCTGGCCGCGACGTGCTTGCCTTTGGCATAGGGCGCGCCGGCTTGCAGCCGCCCTTCTCGTGCGCGTTTCGCGGTGTCCCAGGTTGTCATTGGGGAGCCTTCCGTTCGCGCGGAATCGAAACTCTGGAGCTACCGGAGCCGAAAGTGTCGGCCGTGGCGGCCGTCAACGGAGTGTGGTGGGGGGTCATGCGCTTTGCTTTCCGAATGACGGCGCCCGCAAAAAAGGGGGGAGAAAGAACGCCGTGTCTGGGAATCAAAGTTACCGGCACGAAGTCCCGGAATCAATTAAGGACCGCGTCGGATCTTTACGCTGCGCGAAACGATTCATCGCCAACCGACACCAGATTTCGGAAAACAGGCTCGCTCACGAAGTCACGCACCGTCTCGATGAGGCACTTTCGAATCCGCCGCTTAGAAACCCCGCATCTAAGCTCATGCGGATGAAGTATTTGCAATTCACATGCTAAATGCTTCATGATGATGAAAATGGATACTGAATCCCATGGAACTCCGGCAGCTTGAAGCCTTCGCCGCCGTCATGTCGACCGGCAGCGTCACGGGCGCCGCCCGGCTGCTGGCGCGCTCGCAGCCGGCGGTGTCGCGCCTGGTGCAGGAACTCGAAGCCGAGATCGGCTATGCGTTGTTCACCCGCCACGGACCCCGGGTGGCGCCGACGGAGCAGGGTTTCCTGCTCTATGAAGATGTAGACCGCGCCCTCGGCAGCCTGCAGCAGATCCACTTGCGCGCGGCCGAGATCGCGCGCGGCAATGCCCAGCCGCTGCTGCTGGCCGCCACCTCCGCGCTGGCGCTCGGGCTGCTGCCGCGGGCATTGCGGCAAATGGAGGCGCAGGCCGGCACCATGCCCATCCAGCTGCGCAGTGCCTCGGCCGAACAGGTCGTGCACGCGGTGCTCAGCGGCGCGGCGCAGCTCGGCGCGAGCAGCCTGCCGCTGGAGCACCGCGGGCTGGAAGTGCACTGGATCGGACAGATGCCCTGCGTGGCCGTGCTGCCGCAGGACGATCCGCTGGCGGCGCTCGACGTCGTGCCGCTGGAGGCGCTGGCGCAGCGCCGCATCATCACGATGAGCAACCCGTTCCGCCTGCGCCACCGGCTCGACGCCACGCTGGCGCGCGCCGGCCATTCGCCGGCGCGGCGCGACGCGCTGATCGAGACCAATTCTTCGGTCAACGCCCAGGCGCTGGCGCGCGCCGGGCTCGGCGTGGCCGTGCTGGAGCCGCTGACCGCCTGCGGCGCGCCGCTCGAAGGCCTGGCCGTGCGGCCGCTGGATACCGACATTCCCTTCGTCTTCGGTGTGGTCACGCCGCAGGCCAAGCCGATCACGGCGCCGGTGCGCGCGCTGATCGATGCCCTGCTGGCCGCCGCCAGCGAGCTGCCGCATTTCGTGCAGCACGACGTGTCGGCGCACGCGGCGCTGCTGCGCACCCTGTACGGCGGCGGCGATGCCGCCGCGGACGAAGAAAGCATTTCCTGAAAGCCCCTGTGACGAACGTACCCCTCGGCCTTCCCGCGCTCGAAGTGCGCCTGCGGCAAGACCTGTCGTGGCTCGGCCTGCCCGCAAAACGCTGGGTGCCCCCCAACCCGGCGCACGGCGATGCGCTGCTGGACGTCGCCATCGTCGGCGGCGGCATGGCGGGCCTCGCGCTGCTCGCGACGCTCAAGCACCTGGGCGTGCACGCCCGCATCTACGACCGCTCGCCGGCCGGATTCGAAGGCCCCTGGGCCACCACCGCGCGCATGGAAACGCTGCGCTCGCCCAAGGAGCTCACCGGCCCCGCGCTGGGCCTGCCGGCGCTGACCTTCCGCGCCTGGTTCGAGGCGCAGTGGGGCCTGGCGGCCTGGGACGCGCTCGACAAGATCCCGCGCCTGCAATGGGCCGAGTACCTGCGCTGGTACCGCCGCGTGCTCGACCTCGACGTGCGCAACGAGCAGCAGGTGAGGGCGGTGCTGCCGCGCGCCGACGGCGTGGTGCAGCTCGACCTGGCCGATCTCGCCGCGGGCGGCGGGCACTACAGCGTGCAGGCGCGCCACGTCGTGCTCGCGACCGGCCGCGACGGCCTCGGCGGTGCCTGGGTGCCCGACTGGGCGGCTTCGCTGCCGCGCGATCGCTGGGCCCATTCGTCCGAACGCTGGGACGCCCAAAGCCTGCGCGGCAAGCGTGTCGCCGTGGTCGGCGGCGGCGCCTCGGCGATGGACGCCGCCGCGAGCGCGCTCGAAGCCGGTGCCGCGCGCGTCGACCTGCTGATCCGCCGCGCCGACCTGCC
Source organism: Variovorax sp. efr-133-TYG-130 (assembly GCF_030208835.1). NCBI lineage: Bacteria > Pseudomonadati > Pseudomonadota > Betaproteobacteria > Burkholderiales > Comamonadaceae > Variovorax > Variovorax sp. efr-133-TYG-130. The sequence goes on along the minus strand of NZ_JARVTD010000004.1, from coordinate 267,783 downwards.
GCGCGTCAACAAGGGCAAGGGCGCGGGCAGTCCGGGCATGGTCCACGGCTTCTGGCAACTGCCCGACGAATGGAAGTGGCGCATCCGCCACTACATCAACGTGCAGCAGGTGCCGCCGCCGCACGGCAGCACGCTGCGTGTGTCGCGCCATGCGAACGCGCATTTCCAGCTCGGCACGCCGGTGCTCGGTGCCGCGCAGCGGCCCGACGGCGCTCTGCGGCTGGACACGGCCAAGGGCCCGCTGGCGGCCGACTTCGTCGTGTTCAGCACGGGTTTTCGCACCGACTGGGCGCTGCGGCCCGAGTTCGTCGCGTTCTCTTCGCAGGTGCGCGTCTGGCAGGACCGCTTCGCGCCGCCCGAAGGCATGGCCGACAGCGAGCTCGCCGAATCTCCCGACCTCGGGCCGCTGTTCGAGTTCCAGGAGAAGACGCCCGGCGCCTGCCCCGGGCTGGAGCGCGTGCACTGCTTCAACTATGCCGCCTCGCTCTCGCACGGCGCCGCGGCCGGCGACATCCCGCAGATCACCGACGGCGCGCAGCGCCTGGCACGCGGCCTCGCGGCCAGGCTGCTGGGCGAGGATGCCGGCCAGCACTTCGCCGCCATGCAGCGCTACGCCGAGCCCGAGCTCGACGGCGACGAATGGACGCCCTCGGAGCTGCCGCCGTACATCGAAGCCGGCGACCGCGAGGTGTCGCCATGACTGGCTGGCTCCTGCGCCGCGTGCTGCAGGCGCTGGGCGTCGTGGTGGCGATGACGGTGATCGTCTTCATCGGCCTGCATGCCATCGGCAACCCGATCGACATCCTCATCGGCGAGGACATGAACCAGCAGGAGCGCCTGGCCGCCATCGCGCGGCTCGGGCTCGACCAGCCGCTGTGGCGCCAGTACCTGGCCTTCGTCGACGGCGCGCTGCACGGCAGCCTGGGGCGCAGCTTCGTCTACCAGGAAGACGCCGTTCGCCTGATCCTGCAGCGCCTGCCGGCCACGATGGAGCTGGCCTTCGCGGCGCTGCTCATGGCCATCATGGTGGGCGTGCCGCTGGGGCTGTTCGCGGGCATGAAGCCCGAGCATCCGGTGTCGCGAACGCTGATGGCCACCAGCATCGTCGGCTTCTCGCTGCCGGCCTTCTGGGTCGCGCTGATGCTGATCATGGTGTTCAGCGTGCAGCTCGGCTGGCTCCCCGCGAGCGGACGCGGCGCCACGCGCGAGCTGTTCGGCGTGCAGTGGTCCTGGCTCACGCTCGACGGCTGGCAGCACCTGCTGCTGCCGGCCTTCAACCTGGCGCTTTTCAAGATCTCGCTGGTGCTGCGGCTCACGCGCGCCGGCGTGCGCGAGGTGCTGCCGCAGGACTACGTGAAGTTCGCGCGCGCCAAGGGCCTCACGCCCACGCGCGTGGTGCTGATGCACGTGATGCGCAACACCATGATCCCGCTGGTCACGGTGCTGGGGCTGGAACTGGGCGCGACCATCGCCTATGCGGTGGTCACCGAGAGCATCTTCGCCTGGCCGGGCGCCGGCAAGCTGATCCTCGACAGCATCAACTCGCTCGACCGCCCGGTGGTGGTGGCCTACCTGATGGTGGTGGTCGTGATCTTCGTGACGCTGAACCTCATCGTCGACCTGCTCTACAAGCTGCTCGACCCGCGCGTGCGGCTGGAGGGCGCGAAATGAGCGCAGTGAAAAGCTACGACGAGCGCTCCATCTGGTGGCGCGTGGCCGCCGACTTCCTGCATTCGCGCATCGCCGTCGGCGGGCTGGTGGTGCTGGGCATCGTGGTGCTGGCCGCGCTGCTCGCGCCGTGGATCACGCCGCAGAACCCCTACGACCTGCTGCAGCTCGACGTGCTCGACGCGCGCCTGCCGCCGGGCTCGCACAGCAGCGAGGGCGGCTACACCTACTGGCTCGGCACCGACGGGCAGGGCCGCGACCTGTACTCGGCCATCGTCTACGGGCTGCGCATCAGCCTGACGGTGGGCGTGGGCTCGGCGCTGATCGCCGCGGTGGTCGGCACGCTGGTCGGCCTCATTGCCGCCTATGCCGGCGGCAAGGTCGACGCGCTGCTGATGCGGCTGGTCGACCTGCTGCTGTCGTTTCCGACCATCCTGATGGCGCTGATGATCCTGGCCTACGTCGGCAAGGGCGTGGGCAACGTGATGCTCACGCTGGTGCTGCTGGAGTGGGCCTACTACGCGCGCACCGCCCGCGGCCAGGCGCTGGTCGAGGCGCGGCGCGAGTACGTGGACGCGGCGCAGGGGCAGGGCATTCCGCGCTGGCGCATCGTCACCGGCCACATCCTGCCGAACTGCCTGCCGCCGCTGCTGGTGATCGGCGCGCTGCAGATCGCGCGCGCCATCACGCTGGAGGCCACGCTGTCCTTCCTGGGGCTGGGCGTGCCGATCACCGAGCCGTCGCTGGGGCTGCTGATCTCCAACGGCTACCAATACCTGCTGTCCAACGAATACTGGATCAGCTTCTTCCCCGGCGTCGCCTTGCTGGCCGCCATCGTCGCGATCAACCTGGTCGGTGACCAGCTGCGCGACGTGCTCAACCCGAGGCTGCAGAAATGAGCGCCGTTCCCGTGCAAGACCTCGAGGTGCCGACGCTTGAGGTGCGCAACCTGCAGACGCGCTTCCACACGCGCGCCGGCGTGCTGCCGGTGGTCGACGGCGTGTCCTTCACGCTGGGGCGCGGCAAGGTGCTGGGCCTGGTGGGCGAGTCGGGCTCGGGCAAGTCGGTCACCGGCTTCTCGATCATGGGCCTGGTCGATCCGCCAGGAAAGGTCGAGGGCGGGCAGGTGCTGTTCCAGGGCCGCGAACTCACGCAGCTGGCGGCAACCGAGCGGCGCGAGCTGCGCGGCAACCGCATCGCGATGATCTTCCAGGATCCGATGGCCACGCTCAACCCGGTGCTGCGGGTCGACACCCAGATGATCGAGGCGGTGAAGGCGCACAAGCGCGTCTCCACCGAAGAGGCACGCCGCCATGCGCGCGACACGCTGAGGCTGATGGGCATCCCGAGCCCCGAGGAGCGGCTGCGCGCCTACCCGCACCAGCTCTCGGGCGGCATGCGCCAGCGCGTGGCAATCGCCATCGCGATGCTGCACGGCCCCGACCTGATCATCGCGGACGAGCCGACCACCGCACTGGACGTGACGATCCAGGCGCAGATCCTCTCCGAAGTGCAGAAACTGGTGCGCGACACCGGCACCTCTCTGATCTGGATCAGCCACGACCTCTCGGTGGTGGCGAGCCTGGCCGACGAGATCGCCGTGATGTATGCCGGTCGCATCGTCGAGCACGGCACGGTGGCCGACGTGCTCGACCATCCGCAGCATCCGTACACGCGCGGGCTGATCGACAGCCTGCCGAGTGCCAACGCGCGCGGGGCGCGGCTGCGCCAGATCCCGGGCATGACGCCGAGCCTGCTCGACATGCCGGCCGGCTGCGCCTTCGCGCCGCGCTGCCCGCATGCGGATGCGGCCTGCGAAACGCGGCCCGAGGTTTCGCGCCCGCGGCATGACGCGCCCTGGCACGAGGTGCGCTGCTTTCATCCGCAGCGCGACAAGCCCGTGCGCACGTCGCCGGCCGCGGTGCCCGCCGCGGCGCGCGCCCCCGTGCAGGACAACGATGTGCCGCTGGTCGAACTGCGCCGGGTCGCGCAGCGTTTCGGCGTCGCGCCGCCGCCCGGCGCTGTCGGCCGCGCGTTGCGCAGCGTCGGCATGAGCAAGCCGCCGGTGGTCACGCACGCGGTCGATGTAGTCGACCTGTCCGTGCGGCCCGGCGAGGTGGTCGGCCTGGTCGGCGAATCCGGCTGCGGCAAGTCGACGCTGGGCCGAATCGCCGCGGGCCTGCTGACACCGACGGAGGGTGAAGTGATCGTCGGCGGCAAGCCGGTGGCGAGCCTTTCGGCCGCAGAGCAGCTGGCGGCACGCCTGCGCATCCAGATGGTGTTCCAGGACCCGTATGCGAGCCTGAACCCGCGCCTGCGCGTCTCGCGCATCGTGGGCGAGGCGGCGCTGCTCCACGGGCTGACCGATGCGGCGGGGCAGGACGACTACGTGAGCGCCCAGCTGCAACGCGCCGGGCTCGACCCCGCGCTGCGCCATCGCTACCCGCACCAGTTCAGCGGCGGCCAGCGCCAGCGCATCGGCATTGCGCGGGCGCTCGCGGTGCAGCCTTCGATGCTGGTGTGCGACGAGGCGGTGGCGGCGCTGGACGTGTCGATCCAGGCGCAGATCCTCAACCTCTTCATGGACCTGCGCGACCAGCTCGGGCTGGCGTACCTCTTCATCAGCCACGACCTGGGCGTGATCGAGCATCTGTGCGACCGCGTGGTCGTGATGTACCTCGGCCGCGTGGTCGAAAGCGCGCCGGTGGCCGAGCTGTTCGCGCGGCCGGCCCATCCGTACACGCAGGCGCTGCTGGCCGAGATTCCGAGCATCGACGCGCGGCGCACCACCTTCAGCGCGATCCGCGGCGAGATCCCGAGCCCGATCGCGCCGCCCTCGGGCTGCCACTTTCATCCGCGGTGTCCCAAGGCGATGCCGCGCTGCCGCACCGAGGTGCCGCAGCTGCGCGGCATCGCGATCCGGCATGCCACGGCCTGCCACCTTTACGACACCAACTGACCTCCCGATTCACTGTCTTCGCCAAAGGATCTTCATGAACCGCCTGCTCCCCATCGCCGCCGCCGCACTGCTCGCCGCCGGCGCGCTGGCCTCCGTATCGGCCTCCGCCCAGACGCTGTCCATCGGCTTCGCCGACCCGATCTCATCGGTCGACCCCGAGCTCAACAACCACGCGGGCGACCGATCGCTTGCGCTGCATTTCTGGGACTCGATCATCAATTCGCGCGACGGCGGCAAGCTGGAGCCCGCGCTCGCGTCGAGCTGGAAGACGCTGGACGACAAGACCTGGGAATTCAAGCTGCGCACCGACATCAAGTGGCAGGACGGCACGCCCTTCACGGCCGACGACATCGTGTTCTCCTTCCAGCGCGCGCGCAACGTGCCGGGCAGCGTGGCCTCGTATTCGGGCGCGCTGCGCTCGGTGGAGTCCGCCACCGCCAAGGACCCGGCCACGCTGATCGTCAAGACCACCACGCCCAACCCGATGCTGCCGCTGGAGATCGCATCGATCTACATCGTGAGCAAGCATGTCGGCGAGAAGTCGAAGACCGAGGACTACAACGCGGGCCGCGCCGTGGTCGGCACCGGCCCCTACAAGTTCATCTCGTACGTGCCCGGCGACCGCACGGTGTTCGAGCGCAACCCCGGCTACTATGGCCCGAAGCCGCTGTGGGAGAAGGTCAACTACCGCTTCATCAACAACGGCGCGGCGCGCACGGCCGCGCTGCTGGCCGGCGACGTGGACGTGATCGACAAGGTCGCCGTGACCGACGTGGAGAAGCTGCGCAAGGACCCGAAGGTCAGCGTGTACACCTACCCGGGCCTGCGCGTGCTGCTGCTGCAACCCACCTTCAAGCCCGGCCCGAACGAGTTCATCACCGACAACGCAGGCAAGCCGCTCGAGAAGAACCCGCTGCTCGACGTGAAGGTGCGACAGGCGCTGTCGCTCTCGATCAACCGCAAGGCCATCGTCGACCGCGTGCTGCAGGGCACCGTGACCGAGGCCAACCAGTGGATGCCCAAGGGCAGCTTCGGCTACAACCCCGAAGTCAAGGACATCGCCTACAACCCCGAGCAGGCGAAGAAGCTGCTGGCAGAAGCCGGCTTCCCGCAGGGCTTCCAGATCGCGATCCACGTGCCCGGCGACCGCTACCCGCAGGCGCCCGAGACGGTGCAGGCCGTGGCGCAGTTCTGGAGCCGCATCGGCGTGAAGACCAAGGTCGAGGTGGTGCCGTGGGCCGTGTACTCGAGCCGCGCCAACAAGAACGAATATGCGGTCAGCGTGATCGCCTGGGGCAACGGCACGGGCGAAGCAGGCTACGGGCTGCTGCAGACGCTGACCACGCCCGACGCCAAGCGCGGCCGCGGCTCCAACAACTGGGGCCGCTACAGCAACGAGTCGGTCGACAAGGCGCTGGACGCCGCCACCGTCGAGTTCGATGCCAAGCGCCGCGAAGCCATCTTCCGCCACGCCGCCAAGCTGGTGACCGACGACGTCGGCCAGATCCCGCTCTACCACTACCAGAACATCTGGGCCGCGAAGAAGGGCCTGAAGGTGGTGCCGCTGCTGAGCGACCGCACGACGGCGATGCAGGTCACGCCGGTCAAGTGAGGGCGCGCGCATGTTGAGCATCACGCCCGAGGACGCGCTCATCGATGTGTCCCGGCGCATCGCGGTCGATGGCCTGGCGCCGGGCGAGCAGATCGAGATCGCCAGCTGCACGCAGCGTGGTGCCGGCGTGCCGTGGCGCGCGTCGGCGCGCTTCGTGGCCGACGCCGCGGGCACGGTCGACCTGCAGCGCGACGCGCCGATCGCCGGCAGCAGCTACGAAGGCGTGTCGGCGATGGGCCTCATCTGGTCCCAGGTGCCGGACACGCCCGGTGCGCGCGAGCAGTTCGGCGCCGTGCCGGGCGCGGCGCTGCGCACCGACATCGGCGTGCGCCGAAGCGGCGATGCGGCCGAAGAACTCCATGGCGGGTTCTTGCAGCGACTGGCCGGCGAGGGCGTGACCCGCCGCGATGTGCGCGAAGAGGGTTTGGTCGGCACGCTCTACCTGCCTGCGGGGCCGGGCCCGCATCCGGCCGTGATGATCCTCAACGGCTCCGGCGGCGGCATCAACGAGCCGCGCGCAGCGCTGTATGCCTCGCACGGCTACGCGGCCTTCGCGCTCGCCTACTTCAAGGCGCCGGGCCTCTCGGACTACATCTCGAACACCCGGCTCGAATACTTCGAGACAGCGCTGGCCTGGCTGCACCGCACGGTGCGCCCGGCGCACGGCTTCGTCGCGCTCAGCGGCCAGTCGCGCGGCGGAGAACTGGTGCTGCTGCTGGGCACGCTGTTTCCCGAATCGGTCTCGGCGGTGATCGGCTATGTGCCCGGCGCCGTGGTGCACTGCGCGCAGAACGCTTGCGATCCATCGCTCGGACGCGAAGGGCCCGCATGGCTCCTGCGCGGGCAGCCGCTGCCGCATGTGTGGGAAAACAACCGCACCGCGACCTGGGCGCCCTGGGACGAAGGCCCCGAGCCGCGCCGCCATGCCGACGCGCTGCTGACCGCGCTGCAAGACCCCGAGGCGGTCGAGCGCGCGCGCATCCGGGTCGAGCGCATCCGCGGCCCGGTGATGCTGCTGTCCGCGACGGACGACGGCTCCTGGCCGTCCAGCCTCTACAGCCGCATGGTGACCGAGCGCCTCGCGCAGTTCGGGCATCCGCACGCGGTGGCTCATCTCGATTTCGAAGGCGCGGGCCATTCGATCCTGTTCCCCTATGTGCCGACCACGCAGCTCGGCTATGCGCATCCGGTGTCGGGCCGGCGCAGCACCTCGGGCGGCACGCCCGCGAACAACGCGCATGCGGACGAGGCTTCCTGGCAGGGCGTGCTGCGCTTTCTGCAGCAGGCCGTGGCCGCGCGCACCACATCTTCCGGAGACACCACCCATGACTGACTCACAGATTTCCCCCGACCTCGTCGACGCTTGCGTGCCGCTCGCCGAGGGCAGCGCCGTGCATGCGGTGCGCCACCAGCGCGACAAGGTGGCCGCCGCCACCCAGGGCAGCTACGAGGCCCTGTTCGATCCGGCACTGTCGGGCCCGCCGCTGGTCGAGCGGCTGCTTGCGGCCCATGCCATCGCGCGCAGCGCGGGCAGCGTCGCGCTGCAGGCGCACTACCGCGCGCGGCTCGATGCGCTGGCGCCGCTGAGCGCGACGCAGCAGGCCGCCGCCGACGGCGCCCCGGTCGAATCGCTCGGCGCGGATGCGCGGCTGCAGGCCGTGCTCGCGTTCACGCGCACGCTGACCGATCACCCGGTCGAGGGCGATCGCGAGGCCCTGCTCAAGCTGCCGGCCGCCGGCTTGGCGACGCCCGAGGTCGTGGCGCTGGCGCAGCTGATCGCCTTCGTCGCCTACCAGGTTCGCGTGGTCGCCGGCCTGCAGGCGCTGGCCGCGCTCGGCGGCGACAGCGCCGCAGCGGCCGTGGAAGAGAACACGGCCCCCTTCGTCCACCCGGCCAACCTGCCGCCGCCGGGCGAGCCGCTGCGCATCAACGGCTACACCAGCGAGACGCTGGGCTGGAAGGCCTGGCTGCCGGTGATCGACCTGACGCAGGCCTCCGCCGAACAGGTGCAGGTGCTGGACGCCAGTCACCCGAAGGCGCGCAGCTCCGACTACTACCTGCTGCTGGTGCACCAGCCGCGCATCCTGCAGGAGCGCGCCACGGTGTTCAACGCCATCATGTACGCGCCCGGCGGCCTGTCGCGCGCGGAGCGCGAACTGGCGAGCGCGGTGGTGTCGCGCATCAACGGCTGCGTGTACTGCGCCTCGGTGCACGCGCAGCGCTTCGAGCAGCTGGCCAAGCGCAACGACGTGATCGCACAGGTCTTCACCGACCCGCAGGGCGCGGGCACCACGCCGCGCGAACGCGCCATCGTGAACCTGTCGATCGAGCTCACGCGCAGCCCGGCCGGCTTCGGTGCGGAGCAACTGCGCGCCGTGCGCGCCGCCGGCCTCACCGATCTCGAGATCCTGGACACCATCCACGCGGTGGCGATCTTCGCGTGGGCCAACCGGCTGATGCTCAACCTCGGCGAGCCGGTGTTTCCACTGCGCGACTGACACGCTCTCGGCCAGGGCGCACCGCTCATCGGTGGTCTACGCGGCCGATTGCCTTTGCGGCAGCCGCCGGCGCAGCGACTGCAGCAGGTCGTCCACATAGGTGAAAACCACGGGAACCACCAGAAGGCTCAGCACGGTCGAGGTGATCAGGCCGCCGATGACCACGATCGCCATCGGCTGCCGGAAGCTGGGCTCCGCGCCGAGGCCGAGGGCGTTGGGCAGCATGCCGGCGCCCATGGCGATGGTCGTCATGACGATCGGACGCGCCCGCTTGTGGCAAGCGTCGATCACCGCCTCCAGACGCGTCATTCCGCGCTGCCGCCTCGCGAGGATCGCGTACTCGACCAGCAGGATCGAGTTCTTGGTCACGATGCCCATGAGCATCAGCACGCCGATGACCACCGGCATCGAGAACGACTGGTTCGTGAGCCACAGCGCGCCAAACGCGCCGCCCAGGGCGAGCGGCAGCGCGCAGAGAATGGTGGCGGGTTGCATGAAGTCGTGAAACAGCAGCACGAGCACCGCATAGATGCAGAACACCCCGATCGCCATCGCCGTGCCGAAGCTCGTGAACAGCTCGGCCATGCGCTGCAACTCGCCTTGCTCCACGACGCGCACGCCCGCGGGCAGCGACTTGAAGGCCGGCAGGGCCATGGCCTCTTGCTGCACTTCGCCGAGCGCACGCCCGTTGAGCTCCACGCTCAGGGTCACGTTGCGGGAACGGTCCAGTCGGTCGATCTGCGAAGGGCCGCTGCCCATGGCCACGTCCGCCACCGAGCCGAGGCTGACCGCGCCGTCATCTCCCTTGACGCGCAGCTGGGCGATCGCATCCATGTCGGCGCGCACCGAGGCATCCATGCGCACGCGAATCGCGATCTGGCGCTCGGGCAGATTCAGCTTGGGCAGCGCCGTCGAGTAGTCGCCGTAGGTCGCCAGTCGCACGGCGTCCGCGAGCGCCTCGGACGTGACGCCCAGGGCGGCGGCGCGCGCATAGTCCGGACGCACCTGAACCTCCGGGCGCTGCAACGCCGCGCTCGACGTCACGTTGCCGACATTCCTCAAGGTACGGAGCTGCTGCTCCGCCTGCTTGGCGGCCTTGTCGAGCGTGTCGGCATCGTCGCCGGCGAGCGTGATCTCCAGCGTCGATCCGTTGCTGCTGCCGCTGACGGTCACACGCACGCCGGGAATGGTCTTCAACCGGTCGCGAATCTTCGACTCGACCTGGGACTGCTTGAGCGTGCGGTCCCCGCGGTCCACCAGGTCCACCGTGAGCGTGGAACTGGTGACGTCGGTCGTGGCCGTCGCGCCCATGCCGCTTCCGGTGCTGGCCGTCCCGGCGGCGACGAAGACGGAGCGCACCTCGGGTATCTCGCCGAGCATCTGCTGCGCCTGCCGGCTGACGGCGACGGTCTGCTCCAGCGTGGCGTCGGGCCCGAGCTTGAGTGTCACCGTGCTCTGCGCCTTGTCCTGCGCGGGCATGAAAGCGGTCGGGATCGACAGCGCCAGCCCGATCGAAAGCACCAGGAAGAGCAGCGCGGCCGCGGCGGTGGATTTGCGATGCTGAAGGACGCCGCGTACCCACGCCAGGTAGCGCGTCATCGTGGGGCCGTCCGTCGATGCGTTGTGCAGATGGGCGGCCTTGGGCTTGAGCAGGTAGGCGGCCATCATCGGCGTGAGCAGGCGCGCCACCAGCAGCGATGCGAGCACCGCGACCGAGGCGGTCACGCCGAACTGCCGGAAGAACTTGCCCGGAATGCCGCCCATGAAGGCCGTCGGCAGGAACACCGCCACCAGCGTGAACGTCGTGGCGATCACCGCCAGGCCGATCTCGTCCGCGGCCTCCATCGCCGCCTGGTAGGGCGTCTTTCCCATCAGCAGATGCCGCTCGATGTTCTCGATTTCCACGATCGCATCGTCCACCAGCACGCCGATGACCAGGGAAAGCGAGAGGAGCGTGACGGTGTTGAGCGAGTAACCCGCCAGCGCCATGAAAGCGAAGGCCGGTGCGATGGACAACGGAAGCGCGGCCGCTGCGATCCAGGTCGCGCGCATGTCGCGCAGGAACCATCCCACCACCAGAACCGCGAGCACGGCGCCTTCGAGCAGCAGCTCCATGGAGCCCTGGTAGTTCTCCTGGATCGGCGTGACGGTATTGCTGGCCTCGACGACCCTTGCCTCGGGATGCGCGGCGGAAAACTTCTTCAGCGCCTCGCGGATATCGTTGGCGACGCCGACGTCCGAGAATCCCCGGGAACGCGTGACCTGGAACCCGATCACCTTCTTGCCGTCGCGAAACGCCATGGTCGTGCGCTCGGCATTCGCATCGCTGATGCGCGCAATCTGGTCGAGCCGCACATAGCGGCCGTCGCCCAGCGACAGCGTGATGGCCGCGACTTCGGCGGCCGACCCCACCGTGGCCAGGGTGCGGCTCGACTGCTTCTGGCCGCCCACGAAGGTTTCCCCGCCCGAGGCTTCCTTCTGCGTCGCCTTGAGCCTCGTGGACACATCGGAAGGCGTGACACCCAGGCCCGCCATCAACCGCGCATCGAGATCGACGTGGACTTCGCGGCTGACGCCCCCCACCCGCGACACGGAACCGACGCCCTTGACGGCCAGCAGGCTCTTGGTGACCTGGTTGTCGACGAACCAGGACAGGTCTTTCTCATCCATCGTCTTCGATTCGATGGTGTAGGTGAGCAGCGCGCTGCTGGCCGTGGTCAGCTTGGAGACCGTCGGCGACGCCATGCTGGCCGGAAGGTCGGCCTTGGCGCTGTCGACCGCGTTGCGGACTTCATTGAGCGCTTCCTCCGAGTTCTTGTCGATCTCGAAGCTGACGCTGATGCTCACCAGGCCGTCGGTGATGGTCGTGGTGATGTGGTCGAGCCGGCTCAGCGACGCGAGCTTGTCCTCGATCTTGCGCGCAACCTCCGTCTCGAGCTGTGCCGGCGCGGCGCCTTCGAGCGAAGCGGAGACCTGGATGGTCGGCAGGTCGGTGTCGGGAAAATCCTGGATCTGCAGCGTCCTGAAGCCGATCAGCCCCAGCACCGTGAGCAGGATGAAGGTCAGGATGGCGGGGACCGGATTGCGGATCGACCAGGACGAGATATTCATCGCTTGGCCTCCGGTTGCTTCACCGTCACCTGCACACCGTCGGACAGGAATGCGCCGCCGCTGGCAACCACTTGCGCGTCAGCGGGCAGTTTCGACAGCAGCTCGACCCGGTCGTCCTGGCGCCGGCCCGTCGCCACGGCCTGCGCGGAGACTTTGCTGCTCCCATCCACGAGATAGACATAGGCGCGCCCGTCGCGCATCACGATCGCCGATTGCGGAAGCGTCACGGCCGGCGCATTGCCCAGCCTGACCAGGCCGCTGGCGAACATGCCTGCGCGCGCAGTGCTGCCGCCGTTCAGGCTGACGTACACCGTGGCGCGCCCGGTGGTCGTCGACAAGGTGGGCGCCGCCATGCGCACGGTGCCCTCGACGCGCTCTGCGTTGAGCAGCGTCAGCTCGGCCTTCTGGCCGGCTTGCACCGAGGCGAGCTCGCGGGCATCGAATTCGGGCCGCCACTCGAGCCGGCCCTGCCGCACGAGGCGGAAGAGTTCGGTGCCGGCGCTCACCACATTGCCGACCACGCCGGTTTTCGACGACACCACGCCGTCATCGGCAGCCAGTACGCGCGTCTGCGTGAGCTTGAGCTTCACGCTGTCGAGGTCTGCCTGGGAGGACTGAAGGGTCGCGCGCGCCGAGTCCTCCGTGATGCGGTACTCCTCGATCTGCTGCGCGGAGAGCGACCCCGTCGTGCCGACGACCTTCGCCCGCCGCACATTCGCGCTGGCTTGCTCGAGGCTGCTGCGCGACTGCGCGACCACCGCTTCCTGCTTGCGCAGGTCGACCCGCAGGCCTTCGTCCGCCAGACGCGCGAGCACCTGGCCGCGCCGCACGGTGGCACCGACATCCACCATCAACTCGGCGATGCGGTAGCCGCCGGTCTCGGGGCTCACGATGATCTCCTGCCATGCCGTCACGGGGCCGCTGCCCTGCAGGGTCCGGGGCCAGACCCGGTTGTCGGGCGTCACGACCTCGACCGTCATCGCGCTGGCAGGCGCGCTCGGCGCAAGCGCCCGGGTCGGCGGCCGCAGAAGCAGCATCGCGCCGCCGACAGCCAGGAGAAGGACCACGGCGACGGCGGCGCCGCGGCGAAGCTTGGGTTTCGATGTGATGTTCATGGCGTTCTCGTCTTTTCATCGGCCAGCGCTCCGGGCGACACGGCCGGCGTGCCGGGCTGCCATCCGCCGCCGACGGCCTTGTAGAGGGCGATCCAGTACTGGACGCGGTTCTGCTGCAGCGTGATCTCGGTGATCTCCGCCGACAGCGCCGAGCGCCGGGCCTCCTCCAGCGAGAGAAGGCTGGCGCGCCCCGCGCGCCAGTTGGTCTCGGAAGACAGGAAGTAGCTGCGGTACTCGCGCGCGGCCTTCTCCGCCTGATCCGCCCGCAGGGCGGCGCCGTTGAGGTTCGTGAGGGCTTCTTCCACGTCCCGCACCACGGTGCGCACACCTTGCCGATAGGCGGCGAGTGCAGACGTATAGCTGGCGCGCGCCGTATCGACCGCGGCATCGAGCTTGCCGCCGTCGAACAGCGGTATCGAGAGCGACGGTCCGAACGACCAGAGCGTGGCCGGCGAGGCCAGGCTGCTTGCCGACACGCTGACCGATCCGCTGAGCGAAAGGCTCGGATACAGATCCGCCTGCGCCGCGCCGATCTCCGCGCCGGTGGCGGCCACCTCGCGCTCGAGCGAGGCCAGGTCGGGGCGCCGCCGCAGCACCTGCGCGGGCACCGCCTGCACCTGCAGGTCGGCCGGCCGCGGCACGGGGTCGTCCCCGCCTGTGATCAGCCGCCGCAGCGACGGCTCGTCGCTGCCGGTGAGATAGACCAGCGACTTGACCAGGATGTCGCACTGCGTGTTCTGCTGCAGAAGACTCGACTGCGCGCTTGCAAGGCTCGCACGCGCCAGGGCGCCGTCCGACGGCGCGGTGAAGCCGGCCTGCACGGCGGCCTCCGTCGCCTTCTCGGTGGTGGCCGTCGAGGCTGCCTCGCGTTGGTACGCGTCCGCGAGCAACACGCATGCGCGGTACTGCACATAGGTGTCGGCAACCTCCGCCGCGAGCGAGACGCGCGCATCGTGCCAGTCGGCGGCGCGTGCCTCGATGCGCGCCTCGGATGCTTCCGTGTTGCGGCGGACCTTGCCGAACAGGTCCAGCTCCCACGAGGCATCGAAGCCGGCGCTGCGCGAGGTGCCGGTGGCCGTGGACTCGCCCGACTGCAACTGGTTGCTGCGCGAGGCCGATGCGCTGCCAGTCACGCTGGGCCGGGCCTGCGCGCGCGTGCTGCGCAGGGTGGCGCGTGCCTTCTCTATGCTGGCCCAGGCCTTCGTGAGGGAGGGGCTGTCTCGCTCGGCCATCTCGACCAGGCGGGCGACACGTGTGTCGTCGAACTGCTGCCACCATTGCCGCAGGTCGCCGGTGCGCCCGCCGTGCGGCAATTCGGACTGCCATGAAGGCGGTGCCTGCGGTTGTGGCGGGCCTTCGAGGCGGCCTGTGGCGCAGGCGGCCAGGCCCCAGGCCAGGCAGACGGCCAGCGGGGTGACGAAGAGGGAGCGCAGCGGTGTGGTCATCAGATCTTCTTCCTCCACCGAGGTTAGAAGCGCCCCCTGTTGGCTGCGGTCAACCAGCGTTAAGCTGGGTAAATATCGGCGCCTGCCTGACGAGCCTCTGCCGGATCGGCGCCATACTCCGCCCATGCACAGGGTTCTGCTTGTCGACGACGACGTCGACCTCACATCGATGTTGTCGCTCTACATCTCCCGCGAGGGTTTCGATGTGCGTGTGGTCCATGACGGCGAGGCGGGCGTGAACGAGGCGTTGCGCGGCAGCTATGCGCTCGTGGTGCTGGACATCATGATGCCGCGCCTGTCCGGCATCGAAGCGCTGCGCCGGATCCGCTCCACGAGCAACGTGCCGGTGCTCATGCTCACGGCGCGCGGCGACAACGTCGACAAGATCGTCGGCCTCAACATGGGCGCGGACGACTACGTTCCCAAGCCATGCACGCCCGGCGAACTGGTGGCGCGCATCCATGCGATCCTGCGGCGCACCGAAAGCCGCAACCGGCCCGAAGGCGCGAACGCCGCGCTGATGCTGACGGCCGGCGCACTCACGCTCTGGCCCGGCACGCGCCAGGCCGCCTGGCAGGGTGCGCCGCTGGAGCTGACGGGCACCGAATTCAACCTGCTGGAAGTCCTGGTGCGCCATGCGGGGCAGCTGATCAGCAAGCAGGACATCTCCCTGGCCGCCTTCGACCGGCCGCTCACGCGCTTCGATCGCCGCATCGATGTGCACATCAGCAGCATCCGCCAGAAGATGGGCACGCGCGACGACGGCCGTTCGTGGATCCAGAGCGTGCGCGGCCTCGGCTACCAGCTGCTCAAGGACTGAACGTCCATGGCCCGGCCCACGCGCCTGTTCCGCAAGCTGTTGCTGGTGCTGTCGAGCTGCATGATCTCGAGCATCGGGTTGACGGCGCTCTATCTTTGGCTCATCGGCGCGGTGCCGCCGCCCAGCGATCCGGTGCCCAAGGTGAGCGGGATTCCCGTCGTTCCCGCGATGATCGCCGTGCTGGCCAGCCTGGTCTTCGGCGGCTTCCTGGCCTGGTATCTCTCCCGGCCGCTCCAGCACCTGCGCTGGGGGCTCCAGCGCATGGCGCAAGGGCACCTCGATACGCGCGTCGAACCGCTCATGAAAGGGCGCCGCGACGAGATCACCGATCTGGCGCACGACATCGACGGCATGGCGGCGCAGCTGCAGGCGCTGATCGCCGCGCGCGACCGCCTGCTGCACGACATCTCGCATGAGCTGCGTTCACCGCTGTCGCGCATCCAGGCGGCCATAGGGCTGCTCGAGCAGGATTCCTCGCAGGTGGGTGCCATGGTCGAGCGCGTCGAGCGCGAGACCCGGCGCCTGGACGCGCTGATCGACGAAATGCTCACGCTGCACCGGCTGACGGCATCGGCCCCCGTCTCGCGCAGCGCGGTCGATGTGATCGAGCTGCTGCACGACATCGTGGCCGACGCCGACTTCGAGGGAAGCGCGACGAACCGCTCGGTGAGCATCGAGGCGCCCGAGCACTTCGTCGCCCAGGTGGACGGCGAACTGATCTACCGCGCCTTCGAGAACGTGATTCGCAATGCCGTGAAGCACACGGCGCAGGGAAGCACGGTGGAGGTGCGCGCGAGCCTGCGCACGGAGGGCAGCTTGCTGGAGGTGGTGATCAGCGACCACGGGCCGGGCGTGCCGCCGCACATGCTCGAAGCGATCTTCGTGCCGTTCGTGCGGATCGACCGCCGCGAGGTCGATCGTGGTGTCGGGCTGGGCCTGGCCATCGCGCGCAGCGCGGTGCTGGCCCATGACGGCACGATCGAGGCATCGCTCGCCGACAACGGCGGCCTGCGCATCAGGATCGAACTGCCGCGCTGAAGTGCGCGTGGCGCCTCACACGCATTCGGGGGCCAGGTGGTCCAGCACCTTGACCAGGCGCTCGACGAGCCGAGTCGAGTAGATCTGCGAGGGATGGAGAATGTCCGCCATCTCGCCGCGACGCATCGGCACGCTGCCCCAGTCGGCAAACGGCACTGCGAGATCACCCGCCAGTCGCCGAACCGTCGCGTCGCCTCGTGCACGCACGTCGGCACCGGCGAGCGTCTGCGACAGGCCCGTCAAGACCACGTCGCGCCCCTCGGCCCTGGATTGGTTGACCATGGCGCGCAGCGCCGGCTCCAGGGGCAAGTTCTGCATCGCGTCATTGAGCCCATGCTGGATGACCACGATGCGGCTCGAACGTGCTTCGCTTGCGAATGCCGCCGACCGTGCGCTGGCTGTTTCCCCGCTCACGGAATGATCGATCACCCGGTATCTGGGACGCATCCGGCGCAGAGCGGCCGCCGGGCTTTCATCGAGCCGCCGGTCGCCCAGGAAACCGCCATGAAGGATGGAGTCGCCATAGAGCTCGACACTGCATGCGCCTTGGGGCGCCGCAGCACGCGCCACGGCACGGCTTGCCGGCGACACGCCGCTGCTCTTGACGTGGTCTTCCGAGGGGACCACGGGGGCTTGCGCGCAACCGGTGGCCAGCGCCATGCCCAAGATGCGGGCGATCGTTCCGAACCGGCCGGCTCGCCGAGGCGGAACGTGGATGAGATCAGGCATTCCCTGAGGCTAGGGGCCAAAGAAGGAGAAAAAATGGAGACTTCGTGCCGGTCAGCAGCTGAAGCGGCAGGGGATGTGCCGCGCCATGCGATGGATGCGCGGAGATTCCAGGCGCGTCGATTCAGGAGGCGTTGTCCGAACGCTTCGCGGCCACGGGCGTGTTGGTGGTCTCGACCCATCCACCGCCCAGCGTCTTGTAGAAAGTCACCAGGTTGGTGAAGCGCGACAGGCGCGTGCCGATCAGGTCCTGCTGGGCGGTATAGAGCGAGCGCTGCGAATCGAGCACGCTCAGGTAGCTGTCCACGCCGCGGCTGAAGCGCGCCTGCGACAGGCGATAGCTGTTCGCCGTCGCGTTCACCAGCGACTGCTGTGCATCGAGCTGGCGCCCGAGCGTGTTGCGTTGCGCCAGCGCGTCCGACACTTCGCGGAATGCCGTCTGGATGGCCTTTTCGTATTGCGCCACCGAGATGTCCCGGCTCACCGTGGCGATCTTGAGGTTGGCGCGGTTGGTGCCGCCGTCGAAGATCGGCAGCGTGATCTGCGGCGCGAAGCTCCAGCTGCCCGAGCCGCCCTTGAACAGGCCCGACAGTTCGCTGCTCGACGTGCCCGCCGAGGCCGTGAGGCTGATGCGCGGATAGAAGGCTGCGCGCGCCGCGCCGATGTAGGCATTGGCCGCCTTGAGGTCGCGCTCGGCCTGCAGGATGTCGGGGCGGCGCTGCAACAGGTCCGAGGGCAGGCCCGGCGGGATGGAGGCCAGCGGGCTGGCCTCGGCCGTCGCCCCGTCGGGGAGCGCGCGCGGCAGGAGTTCGTCGGGCACTTCGGCGCCCACGAGCAGCACCAGCGCATTGCGGTCCTGCGCGACCTGCGAGGTGTAGCGTTCGACATCCACGCGCGCGCTGTCCACGCTGGTCTGTGCCTGGCTCAGCGTGAGGGCCGAAGCCGCACCCAGTTCGAAGCTGCGCTGGTTGAGCCGGTAGGAGTCGCCCTGGCTGCGCAGCGTGTCGCCTGCAAGTGCCAGCCGGTCCTGGTCGGCGGCGAGGGTGAGATAGGCGGTCGCCACCTCGGCCACCAGGCTGATCTGCGTGCTGCGGCGCGCCTCGGCCGTGGAGAGGAACTGCTGCAGCGCCTGCGCGCTCAGGCTGCGCACACGACCGAAGAGGTCGATCTCATAGGCGCTGAATCCGAGCGACGCGCTGTACTGGCGCGCAGTGAGCGCCTCGCCGGTGGACGACAGGTCGGCAGGGGTGCGGCTGCCGCTGCCGCCAGCGCTGGCATTGACGGTGGGAAAGAGCGCCGCGTCCTGCACGCGGTACTGGGCACGCGCTTTCTCGATGTTCAGCACCGCCACGCGCAGGTCGCGGTTGTTGGCAAGACTCATCTCGATCACGCGCTGCAGCGATGGATCGGTGAAGACGTCGCGCCAGCCAAGATCGGACACTGGCGTGGATGCCGGGTCGGCGGGACCCGTGTCGCCGGCGAATTTGCCGGCCACGGGGGCGGCGGGCTGCTGGTAGGCAGGCATCAGGCTGCAGCCGGCCATCAGGACTGCGAGCGCGAGGGGCGCTAGACGGAATGGTTTCATGGCGGATGCCTCAGGATGCGGCCGCGGCCGGTTGTGCGTGGGGGGCGACGGGAGCAGCGGGAGTGGCCGAACCGCCCTTGAAGAGACCGCGCACCAGCACGAAGAAAAGCGGCACGAAGAAGATCGCGAGCAGCGTGCCTGACAGCATGCCGCCGATCACCGCCGTGCCCAGCGCGTGCTGTGCGCCGGCCCCGGCGCCGCTGCCCAGCACCAGCGGCAGCACGCCGAGAATGAAGGCCAGCGAAGTCATCAGGATGGGCCGCAGGCGCAGGCGTGCCGCCTCCAGCGCCGACTCGACCAGTCCCTTGCCCTGCGCATGCAGGTCTTTCGCGAACTCGACGATCAGGATGGCGTTCTTCGAAGCGAGCCCGATCGTGGTGAGCAGGCCCACCTGGAAGTACACGTCGTTCATCTTCCAGGTCAGGATCGCTCCGACCAGTGCGCCCAGCACACCGAGCGGCACCACCAGGATCACCGAGAACGGGATGGACCAGCTCTCGTAGAGCGCGGCAAGGCAAAGGAACACGATCAGGATCGACAGCCCGTACAGCAGGCCGGTCTGGCCGCTCGATGCCTTCTCCTGGCGCGACAGGCCGGTCCATTCGTAGCCGATGCCCGCCGGCAGCTGCGCAACCGCCGCTTCCACGATGGCGAGCGCCTCGCCGCTCGATGCGCTCCCCGGCATCGCCATGCCCAAAATTTCGACCGAGGGCACCCCGTTGTAGCGCTCCAGTCGCGGCGAACCCGAGCTCCAGCCGGCCTTGGCGAAGGAGGTGAAGGGCACCATCGTTCCGGCGCTGTTGCGCACGTACCAGCGGTCGATGTCCTCGGGCAGCATGCGGTAGCGGGCATCGGCCTGCAGCATCACCTTCTTCACGCGTCCCTTGTCGATGAAGTCGTTGACGTAGCTGCTGCCCCAGGCGGCCGAGAAGGTGTCGTTGATGTCCGACATCGAAAGGCCCTGGGCCTGCGCCTTGTGCGGATCGATTTCGAGCCTGAATTCGGGTGTGTCCTCCAGGCCGTTGGGGCGCACGGCCACCAGGCGCTTGTCCTTGGACAGCGTGCCGAGCAGCTGGTTGCGCGCCTGCATCAGGGCCGCGTGCCCGAGGTTGGCGCGGTCCTGCAGCATCAGGTCGAAGCCGGTCGCGTTGCCGAGCTCGGCAACGGCCGGCGGCGCGAAGGCAAACACCTTGGCGTCGCGGATCGTGTTGAAGAAGGCACCGGCCTTGGCCGCCACGCCGGTCACGCTCAGGGCCTCGCCCTTGCGTTCGTCCCACGGCCTGAGCTTGATGAAGGCGAAGCCGGTGTTCTGCCCGCTGCCCGCGAAGCTGAAGCCGGCCACCGTGAAGATGCCCGAGACGGCATCTTTCTGGTCGACCAGGAAGTGATGCTCCACCTGGCGGATCACTTCTTCCGTGCGCGCGTTGGTCGCGCCCGGCGGCAGTTGCACCAGAGCGAACATCGTGCCCTGGTCCTCGTCGGGCAGGAAGCCCACCGGCAGCTTCATGAAGCCGACCACCACCACCGCCAGCAGCACCGCGTACACCGCCACGTAGCGCCAGCCCTTGGCCACCATGTGCCGCACGATGCCCTGGTAGCGCCCGTTGCCGCGGTCGAAGCTGCGGTTGAACCAGCCGAAGAATCCGGTGGTCGCCATCGCGTGGCCCTTGTGCACCGGCTTGAGCAGCGTCGCGCACAGCGCCGGCGTGAGCACCATCGCCACCAGCACCGACAGCGTCATCGCCGAGACGATGGTGATCGAGAACTGCCGGTAAATCACGCCCGTGGAGCCGCCGAAGAAGGCCATCGGCACGAACACCGCCGCCAGCACCAGGGCCACGCCCACCAGCGCGCCGGTGATCTGGCCCATGGACTTGCGCGTGGCCTCCTTGGGCGACAGGCCCTCTTCGGTCATCACGCGCTCGACGTTCTCGACCACCACGATCGCATCGTCCACCAGCAGGCCGATGGCCAGCACCATCGCGAACATCGTCAACGTGTTGATGGTGAAGCCGAAGGCCGCGAGCACGCCGAAGGTGCCCAGCAGCACCACCGGAACCGCGATGGTCGGGATCAGCGTGGCGCGGAAGTTCTGCAGGAACAGGTACATCACCAGAAACACCAGCACCACGGCCTCGACCAGCGTCTTGATGACCTCCTCGATGGAGATCCGCACGAAGGGCGTGGTGTCGTAGGGCTTCTGCACCTTCATGCCTTGCGGAAAGAACTTCTCGAGCTCCGCCACCCGCGCGTCGATGGCCTTGACCGTATCGAGTGCATTGGCGCCCGCGGCCAGCTTGATGGCCAGGCCGGCGGCCGGCTTGCCGTTGTAGCGGCCAACCGTGTTGTACGACTCGCTGCCGAGCTCGATGCGGGCGACGTCGCGCAGGCGCACCTGGGCGCCGTTGGTCTGCGTGCGCAGCAGGATGTCCTCGAACTCCTGCGCGGTCTTCAGGCGCGTCTGCGAGGTGATGGTCGCGTTGATCTGCTGGTTGGCGGCCGCCGGCATGCCGCCGAGCTGGCCGGCCGACACCTGCGCGTTCTGTGCCTGGATCGCGGTCTTCACGTCCAGCGGCGTGAGGCTGAAGTTGGCGAGCTTGTTCGGGTCGAGCCAGATGCGCATGGCGTACTGCGAGCCGAAGAGCGTGGTGTCGCCGACGCCCTCCACGCGGCTGAGTGCTTCCTGCACATTCGCGGCCACGTAGTCCGACAGGTCGGAGCCGTTCATGCTGCCGTCTTCGGAGGTGAAGGCCAGCACGTTCAGGAAGTTGGTGGCCGACTTGGTGACGGTCACGCCCTGCTGTTGCACCTCCTGCGGCAGCAACGGCGTGGCCAGCGAGAGCTTGTTCTGCACCTGCACCTGCGCGGTGTCGGGGTCGGTGCCGTTCTCGAAGGTGAGGGTGATGGTGACCGAGCCTGACGATTCGCTGGTCGAGGCCATGTAGCTGAGCCGGTCCAGCCCCTTCATCTTCTGTTCGATGACCTGGGTGACGGTGTCCTCCAGCGTCTTGGCGGAAGCGCCGGGGTAGTTGGCGGTGATGGCGACGGCGGGCGGCGCGATGCTCGGGTACTGCGCGATCGGCAGCGTGGCGATTGCCATTGCGCCGCTCAGCATCACGATGATGGCGAGCACCCACGCGAAGATGGGGCGGTCGATGAAAAAACGTGCCATGACGGTCTTTCGCGATCAGTTGGCCGCGCCGGCAGGCTCGGACGGAGCTGCCTTGGCGGTCTCGGTGCCTGGCCCGGACTTGGGGTTCCATTGCACCGTCTTCACCTCGACGCCTGGCGCCGCGCGCTGCTGGCCGTCCACCACCAGCTGGTCGCCGGCCTTCAGGCCGCTGCGCACCAGCCACTGGTCGCCGATGGCGCGCTCGGTCTCGAGTGCGCGCCGCTGCAGCTTGTGCTGGGCGTCCACCACATAGGCCACGGGCTTGCCGGCACCGTCGCGCGACACCGCCTGCTGCGGCACCATGAGCGCCTGATCCTTCACGCCTTCCTGCAGCACCGCGCGCACGTACATGCCGGGCAGCAGATCCGCGTCGGGGTTGGGGAACACCGCGCGCAGCGTGATCGCGCCGGTGTTCTGGTCCACGGTGACGTCGGAGAACTCGAGCTTGCCCTCGAGCGGGTAGGTGCTGCCGTCTTCCAGCAGCAGCCGCACTTTCGCAGCATTGGCGCCGCTCTTCTGCAGGTCGCCGCGCGCCATCGCCTGCTTGAGCTGGAGCATCGCGGCGCTGGGCTGGGTCACGTCGACGTAGATCGGGTTGAGCTGCTGGATGGTCGCCAGCGCGGTCGACTGGCTGGCCGTGACCAATGCGCCCGGCGTGACCGACGACTTGCCGATGCGCCCCGAGATCGGCGCGTCGATGCGTGCGTAGGCGAGGTTAATGCGGCTCGTTTCGACGTTGGCCTTGGCCGAGGCGACGTCGGCCTCGCCTTGCTGCAGCGAAGCGGCGGCGTCGTCGTAGTCCTGCTGGCTCACGGCCTTGATGGCCACCAACTCCTTGTAGCGCTCGGCCTTGAGCCGCGTGGTCACCAGGCTGGCCTGCGCCTTGGCGAGCGCGGCGAGGTTGCTGTCGTAGGTCGCCTTGTAGGTGGCGGGATCGATCTGGTAGAGCGCCTCGCCGGCCTTCACGTCGCTGCCCTCGCGGAACTGGCGGGTCTTGACGATGCCGCCGACCTGCGGGCGCACGTCGGCGATGAGAAAGGGCACGGTGCGCCCTGGCAGCTCGGTCGTGATGGCCACGCGCTGCGGCTGCACCGTGACCACGCCGACTTCAGGGGTGCCGGCCGCCGGAGGCGGGCCGCCCGGCGGCTTGCCGCAGGCCACGAGCATGCAGGTGGACATGACGGCCGTGAGGAATGTCAGGCCGTAGGTCAGAGGGGGGCGCATCGCGATTCTCCTGGGAAAAACGACGGGACGTTGTTTTGTCTCGCCGACTCATAAATAGACAGTGCTGTACTGAAATGTATTTTGACTTCAGGAGGGTGTCAATTAAAATAGTCAGACGTGTACAAAAATAAGGAGGCACACGGTATGCGGGTCAAGACAGAAGCCAAGCGCGACGCCATCGTCCAGGTGGCATCGGAAGTTTTCAGGGAGCTGGGGTTCGAGGGCGCCTCGATGGTGGAGATCGCTGCCCGCGTAGGGGGCTCCAGAGCGACCCTGTACGGCTACTTCAGCTCGAAGGAAGAACTGTTCGTTGCGGTGATCCACGCCTCCGCAAGCAAGCACTTCGATCCGATCTTCACGGCGCTGGCGCAGGAGGGCGAGGACGACCTCGCCCAGGTGCTGCAGCGTTTCGGCGAGAAGATCCTGGCCGTGGTGTGCTCGCAAGAGGTCATCCAGGCGCAGAGGGCGGTGATCGCCGAATCCGGCCGCAGCGACATAGGCCGGCTCTTCTATGAAGGCGGGCCCAGGAAGGGCGTGACCGCAATGGCGGACTTCCTGGCCCGGCAGATGCAAAAGGGCCGGCTGCGAACGGCCGACCCTGTCGTGGCGGCACACCACCTGATGAGCCTTCTGGATTCGGAGACCGTCAAGCCGAGCCTGATCGGCATCCAGGGACCGCTGACACGCAAGGAGCTTCGCGAGGCGACGCGGCGCGCCGTGCAGGTGTTTCTTGGCGGATACGCCGCGGAGGGCCGGCCTGCCGAGTGAGGACGGCAGGCAGGCACGCCTCCTGGCAATCGCTTTTTTCAATTCAACTGCCAATTGATGGCAGGAATCGACCCTGACCGGCGCCTGACCCGATGGCCGTCCGGATCAAGGGGCTGTCGCAGCTTCATCACAGCCGTGCGATATGGGCCTGCCGTTCACGGCAATGACTTCTTGCCCCCCTAGATTGCGCGTGGCCGCAGAGGGCCGACATGCCGAGCCCCGCGCCTTCTTACCTCCATTCACTTCCTCATGCCGCATCTCTTTCCCTACGCCCGCCCCTTCGCCATCACCCTCGTCGCGGCCCTGTGCCTCTCGGCCTGCGGCGGCGGCAGCAACGACGGTGTCTCGTTTCCCATCTCGGGCACGCCGGCCACCACGAATCCGGCCGCCGTCGTGGTGGCCGGGCCTCCGAAGGACCTGGGCTTCACGGACACCGCGCCCGTGCCCGACACCGCCGCGATTCCGCCCTTCGTCGACAACGTCGCGACCAACCAGCGTGGCGATGCGCGCTACGCGACCAAGGAAACCAATGCCGGCGTGCGCGTGGTGGCCGGCTTCCTCGACTTCTGGCAGCCCAGCACGCTGCTGGTCGACGCGGGCGTGTCGGCGCCGGCGCAGGGGAGCTTTCCGGCGGTCGTTCAGTCGACGTGGAGCGGCATTCCGGGCGACGCCTCCGACGGCAAGATCCTCAACAGCGGGGTGCTGAACAGCAACATCCAGTACGTCGTCGACGCCACCAATGCACGCACCAGCGCGCAGGAGCTGGCCGCCTACCTGGACGACCGCCGCGGCAAGGGCTACAGCATCAGCGACGGCATGGGCCCGCTCACCAGCGCCTGGCGCGCGGCCACGCAGCAGGTCACCACCATCACCGGCATCGCACCGGATGCCACCACGGTGCTCTACAACGACGGCGGCAACGACGTGGGCGTGGGCGGTGCCTCGAACCCGGCCTTCGGCACCGTGGTCGACCTGCTCAAGAACATCGGCGAGAACGGTTCCACCGAGCCCGCCAAGCGCTTCTACAAGTACGCACGTCCCTGGCGCTGGAGCAGCAGCGTGAAGGTGGTGCCCGCGCTGGAGCCCGCCAAGAGCGGCACGCCCGCCACCGACGGCGGCTTCGTGAGCGGCCACACGGCCGAGGCGGTGCGCGATGCCATCGCCTCCGCCTACGTCGTGCCGCAGCGCTTCCAGGAAATGGTGGCGCGCGGCCTCGAGCTCGGCGAGAACCGCATCCTGGCCGGCATGCATTCGCCGCTGGACGTGGTCGGCGGACGACTGCACGGCCAGGCCGTGGCGGCCGCGAGCCTGGCCACCGGCGCCAACGCCGCGCGCAAGAGCGCGGCCTATGCCCAGGCACAGAGCGTGCTGATGACCGCGGTGGGCGCCAGCGATGCCGCCGCCTTCAACAGCTTCGCCCATTCGCAGGGCGCCGCGGCCGACCGCTTTGCCGACCATGCCGCGAGCAAGGCCGACTACCTGCGCCGCCTGACCTTCGGCTTCAAGCCGGTGGCAGATACGACCAAGCCCGCCGTGGTGCCCAAGGGCGCCGAAGTGCTGCTCGAAACGCGCCTGCCGTACCTCGATGCCACGCAGCGCCGCGTGGTGCTCAAGACCACGGCCGTGGCCTCCGGCTACCCGGTGATGGACGACCCCGAAGGCTGGGGCCGCCTCAACCTGTTCGACGCGGCCGACGGCTACGGCGTCTTCAACGGCGACGTGGTCGTGACCATGGACGCCAGCCGCGGCGGCTTCAATGCGCTGGACAGCTGGCGCAACAACATCTCCGGCGCCGGCAAGCTCACCAAGAAGGGCAGCGGCACGCTCGCGCTCGGCGGCAGCAACAGCTACACGGGCGGCACGCAGCTGATGGAAGGCTCGCTGCAGGCGGACGCGGCAGCCGCCTTCGGCAAGGGCAACGTCTACGTCGGTGGCGGCACGCTCGTCTGCAACGCCGCTTCGACGGTCACGATGGCGGGCGCCTACACGCAGCTGGCGGGCACGACGCTGCAGCTGAACCTGGGCGGCAACGGCGCGGGCCGACTGAGCGTGGCGGGTGTGGCCGCTCTCGACGGAACGCTGAACCTGAGCTTCAAGCCTGGCTTTGCGCCCAGCGCGGGCGACACGCTCACCGTCATCAGCAGCGGTACCCTGACCGGCCGCTTCTCGGCCATCAACGCACCGGGCTTCAAGGTCACGCCGACCTACACGGGCACGCAGCTCGTCGTGCGCTTCGACGCATGACCACCCGTTGATCTAGCCGACAGACTGCCCCTTCTTCAAGCGGGAAGGGTGCAGCTCGACGCCGGGGGTGTCGAGGGAATGCGTCAGCACATTCCCATGCGTGGAGTCGGTCACGAACAGCGTGGACCGGTTCGGACCGCCGAAAGCGATGTTGGTGGTCGAGGCACCGGCAGGACCGCGCAGCACCATGACGGGCTCCGCGCGCGTGTTGAGCACCCAGACGTAGCCCAGCCCGGGGTTCGCAACCAGCACCCGGCCCTGCGTGTCGACCGCGAGCCCGTCGGGGCCGCTGGGCCCGTACGAGGTGAAGAACTGGCTCACCTTGGCCACGCTCCCGTCGGCCAGCAGCGGCACGCGCCAGACGCAGTTGCCCCGCGTCACCGCCAGGTAGAGCACCTTGCCGTCCGGCGAAAGGGCCACGCCGTTGGGGCTGGGCACGTTCGACAGGAGCAGGTCGAGCTGGCCGTTCGGGCGCAGCCGGTAGAGCCGGCCCGATGGATCGTGCAGCCCGCTTTGCCCCTGGTCCGTGAAGTAGATGTTGCCCTGGGCGTCGAGCACGAGGTCGTTCACGCCCTTGAAGCTCTCGGTGTTGCGCCGCTGCAGGTGCGGCGTGATCTGCCCGGTCTGCACGTCCACGCGCATCAGGCCGTTCTTGTAGTCGGTGACGAGCAGGGTGTGGTCGTCGATGAACCTCATGCCGTTGGGTTCGCCGTCGTACTCGGCCACCTGCGTCCATGCGCCGGCCGGGTCGATCCGGAAGATCCGGCCGAAGGGAATGTCGCAGACGTAGAGGTTGCCGGCGTCGTCGAACACCGGCCCTTCAAGGAACGAGTCGGTCGGCTGCCCGCCGCGGTTGGCGTCGGCCCAGACACTGCGCTGCGTCCGGCGCAGTGACGCGGGCATGGTCGTGAAGGTCTGCAGTTCCAGCACCTGGGGCGCTTGCAGAAAGTACATATCGGTCTCCTGGGAAGGCGGTGCTGCGGCTCAGGCGGCCGCAAAGCCGTAGAGCTTCGCCGGGTTGTCCACCAGGATGCGGTCGCGCACCGCGGTACTGTCGCACCAGGCCGCGAGAACGTCGGCCAGGTCGGCATCGTTGACGGTGTCCGGCGCCTCGGTGGTGTGGGGCCAGTCGCTGCCCCACACAAGGCGCTCCGGCGCGGCGGTGACCAGCGCGCGGCCGAGCTCGAATGCGTCGCCGTAGGCGGGCGCCCCGTCGCGCGAGCGCATGTACACGCCCGACAGCTTCATCCATGTGTTGCCGCCGTCCAGCAGCCGGCGCGCGACCGCATAGGCCTCGCCCTTGACGCCTTCCGCCGGATCGATGCGGGCCATGTGGTCGATGACCAGCGGCACCGGGAGCGCGGCGAGCACCGGGGCCAGCGCCACCAGCTGCTCCGGCTGAACGAAGACCTGAACGTGCCAGCCCAGGCGGGCCACCTTGCGGGCCAGCGTGGTCAGCATCTCCGGCGTGGTCGTTCCCCAGGACTGCGGAGTGACGAAGTTCACGCGCAGGCCGCACACGCGCTGCGCCGCGAGCGCATCGAGCTCGCTGTCGGCCACCTGCTGGCCGACGACGGCCACGCCGCGCGCACGCTCGCCCAGTTGCGCGAGTGCGTCGAGCGTGCAGGCGTTTTCCGTGCCGTACGTCGAGGGATTGACCACCACCGTGCGCGAGGTCCCCAGCCGCTGCTGCAACCGGCGATAGGCCGCCACATCGGCGTGTGGCGGCTGGCGCGTCCAGTGCGGCGACGGCGCGAAACGCGGATCGAAGATGTGCATGTGGCTGTCGCAGGCATCCTGGGGCAGGGCGTGCGCGGGCCGGTCGATGCCGACGGAATGGGGAACCGGTCGAGAGTCCGGCACGTTGTTCATGGCGTCTTCAGTCGAGCTTGATGTTGCCCTTGCGGATCACGTCCGCCCATTTCGCATCTTCCTTCTTCAGGAAGTCGGCGAACTCGGCCGGCGTGGAGCCGACCGGCTGCACGCCGACGTCCACGAAGCGGCGCTTCACATCGTCTTCCTTCAGCACTTCGACGACCGTCTTGTGGAGCTTGTCGGCAATGGAGGCGGGCGTGCCGGCGGGCAGCAGCAGGCCGTTCCATTCGTAGGCCTCGTAGCCGGGGACCACCGTCTCTCCCAGGGTCGGCACCTCCGGCAGTCGCGCCGAGCGCTGCGGCGACGACACCGCCAGCGCGCGCAGCTTGCCCGACGACACCAGCGGGTACGAGGCGGCGATGGTGCTGAACATGAAGTCGACCTGGCCGCCCATCACGTCGACGATGGCGGGGCCGCCGCTCTTGTAGCCGACGTGGACCATGTCCAGGCCCAGCCGCTGGCGCAGCAGCTCCGCCGCCAGCCGCTGCACGGTGCCGCTGCCGCCCGATGCGTAGTTCATCTTGCCCGGCTCGGCCTTGGCCTTGTCCACGAGATCCTTGATGCTCTTGAGCGGCGACTCCGCGCGCACGATCACGATGTTCGGCGCCAGTGCCACGAGCGCCAGGGGCTGCAGCGCATTGCTCGCATATGGCATGCGGGGGAACAGGTGCGGGTTGATCGAGTACGGCGTGGCGTCGTACAGCACGGTGTAGCCGTCGGGCGCGGCCTTGGCGGCAAAGGCCGCGCCAATGGTGCCGCTGGCGCCGGGCCGGTTGTCGACGATCACGCTGGTGCCGAGCTTCTGGCCGACGCGCACCGCGAGCACACGGGCCAGCGCATCGGCCGAGCCGCCGGGCGCATACGGCACGACGAGGGTGATGGGGCGCTCGGGATAGGCGGCGTGGGCGAGCGCGGCGGCGCACAGGCACAGGGCGAACATGCCCCGGACGAGAAATTTCATGTTGTCTCCAATATGGCGTGGCGGCTGCGGGCAGGGCGCAGCGTTTTCATTCGGTCTTGAGGTCGAGCGAGCGGGCCAGTTCGCCGTACAGCTTGACCTCGCGCGCCAGTTGCGCGCCGAAGGCATCGCCGCAGGTGTTCTGCGCCTCCATGCCGAGCGAGCGCAATTTCTCCCGCGTGGCCGGCGACTGTGCGAACTCGGTGGCGACACGGCGCAGGACGGCCAGCACCTCCGGCGGCGTCTTCGCGGGCGCCAGCAGGCCGTACCAGGCATCGGCCGTGTAGCCCTTGACGCCCACTTCCTCGAAGATCGGCACGTTCGGCAGCAGCGCCGAGCGCTTGGGCGACGCCACGGCCAGGGCCCTCAGCTTGCCGGACTGCACCTGCGTGAGCACAGAACCCAGCGTGGCGAAGGAGCTGTCGACCTGCCCGCCCATGAGGTCGGTGGTCGCCTGCGCCGCACCCTTGTACGGGATGTGATTCATCGACGTGCCCGTGAGCTGCGTGAAGTGCGCGCTCGCGAAATGCCCGGAGCTGCCGGAGCCCGGCGTGGCATACGTGCGCTTGCCGGGTTCCGCCTTCACCGCCTGCAGGAACGCCCCGAAGGAGGTGACCGGCATCGACGGGCCGACCACCAGCACCGTGGGACTCACGGCGAGCGAACACACCGGCGCGAACGAGCGCACGGCATCGAACTTGACCCGCTGGCTGTAGAGCGCGGGAATCATCGTGTGGTTGGTCGCACCCAGCAGCAGCGTGTAGCCGTCCGCCGGAGCCGCCGCGACGGCCTCGGCCGCCAGGATCGTGTTCGCGCCGGGCTTGTTGTCCACGATGAACGGCTGGCCCAGCGCACGCGAAGCGTGGTCGGCGAAGGCACGCGCCACCACATCGGTCGGGCCGCCCGCGGAAAAGCCCACGAGCACGCGCACCGGCTTGGCGGGCCATGCCTGTGCGTGCACCTGTGCAGCCAGCACCGTCAGCAGCCCCAAGGCAGCCGCAACGCCGCGGATGCTTCTATTCCTCTTCATTTCTGTCTCCTTTTTTTCGAGCGGCGGCGGCCATGCTTCAGGTGGTCGCAGCCTGGCGCGAAAGCACCTGCAGCAGGTTCCTTGCCGCACCGACGCCCATATTCACGTAAGCATCGCTGGTCACGCCGCCGATGTGGGGGCTGAGCACGATGTTTTTTTCGCCCTGGAACGGATGGCCGGGCGTCATCGGCTCGACCGCGAAGCTGTCCAGCCCCGCCATGGCGACCTGGCCCGAACGCACGGCCGCCAGCAACGCGTCTTCGTCGATCAGCCCGCCACGGGCCGTGTTGACGATGATCACGCCGCGCTTGCATTGCGCCAGTGTGCGGGCATTGAGCAGCCCGCGGTTGTCGTCGGTCAGCGGGCAGTGCAACGACACGGCGTCGGACTCGGCCCAGAGGGTTGCCAGGTCGGCGGGTTGCACATAGGCCGGAAGGTTCTTGGCGTAGGGGTCGTAGCCCAGCACCCGCATGCCCAGCGCGTCGGCCATGCGCGCGAAGCGAAGGCCGATGGCGCCCAGGCCGATGAGGCCGATGGTGCGCCCGCCGAGCTCCAGGCTCTTGTGCGTCGCCTTGTCCCAGTGGCCGGCATGCATGCGCGCGTCGAGCGCCACCACCGATTTGGCGCAGGCCAGCAGCAGGGCGAGCGCCTGTTCGGCCACCGCGGCCGCATTGGCGCCCACGGCCGCCACCACCTCGATGCCGCGCTGGTGCGCCGCGGTCTTGTCGATCGTGTCGGTTCCGCTGCCGTGCTTGGAAATTACCTTCAGCGAAGGCGCCGCGTCCATCACGGCGGCGCCCACCTTGCCGTAGCGCACGATGATGGCCACGGGATCATGCGCGCGGCAAAGGGCGACCAGGTCGTCCTCGGTCGGCGCCTTGCCGGCGTAGACGATCTCATGGCCTTCGAGCAGCGCGATTGCCTGCGGCGCCAGGTCGGCACCGGTCACGAGGATGGAGCTTGCGTTGGTCGCGGTCACAGCGTCTCGCCTTCCTTCAGCACGCCGGCCGCGCGCAGCGCGGAATCCAGCCACTTGGCCGCGGTGTCGCCTTCCTTGATGGCGGCGATGCGCGCGGCCTCGTCGCGGACCTTCTTGGCAGCCAGCGGCAGCAGCGATTCGATCTTCTCGCGCTCGACCACGACCACGCCGTCGCCGTCGCCGATCACGAAGTCGCCGGGACGCACCGTCACGCCGCCGATGGACACCGGGTGCCCGATGCGCCCGCCGATGTTCTTCGTCGGACCGTTCGGGTTGGTGCCCACGCTGAAGACGGGGAAGTCCATCTCGTCGATCTCGAGGCTGTCGCGGCAGGCCCCGTCCATCACCACGCCAGCGATGCCGAGCTTCTTGCAGGCCGTCATCATGATCGTGCCCATCAGCGCCGAGGTCAGGTCGCCCTTGCCGTCGATCACGAGCACGTCGCCGGGCTTCGCCATGGCGATGGCTGCATGGATCATGAGGTTGTCGCCGGGGCGCACTTCCACCGTGAGCGCGGTGCCGGCCAGCTTCATGCGCGGGCGCAGGGCCTTGATGCGCCCGTCGAGCGCGCCGCGGCGGCCGGCCACGTCGGCGAGGATGGCCGGCTGGAACTCTGCGGCCTGCGCCACGATGTTCGCGGGCACGCGCTCGAAGTTGCGAATGATGTCGGGAAAGGTCGAGGACATGGGAGTGCTTTCAGGGAAATGAAGAGGAATGGAATGAAGTTCAGTCGGGCTTGACGCCGGCGTCCTTGATGACCTTGGCCCACTTGGACAGGTCGGCTTTCTGGGTGTCGGCGAGCTGCTGCGGCGTGCTTCCCACCAGCGTGACGCCGAGCTTGTCGGCCATCGCGACGACCTCGGGGTCCTTCAGCTGGCGCACGATTTCGTCGTGCAGGCGCTGGACCACCGGCGCGGGTGTGCCGGCCGGCGCGTAGACGGCCTGCCACTGCTCCACCACGAAGTCCTTGAAGCCGGCCTGCCCCATGGTCGGTACATCGGGCAGGGCCTTCAGGCGTGCCGCCGAAGTGACGGCCAGCGCCTTGAGGTGACCGCTCTGGATGTGCGGCAGCGCGGCCGCCACCGGCGCGAACATGAAGGTGGCATGGCCTGCCAGGACGTCCTGGATGGCCGGCGTGTCGCCCTTGTACGGAACGTGCGTCAGCTTCGCGCCCGTCTGCAGCCGCAGCAGTTCGCCCTGCATCTGCAGCACCGTGCCGTTGCCGCCGGAGGCGAAGGAGATCTCGTCGGGGCGCGCCTTCGCCTGCGCGACAAGGTCCGCGACCGTCCGGAACGGCTGGTTCGCACCGACGATGAGCACATGCGGGATGGTCCCGATGAGCGACACCGGCGCGAAGGCCTTGACCGGGTCGTACTGCATCTTCGGCAGCAGGTTGGGCACGATCGCCTGCGGGCCGATCGATGTGCCCAGCAGCGTGTAGCCATCGGGTGCCGCACGGGCGACGAAGGCGGAGCCGATCGTGCCCGTGGCGCCTGCCTTGTTGTCCACGATCACCGTGGCGCCCAGGGAGGTACCCAGGCGCAGCGCGATGGCACGCCCGAGGATGTCGGTGGTGCCGCCCGGCGGGTACGGCACCACCCAGGTGATGGGCTTGCCGGTGGGCCACTGGCCTTGAGCGAGAACGGGCAACGACACGGCGGCAAGCGCGGCCAGGCCCAGCGCGCCGAACCGGCGCCGATGAATGCGGATCATGGAGTCTCCAGAGTTGTGGTGGGGCGGTCGAAGCCGTAGAGCGCGACCGGGTTGTCGACGAGCACGCGGTGCAGCGCTGGACGTGTGCCGGTCCAGCCGGCGAGCAGCGCCATCAGCTGTGCGTCGTCCGGCATCGCCTGGTGGCCAGCGCTGGCGGATGCGTGCGGCCAGTCGCTGCCCCAGAGCACGCGATCCGGCGCGGCTTCCAGGAAGCCGCGTGCCAGTGCGGCCACGTCTTCGTACCCCGGCGCGCCCCGCTCGCTGACGATGTAGGCGCCGGACAGCTTGACCCAGGCGCGGCGCTCTTCGAGCAAGCGAAGGATCAGCGCATGCGACGCGTGCCTGCCGGCCATGGCGGGCGCGAGCCGGCCGAAATGGTCGAACACGACCGGCACCGGCAAGTCGCCCAGCACGCCTGCGAGGTCACTCCACGCGTGCGCGGGTGCAAGCAGCTGCAGGTGCCAGCCCAGTGGCGCGACACGGCGCGCGAGCGGTTCGATCTGCGAGGCCGAATTCACGACACCCAGCGACAGATTCAGGCGGATGCCCCGCACCCCGCGGGCGTGCAGCGCCTCCAGTTCGGAATCGCTGACCCGTTCGTCGACCACGGCCACGCCGCGCGCCTGCGTTCCAAAGGCGGCAAGTGCGTCGCACAGCGGCCCGTTGTCGGTGCCGTAGGTCGAAGGCGTCACGAACACGACCCGCTGCGTTCCCGTGCGCCGCTGCAGCCGGCGGTAGTCCGCCGCGCTGGCGTCCGGCGGCCGCAGCGTGGCAGCGGGCGCCGCGGGATAGCGCGCGTCGTACAGATGCACGTGGCAGTCGCAGGCACCGGGCGGAACGTCGACGGGCGTGCGGCCGCGCCCCGCGGAGAACGGAGCGATGAGCGCATTCGCGCACGAAGCATCGATCGCGGCCATGCGGAGTCAATCCATCTTGGCGCCGGACGACTTGACGATCGCGCTCCAGCGCACGCCGTCGGTGCGGATCAGCGAGGCGAACTTCTCGGGCGTGCCGGTCATCACTTCCGCGCCTTGCGCGACCAGCTTCTTCTTCACCTCGTCCGTCGCCAGGGCCTTGTTGAATGCGGCGTTCAGCTTGGCGATGGCGTCCTTCGGCATGGCGGCAGGGCCGGCGACGCCGAACCACGTCACGGCCTCGAAGTCCTTGTAGCCCGACTCGGCAACGGTGGGCACGTCGGGCAGGTCGCTGTTGCGCTGCAGCGAGGTCACCGCCAGTGCGCGCAGCTGGCCGCTCTTGATCTGGGCGATCAGTGTCGGCACCGACGAGACGTACATCTGGATCTGGCCGCCGACGAGGTCCGTCAGGCCCTGCGAGGCGCCCTTGTACGGGACGTGCGTGAACTGCACGCCGGCGGCCTTCTGGAACTGCTCCGTGGCCAGGTGGGCCACGGTGCCGTTGCCCGAGCTCGCATAGTTGAGCGAAGTGGGCTTGGCCTTGGCGGCGGCAACCACGTCCGCGAGCTTCTTGTAGGGCGATGCGGCGGACACCACCACGACCAGGGGCGCCGACGCGACAAGCCCCACCGCCGCCAGGTCCTTCACCGGGTCGTACGGCAGCTTCGCGTACAGCGACGGGTTGATCGCGAGGTTGCTGGTCTGGCCCAGCACCAGCGTGTAGCCGTCCGGGCTGGCCTTGACCGCGGCATCGACGCCGATGTTGCCGCCGGAGCCCGGCTTGTTGTCGATGACGATGGTCCAGCCTTCGGATGTCGCGACCTTGTTGGCGACTTCGCGGGCAATGATGTCCGTGCCGCCGCCGGGCGGGAAGGGCACGATCAGGCGGATCGGACGCGAGGGATAGGCCTGCGCCAGGGCCATGCCGCAGGTGAGCAGGAGGGCGGCGCCGAGCGCTGCACGGCGGGAAATTGAGCTGTGGCTCGAGTTACGCATGTAGGTGTCTCCGAATCGTTCGATGAGTGCCTGGCAGACGGGCTCCAGGGCATGCAGCGATTTTGGTTTTGCGTTTCGCGCCATACAATGGTGGTTCATGAGGCGGACCATGAACCATCCAGTGAAACAAAATGACTGTTGAGGAAAGTGCCGGGACGACAAGGCGCAGGCGACCGACCGAAGTCGTCGAGGTCCCGCGCGAAGCCGATCTCGAAACGACAGGCGGCGTGACCGCGGTCACCCGCGCCCTGCAACTGCTCGACACCTTCGGCATGCAGGACGAACGGCTTTCGCTGGCCGAGCTGACACGGCGCACCGGCATGCACAAGACCACCATCCTGCGGCTGCTTCGCACGCTGGCGCTGGCCGGCTATGTGGTGCAGCGCGACGACGGCGAATGGCGGCTCGGGCCTGCCGCGGGCTGGCTCGGTGCCCGCTACCAGGCCAGCTTCGACGCCAACAACGTGGTGGAGCCGATGCTCCTTGCGCTATCGCAGGCCACGGGCGAGAGCGCGGCCTTCTATGTGCGCGAAGGCAATTCGCGCACCTGCCTCGCGCGCGTGGAAGGACCGCAGCCGATCCGCCATCACGCGCGCATGGGCGCGATGCTTCCGCTGGAGCTGGGGTCGCCGGGGCGGGTGATCCTCGCGTTTTCCGGGGAGCAGGGAAAGCTGTACGAGGACATCCGCAAGAAGGGCTATCACTTTTCCATCGGCGAGCGCGAGAAGAACGTGGCGACGGTGTCGGCGCCGGTCTTCGGCCTGCGCTGGGCCTTGCTCGGGTCGGTATGCATTTCCGGGCCGGCGGACCGCTTGCCGAAAGCCAAGCTCATCGGCCACGCGAAGACGATCATGAAAGCGGCGAACGAGTTGTCCTATGCGTTGGCCGGCCGCCCCACCGCGCAGACACCGGCCGTCGTCTCGACCTGGCATCCGTAGGCCGCGCCTCCTCCATCACGTTGTGCGAGTCGGGGATGTCGCCTCGACCGACGTCCAGACGATGCAGTTCTTGCCGCTTCGCTTGGCCTGGTAGAGCGCGGTGTCCGCTGCTTTCGTCAATGCATCGAGCGACGCGGCGTTCGATCGCCGTGCCGTGGCACAGCCGACGCTCACGGTGAGTGGTGCCAGGTCCTGCGCGCCATCGTTGGGGCGGGAGCCTTCGGCTTCGGCGCGTATGGCCTCGGCGACCCGCATGGCCCCTGTTTCGTCCGTGTCGGGCAGAACGGCCATGAACTCCTCTCCGCCATACCGTGCCGCAACATCGCCGCGTCGCCGCACGTGCCTTGCGATGCAGTTGGCGAGATGCTGGAGCGCGACGTCGCCATGGGCATGCCCATGCGCGTCGTTGTAGCGTTTGAAATTGTCCGCATCCACGAAGAGCACGGACAGGCAACCGTCGCCGCGCTGCAGGCGGTCCCATTCGCTCTCCAGCGCCAGGTCGAGCGCGCGCCGGTTCTTCAGGCCCGTGAGGGAATCGGTCTGGGTCAGCTCCCTCAGGTGCTGCTCCGCGATCACCCGGCCTCGCAGCGCAAACGCGAGCAGCCACACACCGGCGCAGAAGGCACTGCTGACCAGCAGCGACGAAAGGCCGACGATCCACGACAGCCGTTTCCAGGACGCCAGGGCATCGTCCAAGGCCGGGGCAATCACCGCAATGAACGGCGTTCCGGGCACGCGCTGGAAGGTGTACAGGCGAATCGTTCCATCGATGACCGAGGACGCCGCATAGAAGCCGGACTCCCGATTCACCATGCGCGGAAACGTCGGCGACCCTTTCAGGTCGTGGGTGAGCGCCTTGCCCGGAGCGGGGTTTCTTGCAACCAGGGTGCCATCCGTGCGAACGATCGCCGCCACGCCGCGCGGGCCGATTTCCAGGTCGTCCAGCAAGTGCTTGAAGTAATCGAGGTCGATGGCGACGAGCGCGGTGCCCCCGAAAGTCCCGTCCGGGCGGTTGATTCTTCGGCTCAGCGCGATGGCCTCAACGCCTTCGCGCGCGCGTGCCCGATAGGCCGACGAGACATAGAGGCCGAGGTTCGTGGCATCGCGATGCGCGGTGAAGTAGTCGCGGTCACTGAAATCCCAACGATGCGTGCTGGAGCAGCAACCGTCGATGAGCTGGCCCTTGTCGTCCGTGACGCCCATGCCGGTGACATAGCGGGCGGAGACGGTCGAGCCGAACAGCAATTCGTGCCGCACCTCCGGACTCAGGCTTCGCACAACGGGTTTGTCCAAGGAGGCGATCAGCATGAGCAGCGACTGATCCGCCGATTCGACGGTCCGCGAGATGTTGCTCGCCAGAACGGCTGCGACGTTCTTCGACATCCCGTGCGCATGTTCGACGGCAGTTTCCCGGTCCGCCCACAGCGTGAGGACGCTGATGGACAGCACGACCAGTGTCAGGAGCGTCCCCAGCCCACCGACGATCAAGGGGTGATGACCTGCCGACGTGGCAAGTCTCTGTGAGCAGGGACGCGGGGGCATGACGCTTTTGTTGTCGATGGCTGCCGTGCAGGACCTTGGCGGAAATGCGCGGCGATGCCTGACCAGGGAGACCGGCGCCACAGAGGGCGCCATCGCGCGTTTATATGTCGCGGACAGGTTGTTGATCAAATCTACTACCTGACCGGAAGCGCGCCCGGGCAGGAGCCGGCGTGACTATCGGCGCGCGCCGGCGAGCAGCGCGATCTCCTCGAGCAGCTCGGCCAGCGCCGCCCCGATGAAGTCCAGCGTGGCCGCGTCGACCAGCCGGCCGTCCTGGATGCGCGAGGCCACATTGGCAATGGCCACGTGCGGGCGCACCAGCGGGCGGGCCAGCGTGGCGGCCAGCGCATCGCGGATCTGCGCCTGCGCGCGCACGCCGCCTGCGGTGCCGGGCGACGCCGTCATCACCAGCGCCGGCTTGCCTTTCAGAGGCGACGCGAAGCCCGGCCGCGAGGCCCAGTCGATGGCATTCTTCAGCACGCCCGGCATGCCGTAGTTGTATTCGGGCGAGCACAGCACGAGCCCGTCGGCGCCCGCAATGGCGCTCTTCAGGCGTGCCACGGGCGCGGGCGGCGTGTCGCCGTCGAGGTCGGCGTTGTAGATGGGAATGTCGTCCAGCGGCACGATCTCCAGCGCCACATGCGGTGGCAGCAGCGGCTGCAGGCTGCGCAGCACGGCCGTGCAGTTCGAGGCCCGGCGAATGCTGCCGGAGATGGCGACGAGTCGCGTGGTGGGGTGGGTGGTGTCGTTCAAAGCGGGGGGTTCCTCTGTTTCAAGCGGCGGGAGTTTATGCATAAAATTGAAAACATGTACAAAAAAGAATCGACTGCCGAGCGCGCGCTCCCGCTCGTCGACCAGGCCTTCATCCGGCTGCGCCAGGACGTGCTCTCGGGCACCTACGGCGCCGGGGCGAAGCTCAAGCTCGACGAGCTGCAGACGGCCTACGGCTTTTCGAGCAGCCCGCTGCGCGAGGCGCTCAGCCGGCTGGCGCAGGAGGGGCTGATCCGTGCCGACGAACGACGCGGCTTCCGCGTGGCCGACATCTCGCCCGAAGACCTCGCGGACATCACCCGCATGCGCGTCATGCTCGACGTGCAGGCACTGCGCGAGTCCATCGCGAACGGCGACGACGCCTGGGAGGCGTCGGTGGTCGGTGCCTACCACCGGCTCGAGAAGATCGAAGGCCGCCTCGGCGACGGGCCCGTGGTGCTGGACGACGACTGGGCCCAGCTGCACTCGGCCTTCCACGCCGCGCTGCTGGCGGCCTGCCCTTCGGAGCGCTTGCGCACCTGGAGCGCGAGCCTGTTCGACCAGGCGGAGCGCTACCGCCGCTATTCCGCGCGCTTTCGCAAGACGGCGCGGCGCAAGTCGAACGAGCACCGCAAGATCATGGACGCCACCTTACGCCGTGACGCCAAGACGGCCTGCGCACTGCTCGAAGAACACATCCTCAGCACCGAGCGCAATGTGATGGCGGTGCTGGGCGCCGCCGAGCGCGCCGACAAGAACTAGCGCGCCGCCGCGCCAGGATCGCCCGCGTGCAGCCGCCTGCACGCGGAGAGAACGCGACGCCCCGCGCAGCGCGCGCGTTCGCCAGTGGCTTGACGCCATCCCCCAATCTGCTTCTTTCCGTTTCTCTCAGCCTCGCGTCCCGCGTTCCAGGCACGCGGCGCGAGGCCGCGCGCGCTCGCCAGACCGTCGGTAAAAACCACTATGCATCAATCTTGTTTTATGCACAAAAATACCTTCATGCATTAATCTGTGCATTCGACGGGTCGACCGCGGCCCGATGTGCAACGTACCCATCCGAAAGAAGCAACGCATGAAACTGATGTCCTACTCGCTCGCGGGCCGCGAAACCTGGGGTGCCGTCGTCGAAGGCGGCGTGGTCGATCTGGCCGCGCGTACCGGCCACGCGACGCTGGCCGACTTCATCGCCAGCGCCGACTTCGCGCGCCGCGACGCGCTGGTCGAGGGGCTCGCGGCCGACACGCCGCTGTCCGACGTGCGCTACCTGCCGGTGATTCCCAAGCCCGAGAAGATCGTGTGCGCCGTGCGCAACTACATGGACCACCACCAGGAGGTGCTGGCCGCCGGCATGCAGCGCGAGCTGTCGGAGCAGCCGCCGATCTTCCTGCGCGTCTGGCGCTCGCAGACACCGCACGAAGGTCCGATCGTTCGTCCGCGCGTGTCCGAGTCGCTCGACTGGGAAGGGGAGCTCGCGGTGATCATCGGCGAGGGCGGACGCGACATCGCCGAGGCCGACGCGTGGAAGCACGTGGCCGGCTACAGCTGCTACAACGACGGGAGCGTGCGCGAGTGGCAGTTCCACGCCAAGCAGATCGCCTCGGGCAAGAACTTCGAGTCCACCGGCGGCTTCGGTCCGTGGATGGTGACGGCCGACGAGATTGCGCCGGGGCGCGAACTCAGGCTCGAGACGCGCCTCAACGGCGAGGTCGTTCAGTCCAGCCACACGGGCCACATGATCTTCTCGATTCCGCGGCTCATCGCCTATGCGTCGACCATCTTCACGCTGGTGCCCGGCGACGTCGTCATCACAGGCACGCCGGCCGGCGTGGGCTGGAGCAAGAAGCCGCCGCGCTTCATGAAGCCGGGCGACGTGGTCGAAGTCGAGATCGAGGCCGTGGGCCTCCTGCGCAACCCCGTGGTTGCGCAGGACTGACGCAACCCGCCTGCAACGGCCCCATCGCCGCGCAACGCCCCACCGCAATCGTGCGAGACGCCCGCAAAGGGCGCCGCCTCAGGAGACACACTTGAAACGAAGAACCCTTCTCGCCGCGTGCGCGGCGACGGCCGCCGCATGGCCGGCCGCCCGTGCCTTCGCGCAGGGCTACCCGGAACGTCCAGTGAAGCTCTACCAGGGCTTCGCGCCGGGCGGCAACGCCGACGCGATCGCCCGGGCCATAGGCGTCGAGATGGGCAAGACCCTCGGCCAGCCGGTCGTGGTCGAGGCCCAGGCCGGCGCGGGCGGCACCATCGCCGCGGCCACCGTGGCGCGCGCCAGGCCTGACGGCTACACGCTGCTTCTGGCCACCGGCGGCCACGCGGTGGCGGGGGCGCTGTACAACACGCTGCCCTACAAGACGGTGGCCGACTTCGAGGCGGTCTCGACCGTCACCTACTTTCCGTTCCTGATCGTGGTCAACGCCAGCTCCAAGGTGCAGAGCCTCGCGGAGATCCTCGCGTCGGCCAAGGCCGCGCCGGGCACGGTCGCCTACGGCACCGCCGGCATCGGCTCGACGCACCACCTGGCGGGCGAGCTGCTCACCAAGATGGCCGGCGTGTCGATGATGCACGTGCCCTACCGCGGCGACGCGGCCGCGGTCACCGCGCTGCTCGGCGGCGAGGTGCCGTTCATCATCGCGCCGCCGACGGCGGTGGTTCCCAACATCCAGGCAGGCAGGCTGCGCGCGGTGGCCGCCACCGGGCCGCAACGCTGGCCGGGCCTGCCCAAGGTACCGACGGTTGCGGAGCAGGGCGTGCCGGGGTATGACGTGCGTTCGTGGGCCGGCGTGCTGGCGCCCGCGGGCACGCCGCGCCCCATCGTCGACCGGCTCAACGCCGAGACCCTGCATGCGCTGCAGGCCGCGTCGGTGCGCCAGCGCCTGGAAGACATGGGCGGCGAGGCGCGCGGCAGCACGCCCGAGGAAATGAAGGCGCTGGTCGCGCGCGAACTTGAGAAGTGGACCCAGGTGGTCGCCGATGCAAAGATTCCCAGGCAATGAAATGAACGAAAGAGCAATGCCATGTCACTGATCGCGCTGCGCAAGCGAAGCCTCACCGTCGAGACCGTTTTCCATGAAGGCGGCCCGCCGCCCGACAAGCCGCTGCGTATCGCCGCCGCGTGCGCCGTCATCCGCAACCCCTATGCCGGCCGCTACGAGCCCGACCTTCTGCCCTTCATGGCGGAACTGCGCAGCCTTGGCACCGCGCTGGCCGAAGAGCTGGTGGCCACGCTGGGCAAGGAGAACGTCGAGGCCTACAGCAAGGCGGCGATCGTCGGCGTCAACGGGGAACTCGAGCACGGCGCTGTCTGGCACGAGGCCGGCGGCTGGGCCATGCGCCAGGTGCTGGGCGAGCCCAAGGCCATCGTGCCCGCGGCCAAGGCGGTAGCCGCCACCGGCTACCGGCTGATGGTGCCGCTGCACTACATCCACGCAGCCTACGTGCGCAGCCACTTCAACACGGTCGAGGTCGGCATCCAGGACGCTCCCCGGCCCGACGAGATCCTCTTCGCGCTGGTGATGGCCGACGGCGGGCGCATCCATTCGCGCCTGGGCGGCCTCGCCAAGGAGCAGGTCAGCGTGAACGACGGGCAGCGCTGAGCATGGCGACGCAAACCATGCGCGCCGTGCAGTTGTCCGAGACGGGCGGCCCCGAAGTCCTGCAGCTGGTGGACCTGCCGCTGCCCGAGCCCGGCCCGGGGCAGGTGCGCGTTCGGGCGGCCGCCATCGGCGCGGGCGGGCCCGACGTGCTCATCCGCAACGGCACCTACAAGTGGATGCCGCCGCTGCCGGCCATTCCGGGCAACGAGATGGCGGGCACGGTCGACGCGGTCGGCGCCGGCGTCACGCGGCTGTCGGTGGGCCAGCGCGTGCTCGTGAGCGCGCGCGAACTCGCGCAGCGCGGCGGCTGCTACGCCGAATGCATCTGCGTGAGCGAGGCTGCGCCCTTCGTGCTGCCGCCGGCGCTGGGCTTCGACGACGCCGTGAGCCTGGGCAACTTCCAGCTGGCCATCGCCTTGCTGGCGAGCAACGGCAACCTGCCCGCGCAGACCGTGCTGCTGCCGGGCGCGGCGGGCGGCGTGGCCACCGCGGTGGCGCAGGTGGCCCGCGCGCGCGGGCTGCGCGTGATCGGCACCGCCTCGTCCGACGAGAAGCGCGCCTTCGCGCTGGACAACGGCGCCAGCGAGGTCATCGACGGCGACCCTGCCACGCTGCCCGAACGCGTGATGGCGCTCACCGGCGGGCGCGGCGCCGACCTGGCCTTCGACCACGTGGGCGGCGCGCTCTTCATCGCCTGCCTGCGCTCCCTCGCGCCTTTCGGCATGGCGGTCTCCTACAACATCCTCGCGGGCCCGCCCGCGGGCGACGTGTTCGACGAACTGCGAAAGCTGCTCGGCAAGAGCCTGGCGATCCGCACCTTCTCCATCCACACCGTCGACAGGGACATCGCGCATCGGCGCGGCCTGATGGAGGAGGCCATCGCGCTGATGGCCGCGGGCCGGGTGCGCGCGCCGCGCGCCACCCGCCTGCCATTGGCCGAGGCGCGGCATGCGCACGAGTTGCTCGACCGCGGCGGCGCGCTCGGCAAGCTTGTCCTCGTTCCGTGAACCCCCAACCGACGAACCCGAAACCGGCGGAGACCGTCTTGAGCACACCCTACATTCCCAACCTGTCGCACTGCGGCATCTTCTGCCGCGACCTCGCGGTGATGAAGCGCTTCTACACCGGCGTGTTCGACATGCAGGAGACCGACCGCGGTGTCGGCGGCACCTTCCGCTACGAGCTGGTGTTCCTCAGCGGACGCGACGACCAGCACCACCAACTGGTGCTGGCGGGCGGCCGCGGCGCGGATGCGCCGAGCACCGTGATGCAGCTCTCGTTCAAGATCCACACCATCGACCACCTGCGCGAAGCGCGCCGGCGCGCGCTGTCGCTGGGCGCGACGAAGATGCGCGGCCTCAACCATGGCAACGCGCTGTCCATCTACTGCATGGACCCGGAGGACAACACGGTCGAGGTCTACCTCGACACACC
The DNA here is from genome assembly GCF_030208835.1 of Variovorax sp. efr-133-TYG-130. NCBI lineage: Bacteria > Pseudomonadati > Pseudomonadota > Betaproteobacteria > Burkholderiales > Comamonadaceae > Variovorax > Variovorax sp. efr-133-TYG-130. The sequence goes on along the minus strand of NZ_JARVTD010000004.1, from coordinate 225,073 downwards.
GTGGTACGTCAGCCAGCCGCATGGCGATCCGTTGGACCTCGACGAGACCGACGAAGCGATCTGGGCGCAGACCGAGCGCGTGGTGCGCTCGGACCCGAGCTTCATGCCCGCACAGGAATGGGCCGCCTTGTTCGCGCAGCGAAGTGCGGCACTGCGCGCATCGAAGGCCGACGGCGAGCGTCAGCGTCAGCCGGCGCCGGTCCAGCGGTGACCGGCGACCCGGGCGACAGGGCTCCTGGACAAGGATGACGCCCCTGGCGATGTTCAGAGCCTGCCTCTCGTCTCCGCAGGAACCGCCCTTGCGCGCCGGCTCGCGCCTTCGTCCGGCAGCAAGGCCAGCAAGGCTTTCACCAACGGCGACTCGTCCGACTTGCGCCAGACCACCAGCGTGTCGACGTAGGTTTTCTCGCCCTTCAGCGACCGGTACACCACGCCTTCACGGTGCAGCGCCTTCACGCATGCCGGCACCAGCGCAATGCCGACGCCGCCCGACACCAGGCTCACGATGGTATTCATCTGCCGCGCAGGGAACATCAGCGGGCTGAAGCCGCGCCGCATGCAAGTCGCGACGATGGCATCGAACATCTGCGGGCCGATGTGGCGCTCGAAGCCCAGGAAGCGTTCGCTCGAGAACTTCTCCAGGGCCACCGGCCCCGTGCCCGCGAGCGGGTGGGCCTCGGGCAGGGCGAGGATCAATGTGTCCTTCTGCACCAGCCGCGAGCCGAGCGTGGCCGGCATGTCGGACGGCTGCAGCACCATGCCGACGTCGAGGTGGCCGGCCTCGACGTCCGAGACGATCTGCTCGGTGATGCCTTCGCGCAGCGCCACACTGGCCCGGGGGTGCGCCTCGTTGAAACGCCGCAGCGTCGGCGGCAGGAACGAATAGGCGGGAAGGCTGATGAAGCCGACGGCGATCGAGCCCATGATGCCGGCCGCGCCGTCCTGCGCGCGGCGGCGCATGGTTTCCATGCCCGCGAGAACGGCGCGCGCGTCGTGCAGCGCGTCTTCGCCCGCGCGCGTGATCGCGATGCGACGCGACGTGCGCTCGAAAAGCGCCACGCCCAGCTCGTCTTCCAGCTCCTTGATGGCCAGGCTCACCGGCGGCTGCGACAGGTGCAGGCGTTGCGCGGCACGGCCGAAGTGAAGCTCTTCGGCCACAGCGACGAGGCAGCGGAGGTGACGCAGTTCCATCGATCTGAATCCTGTATTGATCGATATGAATTGTAGATTTGTTGCTATGGATGTCCGATCCTAGACTTTGCTCCGAGGACGCTGGCGCTACCCGCTGCCGCACCCCAAGGAGACAAAGAGATGACCGAAAAAGCGACGGCCCTGCCACGAGCACGGACCGTGGTTCACCCTGGCCCCTACGGTCCTGTGCGGATCGCCCACATGCATGCCGACAAGGGCAGGCACTTCCGGCTGTCGCTCCCCGCGGGCCGCACGCTGCACGACTGCCTGGTGCAGGCGCTGGCCGCCGAAGACGTGGCCAGTGCTTCGATGACGCTCATCGACGGCGAACTTGAACACCTGAGCTTCTGCACGGCGCTGCCCGATCCCGCCGGTCGTGTGCTCGCGACCTACGGCGCTCCGGAGGCGCTGCGCTGTGCGCGCCTGATCTTCGGCAACGCCACGATGGGCCGCCGCCCCGACGGCGGCCCCATCGTCCATTGCCATGGCGTGTTCCGCGAAGTCGACGGGCGCATGCGCGGCGGGCACATCCTGGCCGAACGCACGTTGGTCGGCCGGAGTCCCGTCACCGTGGTGGTGACCGCGCTGGACAGCTTCGAGTTGCGCGTGGCCTACGACGAAGAAACGCGCATGCCGCTGATGCGCCCCCAGGCGCGGGCGGTGGCCCATGGCTGACGTTCGCCTGGTGGAGCGCGGCCGCATGGGCCGCGTGGCCTACGCGCGCATCGGCCCCAATGAAGACCTGGTGCAGAGCGTGGAAAAACTCTGCGTGGCCCAGGGCATGCGCCATGCCTTCGTGCGCGGTGCGCTCGGCAGCCTGATCGACGCATGCCTGGAGCGGCCCGACGGCGCGTGCCAGGTAGTCCGCGGCCCCGCCGTGGAAATCGTGAGCCTGGCCGGCGAGGTGCGCCTGCAGCCCGACGGCACGCTGCGCGCGGCCCTCACGGGCGTGGTCGCCGACACCGAAGGCCGGGTCCATGGCGGTCCGTTCGTGGCCGGCGCCAACGCTGTTTGCGTCACCTTCGAGATCACGCTCGAAGAGTGGCTTCCTTCCGAAGATTCCTGATTTCGAAAACCCCAAGGCAACCATGACAGACACCCCCTTCCTTCCCCGCGTCGCCGTCGTCACCGGAGGCGCGCGCGGCATAGGCCTTGCCATCGGACAGTGGTTCCTGGCCCACGGCTACCACGTCGCGCTGCTCGACAACGACCATGCCACGCTCGATGCGGCCGTCGCCGAACTCGCCTTGCCCGATCGCGTGCTGGGCGTGCACTGCGACGTGTCCGACGCGGCGCAGGTAGCCGCCGCGGCCAAGGCCGTCGCCGGCCGCTTCGGGCGCGTCGACGCGCTGGTCAACAACGCTGGCGTCGCGGTGTTCAAGCGCATCGCGGACACCTCTTTCGCCGACTGGCGTTCAGTGATGGGCACGAACCTCGATGGCGCCTTCCTCTGCACGCAGGCATTCAGCCCTTCGATGGTCGAAGCCGGCAGGGGTGCGGTGGTGAACGTGGCGTCGATCTCGGGCTTGCGCGCCAGCACGCTGCGCGTGGCCTATGGCACCAGCAAGGCAGCGCTCATCCACCTCACGAAGCAGTACGCAGTGGAGCTGGGCAACGCGGGCGTGCGCGTGAACGTGATCGCGCCCGGCCCGGTCGAGACCGAAATGGCCAAGCTGGTGCACAGCGTGGCGATCCGCTCCGACTACGTCGACGCCATTCCCCTGGGCCGCTACGGCAGCGTCGAGGAAATGGCCAACGCGGTGGGCTTCCTGTGCAGCGATGCGGCGAGCTTCATCAATGGCCAGGTGATTGCGGTGGACGGCGGCTTCGACGCTGCCGGCGTCGGCCTGCCGACGCTGCGCCGGGGCGCGGCCACCGCGCAGGCCGACCACGCCTGAGGAGCGAAGCCCATGAGCAACGACAGCTACATCATCGGCTGGGGCCACACGCCCTTCGGCAAGCTCGACGCGGCCGACGGCGAGCAACTGATCCGCGACGCCGTCGAGCCCGCGCTGCAGACAGCCGGGCTCGAGGCCGCGGACATCGACGGCATCTTTGTCGGCCACTTCAACAGCGGCTTCGTGCTGCAGGACTTCAGCGCGTCGCTGGTCGCGCTGGCCGTGCCCGGCCTGCGCCACGTGCCGGCCGTGCGGCTGGAGAACGCATGCGCCACGGGTTCGGCCGCCATCTGGGCCGCGCTGGACGCAGTGAAGAGCGGCCGCGTGCGCCGCGCGCTGGTGGTGGGTTTCGAGATCATGAACGCGGTGCCCGGCCCGGTCATCGCGCAGACGCTGCTGCGCTGCTCCTATGTGAAGGAGGAAGGCACGACGCCCGCAGGCTTCGCGGGCGTGTTCGGCCACATCGCGGGCGGCTACTTCGAGCGCTTCGGCGACCAGAGCGATGCGCTCGCGGCCATCGCGGCCAAGAACCACGCCAACGGTGTGCACAACCCCCATGCGCACATGCGGCGCGACCTGGGGTTCGACTTCTGCCGCAATCCGTCGGACAAGAACCCCTTCGTCGCGGGACCGCTCAAGCGCTCCGACTGTTCGCTGGTGTCCGACGGCGCGGCGGCGCTGGTCATCTCGTCGACACGCGTCGGGTCGGCCAAGGTGCCGGCGGTGCGCTGGCGCTCGCACACGCAGGTCAACGACTACCTGCCGCTGTCGCGGCGCGACCCGACGCGCTTCGAAGGTGCGGCGTTGGCGTGGCGGCGCGGCCTGGAAGCGGCACGGCTCACGCTCGACGATCTTGGCTTCGTCGAGACGCACGACTGCTTCACGATCGCCGAATTGCTGGAGTACGAGGCGATGGGCCTGGCGCCGCACGGGCAGGGCGCACGCGCGATTCTCGACGGCGTGACGCGCAAGGACGGCCGGCTGCCCGTGAACCCCTCTGGCGGCCTGAAGTCGCGCGGCCACCCCATCGGCGCGACGGGCGTGTCGCAGCATGTGATGGCAGCGATGCAGTTGACCGGCACGGCCGGCGACATGCAGGTGGGCACGGGCAAGCCCGGCGCCGTGTTCAACATGGGCGGCGCCGCCGTCGCCAACTACCTCAGCGTGCTGGAGGCGGCATGAGCCAGGCGCAGGCCGCGAACCTGTCGGTGCTGCTGTCGCAGACGGCGGCGCTGTTTCCTGCGCGCGCCGGCCTGATCCTCGAGGACCGCAGCTGGACCTGGCACGAGATCGACTCGCGCGTCGATGCGCTCGTGCAGGGGCTGCGCGCGCTGGGCATGCAGCGCGGCCACAAGTTGCTCGTGCAGTCGCGCAACAACCTCGCGCTGTTCGAGAGCTGCTGGGCCGCATTCCGCATGGGTGCGGTATGGGTGCCGGTCAACTTCCGGCTCACGCCGCCCGAAGTGGCTTACCTGGGCAGCTCGAGCGAGGCGACGGTGATGCTGGCCGAAGACGGCTTTGCCGCGCACGTCGACGCAGTGCGCGGTACCAGCGCGCATTTGCGCCACGTCGTCACCATCGGGGCGCCGCGCCAGGGCGAACAGGGCTACGAGGCGCTGATCGCCGCCAATGCGGGCGCGCAAAAGTCCGTTGCCGATGTCGAGGCCGGCACGCCGCTGTGGTACTTCTACACCTCGGGCACGACCGGCAAACCGAAAGCGGCCGTGCTGACGCACGGCCAGCTCGCCTTCGTCGTCGCCAACCATCTCGCCGACCTGATTCCCGGCACGACCGAAAACGACTGCTCCATCGCCGTGGCGCCCCTGTCGCACGGCGCGGGCATTCATGCGCTGCTGAACGTCGCGCGCGGCGCGGCCACGGTGCTGCCGTCGTCGGACCGGCTGGAGCCGCGCGCGTTCTGGTCGCTGGTCGAGCGCCACAAGGTCAGCAACCTCTTCACAGTGCCGACCATCGTCAAGATGCTGGTCGAAGACCCGTCGGTCGACGAGTTCGACCACCGCTCGCTGCGCTACTTGATCTACGCCGGCGCCCCGATGTACCGCGCCGACCAGAAGCGCGCGTTGCAGAAGCTGGGGCCGGTGCTCGTGCAGTACTTCGGCCTCGGCGAGGTGACGGGTTGCATCACGGTGCTGCCGCCGACGATGCACTCGGCCGACGACGCGGATGCCAACGCGCACATCGGCTCATGCGGGCGGCCGCGCACCGGCATGGAAGTCGCGATCCTCGACGAGCAGATGCAAAGGCTGCCGGCCGGCGCCGTCGGAGAAATCTGCTGCCGCGGACCGGCCGTGTTCGCGGGATATTTCAACAACCCGGAGGCCACGGCCAAGGCCGTGCGCGGCGGCTGGTTCCATACCGGCGACCTGGGGCGCATGGACGCGCAGGGACTGCTCTACATCACGGGCCGAGAGTCGGACATGTACATCTCGGGCGGCTCCAACGTCTACCCGCGCGAGGTCGAGGAGATCCTGCTGACGCACCCCGCCGTGCGCGAGGCCGCCGTGCTGGGCCTGCCCGACGCCAAGTGGGGCGAGGTGGGCGTGGCCGTGCTCGTGTGCGATCGCGAAGGCGTGACGACCGAAGACATCCTGGGCCACCTCGACGGCCGCTGCGCCAGGTACCGCTGGCCGCGGCGCGTCTTCTTCTGGGAGTCGCTGCCCAAGTCAGGCTACGGCAAGGTCACCAAGAACGAAATACGCCGGCTCCTTTCGGAGCGCGGAGAGATCGGGGAGGCCACCACCCACTGAGCCTGCCTTTTCTCCCCGGACGATCGGATTCAAGACTAACCAGAACATAGAGACAACAGATGAACATCAACCGCCGTACCGTGCTGCGCACCGCCGCCGCTGCTTCCAGCCTCGCCATGCCCCTGCGCCACGCCTTCGCGCAGAAGAACGTCTTCAACTACAAGTACGCCAACAACCTGCCGGTCTCGCACCCGATGAACATCCGGGCCAAGGAGATGGCCGACGCGATCCGCGCGGAGACCAGCGGCCAGGTCGACATCCAGATCTTCCCGAACAACCAGCTGGGCTCGGACACCGACGTGCTGAGCCAGTTGCGCGCGGGCGGCGTCGAGTTCTTCACGCTGTCGGGACTCATCCTGTCGACGCTGGTGCCCGCGGCCTCCATCAGCGGCGTGGGCTTTGCATTTCCCGACTACGCGAGCGTATGGAAGGCCATGGACGGGGACCTGGGCAGCCATATCCGCATGCAGATCGCCAAGTCCAACATCGTGGCCATGGACAAGATCTGGGACAACGGGTTCAGGCAGATCACGTCGTCGAACAAGGCCATTGCGTCGCCGGCCGACCTCAAGGGTTTCAAGATCCGCGTGCCGGTGTCGCCGCTGTGGACCTCGATGTTCAAGGCGCTGGACGCCGCGCCCACGTCGATCAATTTCGCCGAGGTGTATTCCGCGCTGCAGACGAAGATCGTCGACGGGCAGGAGAACCCGCTTGCCATCATCTCGACCGCCAAGCTCTACGAAGTGCAGAAGTTCTGCTCGATGAGCAACCACATGTGGGACGGCTTCTGGTTCCTGGCCAACAAGCGTGCATGGGACAAGCTGCCGCCCGCGCTGCAGGCCATCGTCGCGAAGCACATCAACGCGGCGGCGCTGAAGGAGCGAACCGACGTCGCCGAGCTCAACGCCAACCTGCAGAAGGAGCTCGCTGCCAAGGGCATGCAGGTCAGCCAGCCCGACCCCGGCGCCTTCCGCGACCAGCTGCGCAAGGCCGGCTTCTACGCGGAGTGGAAAGCCAAGTACGGCGACGAAGCATGGGCGCTGCTGGAGCGCAGCGCGGGCAAGCTCGCATGAACGCGCCGCGCCCGGCGGCGCGGCCGCCCGAGCATCACGCGGGTTCCCCGACCGTGGAAGACCCGGCCGGCGCGCACGGCCACGGCCACGGCGACGCGGCCAACGAGGCCGACCCGAGCTCGTTCACCTCGTTGACCTCGCGCATCGAGCGGCTGCTCGGCGCGCTGGTGGACGGCGCGGCCGGCGCCCTGGTGCTGGCCGACGTGGTGGTGCTGCTGGCGGGCGTGGTCGCGCGCTTCGTGCTGCACCAGCCGCTGATCTGGTCGGACGAACTCGCTTCGATGCTCTTCATCTGGCTCGCCATGCTGGGCGCGGTGGTGGCGCTGCGGCGCGGCGAGCACATGCGCATGACCGCGCTGGTGTCGAAACTGCCGCCGACGCGCCGCCGCTTCGCCGAGGCCGTGTCGCTCTACGCAGCCCTCGCTTTCCTGGCGATGGTGGTGTGGCCTGCGTGGGAATACGCGTCGGAAGAGCGCTTCATCACCACGCCGGCGCTGGACATCTCCAACGCCTGGCGCGCCGCCGCGCTGCCGGTGGGCGTGGCGCTCATGGCCATGTTCGCGGCGCTGCGGCTGTTGCGAGACTTCGACTGGAAGACGTCGTTGCAGGCCCTGGCGATCGTCGTGACGCTCATTGCGGCATTCACCCTGGGCCGCGCGGTGTTCGAAGACCTGGGCCGGCTCAACCTGCTGGTTTTCTTCGTCGGCGTGGTGCTGGCCTGCGTGCTGTGCGGCATTCCCATCGCGTTCGCATTCGGCCTCGGCACCTTCGGCTACCTCGCGCTGACCACCGACACCGCGCTGCCCGTGATCGTCGGGCGCATGGACGAAGGCATGTCGCACCTCATTCTGCTGGCGGTGCCGTTGTTCGTCTTTCTGGGCCTGCTCATCGAGATGACGGGCATGGCGAAGGCGATGGTCTCGTTCCTGGCCAGCCTGCTGGGGCATGTGAGGGGCGGCCTCTCCTATGTGCTGGTGGGGGCGATGTATCTGGTGTCGGGCATTTCGGGCTCGAAGGCGGCCGACATGGCGGCCATCGCGCCCGCGCTGTTCCCGGAGATGAAGAAGCGCGGCGCCGCCGAAGGCGAACTGGTGGCGCTGCTCGCGGCCACAGGCGCGCAAACCGAGACCGTGCCGCCCAGCCTCGTGCTCATCACCATCGGCTCGGTCACGGGCGTGTCGATCGCGGCGCTGTTCACGGGCGGGCTGCTGCCGGCCGTCGTCCTGGGCCTGATGCTGTGCGTGGTGGTGTACGTGCGCAATCGGCACGACGACCTGAGCGGTGTCGCGCGGCCCGAGGTGCGGCAGGTGTTGAAGCTGGGCCTGGTGGCGCTGCCCGCACTGGCATTGCCGTTCGTGATCCGCGCGGCGGTCGTCGAAGGCGTGGCCACGGCGACCGAGGTGTCGACCATCGGCATCGTCTATGCCGTCGTCGCCGGGCTCGTGGTGTACCGGCAGTTCGACTGGCGGCGGCTGGGCCCGATGCTCGTGGCCACCGCTTCGCTGTCGGGCGCGATCCTGCTGATCATCGGCACGGCCACCGCCATGGCCTGGGGGCTGACGCAATCGGGCTTCTCGCGCTGGCTGGCGGAGGTCATGGGCAGCCTGCCCGGCGGCGCGCCGATGTTCCTGGCGGTATCGCTCGTCGCCTTCGTGGTGCTGGGCTCCGTGCTCGAGGGCATACCGGCCATCGTGCTGTTCGGCCCGCTGCTGTTTCAGATTGCGCGGCAACTGGGCATCCACGAAGTGCACTACGCCATGGTCGTCGTGTTGTCGATGGGGCTGGGCCTGTTCGCGCCGCCCCTGGGCGTGGGCTACTACGCTGCCTGCGCCATCGGCCGCGTGCGGCCCGACGAGGGCATCAGGCCCATCGTCGGCTACATGCTGGCCCTGCTCGTCGGCACCACAACCGTGGCGGCCATTCCGTGGCTTTCCATCGGGTTCCTCTGAAATTCAACCGTTTGCGCACACCAAGGAGAAAAGCATGGAAACCAAGACAGGCATCGCCCGCAAGACCGTCGCCGTGGACGGCGACGTCCGGTTGAGCTACCTGGAGGCCGGCAACGGGGCTCCCCTGGTGCTCATACCGGGCTGGTCGCAAACGGCCGAACAGTACAGGTACCAACTCGAAGGCCTGGCGGACCGGTATCGCGTGATCGCGTTCGACCTGCGCGGCCATGGCGATTCGGACAAGCCCGGGCGAGGCTACCGCATCCCGCGCCTTGCGGCCGACCTGCAGAATGCGCTGGTCGCGCTCGACCTGCGGGACGTGACCATCGTCGGCCACTCGATGGGCTGCTCGGTGCTCTGGTGCCACTTCGACCTGTTCGCAGCCGGGCGTATCGGCCGGTACGTGTTCTGCGACCAGGCGACATGCCTCACGCGCAACCCCGAGTGGACCGACCAGCAGGTCGCCGACTACGGCCCCATCTTCACGGCCGACAGCGTGGTCGAGACCGCCAATGCATTGCGAGGCGCGGGCGGGGTGGAGGCCACGGTCGGCTTCCTGCGCTCCATGGTCACGGCCGACATGCCCGCCGAGGCCTTCCAGTGGATCGTCGACATGAACTTGAAGATGCCACGCACCGCGGCGGCCGACCTGCTCTACAACCACTGCCACCAGGACTGGCGCGAGGTGCTCCCGCGCATCGACCGGCCGACGCTCTTCATCGGCGGCGAGGGCAGCCTGGTGCCGCACAGCTGCATGCGGTGGGAGGCGACCCAGGTGCCCGGCGCCAGGGTGGAGATCTTCGAAGAAGGGGAAGCGGGCTCGCACTTCATGTTCATCGAGAACGCGGGGAAGTTCAATGCGCTGCTCGCGGGATTCGCCGGTTGATGCCTGGTGCGAGGCCCCCGAAAAGCGGATGCCGGACACGGCCTCCGGCATTTCGGGAAGCTTGGCCGGGCCGCGAAGACTCAGACGGCGCTGATGTTCTTGTCCTTGGCCACCTTGGTCCAGCGCGCGGCATCCGCGGACAGCCGCTTGCGCATGGCCGCGGCGGGCTGGTACGCGGCGATGGCGCCGGCGTGGACCAGCTTGTCCTGCACGTCCTTGTCCTTGGACAGGATGTCGGAGAGCTCCTTGTTGATGCGTGCCACCACCGATGCGGGCGTACCTAGCGGTGCGATGAGGCCGCCCCACGAATCGAAGTCGAAGTTGGGGAAGCCCTGGGCCGACACCGTCTTCACGCCGGGCAGCAGCACGTTGCCGCGCGGCGAGCTCACGGCGACGGCGCGCAGCTTGCCCGACTTGATGTGCGGCAGGGCCGCGACCACGTCCGCGAACATCACGCCGAGCTGGCCGCCCAGCAGGTCGGTCACGGCCGGCGCGCTGCCGCGGTAAGGCACGTGCTGCATGTCGAAGCCGCCCAGGTCCTTCAGCTGCTCCATGGCCAGGTGGCCGAAGCTGCCCGCGCCCGAGCTGGTGTAGTTCAGCGGCGTCTTCGCGGCCTTGGCATGGGCGATGAGGCTTTGCAGCGAGTCCACGCCCGGCATCAGCGTCGGGTTGACGACGATGGCCATGGGCAGGTCGTACACGGTCGCCACGCACATGAAGTCCTTCTCCACGTCGTAGGCGCCGTTCTTGTACAGCAGCGGCGCCAGCAGTGCCGGCATGCCGAACATCGACAGCGTGTTGCCGTCGGCCGGCGACTTGATGAACTGGGCCGTGCCGATGGAGCCGGACGCGCCGGGGCGGTTGTCCACCATGATCGAGGTGCCCAGGCGTTCGCCGAGCTTCTGCGAAGTGATGCGCGCGGCGGTGTCGGTCGGGCCGCCAGCGGGGAAGGCCACGACCATCTTGACGATCTTGCCCGGCCATTCGGCGTCTGCCGCGAAGGCCGGCAGGCCCAGGGTGGAAAGTGCGCCTGCGGCGCCGGTGGCCAGCAGGTGGCGGCGGCTGATGATGTGAGCTTGGTTCATGTCTGTTCTTTCTGAAAGATGAAAGGGTGTCCTGGCGTGCGGCCGCGGCGGGTCAGATCGCCTGCTGCGCGCGCGCCGCGGCAATGGCCTGGTCGTCCATGGCCAGCACTTCGCGCAGCACCTCGTCGGTGTGCTGACCCAGGTGGGGTGGCGGCCGGCGCACGGGCGTGCGCTCGCCGTCCATCACGTAGGGGGGCGCGAGCACGCTCTGCGGCCCGGCTTCCGCGTCGTCGAAGTGGTGCAGCAGGTTGGCCTGGGCGGTGCGCGGCGAGGTCAGCGCCTCGTACATGCCCAGCACTTCGCCGCAGGGGATGCCGGCCGCCGCCAGGCTGGCGAGCAACTCGCGGCGGCTCAACCCGCGCAGGGCTTCGCGCACCAGCGGCAGCAGGATCTCGCGGTTGGCCGAGCGCTCGGTGTTGGTGGCGAAGCGGGGGTCGGCGGCCCACTCGGGCCGGCCGACGACCTGCTCGCAGAAGCGCACGAACTGGCCGTTGTTGCCCACGGTGATGACCACCGGGCCGTCCGCGGCATCGAAGACGCCGTAGGGAACGATCGAAGGATGCGCGTTGCCGAACTTGGGCGGATCGCCCGCCTTCAGCAGGGCCTCCATGCCGTAGTAAGAGGTGATCATCAGGCCGCAGTCGTAGAGCGCCATCTGCACATGGCGCCCGCGCCCCGTGGCGTGCCGCTCGTACAGCGCGGCGAGGATGGCCTGGCCGGCGTACATGCCGGTGAACATGTCGACCGCGGCCACGCCGAACTTCAGCGGCCCCTGGCCCGCTTCGCCGTTCATGGCCATGATGCCGGCCTCGCCCTGCACCAGGAGGTCGTAGCCCGGGCGCTGTGCCTCCGAGGTGCTTCGCGCATAGCCCGAGATGGAGCAGTAGACCAGGCGCGGGTTCGACGCGCTGAGCTGCTCGTAGCCCAGGCCCAGCTTGTCGGCGCCGCCGACCTTGAAGTTCTCGATGACCACGTCAGATCTCGCGGCGAGTTCGCGCGCGATCTGCACGCCCGCGGCGGACTGCAGGTCGATGGTGACGGAGCGCTTGTTGCGGTTGGCGCTGTTGAAATACGAGGTGTTGCGGGTGCCCACGCGCACGCCCCAGTCGCGCGTGTCGTCGCCGCGGCTGGGGTGCTCGACCTTGATGACGTCGGCGCCCAGGTCGGCCAGCGCCATGGCGCACATCGGGCCCGCGAGCACGCGGGACAGGTCGAGAACACGTAGGCCAGCCAGGGGCTGGACGGGAGCGGCTTGAGGCATGGGGGACGGACGGGCGAAGGCGAACGAGAACGAGCGAAGACGGACGGCAACCGCAGGACGGGCCTTGCGATGCGTGCGGGCGGCAAGCAGGGGATGCACGGATTATTTGCCGCCGCCTGAAAATTTACAATCGTTCGGTTTTTTGACGTTGATGTAAATCTGAAATTGACAATTGATGTTCAAGCCCTGGGCCTGCTGGTCGACATCATCGAAGCCGGCAACCTGAGCAAGGCCGCCACCATGCTGGGCATGAGCCGGGCCAACGTGAGCCAGCGGATCAACCGCTTCGAGCGTGAACTCGGTGCGCAGCTGCTGCGACGGACCACGCGCCAGCTGGAACCCACCGAGCTGGGCATGAAGCTGTACGAGCACGGGCGTGCCGTACGCCACGAGGTGAAGGCCGCGGCCGAAGCCGTGAGCAGCCTCGGCAAGGGCCTGCAGGGAATGATCCGCCTGAGCGTGCCCAGCGGCTACGGGCAGCTGCGCATGTCGGGCTGGCTGGCGGAGTTCATGGAGCGGCATCCGGAGATCACGCTGCACGTGATCTTCGACAACGACATCGAGGAGCTGGTGAAGGGCTCGGTCGATTTCGCGGTGCGCGTCATGGCCGAGCCACCGGCGCAGCTGATCGCCCGCGAGCTGGGGCGCGTGCGGTACGTGGCGTGTGCGACTGCGTCGTTCATCGCACGGCATGGAATGCCGACGAGCCTGGAAGAACTCAAGCGGCTGCCGCTCATCACCTCGCAGCAGACCAGCGAGCGCCTGAGCATGGCCGGCGGGCAGGCCGGTGGCCACCGTTCATTGCAGACACGGCCTCGGCTGATTTCGGCCAACTTTCATTTTCTGTGCGACGCGATCGCGCAGGGCCTGGGTGTGGGGCTGCTGCCGGACTACATGGTGCAGGCGCCCATTGCGCGCGGAGAAATGCAGGCGCTGGCGTTGCAGGAAGAAGACCTGGACTTCCTGTCGACGCAGAAGTTTCTGCTCTACGTGCCGAGCAGGTACCAGACGCAAGCCGTGCGGACGCTGATCGACTTTCTCGTGGAAAGGGAACAGGGATCGCGCCCGCGCATGGACTGACGCGCGCGAGCCCGCACGGCGAGCGCCTCAGGCCGCGCGCTTGTGCGCCGGCGCATCCACCTCGTAGTACGCCTGGCGTTCCTCCACCGCGTTCCAGCCGATGATTTCCTTGAACGCCGGCATCGTCGTCTGGCCGCCGGGCAGGCCATCGACGTCGCCGGTGCGGCGCTGCGACAGCACCTCCAGGTTGGCCTGCAGCGCATGCACCGTGCTCATGAGCGTGACGATGGGATAGGTCGCGAAGGCGGCCACCGACTCGATCTGCGCGCGGCTCAGGCTGGCCATCCACAGGCCCTGCATCAGCTGCAGCGAGAGGCGCCGGCCGGTGGCCTCCTTGAGTTTCACCAGGTCGTCGAAGCCCTTGAAGGTGCGCGAGATCGGCTGGATCAGGTCGGCGCCGGCTTCGGCGTACTGGCAGGCACGGTCGGTCGCCTCCGCCGGGTCGATGGCGTCGGTGCGCGCCACGATCAGGAAGTCGGGGTCCTGGCGCGCGTCCACCGCCGCGCGGATCTTCGCCACCGCGTCGCGCACCGGCACCAGCGGCATGGTGCTGGCCGCCGCGGGGCAGCGCTTGGGGCTGAACTGGTCTTCGATGGAGATGGCCACCACGCCCGTTTTCTCGAACTCGCGCACCGTGCGCGCCACGTTGATCACGTTGCCGTAGCCGGTGTCGGCGTCGGCGAATATCGGCTTGCGCACGATGTTCGCGATGCGGTTGACCACACCCACGTTCTCGGTGAGCGTGTAGAGCTCGACATCGGGCTGGCCCAGCAGCGACGCCGAGATGCCGAAGCCGGTGGTGAAGATGCCGTCGAAGCCCGACTGGTCGACGAGCAGGGCCGACAGCGCGTCCTGCGCGCCGGCCATCCAGAACGTGGGGCCTGAGGTGATGCGCGCACGCATCGTCTTGCGGACTGAGGTCATTGGAAGAGTCGCTCCTTGCGGGTGTTGCGGGCGGGAATCAACGCTTGACGGGATCGATGTAGCCGCCGAGCGAAACGAACTTCTGGTCCTTGAGCTCCATCAGCGCCACGCCGGTCTGGCCGCGCCGCGCATAGCCGCCAGCGCTGATGGGCTGGAAGGAAATCTTCGGCCCGATCTTCTGGTCGAAGCCCGACAGCCCGTCCAGCGCAGCCACCACCTTGGCGCGGCTGGGCTCGTTGCCCGCGCGCTTGAGCGCCTCGACGGTCACGGCCGCGGCCGAGTAGCCCATCAGCGCCGTGGAGGAGGGGGCCGACTTGGGGTACAGCTTGGTGTAGCGCGCAAAGAAGTCCTTGATGGCGGGGTTGTCGCCTTCCACCGCGTCGTAGTAGGAGGCCACGTACAGCTTGGCCGGGCTCTTGCCCAGCAGCTCGACGAACTTGGGGTCGTTCAGCCCGCCCGCGCCGAAAACGGTCGGCTTCCAGCCGAGCTTTTCGGCTCCGCGGAAGAACAGCACCGCCTCCTGGCCCAGCGCATAGACGATTACCACGTCGGGCTCGGCCTGCTTGAGCTTGAACACCTGCGAGGTGATGTCGGTGGCGAAGCGCTCGAAGCTTTGCGCCTCCACCAGCTTCAGGCCGTGCTTGTCGAGCTGCTTGATGGCGATGTCGTAGGCCGGCTTGCCCCAGCCGTCGTTCTGGTAGAGCATCGCGATCTTCTTCGCCTTCAGCTTCTCCACCGCGTAGTCGATGTAGGCAGCGGTCTCCGTCGATTGCGGCGAAGGCAGCACGTAGAGCAATTCGCGCGGCGGCGTGCTCGTGAGGTCCGAGATGCTCAGCGCGCCGATGGTCGGCACCTTGCGCGTAGAGCTGTATTCGTAGGCGCTGATGTTGGTGGCGTGGCCGATGTTGCCCACCATCGCAAGCACGTTGTCGCGCTCGACCAGCAGCTTGGCGTTGGCCACCGACTTCGCGGGCTTGAGCTCGTCGTCATAGGTGATGAGCTTGATCTTGCGGCCGTTCACGCCGCCTTGCTCGTTCACCATGTCGAAGTAGGTGCGGATGCCTTCGTCTACCGCCTTGCCCATGTAGGCCAGCGTGCCCGACATCGGCTGCGACGAGCCCAGCACGATCTCCTTGTCGAGCACGCCTTCGGCCTTGTTCTCGAACGCAAGGGCGAGCGTGGGCAGCGCGGCGACGCCCAGCAGCGCGGCGGTGGTGGCGAGCACCGTGCGGCGCGAAGCAATGTGTTTCATCGGGTGTGTCTCCTGTCGTTGATAGGGGGAAATAGGTGCGTCTCAGCCGCCCAGATAGGCGCGGCGGATGTCCTCGTTGCCGGCCAGCTCGGCCGCCGGCCCGTGCATGACGACGCGGCCGGTCTCGATCACGTAGCCTTCGTCGGATATGTCCAGCGCGATGTCGGCGTCCTGCTCCACGATCAGCAGCGTGAGCCGCTCGCGATCGCGGATGTCGCGCAGCGTGGAGAAGATGGCGTCCTTCATGATGGGCGCCACGCCCATCGAGGGCTCGTCGAGCATCAGGAGGCGCGGCTTGGCCAGCAGGCCGCGCGCAATGGCCAGCATCTGCTGCTCGCCGCCCGACAGCGTGCCCGCGCGCGAGGTGATGCGCTCCTTCAGACGCGGGAAGTAGCCGAGCACGCGGTCGATGTCCTCGCGCACCTCGGCGGCCGGGCGGGTGTAGCCGCCGAGCACCAGGTTTTCCTTCACCGACAGCTGCGCGAACACCATGCGGCCCTGCGGCACGTGCACCACGCCGCGGCGCACCAGCTGTTCCGCCGGCACGTTGGCGATGCTCTGTCCGTCGAAGACGGCGGTGCCGCCGGCCACCGGCAGCAGGCCGGAGAGCGCACGCATCAGCGTGGTCTTGCCCGCGCCGTTGGCACCCAGCACGCACACGATGCCCGCGGCCGGCACATCGATCGACACGCCGTGCAGCGCGCGGATCTTGCCGTAGGCGGCGCTCAGGTTGTCCACGCGCAGCAGCGTCCCTGCGCGCTTGGGGGGTTCAACGGCGTTTGCCACTCTTGCCTCCTCCGAGATAGGCCTCGACCACGGCCGGGTTCTGCTCGATCTCGCGCGGCGAGCCCTGCGCCAGGAAGGCGCCGTTGTGCATCACGGTGATGGTGTCGGAGATCGACATCACCAGCGGCATGCTGTGCTCGATGAGCAGCAGCGTCGCACCCGTGGCCTGCTGCAGCCGGCGCAGCGTGTCGCCCAGCGCATCGATCTCGCGGTTGTTCATGCCGGCGGCCGGTTCGTCGAGCAGCATCAGCACCGGCTCCAGCGCCATGGCGCGTGCCAGCTCCACCAGCTTCTGCGTGCCGTAGGGCAGGTCGCGCACCAGCGTGTGGGCGTGAGCGCCCAATGCCAGGCTGTCGATGATCTGCTGCGTGCGTTCGCGTTGCTCGCGTTCCTCGCGGCGCTGGCGCGGCAGCCGCAGCAGCGCCTCGGCCAGCGTGCAGCGCATGGCGCCCGAGCGCGCGATGAGCACGTTGTCGAACACCGTGAGTTCCGAGAACAGCTCCAGGTTCTGGAAGGTGCGCGCGATGCCCAGGCGCGAGATCTGGTGTGCCTTGCACTTGAGCAGGTCATGCTCGCCGGTGGGCGTGCGCAGGCGCATCGTGCCCTTCTGCGGGGTGTAGAAGCGGCTGATGCAATTGAGCATCGTGGTCTTGCCGGCGCCGTTCGGGCCGATCAGCGCATGCACGGTGCCGGGCATCACGTCGAAGCCGACATCCTGCACGGCGACGATGCCGCCGAAGCTCATGCGCACGTCGGACAGGCGCAGCAGGGGCGCGGTGCCGGGGACCAGCCGGGCCCGGGTCGCGACGGGCGTTCCTTCGATCAGTGCCCTCATCGCGGCACCTCCGCACCGGCGGGCGCGTCCGCGCCCGGCAGCTTCCTGCGCTTGAGCAGGCTGGCCAGCCCGTCGGGCAGGAACATCAGCGCCAGGATCATCGCCACGCCGTACAGCGCGCGCTGGAACTGGTCGAAGCCGAAATAGGTGAGTAGCTGCGGCGCGCCGATGACGAACACCGCGCCCAGCACCGAGCCCATGATCGAGCCCAGCCCGCCCACGATCACCATCGACACGAAGCTGATCGACACCATGATGTTGAACAGCGACGGGTCGATGAAGCGCACCACCGGCGCATACAGCGCGCCCGAAAGTCCCGTGTAGAAGGCGCACACGCCGAAGGCGATGAGCTTGAGCCTGGTCGCGTTGAGCCCTAGCGCGCGCGAAGCGGTTTCGCTGCCCTTGAGCGCGAGAAAGCCGCGTCCGAAATGGCTCTGCGACAGGTTGCGCGCCACCCACAGCGCCGCGCCCAGCACCACCGCCACGAACAGGTGGTAGGCCCGCTCGCCGAGCGCGAAGCCGAACAGCGTGGGCCCGGGCGCGCCCATGCCGTTCTCGCCACCCGTGAGCTCGCCGCCGGACTTGGCGATCTCCACCGAGATCATCACGAAGCCCAGCGTCGCGATCGCCAGGAACACCTCTTCCAGGCGCAGCACCGGCAGCGCCAGCAACACGCCCACCACGGTGGCGATCGCCGCAGCGATGAGCATCGAGAGCACCAGCGGCACGCCGAAGTGGGTCGTGAGAATGGCGCTGCCATAGGCACCGATGCCGAAGAACACCGCGCCGGCCATCGAGATCAGGTTGGTGTAGCCGGTGAGGATGTTGGTGCCGAAGGACGCGAGCGTGTAGATCAGCACCAGCGTGAAGATGTAGAGCACATAGCCGCCGGGGATGAGCGGCGCGAGCACGAAGAGCGCGATGAACACCAGCGGTGCCAGCCAGGGCCGCGAGTCGAAGATGCGTGTCATGGGGTGTGCCTGCTCAGACTTTCTTGACCTGGCGCCGCGCCAGCAGCCCGTGCGGGCGCAGGATCAGGATGGCCAGCATCACGATGAAGGGCACCGCGTCCTTCCATTCGGAGGACAGGTAGGCGCCGGTGAGGTTGGAAGTCACGCCGATGATCACGCCGCCCAGCAGCGCGCCCGGCATGCTGCCGATGCCGCCGAGCACGGCCGCCGCAAAGGCGAAGTGCAGGGCGCTCTGCATCATCGAGAAATGAACGAAGGTCAGCGGCGCGATCAGCAGCCCGGCGGCCGCCGCGATCACGTGCGACAGCGCCCAGGCCAGCGAGTAGATGCGCTTGATGGGAATGCCCATGAGCCGCGCGGCCGTCGGGTTCTCCATGGTCGCCTGCATCGCGATGCCCAGCCGCGTGAAGCGGAAGAACGCGAACAGCGCCGCGGCCAGCGCGGCGCACACGCCCACGATGCCCAGGTCGATGCCCGAGACGATCACGCCGCCAACGTCGATGGGCGCGGCGGGAAACACGCTCGGCAGCTCCTGCGTGTCCTTGCCCCAGATCCAGATGGCGAGGTCGCCGAAGATCAGGAACAGGCCCAGCGTGCAGATGGCCGACGACAGCAGCGCCTTGCCGATGAAGCGCCGGATGATGAAGCGCTCGATCAGCATGCCCAGTGCCGCGCCGAACAGCAGCACGATGGGCACCACGGCCCACATCGGCAGGCCCAGCCGCACCAGCGTGTACGCGGTGAACGCCGACAGCATGGCCGCTTCGCCATGCGCGAAGTTGAGGATGCCCGTCGCCTTGAACACCATCACGATGCCCAGGGCGATGAGCCCGTAGATGGCGCCCAGGGCGACGCCGCTCACGATCATCTGCAGCATGCGTTGCGCTCCGGGCTCAGGCGGCCGCAGGGGTTTCGCCCTGCCGCGCGAGCCGTGCCTTCAGGTACGGGATGAAGCCGCCGGCTTCGAGCGTGCCGCGCTCCACGGAGGACAGCCGCTCGAAGGGCAGCGACCTGCCGCTGGCCACATGGGTCACCGTGCTGGCCTCCCAGTCGACCTTCAGTTCATCCCAGCGGCTGGTGATCTCGCGGATGCCGGGGCAGGTGACGAGCGGAAAACCCATGCTGATCTCGCCGCGGAAGAAACCCGGCGAGAAAGACTCGGCAATCACGCCCGCCACGCCCAGGTGGCGCATCGCGCGCATCGCCGGATAGTGCGGATGGCCGTAGCCGAAGTTGTGGCCGCCCACCAGCAGGTCGCCCTTCTTCACCGAGGCGGCAAAGGCGGGGTCGTAGCTCGTCATGGTGACGGCGGCGAGCTCGTGGATGTCGGTGATCTTGATGTTCTTGATGCCGACGATCAGGTCGATGTCGAAGTCGTCTTCCTCGAAGATCCAGGCCGCGCGGCCTTGCAGGTTCGGCATGCTCATGCGGCGCTCCCTTCGAGGGCGCGGGCCTGCGCAGCCTGCGCCAGGTAGGGCCGGGGGTCGGCGATGCAGCCTTCGAGCGCCGAGGCCGCAACCACCGCCGCGTTGCAGATGAAGATCTCCGAGTCGGCGCTGCCCATGCGCCCGGGCGTGTTGAGCGTGCCGGTGGAAACCGCCCGCTGGCCGTCGGTCATGGTCGCGATGCGGCCGTAGCAGTAGTCGCAGCTTGACGAGCTGATGAACGCGCCGGCATCCACCAGCGTCGCGATGAGCCCCTCCCTGGCGGCCTGCGACATGATCGCCTGCGACGTCGGAACCACGTGCAGCTGGAAGCCGGGCTTGATGCGGCGCCCGCGCAGCACGTCGGCCGCGGCGCGCAGGTCCTCCAGCCGGCCGCTGGCGCAGGAGCCGAGGTAGCCCGTGTGCACCTCCAGGCCCGCGTACTCGCTCAGGTCGCGCGTGTTCGCGGGGCTCGGCGGCGCCACCACGATGGGCGTGAGTTCGCTCACGTCGATGCTGACCTCGCGGTCGTACACGGCGCCGGCGTCCGGGTACACCGGCGCAAGCGCGATCTTCGAGCGGCCCTCGGCGTAGGCCAGCGTCTTCGCGTCGGGCGCGATCAGCATGGTGGTCGCGCCCAGGAACATGGCCTGGCCGCAGATGGTCTGGCGGCCCTCGATGCTCATCGCGTCGATCACCGGGCCGCACAGCTCCACCACCTTGAAGCGGCAGGACGACGGGCCGAGCACGCGCACCATGTGGTGGAACACGTCGCGCGCCATCACGCCGGGCTGCAGCGTGCCCGTGATTTCGATCTTCACCGTGCCGGGCACGGTCAGCGCCATGGTCTCGCTCACGAAGGTTTCAAGCACGCTCTTGCGCGCGCCCATCGCCAGCGTGCCGAAGGCGCCGAGCTGGCTCACGTGGCCGTCGAAGTGCACCGCGAAGGCGCCGGGCGTGGCGTAGCCAAGCTCGGCCGACACCTGGTGGCCGATGCCTTCGCGCTCGTGCACCGGCACGCCCTGTTCCTTGCCCCAGGCGCGCGTGACCTTGTGCAGCTCTTCTTCCTTGGGCGCGGTGGCCGGGACCATGTGGTCGATGAAGAGCACGAAGCGTTCGGGGCTGGGCACCTTGTCCACGCCGAACTCTTCACGCGCCTCCTTGAAGAACACGTCGGTGTAGCCGGGGAAGTCGTAGGCGATCACGAAGTCGGGGCGGGCCAGCACTTCGTCGCCGGCGCGAACGCTGGCAAGCCCGGCCGCGCGGGCCAGGATCTTTTCGGTCATCGTCTGGGGCATCTGCATTCCTTGGATATCCACAATGTGGCGGCATGTATTGCCGTCTTCCATGAATTACAGATGAGCAGCGGTATGGCTCCGGATGAGGTTAACCCTTAAATATCCACAATGTGGATGCAATATAAAGCGACACCCAGGTGACAAAAGCAGGAGGCCAGACATGGCGGACAAACAATCGCCACAAGGTGAGAGCACTCGCACCGGCACGCAGAGCATCGAGCGCGTAGTCGGCATGCTCCGCGTTGTGGCGTCGCGCGGGCGGCGCGGCATGCGCATCGGCGAGATCGCGGCCACCAGCGGCCTGCCGCAATCGACCTGCGCGCGCATGCTGGCGCGGCTGGAGATCGAAGGCCTGGTCGACCGCGACGTGGCCACGCGCAAATACTTTCTCGGTCCGCTGCTGCATGAGCTGGGCCTGCTCGCGCGGCCGCGCTACCGGCTGAGCGACCTGTGCGACGGTGCACTGCACCGGCTGGCCGACGTCACGCAGGACACGCTCTATCTCAGCGAGCGCAGCGGCATGGAGGCCGTGTGCACCAACCGCGCGCTCGGCGACTTTCCCATCAAGGCGATGCCGCTGGACATCGGCATCCGCCGGCCGCTGGGCGTGGGCGCGGGCGGCCTGTCGATGCTGTGCGCCATGCCCGAGGCGGAGGCCGAGGCCATCATCCAGGCCAACGGCCACCGCTACGAGAAGTTCGCATCGTTCACCGCGGACTTCCTGCGCGAGGCGGTGGCACGGGGCAGGGCACAGGGCTACGCGTTCCTCGACAGTGCGGTGACACCGGGTACCGGCGCCATCGGCATGGCGTTCCCGAAGGGCAACCCCGTCGGCGCGATCAGCATCGCGGCCATCTCCGGGCGGCTGGGCGCGGATCGTCGCGAGGACATGGCGCGAGAGCTGCGACGCGAGGTGCGCAAGATCGAGGCGTCAATGCTGGGCACCGCAGGCTCGGCCACGGCGGCATCGGACGAGGGCGTGGAAGGGGACTGAAGGGGGCTCGGGCGGCCGCCTCGGATCCGCCGCGCGGTCGAAGCCCGGTCCACGGCACGCACGCGCAAGGCGAGGGCTTGTGCTCCTACAAGAAGGGCAGGGCACGCGGCCTAATTTTTGGACAGCCGCTTCGAACGGATTTCTCTCAACCCACCCACTTCCCCACCCACTTCGCACAGGACATCTCATGGCCAATTCAGGCGATTCCACGACACCCCGCATCGACAAGAGCGACGCAGCGCAGGTCGCGCGCTGGACGCGCGAATTCGACGTGACCGACGAACAGCTGGCCCAGGCCATTGCCAAGGTCGGCGACAAGGCGGCCGATGTGGAGCTCTATCTCAAGGGCAGCCGCAGCTCGACGAACGCGGACACCGCGAGCGCGGCTGGAAAGGGGAAATAGAAGGCGCGCCGTTACCCTGGCCTACTCGGTCAGCGCACGCTTGACGTCTTCCTGCAGGCTTCGCAGGTGATCGCGCATGGCCACGCGCGCGCTCTCCGGATCCCTTGCGCGCAAGGCACGAATGATCGCGCCGTGCTCGTCGTGGTTTTCCGGCTGCCTGTGCAGCGGGCTGTGCAGGCGGAACAGCCGGGCGTTGACGCGCAGCTCTTCCACCAGACGCGGAAACACCACGTTGCCGCTGGCCCTGGCGATGAGCAGGTGGAACCGGTCGTCGAAGTGCCAGTGCTCGGTCTCGCTGTGTTCGCCGGCGTTCAGCGACTGGATGTCGGCTTCCAGCGCATCGATCTCCGCGTCGGTGATCTTGCCGACTGCCATGGCGATCGCTTCGCCTTCGATGACTTCGCGCGCACGCATGCAGTCGAAGTATTCCTTGGTGCCCAGTGCGCGCACCGCGTAGGAGCGTGCGTCGCGCCGCACGAGCAAGCCCTCGCCCGCCAGCCGCACGAGCGCCTCGCGCATCGGCGTGCGCGAGATGCGCAAGTCTTCCGCGAGCCGGGCTTCCTGCAACGGGCTGCCGGCGGAGATCTGGCGGTCCAGGATGAGCGTGCGCAGCCGCTCGTACGCCTGCTCGGCAAGGCTGGCGGACCGCACCTCCAGCGGAGCGATCGTGATGGTGGCAGGCTGCGTGGGGCTTGGAAGGCTGGGCATGCGAAAAGGAACAAAGGCCACGAGGGAGGCCGCGAAGCAGGCCGGTGGGGGCGGGAGAGCTTAGCAGGGCCGCATCGCGGTGCGGCCCGGTTGCGTCAAAGCCATTTGTCCAGCGGATTGCCGTCGTTCGGCACGCGCGGCCGCAGGCAGGGCAGGAACTGCCCCGACCCCGGTTCGGCCAGGAACTCGCCGTCCTGCCACACCACGCGCCCGCGCGAGACGGTGACGCCCGGCCACGCCCGAAGCTGCATGCCTTCATAGGGCGTGTAGTCGACCGCGTGGTGGAGCATGCTGTTGGTGAGCAGTTTCTCCTGCCCCTGGGCGAACACGTCCCACACGACGAAATCGGCGTCGCTGCCGACCGCGATGGTGCCCTTGCGGGGGTAGAGGCCGTACAGCCGCGCCGGATTGGTGGCCGTGAGTTCGACGAAGCGGTGAATGTCGATGCGCCCCTTGAGCACGCCCTCGCTCATCAGCAGCGGCAAGCGGGTTTCCACGCCCGGAATGCCGTTGGGAATGCGGTCGAAGGACGCGTGGTCGCCGGCCACGCGCTTGCCGTCGCTGCCGCCCATGTTGAAGGGCGCGTGGTCGGACGAGAAGATGGTGAACAGCCCGCTCGACAACCCGTTCCAGATGAACTGCTGGTTGGCCTTGTCGCGCGGCGGCGGGCTGCAGATGCAGCGCGCGCCATGCATCGGATCGTCGGGGTCGATGCCCAGGTCCTCGGCGCTCAGGAACAGGTACTGCGGGCAGGTCTCCGCATGGATCGGCAGGCCGCGTCCGCGCGCCCAGTGGATCTGCTCGACCGCCTCGCGGCCGGACACGTGCACGATCAGGATCGGCGTGTCGACCAGCTCGGCCAGTGCGATGGCGCGGTGCGTGGCCTCGCGCTCCACCGCCATGGGCCGCGAGCTGCTGTGGTAGCGCGGCGCGGTGAGCCCCGCGTCCAGCAGCTGCTCGGTGAGCCAGGCGATGCAGTCGCTGTTCTCCGCGTGGATCATGGTCATGGCGCCGTGCTTTCGCGCGGTGGCCAGCACTTCGATGATCTGCCGGTCGTCCAGCTTGAGGTCGTCGTAGGTCATGTAGATCTTGAAGGAGGTGTAGCCCTTCTCGATCAATGCGGGCAGCTCGCGCTGCGTCACGTCGCGCGTGGCGTCGGCCACGATCAGGTGGAAGGCGTAGTCGATCACGGCCTTGCCTTCGGCGCGGCGGTGGTAATCGTCCACCGCCTCCTGGATGCTGTGGCCCTTCTGCTGCGCGGCGAAGGGCAGCACGGTGGTGGTGCCGCCGCAGGCCGCGGAACGCGTGCCGGTGAGAAAGTCGTCCGCGAAGCGCGAGCCGTCGCTGGTCGGCTGGTCGAAGTGGCAGTGGCCATCCACGCCGCCGGGCGTCACCAGCCGGCCGCGCGCGTCGATCTCGTGGCCGGCGCTCGCGTCGAGGCCTTGCGCAATGGCGCAGATGCGCCCGTCGCGCACGCCGATGTCGGCGGTGTAGCGGTCGCCCGCGGTGGCGATGTCGGCGTTGCGCAGGATCAGGTCGTAAGTGGTCATGAGGCGTGCTCCGGAGGCTTTCTTTCTAGCGCTGCTCGAGCGCCGGTTCGGCGGGCACCGCCGGCGCGCTCGCGTTGCCGTAGGCACGGCCGTAGTGGCGCTCGATGCGCCGCTGGACGAAGTCCCACGCGGTGGTCATCAGCAGGTAGTAGATGGCCGCGACCACGAACAGCTCCAGCACCATGAACTTCTCCTGGATCAGCACCTGCGTGCGGCGCAGCAGCTCTTCCATGGAGATCACGGAGGTGATCGAGGTGGTCTTGAGCAGGCCGTTGATGCTGTTGCCCAGCGTCGGCACGATCAGTCGCATGGCCTGCGGCATCACGATGTAGCGCATGGTCTGCGCGCTGCTGAAGCCGACTGCGCGCGCGGCGTTCGTCTGGCCGGCGGAAATCGACTGGATGCCGCCGCGCACGATCTCCGCCAGGTAGGCCGCCTCGTTGAGGATCAGCCCCAGAAGCGCCGACTCGATGACCGACAGTTTCAGACCCAGCTGCGGCAGCCCGGTGTAGATGATGATCAGCTGCACCAGCAGCGGCGTGCCGCGGAACACCCAGATGTAGAAGTGCGCGGGCCCCGCGATCCACCGGCGGCTCGACAGCCGGGCCAGCGCGAGCGTGCAGCCCACGACCAGCCCGCCCGCGATGGCCGCGAGCGTGAGCCACAGCGTGGTCACCGCGCCGCTGAGGATGTACGGATTGAACAGGTAGTCGACGAACCCCGACCAGCTCCAGCCTTGTCCCATGAGTGTTCCTTGGTGTGCTCGATGGCGATGGCGGCGGGGCTCAGCCCGCCGGCCCCTTGACGCTCACCGCGCCGTCGACGGCCTTGACGCCGTACTGGTCGAACAGCTTCTGGAAGCTGCCGTCGGCCTTCATGTCGTTCATGACCTTGGCCATCGCGGCGGCCAGGTCCTTGTTGCGCGCGGCCAGCGCGACGGGCGTGGGGAACAGGCCATGCAGCACACGTTCGAAGTCGCCGCGCTTCTGGTACTCGGCGCCCGTCGAGTCGATCGACAGTGCCACCTCGACCTGCCCCGCGCGCAGCGCCTGGAACGCCATGGCGAAGTTCTCGAAGGTGCGGATGGTCATGCCCTTCATGCCCTTGTCGGTGAGCTGCTTGTCGAGCTCGCGCGCCTTGCGCTCCTCGAAGCCGCCGAGCTCCACGCCGATGCTCTTGCCCGACAGGTCGTCCGGCTTGGTGATCTTCAGCGGGTTGCCCTTGGCGGTGCTGATGCTGATGGCCTGGTCTTCGTAGATGAGCATCTGCATCAGCTTGGCGCGCTCTTCCGTGTAGAAGATGCCGGTGTTGATGACGTCCCAGCGGCCCGCCTGCAGGCCCGGGATCATGGCGGAGAACTCGATGCGGACGTATTCGGGCGTGAGGCACAGGCGCTTGGCGATGGCCTCGCCGAGTTCCACGCGCATGCCCTTGAGCGCGCCCGTCTGGTCGACGAACTGCATCGGCGGCAGGGTGGGGTTGACCGACATGGTCAGCGTGCCCTTCTTGACGAGCGCCGAGTCGGGCACGGGCGACTTGCAGGCCTGCGCGTTCGCGGCGCCCGCGCAGAAGACGAAGAGTGCCGTTGCCGACGCGAGAGCGGAGAGCAGTTTCATGGGAGTGTCCTTGAGGAATGAACGAACGAGGCGACGAGGTGAACTGGTAAGAGGGCGGGCGCTCAGGCGTGGATCGAGTCCAGCAGGTCGAGGCGCGCGAGGGCGCTGCGCAAGTCGGCGGCGTCGGCCTCGGGCAGGGGCAGGCGGGGCGCGCGCGGCTTGCCGACCGGCAGGCCCATCATCGTGAGCCCGTCCTTGGAGGCGGCGACGTACCGGTGGCCGCCCACCCAGCGCACGATGGGCAGCATCTGCTTGTAGAGGGCGAGTGCGGCGGGCATGTCGCGCTCGTCGGCCACCAGCTCGAACAGGCGCGCGGACATCTTCGGGATCAGGTTGGAACACACGGCCACCCAGCCCTGCGCGCCGAGCCAGAACGACTCGTAGCCGAGGATGCCGGCGAACACGGTCATGCGGTCGCCGCACAGCTCGATGATGTCGCGCACACGGGTCACCTCGAGCGTCGACTCCTTGATGTATTTGCAGTTGTCGATGCGCGAGAGGCGGGCCACCAGTTCCGGCTTGAGGTCGACGTTGGCGGTGGCCGGGTTGTTGTAGACCATGATCGGAATGTCGATCGACTCGCCCACCTTGCGGTAGTGCGCGAACAACTCGTCGTCGGTGGGCGTGCTGTAGAAGGGCGGAATGATCATGACGCCGTCGGCACCCATGCTCTGCGCCTCGCGGCTCAGCCGCACGCATTCGTCGGTCCACTCCGCGCCGGTGCCGATCAGCACCGGCACGCGTTTTGCTGCAGTGCTCACGCAGGTTTCGATCACCAGTTGGCGCTCATCGGGCGTCAGCGACAGGAACTCTCCGGTGCTGCCCAAGGGGATCAGCCCGTGGATTCCCTCCTCGATTTGCCAATTGACCAGCTTCTTCAGTGCCGGCACGTCCACGTGCAGGCCGTCGTCGGTCATGGGGGTGATGAGCACCGTATAGGTGCCGCGGAACGCTGTCATGGGGCAGTCCTTGGAAAATCGGATGACGAAGTATACGTATACGTGTAGTATACGTATACATTCAAACGCGTCAACGCGGATTCCGTTTTTTCCTCGCACCTGCCCATGAGCGCCAGACTGAACCACCCCTCGATCGCCACGGCCGGACGTCCCGTGCGCTTCTGGTACGACGGCCAGCCGGTGGACGGCCTCGAAGGCGAGACCATCGCGGCCTCGCTCGCGGCCAGTGGCATCAAGGCAATGCGGCATACCCGCGGCAACGAGCGCCGCGGCCTTTACTGCGGCATGGGCGCGTGTTTCGATTGCCTGGTCACGGTGGACGGCCAGGCCAGCCAGCGCGCCTGCCTGACCAAGGTGGCCGAAGGCCAGCAGGTGCGCTCCACCTTGCCGGCCGGCACGCCGGACGACCCGCTGCAGCCGCTCACGCCCGAGGCCGGCGCCGAGCCCGCCCGGCGGCAGGTCGATGTACTGGTCGTAGGCGCCGGCCCGGCCGGGCTCTCGGCGGCGCTGGCCGCGCGCCAGGCCGGCGCCGAAGTCCTCGTGCTCGACGAGCGCCTGGAATCGGGCGGGCAGTTCTACAAGCCGCTCGCACCGTCCCATCGCGCAGCCACGCCGTCGGACCGCCAGTTCGCCCAGGGGCTGGCGCTGGCGCAGGACGTGCGCGCCGCCGGCGTCACGGTCATCCAGGGCGCCCAGGTCTGGGCCGCCTTCTCGCCGACGGAGGTCGCGGCGGTCATTGACGGGCGCGCCACGGTCATCGAATGCCGCCAGCTCGTGATCGCGCCCGGCGCCTATGAGCGTCCGGTGCCGTTCCCCGGCTGGACCTTGCCCGGCGTGATGACGACCGGCGCGGGCCAGACGCTGGCTCGCGCCTACCGTGTCTCGCCGGGCCGCCGGGTGGTCATCGCGGGCAACGGACCGCTCAACCTTCAACTGGCCGCGGAGTTGCTGGCCGGCGGCGCTGAAGTGGTTGCCGTGCTGGAGTCGGCCCCGCGCCCGTCGCTGCGCCACTGGCGCCAGTTGCTGGCCGCCGCCCGCACCGCGCCCGACCTGGTGGTCGACGGCTGGCGCTATCTGCGGCGGCTGCGCGCCGCCGGCGTACCGGTGCTGTGGGGGCATGCCGTGGTCGAGGCACAGGGCGATGCCGACGCCACGAGCGGCCTTCGCCGCGTGGAGATCGCGCGCATCGACGCCCAAGGCCGCGCGGTGCCGGGAACCCGGCGCACGCTGGAGGCTGACACGCTCTGCCTGGGCTATGGCTTCATCCCCTCGACCGAGCTCGCGCGCATGCTCGGCTGCGCGCACCGGCTCGCCGACCGGCACTTGGGACACCTGGCCACCATCACACAGGAAGACGGCGCCACCAGCGTGCCCGGCGTCTACGTGGTGGGCGACGGTGCCGACCTGGGCGGCTCACGCGTGGCGTTGGCGCGCGGCGCGCTGGCCGGCGCCGCGGCGGCGCACAACCTGGGCCTGCATGCGAAGGCGTCGGCGACGCTGGCCGACGCACCGGCCCGCCTGCACCGCGCCGAGTGCTTCCAGCAGGCACTGTGGTCGATCTACACCCCGCCGCCCGTCACGCTGGCCGCTGTGCCCGACGACACCCTGCTGTGCCGCTGCGAGGAAGTCAGCTTCGGCTCGGTGCGCGAGCAGATCCGTGCCGGTGCCGACACCCTGGCCGCCATCAAGCGAAACACGCGCCTTGGCATGGGGCGCTGCCAGGCACGCTATTGCGCCGTCACCGCCGGGCGGCTGGTGGCCGAGCTCACCGGCCGGCCGCCGGAGGTCGAGCAGTACTTCGCGCCGCGTCCGCCCGCCAAGCCGGTGCCCGCCGGCGCGCTCGGTTTCGAGAAGCCCGAATGGGGCGGCCACAAGCCCGCCATCACGCCCAACCTCGCACGGCCGGTCGAGCACGCGCCCTTGGAGCCGCTGCGCACCGACGTGCTGGTCATCGGCGCGGGCGTGCTCGGCGCATGCCTGGGCTACTTCCTGTCGAAGGCGGGCCGGGACGTCACAGTGGTGGACCGCGACGACCTCAACCTGCAGGCCTCGGGCGCCAATGCGGGCAGCCTGCACGTGCAGTTGCTGTCCTTCGACTTCGGTGCCAAGGCCCAGGAGGGCGGTGGCCCCGCCGCGGCCACGCTGCCGCTGGGGCCGATGTCGGTGCGCCTGTGGCAGGAGATCGAGTCCGACTGCGGCGAAGACCTCGAGATCAAGATCACCGGCGGCCTCATGGTCGCCGACAGCGAAGCCGGCATGCGCTTCCTCGAGGCCAAGGCCGCGCTGGAGCGGCGCCACGGCATCGATGCGCAGGTGATCGACGGCGCCGACCTGCGCCGCCTGTCGCCCGCGCTTTCGGGCGAGCTGCTCGGCGCCGAGCTGTGCCCCATGGAAGGCAAGATCAACCCGCTGCGGGCGACCTACGCCGTGGCACGGCGCGCGCAGCAGCAGGGCGCGCGCGTGCTGCGCGGTTGCGACGTGCAGGCCATCGAGCGGCTGCCGGGCGCCGGCGCCGGCTACGTCGTGCGCACGTCGCGCGGCGTCATCCATGCGGGGCGCGTGGTCAACGCAAGCGGCGCCTGGTCGAGCGCCATCGGCCGCATGCTGGGCATCACCATCCCGGTGAAGGGCGCGCCGCTGCAGATGATCGTGACCGAGCCCGCGCCGCCGCTGGTCAATCACCTGGTCGCGCATGCCGACCGGCACCTGAGCCTGAAGCAGGCCGCCAGCGGCGGGCTCATCGTCGGCGGCGGCTGGACCGCCGCCTTCAACGAAGACATGCGCCTGAACCGCGCCGTGCGCGACAGCATCGAGGGCAACCTGTGGGTCGCGCGCCGCGTGCTGCCCGCGGTGCGCGGCCTGCACATGGTGCGCTGCTGGGCGGGCATGAACGTCAACATCGACGGCGCTCCGATCCTCGGCGAGGTGCCGGGATGCCCTGGTTTCTACAACGCCGTGACTTCCAACGGCTACACGCTCGCGCCCGTCACCGCACAACTCGTCACCGAGCTGATCGTGCGCGGGCGCACCGACTTCGACATCACGCCTTTTCGCATCGAACGCTTTCTCTGACCGCCATGATCGACATGACCGACCACGCCCCCGCCTTCACCCTTGCGCGCGATTCGCTGCGCCAGTTCATCGACGCCCACTTCGACGAGCAGGTGAGCACGCTCGCCGAACTGGTGCGCTGCCCCTCCGACAACCCGCCCGGCGACTGCGCGCCGCATGCCGAACTCACCGCCCGCCTGCTCGAAGCCATGGGCTTCGAGGTCGAGCGCCATGCAGTGCCTCCCGAGTACGCCGCCGCGCACGGCATGCGCAGCGTGACCAACCTGATCGTTCGCGAGCGCTTCGGCGAAGGCCCCGTCATCGCGCTCAACGCCCACGGCGACGTGGTGCCCCCGGGCGCCGGCTGGAGCGTCGACCCCTATGGCGGCGAGGTGCGCGACGGCTGGCTGTACGGCCGCGGCGCTGCGGTGTCGAAATCCGACTTCACGACCTACGCGTTCGCGATGCGCGCGCTCAAGCACCTGGCCGCATCGGGCACGCCGCTGGGCGGCACGGTCGAGCTGCACTTGACCTACGACGAGGAAACCGGCGGCGTGACCGGCCCCGGATGGATCCTGTCGAAGGGCCTGAGCCGGCCCGACTTCGTGCTCTCCGCCGCGTTCTCGCACCACGTGGTGGTCGCGCACAACGGCTGCCTGCACCTGGAGGTGTCGGTGCGCGGCACCTCGGCACACGCAGCGCGGCCCGACACCGGCCACGACGCGATCGAGGCCGCCGCCACGTTGCTGCCTGCGCTGTACCGCTACCGCGACGGCCTGGCCGACCGGCCCTCGCGCACGCCAGGCATCACCCATCCGACCATGGTGGTTGGCCTCATTGCCGGTGGCATCAACACCAACGTGGTGGCCGATGCACTGAGCCTGCGAATCGACCGGCGCATCGTGCCCGAGGAATCGCCCGAGGCGGTGGAGGCCGAGTTGCGCGAAGTGATCGAATCGGCCTGCCGCGCGCTGCCCGGCATTTCGGTGGAGATCCGCCAGATCCTGCTGGCACGCCCGTTCGCGCCGGCGCCCGGGGCCGACGAATTGGCCGCCCTGGTGTGCCGCGAGGCCAGCGATGTCATGGGCAAGCCGGTCACGCCAATCGGCGTGCCGCTCTACACCGACGCGCGCCTGTACAGCGAAGCGGGCATTCCCACCGTGATGTATGGCGCCGGCCCGGAATCGCTGCTCGAAGCCAACGGCCACCGTGCCGACGAGCGTGTGCCGCTGGACGAACTGCGCAAGGCCACCCGCGTGGTCGCCAACACGCTGCACCACCTGTTGACGCGCTGAAGCGCCAAGGAGCCGAGCCATGATCGAAATCAGCCACGTCAACAAAAGCTACGGCGCCTTCCAGGTGCTGACCGACTGCACCGCCCACATTCGCAAGGGCGAAGTGGTGGTGGTCTGCGGGCCCTCGGGCTCGGGCAAGTCCACGCTCATCAAGTGCGTCAACGCGCTGGAGCCTTTCCAGCAGGGGCGCATCACGGTCGACGGCGTGTCCGTCGGCGACCCCAAGACCGACCTGAACAAGCTTCGCGCGCGCGTCGGCATGGTGTTCCAGCACTTCGAGCTGTTTCCCCATCTGTCGATCGAGGACAACCTGTCGATCGCGCAGGTCAAGGTGCTCAAGCGCTCGGCTTCCGAAGCCCGCGCCGCTTCCATGGCGCTGCTGCAGCGCGTGGGCATGCGTGCGCATGCCCACAAGTTCCCGAGCCAGCTGTCGGGCGGGCAGCAGCAGCGCGTGGCCATTGCACGCGCGCTGGCCATGGACCCCATCGCCATGCTGTTCGACGAGCCCACTTCGGCGCTCGACCCCGAGATGGTCAACGAAGTGCTCGACGTGATGGTCGGCCTGGCCCGCGAGGGCATGACCATGATGTGCGTCACGCACGAGATGGGGTTCGCGCGCAAAGTGGCGAACCGGGTGATCTTCATGGACCGCGGCTGCATCGTGGAAGACTGCGCCAAGGACGAGTTCTTCGGCGACCCGTCGGCCCGCTCCGACCGGGCGCAGCAGTTTCTCTCGAAGATCCTCCAGCACTGACGCCGGCGGTTGCCGAGCCTGATCACCCCGATTTTCCGGTTTTAGATTCGAGCTGCTCGTTGGCGAGATCTCCAAGACTCCTGATCGCCCCTTCCAGGCGCGGATCGCTGGGATACCCGTAGTTGATGCGCAGGTGCCGGGTGTACCGGCGGTCGGCTGAAAACAAATGCCCCGGCGCTACGCCTATGCCGAGCCGAAGAGCGTCCTGGTGCAGTGCGAGCGAGTCGACCCCTTCCGGCAGCGCGAGCCACAGGAAGTAGCCGCCCTCGGGGCGCGTGACCCGCGTGCCAGCCGGAAAGTATCGATCGACAAGTCGCAAGCACTCAGCCTGCTGGCGGCTGAGCGAATGCCGCAGCACGCGCAGGTGACGATCGAAACTCTTGTGTTGCAGGTACTCCTGCAACGCCAGTTGGGAGGGGAGGGCCGTCGCCAGCGAGCTCATCAACTTGTTCCGGCTCAAAGTGGCTGCAAAGCGGCCACCCGCTACCCAACCGATGCGATATCCGGGTGCCAGGGATTTCGAGAAAGAACTGCAGTGCAGCACCCAGCCGTCCCGGTCCCAGGCCTTGGCTGGTGGCGGTCTACGAGCGCCATGCGCGAGCTCGCCGTACACGTCGTCTTCGATCAGCGGTATGGAACGGGTGGCGAGCATGCCGACCAGTTGCTCCTTGGCTGTGTCGCTCATGGTGCAGCCCATCGGATTCTGGAAGGTCGGCATGAACCAGCAGGCCTTCACCGGATGCTGGTCGATCACGCGCGCAAGCGAGTCGAGATCTACACCTGTACGCGGGTGGGTCTCGACCTCGACCGCGCGAAGACCGCGCCGCTCCAGTGCCTGCAACGCACCATAGAAGGTCGGTGTTTCGATCGCCACGACGTCGCCCGGCTGCGTCACCGATTCGAGCGCGAGATTGAGTGCTTCCATCGCCCCGCTGGTGATGACCAGTTCCGACGCGGGAACATCCATTCCGACGCTGCCGTAACGCAGGGAGATCTGATGGCGTAGAAGCGCGTTTCCGGGTGACAGGTCCTCGACGGTCTGCCAAGGATCCATCCGCTTGAGCGCTCGCGTCAGGCCGGCGGCGAGTTGCTCGAAGGGAAACAGCTCTGGCGACGGAAAGGCCGAACCGAGCGGGACCATGTCGCGCTCGCGCGCCTGTGCAAGGACCTGAAAGACGAGCGACGAGACGTCGACTGACATGGACCGGAGGACAGGCGCGCTGGCGGCGAGTTCGTTGGCCGTCGTTTCCGCGCCCGCTCGAACGAAGTATCCCGACCGCTGCCGCGCTTCGACGAGCCCTTGCGCCTCCAGCAGGTAGTAAGCAGAGAACACGGTGGACGCACTGATGCCCATCTGCGACTTCAGTTCGCGCACCGAGGGAAGGCGATCGTTCGCCTTCAGCCTGCCGGCGCGAATGCGCTGAGCGATGTTGTCGGCGAGCTTCTCGTAGCGGTTCATGGGCATTCCTCCTGATACGGTCATTCGGGACCGCTTCACAGATTTTCGTATCAGACGTCGGCATGCGCCGGCGCGACTACCGGCCGCCCGGCATCTGATATGCAAATCTGGAGCCGATCTGGTTCTGTACGTATCAGTCTGAAAAGTGAACACTCGACAACACGTTGAAAGTGCTTCTGTGGTGCCAGTCGGTAGCTTTACCAGATTGGCTTTTCATTTCGTTTAAATCATGAATTCGATTCCTGTTTCTTTTGTTATTTTCAAGATCCTCGTGCTCAGCGTCGGCATGTATTTGGCCGTGAAGTGGCATTACGTTCGAGGACAGAAATACAAGAATCAAAAGACGGCTGCCGTGTTGCTCACGTCCATCAAGGTGGGATTGGCATTCGTCGCTTCGTCTTTCCTTATGTTGTTCCTTACCCTTGAATTTTGCAAAAGGATGGGTTTGGACCTGACCATGTAGTTATTGGAAGTTTTCGATAACCTCGTCGCGATTTGCACGCTACGTTTTCCAACCATACGAATTTTCTTGTACGCAGGAAAATTCGTAATTCGTGCTTTGCTTCTAACCGCAACTCTCCTTTGCGAGCAGTCAAAGTTAACATAAGACACATTGCATGAATTTCTAACGTCACCGATCGCCACAGCGCCAGGAAAACGGCTCACCCGCGAAGGCTCGGCAGCCGTTCAGCGCGCGTGGAACGCGCCCAGACGAACGTCATGGCGGCAGCGAGCAGAACCACCGGCAGCATCGCCGCATTGAGCGGCGCCCAGCCGAAGTGATCGAGCGCGGGGCCGGCGGCGAGCGTCGCGAAAGCCGTGCACACGTTGCGCAGCAACTCCGCGGCGCCCTGCGCACGGCCGCGCTCCTGCGGGCGATATGACTGCGCCAGCAGCGTGGTGCCGCCGACGAACATGAAGTTCCAGCCCACGCCCAGGCAGAACAGCGCCGCGTAGAAGGCAGGCAGCGTGGTCGAACTCATCGCCAAGACCGAACACACGACATTGAGCACCATGCCCAGGCTCACCACACGCGGCAAGCCCCAGCGCTGGATGAGCGCGCCCGCGAACAGCGCCGGCGCATACATGCCCACCAGGTGCCACTGCATGATCCCCGCGCCGTCGTCGATGGAGTGGTTGCAGGCCACGGCCGCGAGCGGCGCGGCCGTCATCACGAACATCATCGACACCGACCCCACCACGTTGTTGGCCAGCGCGGCGATGAAGATGGGCTGCCTTGCGATCTCGCCCAGCGGCCGGGCCGGCCGAGTGTCGACCGGCCCGGCCGCCGCGGAGTGCATCTGCGTGTCGCGGTAGAGAGCCACGATCAAGACAACCGAGATCGCACCCAGAACCGCCACCATCAGGTAGGCCCCCGCGAACAGAACTGGCGGAAAGAGGTCCTTGCTCCAGGCCGCGAGCGCCGGCCCCGCGACAGCCGCGATCACGCCGCCGGCCAGCACTGTCGACACGGCGCGGCTCTTGTCGGCAACCGCCACGCCGTCGGCCGCGGCCAGCCGGTAGAACTGCGCGAAGGCCTGGTAGACGCCCACCAATGCCGTGCCGGCGCAGAACACCCAGAAACTGTCGTGAAAGACAGCCCACACCGACACGAGGCCGCCCGCCGTGCCCGCGAGCGCGCCCAGTGCGAACCCGCCACGCCGCCCGATGCGCTGCATCAGCAGCGACGCGAACCACGTCACCACCGCCCCCGCTACCGTGATGAGCGCAAAGGGCAGCGTCGCCAGCGACTTGTCGGGCGCGAGCATGTGGCCCGTGAGCGCGGTGAGTGTGAGGTCGATCGAAACGGCCGCCGTGTAGAGACCCTGGCAGATCGCGAGCACTCGCGCATCGCGGCGGCCGGTGGAGATGGTGGCGGTGTTGTCGGTCATGAAAGCGAAGGAGCGGGTTTGACAGCCTGAACTCTAGGCAACGACACTCCGGCACGAATGACATACTTCCCTCGTTAAACGACATGACCCGCTTTGTCTCCTTCTTGCTCGTTCCGGAGTTCCAGCTGTTCGACATGGCGGGCCCGCTGTCGGTGTTTCAGGTGGCCGCCGAAATCGGACGCGGCCGGCGCGGCCCCGCCTACGAAATCGCGGTGTTTTCCGAGCGCGGGGGTCGCGTGGCGTGTTCGGCCGGACTCGAAATGCAGACGCGCTCGTGGCGCGATTCGCAGGCCGGCACCGTCATCGTTCCTGGCGGCCAGGGCGCACGAAAGCCCGGCGCGGCCACGCCCGCGCTGGTGCAACACCTGCGCGCCGCGCTGGCAGCGAAGCGGCGCGTGGCCAGCGTGTGCACCGGCGCGTTCCTGCTGGCCGAGGCGGGCCTGCTAGACGGGCGCCGTGCCACCACGCACTGGCGCCAGGCCGCGCTGCTGCAACGCAACTATCCCGCCATCACCGTCGATGCCGATCGGATCTTCGTGCGCGACGGCCATGTGTGGAGTTCGGCGGGCATCGCGGCCGGCATCGATCTCGCACTGGCACTGGTCGAGGCGGATCTTGGCGCCGACATCGCGGGCGCGGTGGCGCGCGAGATGGTCGTCTACCACCGGCGCACGGGCGGCCAGTCGCAGTTCTCCGCGCTGCAGGACCTCGCGCCGCAGAGCGAACGCATGCGCGCCGTGCTCGCACACATCGGCGAGAACCTCACGGCCGACCTCGACATCGACCGGCTCGCCGAAGTGGCCTGCGTGAGCCCGCGCCAGTTCATGCGCACCTTCAAGGCCGAGACGGGACAGACGCCGGCCAAAGCCGTGGAGCGCATCCGTGCCGAAGTTGCACGCACGCACATCGAAGGCGGCGACAGCAGCATCGAAGCGGTTGCGCGGCTCACCGGTTTCGAGGACCCGGAGCGCATGCGGCGCGCGTTCGTGCGCGTGTATGGCCAACCGCCGCAGGCCTTGCGGCGCATGGCGCGAGCGGCGGCGCCCGCCGGGGCGCCTCGTGCTTGAGCTCACCTCGACAGGGCAATCTTGTTCGGCGCCTGTCCGGCATTGACCGTCAGCGTCGCCTGCGGATCCAGCACACCCGACGCCGCATCGATGGTGTAGATCGACACCTTGCCGTCCGTGTTGTCCGCCACATAGGCGAACTTGCCGCTCGCGTCTATCGCCACGGAAGCGGGACGATTGCCGGTGGAAATCGTCGGCGTCACCGCAGGCGTCGGCACGCCGGTCGAGGCGTTCAAGGCGTAGGCCGACACGTTGTGGCTGTCCAGGTTCGCCACGTAGGCAAAGCGTCCCTTCGGGTCCACGGTGATGCTGAATGGACCGCCACCTGTCGCGGGCGGCGTTGCTGCAAGCGGCGTCAGCACGCCCGACACGGGGTCGATGGCATAGGCCATGACGGTCCTGTCGCCCTGGTTCAAAACATAGGCGAAGCGGCCCGAGGGATCCACGGCAATGTCGCGGGCTCCGGATCCGGCCGTCACGGTGGGAATCGTCATCGGGCTCAACGCTCCGGACGTGGGATCGATGTTGTAGGCGACACGGTACCGTCGCCGGTGTTCGCCACATAGGCGAAGCGGCCCGTGGGGTCCACGGCTATACCGTAAGGCGATCCGCCGGTCTCCACGGACGACACCGCCATCGGACTCAGTGCGCCCGTATTCGCATCGACGTCGAAAGCCAGCACGCGGTCGCCCGCCAGGTTCACGAAGTAGGCGAAGCGGCCGGTGGGGTCCACCGCCATCCCTGCCGAGATGGCACCAACTGCCACGGATGGCGCACCGATGGCAGTCAAGTCACCTGTCGCACGGTCGATGGAATACGCCGACACGCCGGCGCCCGACGTGCTCGAAACGTACACGAAGCGGCCCGATGGATCGACGGTCAGCGCGTACGGACTCGGCACCGACAGCGTCGTCGCAGCGCGCAGCGCTCCTGTCGACGCATCGACGGTGTAGGCAGACACGCTGTTGCTGCCGCCGTTCGACACATAGGCAAAGCGTGAAGGAGGCTCGGCGCAGACGACCTGCACGTCGTCCACCGCGGCCGCCGCGATGGTTCCGCTGCCGTTGGCGACGGTGCATACGCGCGTCAGGATCTTGGACTGCGACTTTATCGACACCGTATAGCTCGCACCGCCGGCAAGCGGTGTCGCAAAACTGAAGCGGCCGTTGGCGGCGATGGGCAGGTCGTCGCCGGCGTTGTTCTGCAACACGAGGCCCGAGCCCAGCAGCCCGGTGACCGTGCCGCTCACGGCGTAAGTCGGTGCAGCCGGCGGCGGCGACGGCTCAGGCGTCGACGCGGGTGGAGTCGAGGAGGATGCGGGAATGACCGGGAAGAAGCCGCCCTCCCCGCCCCCTCCTCCTCCGCCGCAGGCAACAAGCACGAGGGTGATTGCCGTGGCAAGGGCGTAGCCAGCGCGGCGCGAAAAGGCGGAATGCAGCGTCATCGGGATGGTCGGCGAGTGAAGCGTTT
Source organism: Variovorax sp. efr-133-TYG-130 (assembly GCF_030208835.1). Classification (NCBI taxonomy): domain Bacteria; kingdom Pseudomonadati; phylum Pseudomonadota; class Betaproteobacteria; order Burkholderiales; family Comamonadaceae; genus Variovorax; species Variovorax sp. efr-133-TYG-130. The sequence continues at coordinate 187,174 of NZ_JARVTD010000004.1, read as the reverse complement.
TTTGACGAACGCGCAGGCTAACGAAGGAGGCTTTCCGAAGCCATCCCCGAGAACAGGTAGAACGGTGTGGACTCCGAGCGCCGGGCTCAGCGCGATGCGAGGCTTTCCAGGTAGGCGCAGAGCATGTCGGCCATCGCGTCCGCCCAGGATTCGATCTCGGCGGCGGTCCGGGGGCTCTCCGAAAAATCCTTGCCCACCGTGCTGAGCGTCCTCACGATCAGGTCGCCCGCCATTTCACGCGTGGCATCGGAAGCCGCGGGCAGGGCTTGCTTCATGAACACCCTCACGATCTCGCCGCCGGCGGCGCGCACTTCCCGGGCCTCGGGCGCGTCACGGTAGAACGGCGCGGCGTCGCCGAGCGCCGTTCGCACCTGCGCCTCGTCGCACTCGGAGCGAATGAAGGCGTGCGTGAGCATGCGCAGGCGTTCGAGCACGGGCCGCTGCATGTCACCCAGAATGCCGCGCATCATTTCCGTGGTCTGCTGCCATTCGTCGCTCTGCAGACGAAACAGGATCGACGCCTTGTTCGGAAAGTACTGATAGACCGAACCGACGCTCACCCCGGCCCTCTCGGCGACGCGCGTGGTGGTGAAGCGGCTCACCCCTTCCTTCGCCAAAACCTGAATAGCTGCCTGAAGAATGGCCTGGAGAAGGTCGGCCGAGCGCGCCTGCTTGGGCTTTCTGCGAGAGGAGATGGAGGCACTCGGGCGGTCTGTCATGGGCAGGATCCGTAACGCGAATGGAAAACGTGAAGGGTTCTTCATATTATTTCGCATCTGCTTTTTCACACGAAAGAACCCGGTGACGACCCTGACCTCCCCTCCCCTCGCCCCTTTGCTCGACCGCCTGTTCCTGCAGGCCGCCGCGGCAACCAGCCCTGCCATCGCCAGCATCAGCCGCGAGGAACGCGAACGGCTGATGCACAGCAAGACCGAGTACCTCGACCTCTATGGCCGGATGAAGGATCTTTGGCTGCCGGTGTCGCGCGAGACCGGCGTGCTGCTCTACCAGCTGGCACGCAGCATGAACGCGCGCAACATCGTGGAGTTCGGCACTTCCTTCGGCCTGTCGACGCTCTACATGGCTGCCGCGCTACGCGACAACGGCGGCGGCAGGCTCATCAGCAGCGAGTTCGAGCCATCGAAGATCGCCAAGGCCCGCGAGCACCTGACTGAAGGGGGCGTGAGCGACCTGGTCGAAATCCGCGAAGGCGATGCGCTGAAGACGCTGGCCGTCGACCTGCCCCAGACCATCGACCTGGTGCTGCTGGACGGCGCGAAGGCGCTCTACCCCGACATCCTGGCGCTGGTCGAGAGCCGCCTGCGGCCGGGTGCGCTGATCGTGGCGGACAACGCCGACCACAGCCCGGAGTACCTCGCACGCGTGCGTGCGTCCGACGGCGGATACCTGTCGGTCCCCTTCGCCGCCGACGTGGAACTGTCCATGCGGGTGGGCTAGCCGCCGGGCTTCCCCACGCCTTCGTCGTCGATGGCCTTTTGCACCGCCCTGTAGAAACTGTCCCGCGCCGCGCTGTCGGCGCGGTTCGACGCCCCACCCGCCCAGTTGCCGTTCGAGGCGATGACCAGCCTGCGCTTCGGGTCGATGAAGATGCCCTGGCCGAAGATGCCGCGCGCCGCGAAGCTGCCGTCGTCGTAGGTCCACCATTGATAGCCGTAGCCGCGGCCCGGCTGGCCGATGTCCGTGCGCCGCGTGGTGGCCTCGGCCAGCCAGCCGTCCGGCACGATCGGCTGGCCGCCGATGCGTGCGCCGTCGAGCACGAACTGCCCGAAGCGGGCAAAGTCGCGCGTGGCCGCCTGGATGCAGCAACCGCTGATCTCCTGCCCCGAGCGGTTCAGGATCCAGGTGGCCTGCTGCTCCATGCCCGCGGGCCGCCAGATCTTCTCCGACAGATAGGTAGCCAGCGGCTTGCTCGTAGCCCGTGCCACCAGCACCCCCACCAGATTGGTCTCGCCCGTGCTGTAGTTCCAGCGGGTGCCCGCCGGTGCCGCCCGGGGGAGCTGGCGCAGGTAGCTCACCAGCGCGTCGGCACCCGGCTCCGGCCGATGGTTGTTGAAGCGCGCCACGTCCGACTGCGGATCGCCGTAGTTTTCGTTCCAGCGCACGCCGGAGGTCATCGTCAGGAGCTGGCGGATGCTGACAGCGTCATATGCCGAGCCCTTCATCTCCACGATGTAGTCGCTGACCTTGTCGTCGAGGCTGCGAATGTGGCCGTCCCGCACGGCGGCACCGAGCAGCGTGGAAGTGATCGATTTCGCCACCGAGAAGCTGGTCCAGCGCCCTTCGCGGTCGAAGCCCAGGCCGTAGCGCTCCAGGCGCAGCTTCCCGTCCTGCAGGATCACGAGCGCGGCGCTGCGCTGCTGCGCCATGTATGCACCGACGTCCAGGGACAGCGCCAACGGCGGCCCCGGCGGCAAGGCCGACGGCGCGGCACCGGCGGCCACGACGTGCGCCTTGGCCAGCACCGGCAAGCGGTCGAGGGCCCGGAAGCCCGCATCGCGCTGGCGCTGGCTCCAGAACAGCACATCGCTGTTGGTGGGCAGCGTGGAGAGCAGCCCGCGCGTTTCCTTGTCCAGGCTGAACCAGCCCGCGGCCCCGGCGATGGCCAGCACGGCGAGCCCCCCGAGAACGATCTTGCCAAGCTTCATGCTGAGAATTCCATGCGAGACGGTGATGAGTGACGATGTGCAGCGCATTGGACACCAAGCCGTCCCGGCCGGCGCCGAGCCCGTTACAACATCCGAGGGCGTTCACCCATCGCCGCCCGTGAAACCTGTGTAATGATTTGAAACCCTTCTCGCTTAGGGCTTATGTTGGTTTACCTCGCCGGACTCCTGATGTTTTTCGCCTCGCTGCTCTGCCACGCGCAGACGGCGCCCGAGCAACGGCTGCGCATCGTCGGCGGCCTGGGAGGCGTCACGCAGTACACCGGCCACGAAGAGCAGTTCTGGACCCGGGATCTGGCCACGTTGTCGGGCGGCCGCTACACCGCCAGCATCGTGCCCTTCGACCGTGCCGGCGTGCCGGGACAGGAGATGCTCAACCTCATGCAGCTGGGCGTGGTGCCTTTCGGCACGGCGCTGCTGAGCCAGGTATCGACGCAGTATCCGGAGCTGGGCGCCGCCGACATGGCGGGGCTGAACCCCGACGTGTCCACGCTGCGGCGCACGGTCGGCGCATTTCGCCCCTACCTGGCCGCCGCGCTGCGCGAACGCTACGGTGCCGAACTGCTGGCCGTGTACATCTACCCGGCCCAGGAGGTGTTCTGCAACAAGCCGCTGCAGCAGCTGTCCGACCTGGCGGGCCGCCGCACGCGGGTGTCGAGCTCGACGCAGGCGGATTTCATCGCCGCGGTGGGCGGCACGCCGGTCTACACCGAGTTCTCGCAGATCATGGCGAACATGAGGTCCGGCAACACCGACTGCGCGGTCACCGGCACCATGTCGGGCCACACGCTGGGCCTGTACGAGGTGACCAGCACCATCTACACCTTGCCGCTGAGCTGGGGCGTCGCGGTGTTCGCGGCCAACCGCGAAAGCTTCAATGCGCTGCCGGCCGATCTTCAGGCATTGCTGCGCAAGGAACTGCCCAAGCTGGAAAACGCGGTATGGACCCAGTCGGAGCGGGAAACCGACGAGGGCATCGCCTGCAACACCGGTGCGGCGGGTTGCACCAAGCCCACCAAGGGCCGCATGACGGCCGTCCGGCCGTCGCCGCAGGACGAAGCGCGCCGCCGCGAGATCTTCGCGAACCGCGTGCTGCCCGGCTGGGTGCGGCGTTGCGGCCCGGAGTGCGCCAAGGCCTGGAACGACACGCTGGCGCCGGTGGTGGGGCTGCGCGCTCCTTCAGTTCAGTGAAGCCGCATTTCCCGCGCCGCGTCACCGCCATCGTCTTCGGCGTGGCCGTGCTTTTTCTCGCCACGGTGGTGACCGTGGCCAGCCTCATCGTCTGGGATGGGCGCCAGAAGGCGATCAGCGACCACGAGAACCTGGCCGTGCGATTCGTCAGCGGCTCCGAGGCGGCGCTCAACCGCTCGCTGCTGAGCGTCGACATGCTGCTGGCGGGCGCCAACGAACTGCTGCGCGGCTCCACCGTCGGCAGCGCCGGCAACGACATGGGTCGCTTCGAGGACCATCGGCTGCTGGAAACCGTGGTGCGGCAGAACCTGCTGGTGCGCCACGTCGCCTTCGTCGACGCACGCGGCGCCGTGGTGGCATCTTCCGACCGGCGCGGCGCACAGCTGCCGCTGGTGCTGCCCGCCGGCTTCATCGACAGCGTGCTGGCCAACCCGGTGTCCACCCTGGCCATCAGCCAGCCGGCCACCAGCCTGGTCACCTCGCAGAGGGTGTTGTTCTTCGCGCGCGCCACGACGCTGGCCGACGGCTCGCGCATGGTGGCGGTGGCCGAGGTGCAGCTCTCGCTGCTGGCCACCATCATGACCCAGGGCGCCGGCATTTACGGGCTCGAAGTCACGCTGGAGCGCGACGGCGGCCCGCTGCTGGCGAGCCTGCCGCCGCGCGACGATCTCGACGGCCGGCAGATCGAGCCCGCCCTGCACGAGAGGACGAGCGACGGCAAGCCCTCGCGCATGGCGGCGCGCCTGAGCGGGCTGCCGGCCATCGTGGTGGCCCGCCCGACCCTGCACCGCAACCTGCTGATCGTCGCGAGCATTCCCCTGACCGCGGCACTGCGCGAGTGGCGCCGAGAGCGCGACCTGATCGCCTGGACGGCCGTCGCCATCGGGCTGATGATCCTGGCGGTGGCCTGCTTCACGCACATCCAGCTGCGAAGGCAGTGGCTCGCGCAGATGGAGCTGCTGCGTTCCAAGTTCACGCTCGACCAGGCCCTGGAATCGATGATCGACGGCTTCATCCTGCTCGACTCGGACGACCGCGTGCTCACCTGGAACCGCGGCTTCGTCGCGATGTTCCCGTGGGTCGCGCCGATGATCGCGCCGCAGCTGCCGTTTCGCCAGATCATGGACGAGACCGCCCGGCATGTGGTGTACGACCAGGGCCCGGCCGGCTGGACGGCGCTGAACACGCCGCAGATGGATCAGCCTTACTCCGAGCAGGAGGCGCTGCTGGAGAGCGGCCAGGTGATCCGCGCGGCGCGCAGCCGCACGCCCGACGGCGGCATCGTCTGCGTCTACCAGGACATCACCGAGAAGCGCCGCCACATGGCCGCCATCATCGAGAGCAAGGCACAGCTGCAGGCCACGCTGGATGCGCTGCCCGACCTGCTGCTGGAGGTCGGCCTGGACGGCCGCTGCCACGGCTGCCACTCGCCGCGCGTGCCGTTCCCGGCCATCGAGATCGCGGACCCGGTCGGGCACCTGCTGTCCGAACTGCTGCCCGCCGAGGCGACCGCCGAAGTCATGGGCGCGCTGCACGACGCCGACGCCAAGGGCCATTCGGCCGGCCGGCAGTTCGAGCTGCGCCACGCGGGGGACAAGGACTGGTTCGAGATCTCGGCCTCGCGCAAATCGATAGGCGACGGCCGGGACGCGCGCTTCATCGTCATCCTGCGCAACATCACCGAGAGCAAGCGCGCGGCGCGGGAGATCGAGCACCTAGCCTTCTACGACACGCTCACCGGCCTGCCCAATCGCCGCCTGCTGCTGGACCGGCTCAAGCGGGCCATGGGCTCCAATGCGCGGGGTTCGCGCCGTTGCGCGCTGCTGTTTCTCGACCTCGACAACTTCAAGACGCTGAACGACGCGCTCGGCCACGACATCGGCGACGTCATGCTCAAGCAGGTGGCGCAGCGGCTGAAGGAATGCCTGCGCGAAGGCGACATGGTGGCGCGCCTGGGCGGCGACGAGTTCGTCGTGATCCTCGAAGACCTGGACACGCAGAACGTCGTCGCCACCTCGCAGACCGAGACCATGGGCGCGGCCATCCTCGCGCGGCTGAGCCAGCCCTACCAGCTCGGCCTTCAGCAGCACCACAGCACCTGCAGCATCGGCGCCGCGCTTTTCGATGCGGGGAACGCATCGATGGAGGAAGTGCTCAAGCAGGCGGACATCGCGATGTACTACGCCAAGACCGACGGCGGCAACGCGCTGCGCTTCTTCGAGGCCGGCATGCAGACCACCATCACCGCGCGCGCCACGCTGGAGAGCGAGCTGCACGCGGCCATCGCCGCCCGGCAGTTCGTTTTGTACTACCAGAGCCAGGTCACCGACGAGAACAAGGTCACGGGCGCGGAGGTGCTGGTGCGCTGGCGCCACCCGGTGCGCGGCCTGCTGCTGCCGCACGAATTCATCGACGTGGCGGAAGACACGGGGCTCATCATCCCGCTCGGCCTGTGGGTGCTGGAGGCCGCCTGCATGCAGCTGGTGGCCTGGCGGGACGACCCGCGCCTGGGCCACCTGCAGCTGTCGGTGAACGTGAGTGCGCGGCAATTCCGCGAAGCGGACTTCGTCGACCAGGTGAGCCGGGTGCTGCAGCGCACCGGCGCCGACCCGCGCAAGCTCAAGCTGGAGCTCACCGAAAGCCTGCTGCACGAAAAAGTGGTCGACGCCATCGGCAAGATGAACGCGCTGGCGGCGCTCGGCATCCAGTTCTCGATGGACGATTTCGGCACGGGCTATTCGTCGCTGTCGTACATGACGCAGCTGCCGCTGAGCCAGATCAAGATCGACAAGTTCTTCGTGCACAGCATCGGCCTGAACCCGAAGGTGGAGCTGATCATCCAGACGATCATCGGCATGGCGCGCAACCTCGAGCTGCAGATCGTGGCCGAGGGCGTGGAAACACAGGCGCAGCGCGACTTCCTCGAGCGACACGGCTGCCGCGTGTGCCAGGGCTACCTGTTCGGGCGGCCCCAGCCGCTGCACCTCTACGAACGCGAACTCGAATTCGACACGGCCGCCTGATGCCGCCCTCGCAAGCCTCCCCGCGAGCCCGCCGGCGCTGGTTGCCGGCCGAGGGCAGCTGGCGCTACCACCTGCTGCTGGTGGCCGCGGGCGCCCTCGTGCTGGGGCCGCTGGCCGGCGTGACGGCGGCCTACATGAACTTCTCGCTCGGCTTTTTCGTCGGCGGCCAGGTGCTCGCCGGCCTGCTGGGCTCGGCCGTGACGGCGGGCTACGGCGCGAGCGGACGGCACGGCGCCAACTACATCCAGACGGCGGCCGCCTCGGTGGCCGCCATGAGCGGGCTGGGCGTGCTGCTGCAGGCCATGGCGTGGATGGGCATGCCGCAGCCGCCGGCATGGCAGCTGATGCTGTACCTGGGCTGCATCGGCATGCTGGGCGCGGGCGTGGGCATGCTCTATACGCCGGTGCTGGTGGAACGCATGCGGCTGACCTATCCGTCGGGGCTGGCCGTGGCCAACATCCTGCGCGCGCTGACCGATCCGGCGTTGCTGCGGCGCTCGGTCAAGCAACTCGGCGGCGGCATGGGCATCGGGCTGGTGGCGGGGCTGGCCACCGCGCGGCTGGCGGTGCTGGGCGCCATCGGCATGTCGGCATCGACCCTGGGCGCGGGGCTGGTGGTGGGCGCGCGCATCGGCGTCCCGGCGCTGACCGGAGGCCTCATCGGACTTGCGCTCAAGCCGTGGTTCGTCTCGGCCGGCTGGCTGCAGGCGGACGACGCGCCGCGCAAGGTCATGTTCCTCATCGCGCTGGGCGCGATCATGGGCGCGGCGATCCTGGACATGGCGCTGATCTTCCGGCGGGCACTGCCGGGCGCACGGCGGCAGGCCGCAGCGCACGACGAGATGCCCAGGCCCGGGGTCACGCGCGGTCTCGCGCTCTGGGTGCTGTTCTGGGGCGCCGCCACCGTGGCCTGCGGGCATTGGCTGCTGGCGCAGCCGGTGTTCTATCTGGTGGTGGCCGTGGCGCTGGTGTTCGTCTTCGCGCTGGTCAACGGGATCTCGGTGGGCGTGAGCGATTCGAATCCGATCTCGTCGGCCTTCGTCGTGACCGTCGTCATCCTCGCCGCGCTCGGACTGCGCGACCCCACGGTGGGCCTGATGGCCGGCGCGGTGCTGCTCATGGCCACGGGCGTGGCCTGCGACATGCAGCAGGACCGCTCCACGGGCTGGAGGCTCGGCAGCTCGCGCACGCTGCAGTTCCGCTACCAGGTGATGGGCATCGTGGTGGGCGCCGTGCTCGCGGTGGTGTTCGCGCGCCTGTTCATGGCGGCCTACCCGGTGCTGCTGCAGGACCAGACGGTGCTGAAGGCCGATCAGCAGCCGGGCGGCTGGACCTCGGCCATGACCTACAAGTTCGTCGGCGTGCTGCGCAGCCTCACCGACGACGTGCCTTACCAGCGCACGGCGATCGGCATCGGAATTGCCGCGGGCCTCGTGATCGAGGGCCTGCGCAAGTGGATCCGGCCGCGCGGCTTCGTGCTCGACGCGATCGTGCTGCCGTCGCCGTATGCGCTGTCGTTCGGCGGCTTCGTGCCGCTGTCGGCGTCGCTGTGGTTCGCAGCGGGGGGCGTGGCCGGCAGCCTGTGGGCCGCCCGCGCACCCGCGCGCGGAGATGCGCCACAGGACATGAGCAGCGCCTCGCTGTTCGGCGGCGGCCTGATCGCCGGCGACGCGCTGGCCGCGGTGGGACTGGGCGTGGCCAGCCTGCTCGCTGCCGTCACCTAGCCGCCACGAACTGGCGCTCGCGCATCCACTTGGTCATGACCCACTTCTCGCCACGGTCCACGGTCGCGCTGGCATGCAGGCAGCGCGCATCGACGCGCCCGCTGTCGTCGCCATATTCGAAGTAGCAGGCGTTGCCCCGGATCGGCGAGAACGCCAGGCCGAGTTGCGGGAAGACGGTCTGGCCGCCGTCCGGCACGTCGTTGAGATAGCTCACCAGGGTGCTCACGCGCTGTCCGCTTCGCGCGATGGATTCGCGGTTGGCGGCGTTGGTGGGCGCCAGGTAGTCGTGGTGAGGCTCGCTGCCCGCGCCGGTGGGATAGTGCAGCACCTGCAGCCCCTCGCCGTTTTCCAGCGGCAGGTTCATCAGCGCGGACAGGCGCCGGTCGAGACGCGCGATCAGCTCGTTCTCGCCCGGGCGAAAGAACATGCCCCAGCTGGTGCGCTTGTCGCTCACCACGTCGCGCCCGCTCATCGGATCGACCAGCGTGGAAGGCTTCAGGCGTGGACGCGCCATCTCGATCACGGCCTTGCACTCGTGCGCATCCACGACATTTCCGAGCGCGGCGTATACCGGATCGCCGCCGCGCGAATGCACGACGACCTCGCGATCGGTGGTCGGGATCCGCGTGCCCGATGCGAGCCGCGCCGCGGGCCTGCCGGGGGACTCTTCCGGAGTTTCGATGGCATCGGCAGGCATCGCGGTACCGCGCTGCCGTGCATCGACGTAAGCGGACACGATAGCCCGCGCCGAGCGCTCGTTCATGCCCTGGCCGAGCATGGTGGAGACCAGTGCCTGCGGCGCCCGCCCGGCATTCAGGTTGTGCGTGAGCCAGCGGCCCAGATCGGGCGAGAAGCGGACGACGGTGCTCATGGATTCACACGGGCCCCAGCCGCGCGACCCAGCCCTTGTCGCCGAGGGTGAAGCCCTGGCGCAGCTGCAGTTGCCCGCCCGCGCCGTTGGCGATGCGCGTGATCATCGGGAACACGCGCTGCGCGTCGGCGTTCTGCATCCACGGCGCCGTGTCGATCTGGTAGGTGTAGCTCACCACCGCCAGCGGATGCTTCGCGTCGGAGGTGTCGACCTTGACGTCGACGATCTTCTCGCGCTTGAGATGCGCCACGCAAAAGTCGTTGGCGTGCTCGGCGCCACGGGTGACGTAGGGATGCGGCTTGTAGAACTTGCGCCCGGCATCCGTCAGCTCGAACCGCTTGACGGCGCCGTCCGGGTTCTCGCTGCTCTTCGGCACGGCCACGATGGTGCTGTGCACCAGGCCCAGCTGTTCCATCACCGGGAACTGGATGGCATGGCGCGCGCCGGAGCCGGCCTCGGCCTCGGTCAGATCGATGGGCCAGTCGAACATGGCCAGGCAGATGTCGCCGCGCTGGGCCAGATGCTCATCCAGTGCGGGCGCGAGGTTTTCCGCGGTGGGGGCCTTGGGGTCGTGGCTCGCGCTGCATGCGGCCAGTGCGCAGATCAGCGCAATGCCCGTCAGAGTCTTGATCGAGGCCAGGGGGCACCGGCTCGGGCAGATGGAAAAGAGATTCATGGGATCTGTGGTTGTTTTCAGGAGCAAGGGCGATCGCGGACTCAGTGCATGTCCAGCTCGTCCGCGACCCAGCCGCGCCGCGTGAGGTGCACGCCCAGGCGCACCTGCATGGTTCCTTCGCGCTGGATGGCGCGCGCCAGCAGCGGAAAGGCCTGCTGCACTTCAGGCGTGCCGGCCCACTGGTCGGGCGCGATGCGGTAGGTGAAGAGCAAGGAGGTCGCGGTGCGGCCGTCGCGCGTCTGCGGCGGATCCCAGCCGACCAGGCGGTCCAGGCTCAGGGTGGCCGCGCAGAAGTCGCCCGGGTGCGTCACGGTCTGCGTCGTGGTGCGAATCACCACGGGCACCTGCAGGTAGTACTTGCGGCCCGCGTCGGTCAGCGCGTATTCGCGGGCCGGCGCGTTCGCTTGGCTGGCCGCGACATCCCTGCCCGTCACCAGGCCCAGCTTCTCGAGCAACGGCATCTGCTGCGCATCGGGTTCGTGCGATCCGGCCGCCACCGTGATCGGCCATGTGTACTTGGCCAGGCAGACATGGCCGCGCTGCGCGAGATAGTCATTGACCGTCGCCGTGAAGTTGTCGCGGTCCGGAAAGCGCGCCTGTTCGTTGTCGCAGCCGGCCAGCAAGGCCAGCAGCGCCAGAAGAAAGCCGACGCCGCCGACGCGGCGTGCGAGGAATGAGGTTGTTTGCGTCATCGAATTAACGAGCCGTCTTCAGTTCACGCATTTGCCGGTGGCCGGTGGCTTGGCGGCAGGCTGATAGCCGTCGCTCAGGACACCCAGGAAGCAGACCAGGTCGTCGACCTGCTGCGGCGTCATGGCCGGCGGGGAGCCGGGCGCGCGCGGCCTGGTGCCGCTGGCCAGCGTCTTGTCGCCGCCCTCGCCCGTGCCCATCGGCACTTCCTCGTCGATGCTGCCCTGCTGCGCAGGCGGCAGGTCGTTGTACTTGCGGACCGTCGCCCCCGGCACATGGGTGGGTTGCAGCGCCCAGGCCGGGTTGGCCTGCGGCGCGCCGGTGGCGTCCTTGTCGGCCGGATACCAGTACTCCGGGTTGGTGTCGCGCGTGTTGTAGAAGTTGACGACCTGCTCCAGCGAATGGAGCACGCCGTTGTGGAAGAAGGCGCCTCGCGTCGCCACGTTGCGCAGCACCGGAACCTTGAACATGCCGCAGTAGGGGTTGGGGGTCTGCGGCGTGGCGGGCATGTGGTCGGTGCGGTAGGGGCCGCACAACCCCATGTCGAAGTACTTCGGATCGTCGTTGGCGGGAATCGGATCCGGATTGTTCGGGATCGACCTGTCGTTGCGCGGCGCGCCCAGGGCCTGGTAGGTGAAGTCCGTCATCAGGCCGGAGTTGCCGTTGAAGTTGGCGCCCGTGTAGTGGCAGCCGGAGCAGTTGGCAACACCGCTGCTGTGGAACACGACCTCGCCGCGCCGTTCGGCCGGCGTCAGCGTGCCGCCTGCCTTGTTGAAGACATAGAGGTCGTACTTGCTGCTGTACGGGTGGAAGCTCAGGTCCTCCGTCTCCAGCGCCTGGATCGCGGTGCCGATGGCGTCGAAGGCCTTGTCGGTGTCGTTGAAGACGTCGGCGCCGAAGGCTTGCCTGAACAGGCCGGCATAGGCGGCGTTGCGCACCGCCTTCACGACCTCTTCCTTCGAGGGATTGTTCATCTCCAGCGGATTGAGCAGCGGCAGCGCGGCCTGCGCCGCCAGCGTCGCCGCGCGGCCATCCGCCATGAAGCCGCCGCCGGGCGAGTTGGAGGTCACGCCGTCCGGGTTCGGCGCGTCGTCGTCGAAGGCGGGTGTCGATTCCTTGTAGCGCAGCGAGGGCACGGCGCGCGCGCCGGCCTGCGTGATGTCGGAGCCAAGTTGCACCGAGATGCTGTTCGGCGGCCCGTAGGCGTATTGCGGGTCGTGGCAGCTCGCGCACGACATGTTCTTGCCGCTCGACAGGTTCTTGTCGAAGAACAACATCTGCCCGACCTGGGCGCCCGGGCTCAGGGCCGGCGCGCGCGGGCCGGCGCTTGCCGCCATCGCCGTGCCCTTGCCATCGCAGCCCGCCAAAGCCAGAAGCGCCACCGCGAGCGCCACGACGAGGGGGAGCGTCTTTTCCATTGCCAGATTCATCATTCACTGTTGCTCGAAGGCCGGAAAAAGCTGTTCCAGGCGGCCCCGCAACGGGTTCCGCCTGGAACACCGCCCCGGTTTCCCCGGGGCGGCCTTCGGCTTACTTGATTGCCCAGACGTTGGCCTGGCTTGCGTCGGGGCCCGTTTGCGGGGTGATCTGGCCTTCCAGCTTGCCCGTGAGCGTGTCGACCTGGCCGACGATGTCGGCCGCATACAGCTTCTGCGTGTAGTTGCCCGGGATCACGTAGGCATGGTTGATGGGCCGCACCGAGTCGAAGTGCGTGTCCACGCTGCCCGCGAATTCCGGCAACGCCGTGATGTTGGCCGTGATGAAGGCTTCGGTGTATTTGGCGCGGTTCAGGTAAGTCGCATCCACGGCCGGGTCGGCGATCTGGAACATGTCCTGCAGCGTGCGCACGAACGAGAAGTGGCTGTAGGAGTCGCTGTCCGCGATCTTCTTCTTCGCCGTGCCCACGTCCTGCTGGTTGGAGATGATCCCGAAGATCGAGTTGCCGTGGCCGAAGTTGCCCGAGGTGTAGTTGACCGGTGCCGTGGTGGCCGTCGCCTTGCCGTTCGCATCCACGGTCACCGGTGCGGCGCCCGAGTTCTTGCCGCCGGCGTTCCAGCCGCAGCACGAGCCGTTGCTGCCGCCTTCGCCTTCGTCGTACATCACGACGATCGCAACGCGCTTCTGCGGGTTCTTCCACAGCGCGGAGTTCTGGATCTTCTTCACCACCATGCCAAGGTAGATGTCGGCGCGCATGACGCCGTTGGCCTGGCCGTTGTTGTTGCTCACGCAGCTCGTGTCGCTGCCGACGCCGTGCATGTCGTCGCACTGGTCCGGAACGATGAAGTTGATGTTGCCCACGTCGCCCGTGGCCAGGTCCTTGCTGAACTGGTCATAGACCCAGCCGTTCGGAATCGGGTAGGCCGAGGACTTGAGCCAATCCGCTTCCTGGTACTGGGTGCCGAAGATGGTGCGGTTGGTGGCCACGAACTCGGGCAAGTTGCGCGCGCTCTGGTAGGCGATCGACGGGCCGTGCTTGACCTTGTACAGGCCGTTCACCACGCCGAAGTTGGCGGTGCCGGTAAGGCTGGGGGTGGAGCCGTCGAGATTGGTGAAGCCGTTCAGGCGGTTGCCTGCGTCGTAGGTGGCGGTGACGGACGCGTCGGCGATGCTGTCGGCGCGAACGTCCTGGCCGGGGTTCATCGATTCGCTGTAGGTGCGGATGGTGCGGCCCGTCCTGGACATCAGCGTGAACAGGTTGTCGCCGAGGACGTTGTGCACGGTGCCGCTGGTCGGGTTGTCGCCGCAGGAGGTGCTGGCCGCGCTGTAGCCGGCGCGCGTGGCGCTGCCGGCGGGTGGCAGCGGGCCTTGACCCGGCAGCGGCTGGCCGTCGGAGGCCGTGCCGCCGGTGAATGCGACGTCGGTGATGGCGTTGGCGCTGCCGGCGATCACGCCGCATCCGAACCAGTTGTCGTCGTTGATGCCGAAGTCGTCGCCGCCGCCGAGTGCGGTGTAGTTCGGCTCGGACGGGTTGCCAGTCGAGTAGTACGTCGTCAGCTGGTTGTACTTGTTCAGGATGTAGTTGATGTTCACGGCCCGCGAGTTGCCGACGATCACGTCGGTCGACTTGTTCTCCTCGACGACCACGAAGATGTTGTCGTAGGCCGGCACGCCTTCCACGTTGAAGGCCGCCTGCTGCGCCTGCGCGAAGGTGATGGGCGCCTGCTTCTGCGTCGGCACCGACGGCGTGACCTTGCTGCCGTCCCTGTTGGTGATGGTCACGCTCGACAGGCCCACCAGGCGCGGGTCGCCGCCCGCGACGGCCAGGTTGTCGGGGAACATGTCCTTGCGGTCGAGCTTGGTCGTCGCATAGGTGTAGCGGTTGGTCAGCTGGTTGTCTTCGTACAGCACCGCATATTGGCTGGCGCCGCTCAGTATGTTGACGTCCGCCAGCGGGTCGGCGACCGTGGCCGTGCCGAGATTGAACGCCGGTCCGTTGAGGCGCGCGACGAGGTTGGCTTTCTCTGCCGCGTAGCTGCTGCCGTTGGCTTCCACCAGGCGTTGCGCTTCGCTCGACAGCGGGCTGATGACGACCTTCCCCGCGCCCTGGTCCGCGATCTGGGCGGCCGAGGCGCGCAGGATCAGGTGGCTGGCCACCGCGGTGCCGGTGGCGGTGTTGATCGCACCCGTGCCGATGTCCGCCACCAGCGGGCCGGTCTGGGTCGTGGTCAGCGTGAACTTGCCGCTGGCGTCCGTGACGGCCGACGCTTCGCCGCTGTCGAGCACGCCGTTGCCATTGGTGTCCACGAAGACCGTGGCCTTCTGGTAGTAGCCGGCCTTGAGGGTCGGGTTGCCCGTGGCGCTGCCCGGCACGAAGCCGCTGGCGGCGACCACGCCGCTGTAGGTGGTGGGGCTGGCGGCGGGCGTCGTGCCGGCCGGGAAGACGATCGCGCCGGGCCCGCCGTTTCCTCCCCCGCAAGCGGCGAGCACGCAAGCCGCGACCGTCGTCAGGGACGTGAACAGGGCTTTTCTATTGAGAATGTTCATATGAATCTTGGGGCTGAGAGTTATGGATGGTTTTTCCGGCCTGCAAGCGGCAACAGAGGCAGCTGCTTTTGTATTAACAAATGCCGCATCGAGGAGAAATGTAGAAATCGCGGGTGACATTTGTGTGTCAAACCGCAATACATCCTCGAATCTCACGCGCGTTTTTTCATCCGAATTTCTGTCGGCGCTATCGACTGACCAGAAGCTGACTTAAAACTTAGGTGAGAGTTAGCAATTAGTTAGACGTGGATTACAAGGGCGACACATAGAGGCCGCCCGGTATGCAACGCAGCGCTTCCCAAGCCGGACATCGCAATCCAAAAATCAATTGATCCAGGCAAAAATCAATTCATCTGGGCATCCGGATTTGGAAAATCACCGGATCTCCAATTCTTTTTTAGTCAATTGCCAAGCCCGCCACGCGATCAAAATTTCCACAAATTGATTTGCAAATCAATCAGCTCTTGAATTGACGGCCGCGCATTGCTGCGGCAAAGCGATGCCCCGCTCGGGCTCATTGCCTACCCCCGCTAGCGCCGGCCACCGACCGAAGCGCCGCGGCGCAAGCCAAAAAGTGCGAGCTCCACAACAAGCAGACAAGGAGCGACCATGAGCTCATATGGCGTCAATACACCACCCCCCGGCGTGCTCGCCGCGGAGGGCAGCCGAAGCGGTGTCTCATGGGGCGCGATCGTCGCGGGCGCGGCCGGCGCCGCATCCTTGTCGCTGATCCTGCTGGTGCTGGGCACCGGCCTCGGCATGTCCTCCGTCAGCCCTTGGACCCATCAGGGCGCCAGTGCGGGCGCCATCGGCGTCGCGACGATCCTGTGGCTGAGCTTCACCCAGATCGCCGCGTCGGGCATGGGCGGGTATCTGGCAGGCCGGCTGCGTACCAAGTGGGCCGGCGTGCATACGGACGAGGTCTACTTCCGCGACACGGCCCATGGCTTCCTGGCCTGGTCTGTCGCGACGTTGCTGACCGCCGCGCTGCTCAGTTCCGTGGTGGGTTCGATCGTGGGCGCGGGTGCGCAGGCTGGTGCCACTGTCGCGAGCGGCGCGGCCACGGCTGTGGGCATGGCGGGGGCTGGCGCAGGCGCTGCCGCGTCGCAGTCGGCACAGGACGGCGGCACGGGCCCGATGAACTACTTCATCGATTCACTGTTCCGTCGCGACGCCAACGCTCCTGCCGCCGCGACCGGCGACGCGGGCACCGGGCAGCCCGCCATGCCGGAACGCGGCACGGCCGCGGCCAACGCCGAAGTCAGCCGCATCTTCCTGAACAGCATCCGCACCGGTGCGCTGCCGCCGGAGGATGCGCGGTATGTCGGCCAGGTCGTGGCGCAGCGCACGGGGCTGAGCCAGCAGGACGCCGAGAAGCGCGTGAACGACACCTATGCAAAGGCACAGGCCACGCTGCGCGACGCGCAGGCCAAAGCCCGGGAAGCCGCCGACGCGGCCCGCAAGGCATCCGCGTATGCCGCCTTGTGGCTGGTGGTCTCGATGCTGATCGGCGCCTTCGTCGCCAGCTTCGCCGCGACCTACGGCGGGCGCCGGCGCGACCTCTGAACGACCGGCCTGCGTGAACACACTTCCTAGGAGATCCTCATCATGCGTTCGCTTCTGCTCTTGTTTCTCGGCGTGCCGATCCCGGTCATCATCCTGATCGCCCTGTTCTTTCACTAGGCGCCGGTCTCCGCGAATCTGGCCGCATAGGCGCGGAACATCGCATTGCGCTCTTCGAGCGCCTCCTGCGTCGGCGGCACCATGATCGGTGCCCCTTCCGCTGCAAATGCCTGGCACTGCGCCACATAAGGGCGCAGCTGCGCGTGGTAGGCCGCGGACGCCGCCTCCATGCGTCCGCCATGCTCGGTCCATGTGTTCGCCAGGATCTCCGCGGACACCATCGCCAGGGTCGTCCCCATGCCCGACAGCAGTGCAGCGCAGTGGCCCGCGTCGCCGATGACCGCGACGTTGCCGCGTATCCAGCTCGGCATGTGGGTCTGGCTCACCGAGTCGAAGTAGAAGCCCTTGGCCGCAGGGTCGGCGAACGCCGCGCGCATCGCAGGAACCTGCCACGCATCGACACGGGACAGCAGCCGATCGATGAGTGCGCGCTGGGCATCCAAGTCGCGGTAGTCATAGCCAATCTCGGGGCTGGCGGCGAGCATCAGGCCCTGCGGACCATCGCCCGCGTCACGCACGGCGATCGTCAGGCCTGGCACGCTGAGCATGGCGCGGTGCCAGTGCCGGTCGGCAGGAAGATCGACGAGCGCGACGTAGTGGCCGAAGTGACGGACATATTCCTTCTCGGGTCCGAAGGCGAGCCTGCGCACGTTGGAATGAAGGCCGTCGGCGCCGACCACCAGGTCGTAGCGGCCCTGCGAGCCGTCCGCGAAGCCGACTTCCACTCCGCCCGCGCCATCGGCGATCGATGCGATGGAAGCCTTGAAGCGAAACTCGACCCCGTCGGGTATGGCGCTCATCAGGATCCGGTTGAGGCGGTCGCGCGTGATCTCGACGTCCTCGTCGGTCTCGTTGGCAAACCATCGCAGGTCGAGGGTCGCGACCTGCGCCCCCGTCCCGTCGAGCACCGGTGCCGGGTCGAAGAACCGTACCTTCTCGTCATCGATCCTCGCCAGGATGCCCATGCGCCGCGCGGTGGCGAGCGCGCGCCCGCGTACGTCGATGGGCGCGCCGCCGGGACGCAGGCCGTCGGCGCGCTCGACGACGGTCACCCGGTGGCCGAGGCGGGCGAACCAGTGGGCGGCCGAGAGGCCGGCCATGCTGGCGCCGGAAATGAGTACGTCCATGGGCTTCTCCTTCGCCGACTACAGCTTGAATTCCCTGGCCATGCGCACCACCGCCTGCTTGTCGAAGGCGTTGATGTCGTCGATCAGCTCGTTGGTGAACAGCCGGTTCGGGTCGCCGAGCTCGCCGGCCAGCTTCGGGTTCTTGCTGCTCTGTGCGCTCATCTCGATGTTCGCCTGCCACTCGGCCAGCGACGATGCCCCCATGCGCTGGTCCGGATCGTCGCTGCGGCGCATCCAGCTGTTCTTGCGGTCCTTGAGGATGAAGGCCAGTTCCTTGCGGGCCTCGTCCTCGCTGCGGCCCTTGGGCCGGCTCTCGGGGTACGTGGCCCAGTGCAGGTCGATGGCCGCATCAAGGTTGGCGTTCGAGAAGATGGTCGACTTCGCGATGCCCTGGAAAAGCGCCACCAGCGCCTTGCGCTCATCCTTCAGCAGCTTGCGCGGCACGCACATCCAGCCCGAGCCGAGCTGCGCGAATTTGGGAGTGAGCGGCACATAGCGCAGCCTGGTCCCCACCAGCTCGATGCGCGCGGCGGCGGTGTCGAAGGCCACCATCGCGTCCACGCGGTCGTTGTCGATCGCCGCGCCGGCCGGCGCGCCGTCGCCGATCGCGATGTACTCGCACCCGTCGTCCTTCAGGCCCAGTTCGGTCAGCATGATCCTGGTGATGACGATGCCGGTGTCGCCCTGGCTGCGCACGCCGATGCGCTTGCCCGCAAGGTCCGCGGCCGACTTGATCGGGCTGCCGGGCTTGACCACGATCACGTTGGCATTGCGCGGCAGCCACTTGTAGACGCTCACCAGGTCGAGCGACGGATCCTTCGCCATCGCAGGCAGCAGGATGGCCGGCACCGCCGGCCCGAAGTCCACGTGCCCGGCGCGCAGGCTCTGCAGCGCCTGCGTCATGCTCGACATGTTGACGTATTCGATATCCACGCCCCTGGGCTTGTAGAAGTCGAGCCTGGGATGCTGGCCCGCGGTGGCGAAGCACTGCTGCGGATCGTTCACCGCCGCGGTGTTCGCCACCTTCATCACCCGCACGCCCTGCGCCAGTGCCGGCAGGCTTGCAGCGAAACCCAGGGCACCGAGGCCCAGCCCGAAATCACGTCGCGTCAACATCGCTCACTCCTTCAGACGGAAAAAAATGCGGGGATGCAGGGGCTCAGGCGTTCACCGTCCGCTGCGAGGCGTCGGCCGGCATCCAGTGCAGCACGCGGCGCTGTATGCGGCGCAGCAGGTCGCTCAGCACGATGCCGATCACCGAGAGCACCACGCACACCGCGAAGCTGCCGCCGGTGTCGGCCTGGGCCTCCATCTGCAGGATGAGCACACCCAACCCGGCCTGCGCGCCGACGAACTCGCCCACCACCGCGCCGACCACGCTGAAGGCCGCGGCCATGTTCAGCCCCGCGAAGATATAGGGCAGCGCGCTCGGGAACTTGGCCTTGCGGAAGATCTGCCACTGCGTGGCGGAGAGCGAACGCAGCAGATCGATGCGGTCCGGGTCCACCGCCTTGAAGCCCGCGATGCTGGTCACCAGCACGGGGAAGAAGGTCAGCAGGCAGATGATCATCACCTTCGAGCCGATGCCGAAGCCCAGCCACACGACGATGATCGGCGCGACCGCCACCTTGGGCACGCTCTGCAACGCGGCGACGTAGGGCGCCAGCAGCGCTTCGACCTTCGGCATCTGCGACACCACGATGCCGATCGCAAGGCCGATGCCGCTGCCGATGAGGAACCCCAGCAGGATCTCGGTCACCGTCACGCCGCCGTGGTACCAGAAGCCGTCCTTCGCGAGCGGCCCGGTGGCCAGGCCACGCCACAGCGCGACCGCGATGTCGCTCACCGGCGGCACGAGGTGCTGCGGCACCTTGAACAGGCGCACGCCCGCCTCCCAAGCGCCGAGCAGCGCAGCCAGCAGAAGGATCGACTGCACCCGCGTCGAGGCGAGCGGGTTCGCACGGCGCTTCGGGTTCGCCTTGATCGCCGCAGTGGCGGCAAGCGGGGCGCGGTCGTCGGGCGATGCAACGGAATCGGTCTTGGCGAGCATGGCGGTGGTCATCTGGAACTTCCTGTCAGTCGAACGAGGCGGCGTGCGAGAAGCGTTCGCGGATAGAGAGCGACGCGGCGGCGAAAGCGGGGTGCGACATCACGTCCATGGCCCGCGGACGCGGCAGGTCGATGGGCAGCACGCGTTCGAGCGTGCCGGGGCGTGGCGACATCACGAACACCCTGTCGCCGAGGAACACCGCCTCCGGAATCGAGTGCGTGATCAGCACCACCGTCTTGCCGCTTTCCATCCAGATGCGCTGCAGTTCAAGGTTCATGCGCTCGCGCGTCATCGCATCGAGCGCACCGAAGGGCTCATCCATCAGCAGGATCTTCGGGTCGTGCAGCAGCGCCCGCGCGATCGAGGCACGCTGCTGCATGCCGCCGCTCAGCTGGCGCGGCAGCTTGTGCTCGAAGCCGTCGAGCCGGACCATGTGCAGCAGCTGCATGGCGCGCTCGCGCGCCTGCTTCGCCGGAATGCCCAGCACCTCGGCCGGCAGCATGACGTTCTCGAGGATGGTGCGCCAGGGCAGCAGGATGGAGCTCTGGAACACCACGCCCACATCGCGCCGCGTGCCCTGAATCGGCTGCCCGTCGAGCACCACGCGGCCGGTGCCGTAGTCGAGCAGCCCCGCGAGGATGCGCAGCAGCGTGCTCTTGCCGCAGCCGCTGGGGCCCACGATGGTCACGAAGCTGCCCTCCTCGATGGCGCAGTCGATGTCCTTCAGCGCGAGCACGCCTTCGCCGCCATCGCCGAAGTGCTTCGAAAGCCCTTCGATGCGGATGTAGTCGGGGCGCCCGCGCGCGCGCTGATGGTTCGTGCTGCTCATGCTCATGGCTTGGCTCCTTCGGGACTCAGGAAACGGACGATGTGATGCGCCAGGACCTGCGGCGCCTGCATCGCGGTGACATGGCCGATGCCGGGCAGCAGCACCGCATCGGCGCCGCGAATGCGGCCGGCCATCGACAGCGTCACGCTCGGCGGCACCACGCGGTCGAGCTCGCCGGCCAGCACCAGCGTGGGCGCGACGATGTCTGCCACGCCTCGCTCGAGCGCGGTCTGCACGGTCGCTGCGCGCCGCGCGGACCGTGGCGACTCCGGCCGCGCCTTCGCGAACATGCGACGCAGATCCGGGTGCTGATCGAGAAAGGCCTCGGGGAAGAACCAGGTCGCCAGCTCCTGTGCGGTGCCGGGCAGTCCGCGTCGCAATTCAGCCAGGCGCCGTGCATCCGGACACAGCTCCTCGTAGGGCCTGGGCAGCGGCCAGGTACTGCCCAGCACGAGCTGGTCGACCGAGCGCGGGTGCAGCACCGCCAGCGCCTGCGCAACCCGCCCGCCGAAGGACGAGCCAAAGACATGGGCGCGCTTGAAGCCGAGGGCCTTGATGAACTGCTGCGCATCGTCCGCCAGGTCCGCGAGCGTCGAGGCGTGCTCGGGCCCCTCGGTCTCGCCGCAGTCGCGCTGGTCATAGGCGATCACTGTGAACTGCCCCGACAGCCGCGGCACCAGCGCCGCGAACATCTGCCGCGACGCCTCCGCGCCGTGCATCAGCACCAGCGGCGAGCCTTCGCCTTCACGGTCGAAGGCGATGCGCTGGTCGCCGACCTGGACGAAGTGCGTCATGCGACGCCTCCTTCTTCCTGATCCATCCAGAACGTCATCTCGATCTTGAGACCGCGAGGATCCTGCAGGAAGAGCTGGTGAATCGCCCAGCCCGGGATCGGCGCCTCCACGAAGGGAACGCTCAGTGCGCGAAGGTGCGCGCGCATTTCGGCCAGGCCGCGTGAGCGGAACGAGATGTGGTCGACGTGGCCCGTGACAGGGCCGCCCGGCTCGCCCGGCCGGTCCGGAGCCGACAGGTGCGCGTACAGGTGCACGATGGGCTGGCCGTCGGCATACAGCCATGCGCCGGGCGCCGGGATCTCCGGCCGCGCGCCGACCGTGAGTCGCATCACCCGGGTGTAGAAGTCCACCAGCGGCGGCAGTTCGTCCGGCGTGCAGCGGATGGTGAAGTGGTGCAAGGCAGTCACAGGCATGGCGTTTCCTCGAAGCTGTAGGCGAGCCCGGGCACGGAAGGCACCCAGCGCGCGGCGGCCAGCGCCAGCAAGCGGATGCCAAGCACCTCCTCCGGCTGCCAGCGGGTGCGGGTGCCGAAGACGTTGAAGGTGGCGTAGCAGAGCGTCCCCTGCATCAGCGGCACGTTGATTACGCTGCGCAACGCGTAGGCCTGCATCTGCTCGAAATCGTCGAAGGTCTGCGCAAGCACATGCTCGCCCTCGCCGACGAACACACGCCCCTGCACGAAGAGGCATTCGGTCCAGCGCGTCATGGTCTTTCGCTTGGCGCCGTTCACGGGAAAGCTCGACGCCTCCGACGAATAGAAGCGGCGCAACAGGACCTGGCCGGCCGCATCGTGCCCGGTCGTCACGTTCTGCTGGATGCTGAAGATGCTGCCCGGGGCGATCAGCAAACGACGGCTGTCGATGCGGCGCAGCGCCTCGACAGCGTTCGGCGCCTCGGCCAGCGAGTCCAGAAACCCGGCGGTGATGGCGGTGGTCTTCGGTGCAGTGGGCGTGTCCATGGGGAAAAGTCTAGGACCAGCAATTCACCAAAGTGAAATAATTTCTGATAGCTCGATAACCCAGGAGTTATGGCCTTGCCCACCGCCCGAGACCCCGCCGCCGAGTTGCACCGCACACTGCTCTCCCGCCTCAAGCTGCGGCAACTCTCGCTGCTGCAGGCCATCGACCGGCATCGCACCCTCAGCCGCGTCGCCGCCGAAATGCAGCTCAGCCAGCCAGCGATCACCAAGGCGCTGCACGAGGTCGAGGACATCTTCGGCAGCACGCTTTTCGAGCGCTCCAGCAGAGGGCTGGTGCCCACCGCCGCGGGTGACGCGGTGCTGCACTACGCGCGGCGCTGGCTTGCCGAGCTCGAGGCGACCACGCGCGTGCTCACCTCGCTGGAGGCGGGCCGCAGCGGCCGCCTGCGGCTGGGCTTCACGCAGCAGGTGCCGCAGCAGCTCATGTCGGCCGCGTTGACGCATCTGCTCGACCGTTCGCCGCGCATTTCGGTGATGGTGCGCGAAGGCACCACGGACGAACTGGTCGCCGGCCTCGTCGCGCGCGAGCTCGACTGCGCCATCGGCCGCTCCTACGACGGCGACGCGAGCGGGCTGGTGCAGGAGGCCATCCACGAGCAGGAGCCCTGCCTCGTGGTAGGTGCGAAGAACGTCAAGCGGCTGTCGCGAGGGCCGCTGGACTGGGCCCGGCTCGCCCAGCTTGACTGGATCCTGCCGCCGCCCAACACACCCATGCGCAGGACCTACAACGCCATCTTCGTCGGCGCCGGCGTCCAGCCGCCGCTGCCCATCCTGGAGACCACCGCGATCCGGAGCATCCAGACCGTGCTGCGCCAGGAGCCCAACGTCATCACCATCTTCGCGCGCGACGTGCTAGCCGGCATGGAGGACGCGGGCCACTGCGCCGCGCTGCCCTACCGGCTGAGCTGGAACCTGCCGCCGGTGAGCTTCTTCACGCTGAAAGAGCTCGAAGCGCACCCCACGGTGCAATCGCTGCGCGGCGCGGTGGTCCAGACCGCGCTGCGCATGAAGCGCCCGGCAGGCTGAGCCGGCCCAGGTCAGTCCACCCGCAACCTGGCGACTTTCGCCAGCGACTGCCAGACCGCGAGGTCCCGGTGGACGGTGGCGCCGAACTGCTCCGCGTTCTTGATCGGCGGGCGCGGCATGTTCTGCGCGGCGAACTTCTGGATGATCTCTTCGGTCGACAGGATGCGGTTGATCTCCTGGTTCAGGCGCGCGACCACCTCGCGCGGCGTGGCCGCCGGCGCAAAGATGCCGTACCAGCCGTCCACGTCGGAGCGGTAGCCCTGCTCGGTCAGCGTGGGCACTTCCGGCAGCGCGGGTCCGCGGGCGGAGCCGGTGCTGCCGAGTGCGATCAGCCTGCCGCTGCGGATGTGCGGAACCGGCGATGCGATGTCGACGAAGCCCACGCCGATGATGTTGCCCAGCAGGTCGGTCACCAGCGGCGAGACGCCCTTGTAGGGCACATGCGCGATGCTGATGCCGTACTGGGCCTTGATGCCCTCCAGCACCAGGTGGCCGGTCGAGCCGTTGCCCCAGGAGCCGCAGGCCAGCTTGTCGGGGTTGGCCCTGGCCTGGCGAACCAGGTCTGCCAGCGAGCGGATACCCGTCGCCGGGTTCGCCACCAGCAGAATGCCGGCGGCGCCGACCTGCGCGATGGGCAGAAGGTCTTTCTGCGTGTCGTAGGGCATCTTCGGCTGGATGACCGGGTTGATCGCAATCGCCGAGGACGGCGACAGCAGGATGGTGTAGCCATCGGGCGCCGCCTTGGCGACGGTGTCATTGCCGATCAGGCCGTTCGCGCCGGGCTTGTTGTCCACGACCACCGGCTGCCCGAGGGCCTGCTGCAGCGGCACGGACAGCAGGCGCGCGAAGATGTCCGAGCCGGCACCCGGAGGGCCGGGCACCACTAGGCGGATCGGGCGCGCCGGCCAGGCGCCGGCTTCGCTGGCCCATGGTTGGCCCTGAAGGGCGAGCAGCCCCGCGCCCGCCAGCAGGTGGCGGCGCGAAATGGTCGGTGGAATCATGCAGGAGTCTCCTTGTTGTGATCTCGGGCCGCGGCGGCGCCGAGGCGAAGCACCTGGCCGGTCAGGAACTGCGCCCGGGGGCCGGCCATGTAGTCGAGCAGCGGCAGGCAGGCGTCGGGCGCAAGATCGCGCGGCAGCTCCAGCGCGTTGATGCGCAGCGCGTGCGAGCCCCATTCGGCGGCCAGCGTGGCGACCAGCATCCGTGCCGCATCGGCATCGCCGGCCATCTGCCAGTCGAGCCCCGGTTCGGGCGCAGGCATCAGCAGCGTGAGGCTGGCGAGCGCTGCATGGCGCGCGCGGAAGCAGCGCGCCGCATCGAGCACCGCATCGAGCCGAGAGCCCGGCGGCGCATCCAGCGCGCGCGCATCGGCAACACCCGCGTAGTCCGAGGAGCCCGCATGGCCCGCATGGCTCGAATGCGAGCGAACCCATTTGTCCAGGGCGGCGCGCCACAGCGGTTCGCGCACCGCCTCGCAGCTCGGGCGCAAGGGCGCATCGAACGCCAGGGGCGGACGTTCGCAAGGCGGCAACGGCTGGCTGCCCCCGCACACGGACGAGCCGCCGTCCAGCACCAGCAGCCGGCCGGTGAGCACGCGCGCGCCCGGACTGGCCAGGAAGCACAAGGCGTCGGCCATCTCCTCGGGCTCGGCCATGCGGCCCATGGGAATCTTCGACGCCGCCTGCGTGGGGTCCAGCCGTCCACCGTCGATCAGGCGTTGCACGAGTTCGGTTCTCACGAAACCCGGTGCGAGGGTGGTCACCGTCCAGTCGGGCCTGGCGTGCGCCAGCGCGCGGCCCTGCCCGATCAATCCGGCCTTGCTCGGGCTGTAGAGGCCGCGCCAGGGAATGGCCCGCAGGCCCGCCCCGGAAGCCACGTTGACGATGCGCGCCCCTGGCCGCAAATGCGGGGCGCACGCCTGCACCACGCGCGCCGGTGCCGCCAGGTTGAGCGCCAGCAGGCGCGCCGCGCCGCCGTCGTCATGGCCGGATGTCGCCTCGGCGCCGCCGGCCGACATGCCCGCGTTGTTGATCAGCGCATCGAGCGGCGGAACCTCCTGGCGCAGGCGTTCGATGCGGGCCGCGTCCGTCAGGTCTGCCACCAGGCCCAGCGGCCGCCGGGCTCCGGCCGGCCAGAGCGCTTCGGTGCGTTCCAATGCGGCCGCGTCGGCGTCGACCAGCACGCAGCGCCATCCCGCGCGCGCCAGGCCCAGCGCCGCGGCGCGGCCGATGCCGGCGCCTGCGCCGGTGATCAGCGCGCTGGAAGATCCAGCCATCAGCCGCCTCGCACGTTGTGCAGCAGCGCATACACCGCATCGTGCGGTGCACGGCCGCCGACGGGCTGGCGCGCGCCGAACAGGGCCGCGTCGTCCTGCGCCAGTTCGGGCCGCGTGCGCTCCTCGATCCAGTCATAGACCACGGTTCGCGCGGCCACGCGCCATTCGCCGCCGCGACGCTCGAAGCGATCCGCATAGCGGCCGCAAAGAAAAGTCTCGCGATCCGGCTGCGCGGCCGTGGACTGCAATGCAATAAAGCTGCTTTCCACGGCGGCCACGTCGCCGTGCAGTTCGATCAGCACATTGGTGATCTGGTGGACGCGGCGCCCGCCCTGCCGCAGCCTGGGCAGCGCCTGCGCGATGAAGCCGGCGGCGCTGCCGTTCCAGGCCCCGTGGCAATCGGTGGCGTCCTCCCAGTAGGCCGAACGCAAGGCATCCTCGTCGCAACGGTCGATGCCCCGGCAATAGCGCAGCAGGCAGTCGCGGATCGCTTCGCGGTCCAGCAACGACTGCAAGGCTGCCGGCAGGGTCTGCGGCTCGCTCATGCGGCGGCAGGCGCGGCGCGCCGGAACAGCTGCAGCAGGTTGCCTTCCGGGTCGCGCAGCGACAGCACGGCGCCGTGGGCGCCCATGTCGCGCAGGCCCAGCACCTGTCCACCGGCGGCCGCAATGCGCTCCGGCGCCCCCTCGAAGTCGTCCACCTCCAGCACCATCACCAGCCCGCCGGTGGCAGGCGCGGCCTCCTCGAGGGAGGCCAGCGCCACGTTGGTATTGCCCGCGCCGTACTGGATCCAGCGGTCGCCATCGCGGAACTTCGTCGGCAGGCCGAGCGCGCCTTCGTAGAAGCCATGCAGGCTGGCGGGATCCCTTGCCGCGACGAACACGTTCTGCACCCGCTTGGGCGGTCGCACCGCGCCGCTCACAGCGAGGTCTCCGAGGCGCCGCCGTCCAGGCGCAGCACGTCCGCATTGAAGAAGCGCGATTCGTCGCCGGCCAGGAAGCAGATGGCGTCCGCAATGTCTTCCACCGTGCCCAGGCGGCCCAGCGGCGTGCGGCCGATGCGCTTGGCGTCGAGCTCCGCATTGCGATGCTTGGCCGTTCCCTCGGTGGGGATGGCGCCGGGCGCCACCGCGTTCACGCGGATGTTGCGGGCGCCCAGGTCGGCGGCCGAAGCCCGTGTAATGCCAAGGACGCCGGCCTTGATGCCGCTGTAGACCACCGAGCGCATGGGCGACTTGAAAGCCGCGATGGATGCCACGTTGACGATGGAGCCGCCGCGCTGCGGGTCCATCGCCTCCGCTGCGGCCTGGATGCCCCAGATCACCGACTTGAAGCCGATCTCCACCATGCGGTCCATCACCTCCGGGGTGATTTCGGCAAGCGGCTGGTAGCGCACCCAGGCGGCGTTGTTGACCATGATGTCCAGCCGCCCCGCGTCGCTGGCGAACTGCGCCACCGCCTCGCGCATCCCTTCGCGCGTCGACACGTCGCACGGGAGCCCGATGGCCTGGCCGCCCAGGGCGCGGATCTCGGCCACGGCCTCTTCCACGAATTCCGGCTTCAGGTCGTTGATGCCGACGGTCGCGCCCAGGCGCGCCATGGCGCGCGCGGTGGCGCGGCCGATGCCGTGGCCGGCGCCGCTGATGAAGGCCGCACGGCCTGAAAGAGACATGTTCATGGCTTGGCTTTCATGGCTTGTTCCTCGGGCACGAGCAGCGCATCCAGCGCATGGGCGCCGCGCCCCTGCTCCAGCACCATCAAGGGGTTGATATCGATCTCCGACACGTCATGGGCATGGCGCATGGCGAATCGCGACAGCGCCGCGACGGCCCTGGCGGCCGACTGCACGTCGGCCCGGGGCCGCCCGCGCGCGCCGTCGAGCAGCGCGAAGGCCTTGAGCGAGCGCAGCATGGCGGTGGCCTGCGCCTCGTCGACGGGGGCCGGCTGCAGCGCCACGTCCTTGAAGATCTCGGCGAAGATGCCGCCCAGCCCGACCATCACCATCGGACCGAACACCGGGTCTTTCTTGGTGCCCAGGATCAGCTCGACACCCCCCTGCACCATCTGCGCGACCAGCACGCCGGCGATGCGGGCTTCGGGCGCCTTCTGCGCCACGCGCGCCAGCAGGTTCGCGTATTCCTCGAGCAGTTGCGCCTCGGACCGCACGCCGACGAACACGCCGCCGACCTCGGTCTTGTGGGCGATGTCGGGCGAGACGATCTTCAGCACCAGGGGAAAGCCCAGCGCACGAGCCGCAGCCAGCGCCTCGTCACGGTTGGCTGCGATCACCTCCTGCGGCACGGGCAGGCCGGCTTGCGACAGCACGGCCTTGGCGCTTGCCTCGGTGGCGAAGGCTTCCGCCGCCAGCGGCATGCGCTCAATGGCCGCCGTGGCGGTCTCCGTGGTGCCTCGCGCGCCGAAGCGCAACAGCGCGGCCAGGGTCGCGCAAGCGGCATCGATGCCCTCCACCACGGGGAAGCCCATGCCGTTGAGCGTGGCCCGCACCTCCTGGGGCGCGCGGGCACACAGCAGGATCAGGCGCGAGGGATGGTCCTTGCGCACCTGTTCCAGCGCGGAAAGAAACACATCGCGCAGGCGGGGCAGGTGGAAGGCGTTGGCCGACTGCAGGATCAGCGCGTCGCAACTGGCATCCCGCGCCACGGCATCGAGCATCTGCGCCAGGACTTCGGGCCGGCTCGACACCTGCGCCGTCATGTCCACCGGATTGGAGGGCGAAGCGAAGGGCACCACCGACAGGATGCGCTCCTGCGTGTGCGCGGCCAGCTTGGGCAAAGCCAGGCCCTGCGCGCTGGCCGCATCGGCCAGCAGCACGCCGAAGCCGCCAGAGGCGGTGAGCACGGCCACGCGGTTGCCGCCCGGCACATGCGCCGGCCCGACGACGGACAGCGCGTGGCCCACTTCGAGCAACTGCTCGATGCTGGGCACGCGAATGGCGCCGCCCTTGCGCAGCACGGCGTCGAACACGGCGTCGGAGCAGGCCAGCGCGCCGGTGTGCGAGGCCGCGGCCTCGCTGCCTGCCTCGGAGACCCCGACCTTCAGCACCACCAGCGGCTTGCCGGCCTCGCGGGCCATGGCCATGGCCCGGATCAGCTTGTCGCCGTCGCGGCAGGTTTCCATGCAGCACAGGATCACGCGGGTGCCGGGGTCGCCCGCCAGAGACGCGATGGCGTCGGCGATGTCCACGTCGCATTCGTTGCCCGTGGTCAGCATGCGGCTGACGCCCAGGCCGCGCTCGCCGGCCAGGCGCAGCGTGAAGCTGCCCAGGTTGCCGCTCTGCGAGACGATGCCCACGGAGCCGGCCACGGGAAACGACGACTCCAGCGCCACCGAGAAGGTGGCGATGCTCCTGTCGGGCACGCCGATCGCGCCCAGGCAGTTCGGGCCTACCACGCGCATGCCGGCGGCGCGGGCCACCTCGCCGATCTGCTCCTGCAGTTGGCGGCCCTCGTCGCCCATCTCGGAGAATCCGGCGGACAGGATCACCGCGGCCTTCACGCCGCGCCGGGCGCAGCCGCGCACCGCGTCGAGCACGCCCGCGGGCGGCACGGCGACCACGGCCAGCTCGGGTACTTCAGGCACGTCGTCCACGCCCGCATAGGCCGGCAGGGACTGCACCAGGCCGCCCTTGCGGTTGATCGGGTAGATGCCGCCCGCGTAGCCATACTTCAGCAGGAACTGCAGCGGACGGCCGCCGATCTTGGTGACGTCGTCCGACGCACCGAAGATGGCGATCGAGCGCGGGCTGAACAGCGCGTCCATGCCGCGCCCCACTTCCACGGCCCGCATCTCAGCGCCCCTTGTAGACGGGCTTGCGCTTCTCCAGGAAGGCCTTGCGGGCCTCCTGCGCATCCTCGGTCCGCGACAGGGCCATGGTGATGTTCTGCTCGAAGCGGTAGCCGTCGCGCTGCGGCATCAGGTCCATCATGTTGGCGGCCTGCTTGGCATAGGCCACGGCCATCGGTGCCTTGGAGGCGATCTCCTGCGCGATCTCCATGGCCAGCGGCATCAGCTCCCCGGCGGGCACCACCTCGTCGAGCACGCCACGGCGGTACAGCTCGGCCGCGGACACCTTCATGCCGGTGAAGAACATGCGGCGCGTGAACGAACGCCCGAACATGGTCCTGAGCATCGAGACACCGCCCGCGAGCCCCACGTTGATCTCCGGCATGGCGAAGGTGGCGTCGTCGCTCGCCAGGAAGATGTCGCAGGCGGCCATGAGGCCGAAGCCCGCCCCCAGCGCGGGACCGTTGACCGCGGCGATCACCGGCTTGGCGCATTCGCGGATGGCGTTGCCGGTCTCGCGCGTCCAGCGGTTGTGGTCGAGAAAGTCGCCCGCCTTCCCGGCGTCGGGGCGGTCCTTGAGGTCCGCGCCGGAGCAGAAGAACTTGCCGGTGCCCGTGAGGATCGCCACGCGCACGTCGGCGCGCTCGGACACCTCGTCGAAGATCTCGATCAGGCGGCGGCGGGTGGCGCGGTCGAGCGCATTGACCGGCGGCTTGTCCAGCCGGATGACGGCGATGTGGTCGGAAACTTCCAGATTGATGCTCATCGCACACTCCCGGTTTGGTTGGAAAGAGAAGGGATCGGCGTGGCGCACGCCTGCGGCGCCAGCAACCGGGCGACATGCAGGAGCCGGTCGCCGTAGCGGAACTCCGAGGCGATGAGGCGCTGCGCGGTGCGGGTGGCCAGCACCTCCTCGCTCACGCCCATGCCGCCGTGCATCTGGATGGCCGATTCGGCGCAGGCGCGCGCCGACTCGGCCAGCGACACCTTGGCCAGGCGCAGCGTGCGGCGCAGGCCGGCCGCGTGCTGCTCGTGTTCGTGGAAGCAATGGATCACCAGGCCCTTGGCGCCCAGGTACTTCACGTACATGTCGGCCACGCGATGGCGCAGCACCTGGAAAGTGGAAAGCGCCACACCGAACTGGCGCCGCTCCTTCAGGTGACTGACGGTCTCGCGTATGAGCGTGGCCATCGCGGCCACCGTGTCGGCGGCGGTCAGCAGCAAGGCGGCATCGGTGGCCTTCTCCAGCGCCTCGCGGGCGGCAGCGCCACGCGCGATGCACGCGCCCTCGGGCACGGCGAGCCCCTGCAGCACGAAGTCCGCGCCCTCTCGGCCTTCCATGGTCCTGTAGCGGGCCTTCGGTGCGCCGACGCGCTCGGCGTCGACCAGGAAGATGGCGTCCTCGCCATCGACCCGCGCGGGCACGAGGTAGTGCGAGGCAGGCAGCGTGACGTCGACGCCCTGCACCGTGCCGGCCAGCTCGTAGCCGATGTCCAGGTGCCTGGCCGCCAGGGCGCTGTCGTCGCGCATGCCGGACAGCGCGGTCAGCGGCGCCACCTGCGCGCTGCCCTCGGCCACGGCCTCCAGCCAGCGCCCGGCCGTCTCTGCACCCGCCGCCTGCAACAGCAGCGGCACGACGGCGCAGGTCTCGACCACCGGAAGCTGCAGGCCATGCGTGGCCAGCCCCTCGACGATGGACGCGAGATCGCTCAGCCCGCCGCCGACGCCGCCGGCCTCTTCGGGCACGAGGGTGGCCGTCCAGCCCAGTTCGCGCACGGGGTCGCCCTGCAGCGCCCGGTCCGCGTGATCCTGGGCATAACGGCTCGCCGAATCCAGCAGCATGCCGGGAAAGAGCGATGGGAAAGATGTGGACATGGCTCAGGCTCCCAGCAGTTCGTTGGCGACGACGTTGCGCTGCACCTCGGAGGTGCCGCCGGCGATGGTGCGGGCGCGCGTGAACATGTAGTTCTGTATCCAGGTGGCGTCGGGCACGTCATCCCCCGCATCGGCAAGGAAGCGATGGGCCGCATCGGGGCCGACCGCGTCCAGCGCGATGGTCGTCAGGCGCTGCGCGACGTCGGCGCAGGTCATCTTGATGACGGAGGGCTGCACGCCCAGCGGGCGCTGGTGGATCAGGTCGTCGGTGGCCTGCGCCATCATCACGCGGGCGCCTTTCACGTCGGCCTCGCACAGCAACAGTTTGTGGTGCAGCCCGCCGAAGTCGCGCCGGCCCGCGGCGGCGCGGCTCGCCTCCTCGACCAGTTGCGTGACCTGGCGGCGCATGAGCTCCAGCCGCGCCACGTTGGCCGGCGGCAGGCGTTCGCGCTCGAGCAGGAACTTCGCGCAGGTCCAGCCCTTGCCGACCTCGCCCACGAGGTTGTCGGCGCGCACGCGCACTTCGTCGAAGAACACCTCGTTCAGGTGGTGCCAGCCGTCGATGGTCTTGATGGGGCGCACGGTGATGCCCGGGCTGTCCATGGGCACCAGCAGCAGCGAGATGCCTTCCTGCTTCTTCGCCTCCTTCGAGGTGCGAACCAGCATGTAGATCATGCTGGCCTCGTGCGCATGCGAGGTCCAGATCTTCTGGCCGTTGACGACCCACTCGCCGCCGTCGAGCCGCGCACTGGTCGACAGCGAGGCGAGGTCGGAGCCCGAGCCCGGCTCCGAATAGCCCTGGCACCACCAGTCCGAGCCGTCGAGGATGCGCGGCAGGAACCGGGCTTTCTGCTCGGGCGTGCCGAAACGGATGATCACCGGGCCGATGTGCCCCAGCCCGTGGTGATAGAGAGGCGGACAGTCGTTCTCGGCCATCACCTCCTCGAAGATGAGGCGCTGGCGGATGTCCCATCCGGTGCCGCCGGCTTCGACCGGCCAGCTCGGCGCGCCCCAGCCACGGGTGGCGAGGATCTTCTGCCAGGCCTGGTACTCGCGCTTGGTGATCTTCTGCCCGGCCGCGACGACGGCGCGGATCTCGGGTGGGCAGGCATCGCGCGCGAACGATTCGAGTTCGCGCCGGAAGCCGGCGTAGTCGATGGACATCTTGTCTCCTGTGGAATGACGGAAAGGCTCAGCCCCTGCGCAACTGCGTGATCAGCTCGTCCAGGGCGGCCGCGGCGCCGTCGGCATCGCGCCGGCGCAGGTTGTGCGCCACCTTGCGGCGCAGCGGAAAAAGGTCGGGGCGCGGACGCACCGAGAGCACGTGCGTCATGCGCTCGCGCAGCACGCTGGTCATGGTCTGCGCCATCAGCGTCAGCGCCTCGTTGTGGCCTGCGGCCGCGATCGAGGCGAAGAACGCGCTGGCGGAGGCAATGCGCTCCTTCAGCGGTGCGTCGTCGGGGTGCGCCTCGATGGTGTCGGCGGCCTCGTGCACCGCGTCCAGCTCGGCCCCGGTGGCGCGTTCGCTGGCCAGGCGCAGCAGCGTGCCGTAGAGCGTGCGGTAGGCCTCGTCGATGTCGGCGTCTCCCAGCCGCCCTTCCACGACCAGCTTGCGCAGCGACTCGGCCAGCTTCATGTAGGCGCCCTTGTAGAACACCAGCGCCTGCTCGGACGCCCCGGCGCTCAGGTGGCGCACCTCGCCGATGAAGATGGTGTGGTCGCCCGCCTCGTGCGCGGCATGCACGCTGCACTCGAAGCCCACCAGGCAGTCGTCGATCAACGGCATGCCCAGCGAGCCGGCGCGCCAAGGCACGCCGTCGAACTTGTCCTCGATCTTGCTCGACGCGAAGCGGCCCGACAGCGCGTCCTGCTGCTCGGACAGGATGTTGATGGCAAAGCCGTCCGCAGCCTGGAAGGTGGACAGCAGGCGGCTGGCATTGCGCAGGCTGAACAGCACCAGCGGCGGATCCAGCGACACCGAGCTGAACGAGTTGCAGGTCAGGCCCGCGGGCTGCCCGTCGGGTGCGCGCGTGGTGATGACGGCCACGCCGGTCGGAAAGCAACCGAGCAGCTGGCGGAACTGGGCAGGCTCGATGAGGGAGCGGATGCCTTCGGCGGCTTCGGACATGGCGTCTCCAGGCACGCGGGCTCAGGCCGCTGCGAGTTCGGCCTTGGCCGCCGGCCGGTGCGGCGGATCGTTGGCGATCTCCTGCTGCACCGTCGGAATGATGACCTTGCCCCACACCTCGAGCTGGCGCAGCATGGTCGGGTGGTCGAAGTCGCCCATCTGGGTCTGGAAGCAGTAGTGCACCGGCTTGAGCGTGCGGATCTCGTTGACCACGCGTTCGATCACGGTGTCGATGTCGCCCACGGGCAGCAGCGCGCGCATCTCGTCCAGCGAGGGTTCGCCTTCGACGATGCCTTCCTCGACCTGGTAGTCGTCGGCGATCTGCGCGGTGCGGCGCTTCAGGCTGACGGCGATGCGGCGCTGGTAGCGCGCGCACTCGAGGTAGCTTTCCACCTCGGCCTTGTCGTTGCTCGCAAAGGCCGCGCGCAGCAGGCCGACCTGCACGCCCGCGGGGTCCTTGCCCTCGGCCGCGGCCACCTTGTCGATGAGGCCACGGGTGCTCGCCAGCTTCTCCAGCCCGCCGTCGCCGCCGGAGACGAACACGTGGTGACCGGACTTCACGGCGCGCGACAGGAAGGCCGGGTCGACGCTGGTGATCCACATCGGCGGCATCGGCCGCTGCACCGCGCGCTGGCTGATCGCGCTCATGGGCTGCTGGTAGTACTCGCCGTCATAGCTGAACTTGGGCTGCCGCAGGCCGGCTTCGAGCATGTCGAGCATCTCGAAGGTGCGGCCCTTGGCCGACTCCAGCGACACGCCGAAGCGCTCGAACTCGAAGTGCTGGTAGCCAGAGCCGATGCCCAGGTTCAGGCGGCCGTTGGACAGCTGGTCGACCATCGCCACGTCCGCGATCAGGCGCGCCGGCGTGTACAGCGGAGCGACGACAATGCCCGTCCCCAGGCGGATGTTGCGCGTGACCGCGGCGCAGTGCGCGATCATGGTCAGCGGCGACGAGCACATGCCGTAGTTGCTGAAGTGGTGCTCGGCGTACCAAGCGGCACCGAAGCCCAGTTCGTCCGCCAGGCGCGTCTGCTCGACGGCGTCGCGCAGAATCTGGTGGGACGTCTTATGCTTGTTCCGTTGCTGCATCAAAATGAAGATTCCGAAGTCCATCGCTGTTGCTCCTGGTTGGCTGGTTCTGATCGAGGCCAATCGTAGGAACACGAGCCCTCGCTGGATCACCAGCGCATGCACAGCTTCTTTGCGTCTTTCGAAATGAAAGCGCTCGATTCGCTGCGCATCTTTGTCGCCACCCAGCGCAAGGGGAGCCTCTCGGCCGCGGCCCGCAGCCTCAGTCTTTCGCCGGCGACCATCTCGCGGCGCATCAGTGCGATGGAAGAAGAACTGGGCGTGCAGCTGGTGGACCGCACCAGCCGCAACCTCAAGGTGACCGAAGCGGGCCAGGCCTTCCTGGAACGGGCCGAGGCGATGCTGGAGCTCATGAACGAGGCCGAGCAGGCCGTGCACAGCGCGCGCGAACGGCCGGAAGGCCGCCTGCGCGTGCACTCCCGGACACACATCGCCCTGCGGGTGCTGGCACCGCTGCTGCCGCGTTTCGCGGAGCTCTATCCGGACATCCGAGTCGAGCTGGAACTCTCGGAGCATCCGATCAACCTGGTGGACCAGGACTTCGATGTCGACATCCGCACCGGTGAGTCCAACGATTCGGGATTCGTCATCAAGCGGCTGCTGTCGAGCGACGAGGTGCTGGTGGCCAGCCCGGCCTTCCTGAAGACCTACTCCCGCATCCGGCATCCCTCCGACTTGCCGCAGGTGCGCTGCCTCACCTATCGGCGCGACCGCGAGATCACCACCTGGAAGTACATCGACCAGGCCGGAGAGCAGCAGGAGCTGCTCATCCAGGGCGTGCTGAGCGCCAACAACGGCGAGGTGCTGCGGCTGGCCGCCATCGGCGGCATGGGCGTGGCGCTGCTGTCCGAGGCCACCGTTCGGGACGACTTGCGCGAAGGCGCCCTGGTGCGGCTGCTGCCCGAATACCGATTCGCGGTGCGGGCCTTCTCGAACGGCATCTTCGCCGTCTTCCGGCAAAGCCGTGTGCTTCCGCTGAAGGTGCGGGCCTTCGTGGACTACGTGGCGGACGCGATGAGAAGCGAGACCGGCTAGCAATCTCCGAAGTGATGGGGCAGTCGTCCCGCCGCGGGAAGACCCTCAAGCTGGAACAGGCCGCCGTCCTGCGCCAGCGTGCCCTCCAGCCGCGTGCTGCGCGAAATGCTCGTGAGGTACAGGTGTTCAAGGCGCGGCCCGCCAAAGCAGATGCTCGTCGGATAGCTCACCGGCAGCTCGATCACGCGGTCCAGTTCGCCGTCCGGCGCGTAGCGCGCGAGCCTGGCGGCGCGGGTCAGCACGGTCCAGAGAAACCCTTGCGAATCGGTCGTTGCGCCGTCGGGACCGGAGTCGAAGGCCTGCGTGCGAGCAAAGACGCGCTTGTTGCGCAGGGGACCGTCCGGGTCGTAGTCGTAGGCCCAGATGATCCGCTCCAGGCTGTCGGCCAGGTACAGCACGGCGCCGTCGGGGCTGAAGCAAGGCCCGTTGGCAAAGCCGATGTCGTCGGCCAGTTGTTCCACCCGGCAGTCGGTGCGCAGCCGGTAGAGCCCGCCCTTCACGGGCTCGCCGGCCTGGCGGTCGATGTGCATGGTGCCCGCCAGGAAGTTGCCGGCCGCATCGCATTTGCCGTCGTTGAAGCGAACCTTCGGATGGTCCACGGGAATGCCGGCCAGGTGCTCCAGCCTGCGCGTGGCGAAGTCATAGCGCGCGAAGCTGTTGCGCAGGGCCACCACGACGGCCGCGCTGCGGCAGGGCGCGATCGAGCCCACGGGCGCGGGCAGCTGGTGGCGTTCGGCCTGCACGGCATCCAGGGGCAGCCTCCAGAGCGTGCCGGGCAGTGCGTCGATCCAGGTCAGGGCCTGGGCGTCGGCATCCCAGCAGGGGCTCTCGCCCAATTGGTCTTTGGTCGTCCCGACTCTGGTGATCTTCACGGTCATCGGCCAAGTGTGTGGGCGGGCCGGGGGGTCCCGGCTGCGGATCGCGCAAAGCTGCTTTTCATTCCCTGCCGATCCACACGCCGGGCGGCCATCTAGACTGATTCGAGAGTCCGGATCCGGACCGAAGCTGGAGACAAAATGAGCTATCGCAAACTCGTCATGGGGCTGGCACTGTGTGCGTGCGCCATCGCCCCCACCCTCGCCCTCGCACAGCAGGTGACCCGCATCGTCGTGCCCTTCGCGGCCGGCGGCGGCACCGACCAGTACTGCCGCATTTTGGCCCAGGAGCTCAACAAGCAGGGGCTCAACGTCATCATCGAGAACAAGCCCGGCGCCAGCGGCATCCTCGCGGCCGACTACGTCGCCCGCGCGAAGCCGGACGGACAGACGGTGCTTGTGTCCTCGCTCGGCACGCTCGCGAACAACAGCGTTCTCTACGACAAGCTGCCCTACGACCCCGCGAAGGATTTCTCGCCGGTCACGCAGATCGCCTACCAACCCGCCATCGTCGTGGGCCGCACCGACCTGCCGTACAAGAACATCAAGGAAATGGTGGCCTACGCCAAGCAGAACCCGGGCAAGATCAACCGGGGTTCGCCGGGGGCGGCGATCCTGACGAACCTGGCTCCCCTCGCCTTCGAGAAGGAACAGGGCTTCAGCACGCTGCACATTCCGTTCAACGGCGACGCCCCTGCGCTCCAGGCCCTGCTGGGCAACCAGATCGACATCCACGGCACCTCCATCACCGGATCGCTGCCCTATGTGAAGTCGGGCAAGTTGCGCGTGCTGGGCGTGATGGACTCGCAGCGCCTGCCGCAGGTGCCCGATGCGCCCACCTTCAAGGAGCAGGGCTTCGACATGGAAGCCAGGCTCTGGTATTCCCTTTCGGTGCCTGCCGGCACGCCCAAGCCGGCGATCGACCGCCTGAACAAGGCCGTGAACAAGGTGATCGCCGACCCCGAGTTCGTGGCCCGGGCCCATGCGATCGGCATGGAGCCCCAGGGCGGCACGCCCGAAGAGCTGGGCAAGTTCATCAAGGCCGAGGCGGACCGCTGGGTTCCGCTGCTGCAAAGCCTCAACCTGCCCAAGCAGGCGCAGTAGGCGGCAGGGCCCTCGGGCCCTGCCCGCCTACTTGATGATGCTCCTGCTGCCCAGGGCTTCGAGCTGCGCCTCGCCCATGTCGAGCAGCTCGCGCAGCACTTCGGCCGTGTGCTCCCCCAGGTGCGGCGGAGGATGGCGCACACCGGCGCGCGCGCCGTCGATGATGTAGGGCGGCGCGTGGACGGCCTGCGCTCCCGCCTGCGTGTCCTCGAAGCGGTGCCAGACCTGCGTCTGCGCCGTGCGCTCCGACTGCAGCGCCTCGTAGAGGCCGAGCACCTCGCCGCAGGGAATGCCGGCCTTGTTCATGCGGCCGATGAGATCGGCGCGCGAGAACCGCCCGATCTTGCCGAGCAGGATGGGCAGCAGTTCGTGCCGGTGCCTGGAGCGTTCGGTGTTGGTGGCGAACTTCGGATCGACAGGCAGTTCCGGGCAGAAGATCACCTCGTCGCAGAACTTTTTGAACTGGCCGTTGTTTCCGACCGCTATCACCAGCGGTCCGTCCGCGGCCTCGAACACGCCGTACGGCACGATCGACGGATGCGAGTTGCCGAACTTCGCCGGGTCCCCCCGGTTGAGCCAGGCGGTCAGGCCGTAGTAGGACGTGATCATCATCCCGCTGTCGTACAGCGACATCTGGATGTGGCGGCCTTCGCCGGTGCGCGTGCGCTCGTACAGCACGGCCAGGATGGCCTGGGCCGAGTACATGCCGGTGAACATGTCGACCGCGGCAATGCCGAACTTCAGCGGCCCCTGCCCTTCTTCGCCATTCATGGCCATCAAGCCGGTCTCGCCCTGGATCACCAGGTCGTAGCCCGGCCGCGCCTTCTCGTCGCTCAGCACCGAATAGCCCGAGATCGAGCAGTAGATGATCTCCGGGTTGATGCTGCGCAGGTCTTCATAGCCCAGCCCCATCTTCTGCGCGCCGCCGTACTTGAAGTTCTGGATCACCACGTCGCATTGCGCCGCGAGCTTGCGCACGAGTTCCTGGCCGTCCTTGTCCTGCAGGTCCACGCAGATCGAACGCTTGTTGCGGTTGCAGCTGTTGAAGTAGGACGTGTTGTGGCTGCCGATGCGCACGCCCCAGTCCCGCGTGTCGTCGCCGCGCTCCGGGTGCTCGACCTTGATCACGTCGGCGCCCAGGTCGGCCAGCGCCATGCCGCACAGCGGGCCCGCCATGACCCTGGAGAGGTCCAGCACACGCACGCCGGCAAGCGGCTGCATGGAAGAAGAGTGGTTCATTCGATATTCCCGGATCTTGCTTTCTTTGATACCGCTCGCTCAGTCGCCCAGCCGGTAGCCCGCCGCCGCGATGGTGCGCCTGGCAATGTTCAGTTGATGGATCTGGCTCGTGCCTTCGTAGAGGCGGAACAGCCGGACGTCGCGGTAAAAGCGCTCGACCGGATGGCCCTGGATGAAGCCCGTGCCGCCCAGCATCTGCACGCAGCGGTCCGCCACGCGCCCGCACATCTCCGAGGCGAAGTACTTGCAGATCGACGCCTGCATGGTCACGTCCTCGCCGGCGTCGCGCTGGCGCGCGGTCTGCAGGATCAGCGCGCGCGCCGCCTGGATTTCGGTCTGGCAGTCGGCGATCAGGGCCTGCACCAGCTGGAAGCCGGCCACCGGCTGGCCGAACTGGCGGCGCTCGCAGGTCCACGCGACGGCTTCATCCAGCATGCGGATGGCCGGGCCCGTGCACAGCGCCGCCAGGTGGATGCGCTGCT
This sequence comes from Variovorax sp. efr-133-TYG-130, assembly GCF_030208835.1. Lineage (NCBI taxonomy): Bacteria > Pseudomonadati > Pseudomonadota > Betaproteobacteria > Burkholderiales > Comamonadaceae > Variovorax > Variovorax sp. efr-133-TYG-130. Next base: position 147,938 of record NZ_JARVTD010000004.1, on the reverse strand, counting down.
TGTTGAGCACCTTCATCGCCGTCTTGAAACCCATGCCCTCCACGCCGCCGATGAGGCTGTCGGCTGGCACGCGGCAGTCGCTCAGAAGCACCTCGGACACGGGCGATCCGGCCTGCCCCATCTTGCGGTAGGCATCTCCCGTCGAAAGCCCGGGCGTGCCGCGCTCGACCAGGAAGGCCGAGATGCCACGGGCGGAGCGGTCCTGCGGATCGGTGCGCGCCAGCACGGTGAACAGCCCCGCGATCGGCGCATTGGTGATGAAGCACTTGGTTCCGTTGAGCACGTAGTGCTCGCCGTCGCGTGCGGCGCTCGTCTTCAGCGCGGTCGCATCCGAGCCGGCATCGGGCTCCGTCAATGCGAACGCGCCGGTCAAGGCGCCGCTGGCCAGCAGCGGCAGGTAGCGCGCCTTCTGCTGCGGCGTGCCGTCGGCCACCAGCGCCTCGGAGCCGATGCCGGTGTTCGTGCCCACCCGCGCCCGGAACGCGACCGAGGCCTGGGACAGCTCCATCGCGGCAAGCACCAGTTCTTCGGTCGTCATTCCGGCGCCGTTCCATTCCTGCGGAATGGACCAGCCGAAGAAGCCGCGCGCCGCCATGTCGTCGACGAGGTCGGCCGGAACCTCGTCCCGCTGCTCGACCTCCGCCTCGCGTGGAATCAGCTGCTCCCGCACATAGCGCCGCAAGGCGGCCAGGGTTTCGTCGAATGCAGAGGGATCTCGGATCATGTGGTCTTCCCGCAATGAAGGCATCAGTTGGCTGTGTAGCCGCCATCCACCGGCAGGATGGTGCCGGTGACGTAGCGCGCCTGCTCCGAAGCCAGGAACACCACGGGGCCCGCGATGTCCTGCGGATCCGCCGCGCGGCGCAGATACGTACGGCGCACCATCCGCTCGCGGCGTTCGGCGTCATCCGCGATGTGGGCGGTCATGGGCGTCATCACCAGTCCGGGTGCGACGGCGTTGACGCGCACGCCGTGCGGCCCGAAGTCTCGCGCCAGGAACTTGGTCAGCTGGGCGACGGCCCCCTTGGAGGCGCCATAGGCGATGTGCGCCGAGGTCGCCACCAGCGAGGTGATGGATGCCACGTTGACGATGGCGCCACGGGTCCGGTGCAGGCCCCGTGTGCAGGCCACGGACAGGTTGAGCACGCCCTTGACGTTCACCGCCATCACGTGGTCGATGTCCTGCGAGAGTGCCTGTGCCTCGAACACGGCGCTGCGGCCGCTCACCCCCGCGTTGTTCACGAGCACGCCCACGGGCCCCCAGGCTTCCTGCAGATCGGCGACCACGGCTTCGCATTGCGCGGCATCGCGCACGTCCAGCGCATAGGGCCGGACGCGGTCCGCCGCGCGGCCTGTGCGACGGGCCGCTTCCCGGGTGCTGTCGGCGTCGAGGTCTGTCAGTGCCACGCGGCAGCCCGCCTCGAGCAGGCGGGTGGCAATCGCGAAGCCGATGCCCTGGCTCGCACCGCTGACCAGGGCCACGGTGTCGTCGAACAAGGGGCTCATTCAGTGCCCCTGCTTGGGCAGGTCCAGGCGCTGCAGCAGCGGGATCCAGCGCTGCGTCTCGGCCTTCACGTAGTCGGCCAGCGCCTGCGGTGTGCCGCCTCGCGGCTCCATCCCTATGGTCTGGGCGCGCGCGATGAAGGCGGGATCGACCAGCACCTGGTTGACCGCGCGGTTGAGCTTGTCGACGATGTCCTTGGGCGTGGCGGCGGGTGCGGAAAGCGCGTACCACAGCAGCGCCTCGATGTCGTAGCCCTGCTCCTTGAAGGTGGGCGCATCGGGCACCTGCGGCAGGCGCTTGACGTCCATCACGCCCAGCACACGCATCTTGCCCGCCTTGACATGCTGCAGCGGGCCGGTGATGGAGGTTCCCTGGATGTCGATCTGGCTGCCGAGCATGGCCTGCAGGCCGGGCGAATCGCCATTGAAGGGAATGTGCATCGTGCGGATGCCCGCCATGCTCTCGAAGGCCAGGGGCGCCAGGTTGGTCAGGATGGATGCGCCGGGCGAGCCGCGGTTGATCTTGTCCGGATGCGCCTTGGCATAGGCCACCATTTCCTTGATGTTCTTGTAGGGCAGGTCCGAGCGCCCCACGATGATGGTCGGCTGGTAGGCGATCTGCGTGACCGGCGTGAAGCTGGTCACCGGGTCGTAGGGCAGCTTGTCGTACATCACGGTGTTGCTGGCCAGAATGCTCAGCGAACTCATCAGCAACGTGGTGCCGTCGGGCTTGGAACGCGCCACGTTGTCCGCCGCCACGATGCCGCTGGCGCCCGGCTTGTTCTCCACGATCGTCTGGGTGCCGCGGCTGGTGAGTTCGGAGGCCAGCAGCCGCGCGTACTGATCGGTTCCGCCGCCGGCCGCGAAGGGAACGACGATGCGCAAGGGTTGTTGGGCCTGCGCCGCACCGACGGCGAGGACGAGACCGAGCAGAAAGCCGCCAAGGCGCTTCCGGACTGGCATGGGATGTCTCCTGAATGGGATGCGGAATGCTTTTTCCCAGTTTAGGAGCGCACGCTTCGCGGCATGCATCAAGGCATGAAAAGGTGCTTTGTAATTTCCAGTGCATCACCGCCGAGCAGCGACGCCGGTTCGCACCAGCGCGATCGTGTCCGGCACGGGCATGTTCATCGCCATCAAGTGGCACTACGAGCGAGGAAAGATAGGGAAGAAAAAGCAGGCCGGTCGCTTCAGACCTCAGGTCCGGACATCCGGCGGCGCCCGGTACACCAGCACCTTCAGCGACCGCTCGTCGGACACGTCGGGAAAGCTGCTCGGATTCGCCAGTCTCTCCACGAAATCCAGTTCCGGCGCCAGTTCGCCCATTTGCTCCTGCAGGAATTTGGGTCCCAGTTCTGGCGCATTGAGGCATAGCAGGACATGGCCATCGGGCGCGAGCAGGTCAGGCAAGCGCTTGATCAGCCGGGCGTAGTCCTTGGTCGCAACGAAACTCCCCTTTTGATAGCTCGGTGGGTCGACGATGACCAGCCCGTAAGGGCCTGCGCGCGTGATTTTTCCCCACGAACTGAAAAGGTCATGGGGGAGGAAGCTCGCGCCTTCGAGCACGCCGTTGGCGCGGTGGTTCTGCTGCCCCACGGCCAGTGCGCCCTTGCTCATGTCCAGGTTGGTGACGTGGCGGGCTCCTGCCTGCAATGCGACCACGGAAAATGCGCAGGTGTAGGCAAACAGGTTGAGCACCTTGACGCGCGACCGGGCGTCCGGGCGCGCCTTCACAAACGCACGAACCCAGCGCCGCCCTTCGGCCATGTCGAGAAACAGCCCGTGGTTCTGGCCCCGGGCCACGTTGACGCGATAGCGAACACCCTCCTCGGTGACCCAATGCGGGTCGGGCAGCGAGCCGCTCATGAGTTGCGTGCTGCTCTGGCCTTCATCCCGGCACTGAAACACCCATTGCAGCGTTTCACCCGGTGCCAACTGCGACCAGCGGCGCTCCAGCGCGGCGCCGATTGCAGCCAGTTCGTCGTCGGTCGCGGGCTTGAAGCTGGTCAACAGCCAAACCGGCGGGAAGAAGTCCAGCGACAAGTGAGCGCACTCGGGATGAAGCCCGCCGCGCCCGTGGAAGATGCGCTGCGCATCCACCGGTGCGGACATTGAAGCGATTGCGTCGAACAGGGGCTGCATAGGCATCGGCATAGGCTCCCATTCTGACCGGATGGCGCGGTGGTCCCGAGGCCAAGACTTGGAAGAGGCCGGACGCACGAGAAGCATGCTGGCCACGGGCACACCTGCTCCGGCGACGAAATCCAACCAGTCGATTTCATCGCGAAGGAGCCTGCCCGGTCTCCCTGAAACAGCGCCTTGCCGGGCCGCACCCGCTCATTGGTAAAATTCATCATCAGTTGGAGATTTGATGCGTGACGTTGTAGACGGATTCCTGCGGTTCCAGCGAGAGGTGTTTCCCGCTCGCAGAGAACTCTTCCAGAAGCTCGCAAACAAGCAGGAGCCGACGACGCTGTTCATTTCCTGCTCGGACAGCCGCATGGTCCCTGAGCTGGTGACACAGCGCGAGCCCGGCGACTTGTTCGTCATCCGCAACGCCGGCAACATCGTTCCCTCCTTCGGTCCTGAACCTGGGGGCGTGTCGGCAACGGTCGAATACGCGGTCGCCGCCTTGAAGGTCACGGACATCGTCATATGCGGCCACTCCGACTGCGGTGCGATGACTGCCGTTGCCACCTGCGCGTGCCTGGACCACATGCCGGCGGTGAAGAACTGGCTTCGCTATGCGGACGCGGCCCGCATGATCAACGAATCGAAGCACCACGACACCGCGCGAGCGCGCATCGACAGCATGGTGCGTGAGAACGTCATCGCACAGTTGAACAACCTGCGCACCCATCCTTCCGTGGCGCTCGCGCTGGCGCAAGGAAAGCTGACGCTACACGGATGGGTGTATGACATCGAGTCCGGCTCCATCGTGGCCCTGGCAGCCTCCGGCAATTCCTTCGTGCCGCTCGAGGACCACCCGGCGGCGCTCTAAGTCGCAAGCCCCTCGCCAACGACGGCTGTTGGCCGCAAGGCCTCATGCCTCGCAGCACTCTGAAACCGAGTCCATACGGATGGGGATGGTCCTCGAACGGAGCGCGATTTTTTGCTGCGTGCGATAGAAATTGCCGTCCCGCCAAGGGCGCATAACGTCAGTGACAGGTAGGCCGTCCAAGAATCTGCTTCGTCGTTGAGCTCACTGCAGTCGATGATGAATTCACGGATTGCTTTTGGTGGTCGAAATCGAGGGGACGAGGTGGAAGTCGGCTCTTGGCCGCTTTCGTCCCGCCGCATCACTCCTTCGTTTGCTCAGCTTCAGCCTGCCGGCTCCAGGGAGCGTCGGGACTCTCCCGCCAAGCCATCCAGCCCGGTTGAATGTCTGCAAGCTGGAGCAGGCTACAGTCCCGCGCAACCATGCTCTCCAACGAGACCAGCATCGCTTCCGCCTTGTCGAACGCATCGCCGGTAAGAAATTGCCACGCTCCATCGTCCTCATCGCGCGATGCCATGAGGACTGGCTTCAGTCCGTCAACGATGGACCGCACTGTGAAGCAGGCCACATTGGGCGGACTATCGAACGGCCAAGTCTGCGGCTCATTGCTCATTGCTGGGTCCTGTGGGTGTACGTATGGTCGTGGCCGAGAACGCTCTCGCCGACGGTCCGCGAGTGACTCTAGCGCTGATTTCGACAACAAAGTCGAGGACCTGCGACAGCGAAGTGACCGAAGGTACGTTGACCGAAACCTCTCCCGGCCATGGATGAAAGCCTTCAAGCCATATAGCACCCATTCCTGCGGACAGAGCACCAGCAATGTCGTTGATAGGGTGGTCGCCAACATAGACGCACTCATCGTTGGCAACACCGAGTTGACGGGCCGCAGCTTGAAAAATGGCAGCATTCGGTTTTCGAACGCCGGCCCTTTCCGAGCTTAAAACAGATGACAAGCGATCGCGAAAGGAAAGTCGTTCAACCGTTGCCAGCCGTGACTTCTCGGCGCCGTTTGACACAATGCCGATGCGCATTCCGAGCGCGACCAATCGATCGCAGAGCGCATCGGCGCCTTCCATTTCAACAGTGCACTCCGGGAAGCAATTTGCCCAATGAGTGGCAATTTCTTCTTGTTGAATGATCTGCCGCCAAGGCAAGTCAAGGACCAGCGAGTGAGCTATAGCTGCTCGCACCGTTGGAAATGGACTATCGCTTGGCAGGTAGCCGCCGTTGTCTTGCCGGTTGACCAACCACGCCACCGTATCTGGCGAAACGGACGCCAGTGAGTGGGCAAAGTCATCCACAAAGCGGCTCGCGTACCGGCTGATGCTTTGGTTGCGATGCACCAGGGTGTTGTCCAGATCAAAAAGCACTGCGCGAACTGCTGGTCGGAGCGTGTGCACCTTTTGCATGGATTTATTAGATCGTCGTACCAACTCAATGCCTGGTTCGAGGAGAGCGGCACGGCTATCCGGCAGGCTCGATGGCAGGCACAGGGAGACGTACCGCTTCGCAGAACGAAGATGCGCGTGAGCCACTGAAAGCTGTTTGATGCGAACCGGGTCGGTTATAAAGTCGCTGGGCCGCAGTAAGGCCGGATTTCGTCGCTTTGTGCGGGCATGGCGAAAGATCGATTCTGGCCGACTTTAGTCGAAGCACCGCCTGCGAGACCAGCCCCGAATCGGCCACCATACGTTCTCGAAAGCGGACGCTTGGGATTAATTGCGCCCGGTATGCTTGATTGACGCAAGCCAGCCACTGCCGCGTACACAAGACATCCAAGGCTTGACTGTTCGACAGCCGCTTGAAGGACCTCATTTGCCATGAACCATTTCCGCCACCTTGTTGCTCTTTCCGCCGCGCTCACGTCGATACACATCGGCGCTCAAACGATAGGCACAACGTCGCATGCGTCCATGGCCGAATCCAATGCCGCCGTGTTCAAAGCCTGCGCCGCCGCGCCGAAAACGAATGGCGCGTGTCCCCTCGACGCGGTCTTCGGCCTCTTCAAGCTCGCACCCAACAACAACGTGCTGGAATTCAGGGCTTCGAACACCGTTCCTCGAACGGTCAGCCAGAACTACGGCTGGATCCTGAAACTCAACCAGAAGTCCGGCAAGGTCCGCGTTCTCGAACGCATGACATTGCCGGAAACCCCGAAGACATGGGGCACCGGTGGCCAGCCTCACGGCATGTCGGCGGATCGCAAGACCATCTCGATGGACGTGACCCTGAACGTCTACGACGGCACCATTTCGAAGTCTTGGGACGTGGCCCAGGGCGATCCTGCCGGCCACTACCTGATCACCGCTTACGTCGAAGGCTCCGCGCCGGTGCAGTTCGAGTTCGATGTCGTCGATCCCCAATGACCTGCTGCCGTAGACCTGTGGACTGAACTGGTAGCTGTTGCTCATCCGGTCCGCATAGCGCGCGGCTTCTTCTTCGTCCGCAACGAGCGATATGCCAACATCCGCGGATGCAACCGACCCTCAACGAAGATCTGGCCGCGCGCTTTGCCGACATCGCACTGGGCCATGTCACGCGCGAATACCCCAACAAGCCCGACCACGTGCTGGCCGGCCCGCAGGACGCACGCACGCCGAGCGAGCTGCATCCGGTGTTCTACGGCAGCTACGACTGGCACTCCTGCGTGCACAGCCACTGGATGCTGGCGTACCTGCTGCGCCGTTTCCCCGGCATCGCGCCGGCCGCGAGGATCGAACAGCTCTTCGACGAACACTACGTGCCGGCGAAGATCGCCGCCGAATGCGCCTACCTCGCGCAGCCCACCGCCCGCGGCTTCAAGCGGCCGTACGGCTGGGGCTGGCTGCTCAAGCTGGCGTCGGAGCTCGCGCAGCACAGTGACGCACGCTGGTCGAACGCGATGGCACCGCTTGCCGAAACCTTCGCGCAGCGCTACCGCGACTTCCTTCCGCTGGCCACCTACCCCGTGCGCGTCGGCACCCATTTCAATACGGCTTTCGGCCTCCGGATGGCAGCCGACTATGCACAGGCGACATCGGACACCGCGCTGGCCGAGTTGCTGCTTTCCACCGCCAGCCGCTGGTACGGCGACGACACCGACTGCCCGGCCTGGGGCGAACCCAGCGGCGACGACTTCCAGTCTTCCGCGCTGATCGAAGCCGAATGCATGCGGCGCCTGCTGCCGCCAGACGAGTTCGTGTCGTGGCTCGATCGTTTCCTGCCGCGCATCGCATCGCGCGAACCGGCCACGCTGTTTCGCCCGGCGTCGGTATCGGACCGCACCGACGGCAAGATCGCACACCTCGACGGCCTGAACCTCAGCCGCGCCTGGTGCTGGCGCAGCATCGCTTCTTCGCTGCCCGAGGGCAATGCGCGCCGCATTGCCGCGCTGCAGGCCGCCGACGAACATCTCGCACTGGGCCTGCCCCATGTGGCCGGCGACTACATGGGCGAACACTGGCTGGCCAGCTTTGCCGTGCTGGCGCTGGAGGCCTGAGCACCGGGTGCGCCTGCATCGCCCGCGCCGCCACGCTATATTTCCGGCTGATCAACCAAAGAGCAATCACCATGGCAAAAGCCTATTGGGTCAGTGCATACCGTGCCGTCAAGGACGCCGACAAGCTCGCGGCCTACGCGAAGCTGGCAGGTCCTGCGATCTCCGCCGGCGGCGGGCGATTCCTGGCGCGCGGCCTTCCCGCAAAGGTCTACGAACACGGCTTGTCCGAGCGCACCGTGCTGATCGAGTTCGACAGCCTGGAACAAGCGACGGCCACGCACGACAGCCCCGAATACAAGGCCGCGCTTGACGCGCTGGGAGACGGCGTCGAGCGCGATCTGCGGATCATCGAAGGGGTCTGACCCCGGCCATCAGGCGCAGGTTCTGCAAGGCCGCGCCTGCCGCGCCCTTGCCCAGGTTGTCGAGAACCGCGCTCAAGACAATCTGTCCCGTGCGTTCATTGCAGGCAACCGCCAGGCTCATGTCGTTCGTGCCGTTGTGGACTTGCGGGTCCAGCTCCGTCACTGGCGCGTCCGGAGACATCGGCACCACACGCACCTTCGCCGCGTCGCGGTATCGCTCCATCAGGCATTCGTGGATGCGCGCGCCGGAGGCGTCTGCGGCAAGCATCCGCGTGTGCAGTCCGATGGTGAGCACGATGCCCTGCCGGTAGCTGCCATAGGCCGGCACGAAGATGGGCCGCTGCGCCAAGCCGGCATAGGTCTCGATCTCCGGCACATGCTTGTGCTCCAAGCCAAGCCCGTAGACCTTCAACGAATGCGCACCCGTCCCAGCCTCGTAAGCTTCCGCGCCCGCCCGCCCCTGGCCCGAATAACCTGACACGGCGTGGATGACGAGCGGATAGTCGGCCGGCAGCAGACCCGCGTCCGTCAACGGCCGCAGCAGCGCGACTGCGGCGGTGGGATAGCAGCCCGGATTCGTGACCCGCGATGCCGACGCGATGCGTTCGCCTTGCCCCGCATCGAGCTCCGGAAGGCCGTAGACCCAACCCGGGCTGGTGCGGTGCGCAGAGCTGGCGTCGATGACACGCACTGCCGGGTTGTCGATCATCGCCACCGCATCCCGGGCCGCGGCATCGGGCAGGCAGAGGATCGCGATGTCGCACTCGTTGAGCGCAGCCCTGCGCGCCGCTGCATCCTTGCGCAAGTCCGTGGGCAGTGTGCGGATGAGAAATTCCCCACCCCGCAGCCGGTTCTGCAGATCGAGGCCAGTGGTGCCTTGATCACCGTCGATGAAAATATTGAGGTCCATGGAGCGCGATCGTAGATAGGCGTCCAAGATAGCTCCAGCTAAATATATGCAACCCCAAATTAAGAAAAGTTGAATCTGCAACATGCGGGAACTGAGCCTTGACCATCTGCGCACCCTGGTCGCCATTGCCGACCTCGGCTCCCTGGCCAATGCCGCCCGCGCACTGCACCTGGCGGCCCCCACCGTCACCGTGCAGATCGCGGAGCTGGAGTCGCGCCTGGGTGGCCAATTGCTCGTTCGCGGGCGCGGGCCTGCGCAAGCGACCGCGTTGGGGGAGCGGTTCATTGCACGCGCCAGAAGGCTTCTGGCGGACGCGGACGATGCGGTGGAAGACGTTCGACGCCAGCTCGCCGGCCAGACCGGCCGCGTGCGCGTAGGCGCTTCGACCGGTGCCATCGCGCACCTGCTGCCGCCCGCGCTCGAACGCCTTGCGCGCAACCATCCGGGCATCGAAGTCAACGTGCAGGTGCTGACTTCCAATGACAGCATGGCCCGGCTCGCCGCGGGCAGCCTGGACCTGGCGGTCGTGGCCCTGCCCCAGGCGCCCGTGCGCGGTGTTCATGTCACGCCTCTGCGGCGCGAGGCCGTGGTCGCCTTTCTGCCGGCCGATTGGAAAGCACCCAGGCGGCTGACACCGCAGTGGCTGGCCCAGCGGCCGCTGATCATGAACGACGCCTCCACGCGCCTCTACCGCCTGACCGCGGAATGGTTCTCCGCGGCCGGCGTCCACTGCCGCCCGCGCATCGAGCTCAACTACAACGACGCGATCAGGACACTGGTCGCCGCCGGCTACGGGGCGGCCTTGCTGCCCGAGGAGTCGCACGAGCCCGCGCGTGATCCGCGCATCGCCGTTCGCCCGCTGAGCCCGGCGCTCTGGCGGCAACTGGGCCTGGCAGTCAGTGACAGGGACACCAGCGGCCCGACGCGTTTCGTGCTGGAGGCGTTGCTGCCTGCGAAGAATTCGGGCGGTTGAAGCTTTCGCGGCCTGCAGGGCGGGCAATGCAATTATTAGTACTAAAGAACCAATAACTTCGAGGAGACCAATGCTTTTTATATAGCGGCCACTCAAATTTTGAGCATTAGTTATCAATAAAAAGTTAACAACTGTGTACGTGACTGTCGTGAAACAAGGTGAACCGAAAAAATCTCTTTTCACCTTTTTTTACATTTTGAGGAAGCAGTCATGCGCATTTCCGACCGGCCCGCGGAGTCCGTTGCCGTACAAGTCCCGCCCGCCAAACGAAGGAGTTTCCGCCCACAAAGCAGCCGGCCCGCAAGGCTCACGGCGGTCCGGATGTCGGTTCTGCTGCTGCTGGGGACAGCATGTGCGGCGCACGCCCAGGTCAAGATTGGCGAAAACCCGGTCTCGATCAATCCAGGCTCGGTGCTGGAACTCGAGAGCACCAACCGCGGCCTCCTGGTAACCCGCATCGCACTCACCGACCGCACCGTCTGGGGCCTGAGCGGCAACCAACCGGTCGATGGCATGGTGGTCTTCAACACCACGGCCGGCAACGGGGTCAACGGTCTCCAGCAGGGCCTGGCGGTCTGGAAGGGCGGCCAGTGGGTCAGTGCGGACGAAACGCCGTATTTCCACACCAATTCCACGTTGGTCGGCAACTCGACGTTGTCGAACTCGGGTGCAACGGGCGCGAACGCCATTGCGGTCGGCCCCAACGCCGCGGCTTCCGGCGCCAGCGCGGTTGCAGTCGGCCTCGGCGCCAACGCCGCGAGTAACAACAGCGTGGCTGTGGGCCAGGGTGCAAACGCCAGCAACGGCGGGCTCGTGGCCATCGGCATGGGCGCGCAATCTTTGGCGCAGAACACCATTGCCATCGGCGGCACCGCATCGGTGCGGCTTGGCATCGCCATCGGCTTCGCATCGAATTCCGCGGGTAACGGTGCCGTGGCCATCGGCGATGCCACGACCTCCAGCGCTTTCTCGACCGTGGCCTTGGGCCAGAGCGCGGTGGCCACCAACGACTACGCCATCAGCATGGGCCGCCAGGCGAATGCGGGCAATGTCCGCACGACTTCGCTGGGTGCCAATTCGACGGCCTCCGGCACCGCCGCCACAGCCGTCGGCAGCAATTCGGCGGCAACGGGCAACTACGCCACGGCCACCGGCAGCCGCGTCTATCTGGTCGACGGGGTTCCGCGCGAAGACGCGTATGTCCCCGGTATCGGCTTCCCTTCCGCAACCACGACGACGCTCGACACACAGGCCACGGGCCTGCTTTCCGCGGCCTACGGCTCCGGCGCTGTTTCGGCCGGCAGCCGGAGCCTGGCGCTGGGTTCGCTGAGTTCCGCGAGCACGGACGGGTCGGTGGCACTGGGCTCGGGCAGCACGGCGGACCGCGCCGTCGCGCCCACCACCGGCAGCATTCCGGCCGGCAGCGCGCTGGTCAGCTACAACACGACCGACCGCACCCTGCTCGGCGCTGTCTCGGTGGGCAACGCCACGAGCTACCGCCAGATCACCAACGTGGCCGACGGCACGCAGGCGCAGGACGCCGTCACGGTGCGCCAGCTCACGGGCGCGCTGCAGTCTTTCGCCGTCACGCCGATCCAGTACTTCCACGCCAAATCGAGCGCGGCCGATTCGCTGGCCGTCGGTGCCGAGTCGGTGGCGGTGGGACCCCGGACCGTCGTCAACGGCGACAGCGGTGTCGGCATCGGCAACGGCGCAGTCGTGCAGCAAAGCGCGACGGGCGGCGTGGCCATCGGCACGGGCAGCAGCGTGGCCCAGCCAGGCGGCGTTGCCCTCGGCGCAGGCTCCACGGCATCGACCGCGGCCGGGCTGGCCGGTTATGTGCCCGCCACGGCCACCGACGCGCAGCGCGCGGCCATCGGCGCCACCACCAGCACGCAGGCAGCCGTGTCGGTCGGTGATGCCGCCGGCGGCCAGTACCGCCAGATCACGGGCGTGGCGGCCGGCACCGCCAACAGCGACGCGGTGAACGTGTCGCAACTCAAGGCGGTGCAGGGGACCGTGGCCGCCATCGACCAGTCGACCGTCAAGTACGACACCAACGCGGACGGCTCCACCAACTACAACAGCGTGACCATGGGCGGCAGCAACACCACGGCCCCCGTGGCGGTTCACAACGTGGCCAATGGCGTCGCGCCCAACGACGCGGTCAATGTGCAGCAACTCAACAGCACGGCGGCTGGCATCAACAACCGCGTGAACGCGCTGAGCGACCAGGTCAACAGGAACACAAAAATGCTTTCGGGCGGCATCGCGGCCTCAGCCGCCATGGCGGTCGTCACGCCGGTGGAGCCCGGGCGTTACCACGTGAGTGGCGCGGTCGCCGGCTACAACGGCGAAAGCGGTATCGGCTTCAACATTCTCAAGCGCTCCGACAACGGCCAGACCACGCTGCATGCCGGTGTGGGCTGGGGCAGCGGCGGGGGCAAGGCCATCGTGCGCGTGGGCTTCGGCTTCTCCTTCGACTGACCGCTTCGCGACTGGAAAACCCAAATGAAAAACCAAACCTCCTTCGCTTCTCTCGCGCTGGCCTGCGTCGTGCTTGCACTCGCCGGTTGTGCAGCCACAGGTTCCACCGTCGAGGCGGCCAATCAGGCGCAGGCCGGCTCGCCTGACAAAGAGCAGGTCAGTTTCCCCGCCGTGGACAGCGCATGGCTCAAGGGCGGCACTTTCGTCGACGTGGAGCAGTTGCGTCGCATCGGCCGTGGCATGACGAAAAACCAGGTCCGCGAACTCATCAGCTATCCGCACTTCTCCGAAGGGCTGTTCGGGCCAAACGCGTGGGACTACGTGTTCAACCTGCGCACCGGCAGGGGCGACGAGTTCGCCACCTGCCAGTACAAGGTGGTCTTCAAGGACGGCGTATCCAACGCGATGTACTGGAAGGATCCTGCCTGCGCCGACTATCTGGCGCCCCGCGTCACCGAAGTGGTGCGCCCCGCTCCCGCGACCGCCACGCAGCGCTTCAAGCTCGCGGCCGATGCCCTATTCGCCTTCGACAGATCGGGCGCCAACGACATCCTGCCCGAAGGCCGCAGGCAACTCGACGCGCTGGCAGAGCAACTGAAAGGACAATACAAGCGCTTCGACACCGTCACTGTCATCGGCCACACGGATCGCCTGGGCGGTGATGCCTACAACCAGGCGCTGTCCATCGCCCGCGCGGCCACGGTGCGTGACTACCTGGTGGCGCGCGGCTTGCCGCAAAATGCGCTGCGTTCCTTCGGTGTCGGCAAGACGCAGCCGGTGAAGCAGTGTGCTGACAGCCTGCCGCGAAGCGAGCTGGTTGCGTGCCTGCAGCCCAACCGGCGTGTCGAACTTGAAATTGCAGGCGAGCAGTAGGTGTCCAGAAGATGCAACCTGACATGAGCGGGCTGATTCGCGGCCCGGCCGTGACGTACACGTCGAGCAAGGTGTCTGCCGTGTGCGCGCGCATCGCGCTGCTCGAAGACTCGCCGGCCGAGGCGCAGGCCGTCATCGAACTGCTGAAGAACAATGGCCATGACGTCATCCACCAGAAGCGCGGCGAAGCATTCCTGGAAATGCTTCGCCGCGAGAGCGTGGACATCTTCATCCTCGACTGGAACGTGCCCGACCTGCCCGGCTACACAGTGCTCCGGCGCATCCGCGACGACCTGCGCCTGAGCGTGCCGGTGCTGATGCTGACGGCGCGCGACGGGGAGTTCGAAATCGTTCAGGCGCTCAACGGCGGCGCCAACGACTACCTGGTGAAGCCCTGGCGTCCCTTCGAGCTGCTCGCGCGCATCCAGGTGCTTCTGCGCAACGCGAAGCCGCGCACGATCGAGTTCGACGGCGAGGAAATCGAGGGCTGGCATTTCAGCTCGGCGGGCCAGATCATTCGCAACGGCAGCGAAGAGTTCCGCGTGCCGCTCAGGGAGTTCGAAGTCGCGCGGCTGCTGTTTCGCCATCTGGGCGAACCGCTGTCGCGCGAGCATCTGAATCAGTTGCTGTGGTCGGGCCAGGCCGCTTCGCGCACCATCGACACGCACGTATCGCGCGTCAGGACCCGCCTGGGCCTGACGATCGCCAAGGGCTTCCAGTTGCAGGCGCTCTATGGATTCGGCTACCGTCTGGATCGCCTCGAATGACGGCGCGCTGGTGGTGGTTGCTCGCAGGGCTTGCGGGCACGCTGTCGGCGCAGGCCGAGCCTCCGGCGCCTGATGCCGGGCTAGATGCAGCGCCCCGGCTGGCGCCGCATGTGGTGCGTGCTGGCGAAACGCTCTGGGAGATTGCGCGCACGCACCTGGGCCGCGCGCAACTCTGGCCCGCGGTGCGGGACAGCAACGGCGTGGGCGAGCCGCGGCAATTGCAGATCGGCACGGTGCTGCAATTTGCCGAGGGTGGCGCGGATGCCGTGGTGGTCGCGGCGAGCGGCGATGTGCGGGTGTCGGAACACGGCGGCGAAAGAGGCACAGGCGGCGCCATGGCCGCGATGCGCGTCGCCAAAGGCGCGCTGGTGACTACGGGCCCGGACGGCTTCGTCACGCTGCGCCTGCCCGACGGTTCGCTCTGCACGCTGCCATCGAATTCGTCGGTAAGGCTGCTGCGCTTTGCGATGCCATCAGGCCAGCGGGGCGCCCTGCTGGATCTGCAGGCAGGCGAAGTCGAGTCGCGCGTGCCGCCACAGGCCCACCCCTCGGGCCGCGACGTGTTCCAAGTGCGCACGCGCATCGCAACCGTGGGTGTCCGGGGCACCCGCTTCCGCGTTAGCGTGACCGACAAGGACGAGGTGGCTGTGAGCGTGCTCGAAAGCCGCGTGGTGGTGCAGACCGGCGGCCTTCCGGAGATCTTCGTTTCCGAACTCGAAGGCGCGGTAGTGGGAGGCCATCGCCCGACCGCGGCCGCCACGCCGCTCCTGCCGGCACCAGAGTTGTCCGACGCGGGGGAACCGCAGAACCAGCCAGGCGTGCTGCTCGCCTGGCACGAGGTGGACGGAGCCAGCGGCTATCGCGCCCAGATCGCGCGCGACGCGCTCTTCCTGGACCTCGTGGCCGAACAGCGCACCGCGCGTACGGGCGGGCGTGAACTTGCGCTGTTCGACGGCATCGCGCCGGGCAGCTACTTCTCGCGCGTCGCAGCCGTGAACTCCGACGGCGTCGAGGGACGCGCGGCCGTCGGCAGCTTCTCCAGGGGTGTCGCACCACAGTCGCCGGCCGGCGGCAGCGCTCGCTGGCTGGCCAGGGCCGGCGCCATCGAATTCGAATGGGAGCCGGTACCCCGTGCCTTGCACTGCTTGGAGATTGCCGAGGACCCGGCCTTTTCGCGCATGATCGTCAGAGCCGATGGTCTCCAGGCCCACGCCGTGCGCGTGGCCGCGCTGCCGCCGGGCCAGTACTACTGGCGCGCCTGCGCCGCAGTCGTCGCGCAGGGCCAGCGCAGCGTGAGCTTCGGGCCGACACTGCCCTTGTGGGTGGAGGGCGCACGCTGATGCCTGCAGCGGCCGCACGTTCCACATTGCGTCGCCTGCGCCAGGAGTGGCTCATGTGCTTGATCGTGGTGCTGGGCTTTGCGCTGCTCATGCAGCGCACCAACATGCTGGAGCGCTTCGACCTGATGCTCTATGACGCGCTGGTGCGCGCCGACATACAACCCACGCGCGACGACATCCTGATCATTGCGATCGACAACGCCAGCCTGCGGGCACTGGGCCGCTGGCCCTGGCCCCGCGATGTGCACACCAGGCTCTTGCAGCGGCTGGCCGCGGCCAGGCCGCGTGCGGTGGCGTTAGACATCATCTTCAGCGAGCCCGCCCGCAGTCCTGCATCCGATGCCGGGCTCGCGCGTGCGTTTTCAGCGCTGCGCGACGTGTGCCCGGTGTTCCTTCCGGTGAGCCTTCATTCGCCACTGGTGAAAGGGCGCGCGCCCGAGGTGTTGTACCCCTTGCCCCTGATCGAGAGCGCGGTGACCGGGCTGGGCCACATCCACGTGGAGGTGGACCGCGACAACGTGGTGCGAAGTCTCTACATGCAGGAAGGCATCCGCGAGCAACGCTGGCCTTCGCTATCCGTCGCGCTCGCGCGGGCCAGCGGCGTCGACGTGCCGAAAAGCGGCGTCGACGCACCGCCGGACGGCACGGGCTGGTCGCGCACTTCTCGCATGCTGATTCCGTTCTCGGGCCCACCGGGGCACTACCGGTCGGTGCCTTACGCCAGCGTGCTGAGCGGCGAGGTGCCCGATGCCATGCTCCGGGGAAAGACCATCCTGGTCGGGTTGACCGCAACCGGCCTCGGAGACCAGCACCCGACCACCGTCTCCGGCGGCTCCGGACTCATGCCGGGCGTGGAAATAGGTGCTGCCGCACTGGACGGCCTTCTGCGCGGACAGCTGATTGCGCCGGTCAGCGTTCGGGTTCAGACCCTCGTCACGGCGCTGGCACTGCTCGGCTGGATGACGTGGCTCTGGCGCTCGGGGCCGCAGACATCCCTGCTGGGCCTTCCGGTGTTTTTGCTGGCAAGCCTCGCGACCACGACCGCCCTGCAGTTGGGCGGTCATCTGTGGTTTCCGGTAAGCATCTGCCTGGCGGGTTCGCTGCTCGGCTATGTGCTCTGGAGCTGGCGACGCCTGATGGTGCTGCTGGCGGATTTGTACAAGCGCGCCGACGCGATGCAACCGGCGCCGTCCAAGCCGTCGCGCGATGGATGGCAGAACGTGGTCGATGCGCTGGACCGCGGCTTCCAGGCGGAGAAGCAGGCCCAGCGCCAACGCACCGAGGCCCTGCAGTTGCTGTCGCACGACCTGCGAGCGCCGCAGTCCGCCGTGTTGGCCTTGCTGCGCACGCAGCCGCCGCTCACGCCCGCCAGCGCGATGCTGTACGAGCGCATCGAGCTTCAGGTGCAGACCACGCTCTGGCTGGCAGACGACTTCGTGCTGCAGCTGCGCGCGGAGGGCGAGCGCTATGTCTGCGAAGAGGTCGACCTGGCGCAACTGCTGATCGAAGTTTTCGAACGCGCGTGGCCGCTTGCAAAAGACCGCGGCATCGAACTGCGGCTGAGCCTGCCCGACAACGACGCGAGCGAAGACTCCGCATGCTGGCTCCTCATGGAGCCGCGCCTGCTGGGACGGGCGTTCTTCAATCTGATGGAAAACGCCATCAAGTACAGCGCGGCCGGCAGCCGGACCGAGCTCGGCCTGGCCTGTACGGCAGGGGATGCCGCGGCCGTGGTGACGGTCAGCGACCAGGGCGGAGGCATTCCGTCTTCGGCGCTGCCCTATCTGTTCGACCGCTACAGCCAGTTCGGGACACGCGATACGAAATCAGACGCCGCAAGAGGGCACGGGCTGGGGTTGCGCCTGGTCAAGACGGTCGTGGAGCGGCACGGTGGCACCGTTGCAGTCAGCAGCACGCAGGGGCATGGCAGTGTATTCACCGTGACGTTGCCGATCGCCAGGGCATGACATGGCCTGCGAAGTCCTGGTCGAAACGGCGCTACGGCCGCAACCAGATCCTGAGCGTCACGTACACCGCATAGCCGAGGCCGAGCACCATCCAAAGCAGGAAGAACATGTTGGCCCAGTAGTCGGCCGCATTCGCAGCCAGGGTGTAAAGCTGGCTCTGGCAGCCTTTTCCAACACACGGGATCTCGCGGCGGATCAATCCGCGCATCATGAAGAAAAACAGGGTGCAGGCAATGCCGGCGGACATCAGCAGGCCCACGGGACCCAATGGCCCCTTGGCGAGTTCGTCGTTCTCGTCTCGAGGCCCCTGGCGAAGAAGCTTCTGCCCATACCGGTACCAGAAGAAGCCCAGCAGGAGCATCAGCGAGTAGTAGATGACTTGTCGCATTTCGTCGGTTGCGCCATGACTGACGCTCTCCCCTCGGGGAACGGATCGGCAATCCTCCCGAGAGCGCACGGGGCCTGTCGCGCAGGCTTGTTGCCAAGCCTGGCTGCGGTCAGATCAGGCGCTCGCTGGAGACCAGCCTCCGATACTACTTGGGCGAACAGGTCAGCTTCAAAAGCTTGCAAACGTTGAATGTTCCCGGCGGCATCTTCAGTGTGTGCCTGTTGCGCACCAAGCTCGGACAGATTCCGATCGCCGTCGCAAATGCCTCGGGTCAGAAGGCACTCTTGACCACACCGCCGTCGACGCGAAGTGCCGCGCCCGTGGTTGCTGAAGCGAGCGGGCTTGCCACGTAGGCCACCAGCGAGGCCACCTCCTGCGGCGAAGCGAAGCGCTTGATCAGCGATGTCGGGCGGACGTGATCGAAGAACTCCGCTTCGACCTGCTCGAAGCTCTTGTCGCTCGATCGCGCCATGCCTTCCACGAAGTCGCCGACGCCGCGCGATTTCGTCGGGCCCGGAAGCACGCTGTTGACCGTGATGTTCGTGCCGGCGACCGATTCCGCAAGCCCACGCGAAACCGCAAGCTGCGCGGTCTTGGTCATGCCGTAATGGATCATCTCGGTGGGTATCTGCACTGCGCTCTCGCTCGAGATGAAGATGATCCTTCCCCAGTTCGCTCGCTTCATCTCCGGCAGCACCAGGCGCGCAAGGCGCACGCCGCTCAGCACGTTCACGTCGAAGAAGCGCTGCCAATCTTCATCCGGAATATCTTCGAAGGCCTTGGCCTCGAAGATGCCCAGGTTGTTGACGAGGATGCCGATGCCGGGGTGACGGCGCACCGCCTCCTCGGCGGCGTCGGCCCGGCTGAGGTCGCCGGCATGGCCGAGCACCGTGCCTTGCGTTTCCGAGCGGATGCGCTCCACCGCTTCGTCGACCGCCGCCTGCGATCTGCCGTTCACGATCACGCTTGCGCCCTCCTGGGCCAGCGTGCGCGCGATGGCGTAACCGATTCCGGCGGTGCTGCCACTCACCAGCGCGAGCTTGCCGTTGAGTTGAAGGTCCATGTTGATTCTCCTTTGTCGATTCGACGTTTGTGCCCGTTGAGTTCCACTGTTCGAGCCCTCAGGCTAGCCGAGGAAGGTGATCAATGCCGGTATGACCTGGTCCGGCGCCTCTTCCATGAGCCAGTGCCCGGACCCTTTGACGATCACGCCCTGCACGTTGGTTGCGACCATCTTGCCCTGTTCGATAAGAAAAGTCCCGCCGGCCTTTTCGCCGGAGAGGACCAGCATCGGCATGGGCAGCGGCGTCTTGCCCATTTCCGCAAACTCGGCGGCGTCCTGCTCGAAGGCCTTGAAGTATTCGAATCCGGCACGCATGCCGCCCGGCTGCGCGTAGGCCTTGGCATAGAACCGGCGATCGGCTTCCGGCACCGAGTGATTCGGGTCGGCCGCAAAGTCGTTCCAGAAATGCTCGAAGTAGATGCGTTCTCGCCCGCTCACAAGCGCCAGCGGCGTCTTGCCGTGGAAATGGAAATGCCAGAGGTCGCGCAGGAGCCAGACCTTCTGCCATTCGCCGATGCCGGGCAGGAACGCGTCCATGAGCACCACCTTGTCGGTCTCGGAAGGAAACTGCGCGGCATACGCGTAGGCCACCATCAGGCCGATGTCGTGGCCGACGATGCTGGCGCTTCGAATGCCGAGCGACCGGACGAGCTCGTGGATGTCGACCGCCATGTTCTTCTTGCCGTACCCCGTCTCGGGCTTCGACGAACTGCCGGCGCCCCGGAGGTCGGGCACGACCACGGTGTGCGTTTTCGCCAGCAGCGGCATCAGCGGGTTCCACATGTGCCCGGTCTCGGCGTAGCCGTGCAGCAGCACCACGGCCGGCCCGATCCCGCCAATGCGGTAGTGGATGCGGGTGCCGTTCACCTCTGCCGTGCCTGCGCGGAAGCCTGGCACCGCGTCGACGACAGGTGCGGCGTGCGCCGTGGCGCCCATGGTCAGCGCGGCACCAGCAGCCATTGCTCCAGCGAGCAGCGCGCGGCGGGTGGGGATGGGATGGGTATCGGTCATGCTGAGATCCTTTCTGTCGGTGTCTGGGGTGAGGAGAATTTATGATTCAGCTTCACTTCCACAAAGGCCCCAAAAGTGGTTTACTCATTCAGCTTTCATGAATGATTGGAACCGACGCCCATGGACCGATTGCGTGCTTACGAGGTGTTCGTCACGGTGGTCGCGCGGGGCAGTTTCACCAAGGCGGCCGACGCGCTGGACACCTCCCCGGCCAACGTGACGCGCTACGTCAACGAGTTGGAAGCCCACTTGCGCACACGGCTGATCAACCGCACGTCGCGCCGCCTGTCGCTCACCGAAGGGGGTGAAGCATTGTTCGACCGGGCGAAGTCGATTCTGGAAGAAGTGGCGGAGACCGAAGCGCTGGCCACCACCGCGTCGCTCCAGCCGCGTGGGCGCCTGCGCATCAACGCGCCGCTGAGTTTCGGCAGCCTCGTGCTGGCGCCCCTGTGGCCGCAGTTCATGGCGAAGTATCCCGATGTCGAGCTGGACATCGCGCTCATCGACCGCGTGGTCGACATCGTCGAAGAGGGCTACGACCTGGCGATACGCATCTCGCGGACCACGTCGGGAAACCACATCGCGCGCCGCCTCGGCCGCTCGCAGAACCTGGTCTGCGCCTCGCCCGAATACCTCGCGACCCATGGCATGCCCAAGGTCCCGGCGGACCTTTCGCGGCACCTGTGCCTGGGCTACACGTACGGCGCGACATCCGACGAATGGCAGTTCGCCGGCCCCGGCGGAACACTGGAATCCGTGCGCGTGCGCTGGGCCATGCGGGCCAACAACGGCCATACTGCTCGAGCCGCGGCACTCGCAGGCGTCGGCGTCATCTGGCAGCCGAGCTTCGTGGTGGGCCACGATGTGCAGGCCGGACGATTGGTCGAGGTCATGCCCGGCTATCGCATGCCACCCATCGACATCTTGGCGATCTACGCAAGCCGCCGACACCTCAGTGCAAAGGTGCGGGTGATGGTCGACTTTCTGGTCAACGCATTTCAAGATTCGCCGCGGGAGGATGGCGAATTGGCGGCGGTTGGCAGCTGATTCAGGAAGCTCCGGACCACAAGACGCACATGGCAGGCGCATCCATGGCGCAGGCAGACAAGCGCCGCCGCGAGCCCCAGCCAGACGATGCCCCCGCGAAAAACCCCGGATCAGGAAGCTGGAACAATCCGGCCACCATGGACGGCCTCGATCTCATCAAAACATTTCGCGAAGTTGCGTTTCGGCGCAGCTTTTCCCGCGCGGCGATTTCTCTGGGCATGTCGAAAGCCACGGTCAGCCGCTACGTCGCGGAACTCGAAACCCGCAGCGGCGTGCGCCTGCTGAACCGCTCCACCCGCTCCCTGAGCCTCACCGACGCCGGCCAGGTGTTGCTCGACCGCAGCACCGAACTGGTGACGATGGCCGAGAACACGCTCAACGACCTGCAGGCGCACGGCTCGCATCCGCGCGGAAGGCTGCGCATGAGCGCGCCGCACGGGCTGATCGCGGGGTGGATGTCCGACGTGATCGCCGAGTTCATCAAGCTCTACCCCGATGTGTATGTGAGCCTGGTCTTCACCAACGGCGAGGTCGACCTGATCGGCGAAGGCATCGACATTCACTTGACCGGCGGGCGCATCGACGACATGAACCTCATCGTCCGCCGGCTGGTGCAGTTCGACATGGTGGTGTGCGCCTCGCCCGCCTACTGGGCACAGCGCGGAATTCCCCAGGTGCCGGAAGACATGGGCCGGCACGACGTACTGAGCTATGCCTCGATGCCGACCACGCACCTGCCCTTCGAGACCGACGGGAAGGCGCACGAGGTGGCCGTGCACAGCCGCATGGAGGCCAACGATGCCGTGGCGCTGATCGAGCTGGCGTTGCGCGGCGTGGGCGTGGCCTACGTGCCGGAGCCTCTGGCGCAGTCGCACCTGGAGCGCGGTGCGCTGGTGCCGGTGCTGCGCGAGCACATGCCGCGCGATCACTGGCTGTACGCGGCGTATTCGCAGCGCCGCCACAACAGCGCGGCGATGCGGGCGATGCTGGATTTCCTCGAACAGTCGATGGTCACCGAAGACAGTGACCCGGTGCTGCCGCCCATGCCCGCGCCGTCGCCGGTGTCGCCGCCTACATGCGCCCTTTCCAGGGCACAAGGCGTCGCTCGAGCCACCGCATCAGCAAGTCGAACAGATAGGCCACCACGCCGATGACGATGATGCCCATGATGACGATGTCGGTGCGCAGGAAGTTCGAAGCGTTCAGCACCATCTGACCCAGCCCCATGTTGGCGGCCACCATCTCGGCCGCCACCAGCGTCGTCCAGCCGAAGCCGATGGCAATGCGCATGCCCACCAGGATGTCGGGCAGCGCCGAGGGCAAGATGACGTGGCGGATGACCTGCATGTAGCTCGCACCCATCGAGTACGCAGCGTTGATCTGCTCCTGCGAGGCGCTGCGCATGCCCGAGCGCGCGGCGAGTGCCAGCGGCGCGAAGCAGCTCAGGAAGATCAGCAGCACCTTCGGCAGTTCGTCGATGCCGAACCAGATGATGATGAGCGGCAGGTAGGCCAGCGGCGGCAACGGCCTGTAGAACTCCAGCGGGGGATCGAAGATGCCGCGCCAGAAGCGGCTCATGCCCATCGCGATGCCCACGGGAATGGCCGTGGCGCAGGCCAGGAAGAAGGCCGAGAACACGCGGAACATGCTCGCCAGGAAGTGCTGCCACAGCGGCTTGTCGTTGGCCTGTCCGGTGAGGTATTCGTAGAACTGCTGGAACACGGCCTGCGGCGTGGGCAGGAAGAGCGGCTTGACCCAGCCCATGTTGGTGACGATGAACCACAGCGCCACCAGCGCCACGACCGTGACCACGCTGATGGTCACGCTCGAGCCCTCGCCCGGCACCTTGAAGGCGCTGGTCTTGAGCTTGGCGCCTGCTGCCGCGGGAGCGGGCGGCGCGGCAGGCTTGGACGGTGGCGGTTGCGTCATGACGGCGCTGGGCGATGCAACGGTGACGACCTCATGCATGGGCGGCCTCGCGGTGATGGATGATGGACAGCACTTCTTCGCGCATGCGGATGAACTCGGGTTCCGACTTCACCTTGCGCGAATCGCCGTGCGACAGGTACTGGCGGGAGAACGGCACGTCGTCGTAGACGTGCGAGATGCGCCCCGGGCTCGGGCTCATCACGATGAGCCGCGTGGCCAGGAACAGCGCCTCTTCCACCGAGTGGGTGATGAAGAAAACCATCTTGTTCGACTTGGACCAGGCCTGCAGAAGAATTTCCTGTACCTGCTCGCGCGTGAACGCATCGAGCGCACCCATGGGCTCGTCCATGAGCAGCACGGCCGGGTCGCTGGCCAATGCACGCGCAATGCCCACGCGTTGCTGCATGCCGCCCGACAGTTCATACACGGCGCGGTCGGCGTATTTCTGCAGGCCGACGAGGCCGAGTTTTTCTTCGGCGATGCGGTCGCGCTCGGCCTTTCCCACACCGCTCAGGCGAAGGCCGAGCGCCACGTTGTCGCGCACGTTGAGCCAGGGCATCAGCGCATGTTTCTGGAACACCACGCCACGGTCGGCACCGGGGCCGGACACGGGTTTGCCGTCAAGCAGGATTTCGCCGGTGGAAGGCGGCAGAAAGCCCGCGATGCTGTTGAGCAGCGTGGTCTTGCCGCAGCCCGAGGCACCGAGCGCGACGACGAAGTCGCCGTCGTGCATCGTGAGGTTGACGGGGGCCAGCGCCTGCAGCGTGCCGCCCTTGACGGCGTAGTTGACCGTGATGTCGCGGATGTCTAGCGTGGGCATTCAGTTCTCCAATGCGGGTTGCTGTCTTTCTTTCGGGGTGCGTGCAAAGGCCACCGGGTACTCCCCTCCGCGAATGTCCCCCGCCCTTCGGGCTCCTCCTTTGTTTCGCTGCGGGGAGCACCCGGTGCCCTGTGCACGATGGACGCGGTCCTTGTGCTGGCCGATCAACAAGTGCTCTGAACGATCACGCCGATGGGGTGCCTTGCGCAGCGAAATAAAGGAGGAGGGGCGAAGCCCCGGAGGACATTCGCGGAGCAAGGTACCCCATCGGCGTGAGCGCGCCCCAAAAAACTATTTCCCCATCGCCTTGTCGACATAGGCAGTGGTAACGAACGCGCTGTAGTCCGGCTTCACCTCCTGCACCCGCCCCTGTTCCTTCAGGAACGCCGCCGTGTTGGCCATCGCCTTCGCGGCACCACCGCCCAGCCAGGTCGGCGAAACCTGCTCCGCCATCGTCGGGAAGGTGTACAGCGCCATCGCAGCCCCGACGTCCTTCGGGTCGGCCTTGGTCCACTTGGCCATGGCCTTGGTCTGCGGAGAATCGGGCGTCCAGCTCTTGCCGGTGGCCTTGTACTCCTCGTTCGCGCGGTTCAGCGCCTTCACGAAGGCCACCATGAAAGGCTCGTTGGCCGCTGCCCACTTGGCGTTGACCACGATGCCCTCGAAGGTCGGCGCGCCGCGCTTGCCGATGCTGCCCGACGTGGCGATGGTCTTGCCGTTGGCCTTGATCTTCGACAGCACCGGGTCCCAGATGAAGGTCGCGTCGATGTCGCCGCGCTCCCAGGCCGCCGCGATCTCGGGCGGGCGCATGTTCATCACGTTCACGCTCTTGGCGTCGACGCCGTCCATCTTCATGCCGGCCATGAGCTGGTAGTGCGCCGTCGACACGAAGGGCGTGGCCACCTTCTTGCCGGCCAGGTCCTTGATGCTGTTGATGTTGGTGCCGTTGCGCGCCACCAATGCTTCCGCATTCGCGATGTCGGCGGAGATCCAGAACAGCTTGATGTCCTGGCCCTGGCTGGCCGCCGCCGTGAGCGGGCTGGAGCCGGTTTCGCCCATCTGCACGTCGCCCGAAGCCATCGCGCGGATCACGTCGCCGCCGCCCGCGAACATGCGCCAGTTGATCTTGTAGCCCGTGGCCTTCTCGACCTCGCCGGATTCCATCACCAGTCGCAGCGGCACCAGCATGTCCTGGTGGGCGAAGGTGACTTCCTTGGTTTGCGCGAACACCGCGCCGCTGAGCGTGAACGCGGTCGCGAGGGCCGCTGCGCACTGGAGGGAAAGACGTCGGGACAAGGTCATCTCTGTTTCTCCTGAAGGTGAATCGAAGCGGACTTTGCACCGATCGCCCGCCGCCAGGAAGTACCAGCGCGGCAGTCGGCATAGAGCCAGTGGATCGGGACTTACCCTCGTTCTGGTGCGCCGCGCACGCCACCGGTGCGCGCGAGCCTGGGCCCCATCGACAAGGGCTCAGTGCGTCCGCGCGCCGGCAGGCCTCTTCTCGCCTCGCGCCAGAGCCAGTTCCTCCACGGCCATCCCCAAGGCCCGGATGCCCGCCGGAATCTGCGAGGCCGCAATGGACGAAAGCCGCAGCCGGAAGAACGGACACGGATACGGCGGCCGCGCGAAGAACACATCGCCGGCCTCGATCAGCACGCCGTGGTTGCGCGCCATCAGCGACAGCTCCGTGGCATCCACCCAGGTCGGTGCCTGCACCCAGATCGAGGCTCCACCCGAAGGCAGCCGGAACTCGAAATCGGGCAGATGGTCGCGCAGCGCCTGGGCGGCCAGAGCGAGCCGCTCCTGCATCGCGTGGTTGACCCGCCGCGCATGCGACTCGTGGTGCCCCAGCGAAAGAAACAGCGCATACGCATGCTGCAGGAACGCACTCGGATGCCGCACCATCGCATGGCGTATCACCCGCAGTTCCTTGATGAGCGCCCGCGGCGCCACGATGAACCCCAGCCGCAGCGCGGGCGACAGGCTCTTGGACACCGACCCCACGTAGATCACCCGGCCTGTCTTGTCGAGGCTCTTGAGCGCGGGCATCGGCGTGCCTTCGTACAGGTTCTCCGCCTCGTAGTCGTCCTCGATGATCACGAAGTCCTGCAGCTCCGCCTTTCGCAGCAGCCACTGGCGCCGCTCCAGGCTCAGGGTCGCGGTCGTCGGGCTCTGGTGCGAGGGCGTGACGAAAAGGTAGTCGGCCGCGGGCAGCGCATCGACGACCAGCCCGTCCTCGTCGACATCGACCTCCACCCACTTGGGCTGCCGCAACGAAAAGCTGTTGCGTGCATGCGGATGGCCGGGCTCCTCGAGCCCCACGCGCGTCTGCTCGTCGAACAGCGCCTCGGCCAGCAGGTAGTAGGCATGCTGGGCGCCCATGGTCACCAGGATCTCTTCCTTCAGCGCGAACACGCCGCGCTTGGGCAGGAGACGCGTGCGGATCTGCTCGATGAGGTCGGGCACGTCGTCGGTCTCGAAGTCCGGCGTCCAGTGCGGCAGCTGCGAACGCGCCAGGCTGCGCGCGCAGCATTCGCGGAAGTCCTCGGTGGGAAACAGCTGCGGGTCGTAGTTGCCGTAGACGAAGGGATACGGGTAGTCGCGCCAGCGGTCGGGCTTCGACAGCGTGGGCTTGTCGACCAGCGAGCGCAGCACGCGCCCCTGCCAGTCCGGCGGCTGGCTGGCCTGCCCGCTGCGTCCCACCAGCGGCTCCGCGTGCGCGGCGGACAGCGGCCGCGCGTTGCGCGCCACGAACACGCCGCTGCGCGGACGCGCTTCCAGAAAGCCTTCGTCGATCAGCTGCAGGTACGCCGACGTGACGGTGTTGCGGCTCAGCCCCAGCAGCGCGGCCAGCTCGCGCGACGACGGCAGCGGCGCGCCGGGGCTCAGGTGCTCTTCAAGAATGGCCTGCACCACCGCGGCCCGCAAGCGGGCCTGCAGGGGCAATGCCGGCTGGTCGGGCAGCGCGAATAGCTGCGCCCACTGGGTGGCTCGCGGGTTGGGCATGGTGCGCCGCAGTTTAGGGCAGCCGCCGCAATTTGCGGCACCCCGGCGGCGTTCTGGCTCGGTCGAATCCCCGGAACTGGCCCTATCGCGGCGCCAGGCGGCTGCCTACGCTTGCCGCATCAATTTCCGGAGTTCCCGCGTGACCGCCCAGCCTGCTTCCTCTTCTTCCCCCGTGACCACCGACACCCTCGCCGCATTCAGCGACGCCTGGAACCGCCACGACATCGACGCGCTGATGGGCTTCATGACGCCCGACTGCATCTTCCAGACCGCCGCCGGCCCCGACGCCTGCGGCACGCGCCACACGGGCACCGAGGCGGTGCGCAAGGCCTTCGCCGCCGCCTGGGCAACCGTGCCCGACGCGCAATGGATCAACGGCCAGCACTTCGTGCACGGCGACTTCGGCACCTCGCAGTGGACCTTCACCGGCACCGCCGCCGACGGCAGCCGCATCGAGACCGACGGCATCGACGTCTTCACATTCAGGGACGGAAAGATCCACCTGAAGAACGTGTTCCGCAAGGCCCGCCCCAACCTGCCCGCTGCGAAGTGAGCCGACCTTCCTCCTCCTACTGGAGCCCTTCATGACCATGACAGGCACGGCGCAGTTCGCCACCGCCAGCGCCACCGTCGACGGCGCATCGCCCGAGCAGCAACAGCAGCCGACGCAGGCACCGTTTCGCCCCTACGACCCGCAATACGACCCGCTGCACGCCCCCGACCCCGGCGCCGGCCGCGCCTACGCGCCGACTTGGTGGGTGGCCAGCGCCGGCACGCCGCCCGAAGACGACGGCCCGCTGGTGCGCGACATCGATGTCGACGTGGCCATCATCGGCTCGGGCGCCACCGGCATGTCGACCGCGCTCTACCTGGCACAGGAGCACGGTATTCGCGCTACCGTGCTCGAAGCCAACCAGGCCGCGTGGGGCTGCTCCAGCCGCAGCGGCGGCCAGGGCCAGAACGCGAGCGGCCGCCTCAAGCGCTCGCAGTGGATCGCGCGCTGGGGCATCGACACCGCCAGGCGGCTGGACGCCGAGATCCGCGGCGGCTTCGAGAACTTCCGCCATCTCACCACGCAGATCGACTGCGACGCCTTCGACGGCGGCCATCTCTACCTGGCGCACCGGCCCGAGAAGCTGCCGATCCTGGACGCCGAGGCGCGCCTGATGCGCGAGCAGTTCGGCTACGCCGCCCGCATGATGAGCGCCGAGGAAGTGCGCCGCGACTACTGCGACGAACGCGAGACGGTCGGTGCGATGTATGAGGCCGAGGGCATCGGCATCCACCCCTTGAAGTTCACCTTCGGACTGATGCAGCGGGCTCGCGCGCTGGGCGTGACGGTGCACACCTCGAGCCCGGTGCAGGGCTGGCACACCGTCGACGGCGTGCACCACCTGCGCACGCCCGCGGGCGTGGTGCGCGCGCGCCGCGTGGCGGTGTGCACCGGCGGCTATACCGGGCAGGCGCTGAACCCGATGCTGAAGAACCGGATCATGCCGATCCTGTCGAACTCGGTGGTCACGCGCCCCCTCACCGACGCCGAACTGCAGGCCACCAACTTCAGGTCGCAGACCTTCCTGACCGACACGCGCACGCTGCGCTTCTACTACCGACTGCTCAAGGGCAACCGGTTGCAGATCGGCAGCCGCAGTTCAGTGAGCGGCGCCGACGCCGAACACCCGGTGCACCTGAAGCTGCTCACCGACGCCATCGCGCGCAAGTTCCCGCCGCTGGCGGGCATCCGCATCGACTACTCGTGGTGGGGCTGGGTCGACATGAGCCACGACATGATGCCGCGCATCACGCAGCCCGACGCCGGCAAGAAGATCTGGTACGCGGTGGGCTACGGCGGCAACGGCGTTTCCTTCTCGACCTGGGCCGGCAAGCGGCTGGCCGAGCGCGTCGCGGGCAAGGACACGGGCAAGGAAGTGTTCGAGCTGCCCATCTACCGCTCGCCGCTGCCCTTTCCCAATGTGCTGGGGCTGGTCGAGTCGCGCGCGTTCGCGCCGTTCCGGCGCATCGGGCAGCGCATGCTCTACAAGTGGTACTGGCTGCGCGACGAGAAGTAGGCGCAGGCGCGCATTCCCCGAAGTGGCGCAGGCCGATGCACCAGCCTGCCGCACAACGGGGCAAACCCGCCCCTTCTGGCCCTGCGAGTCGCGCCGCGTTGGCTCTTCGCCGTCACGCGGCGAGCGCCTATCTTCGACACCAAGGCCTTCGCTTTACCGGGGCCGAATCCGATTGCCTGTGTCGAACTCCCCTGAGGTCCTGTCATGCCGATCCCCAATCCCGAGCTTCCAGTTTTCTCGCGCCGAGCCACCCTGCTGTCCGCCAGCCTCGCGGCGGCAGGCACCCTGCTGCCGCTGTCCGTCTTCGCGGCCGACGAGCCCAGGCGCGGCGGCACGCTGGTGATCGGCAGCACGCAGACGCCCCGGCACCTGAACGGCGCGGTGCAGTCGGGCATCGCCACCGCCATGCCGTCGACGCAGATCTTTGCCAGCCCGCTGCGCTTCGACGACAAGTGGGCCCCGCAGCCCTATTTGGCCGAGTCATGGAAGCTGGCGGACGACGGCAAGTCGCTCACGCTCAAGCTGCGCAAGGACGCGCTGTTCCACGACGGCAAGCCCGTTACATCAGCCGACGTGGCCTTCTCCATCCTGGCCATCAAGGCCAACCACCCCTTCACCACCATGATGGGCCCGGTCGAGAAGGTGGACACGCCCGACCCCTACACCGCCGTCGTGCGCATGAGCGTGCCGCACCCCGCCATCGTGCTGGCGATGTCGCCCGCGCTGTGCCCGATTCTTCCGAAGCACATCTACGGCGACGGACAAGACCTGAAGAACCACCCGCGCAACACCACCGACGTGATCGGCTCCGGCCCTTTCCGCGTGGCCGAGTTCAAGCCTGCCCAGCGGGTGGTGCTGGAACGCTTCGACAAGTTCTTCATCCCCGGGCGTCCCTACCTCGACAAGGTCATCATCAACATCACGCCCGACTCGGCGAGCCTGATGCTCGGCCTGGAGCGCGGCGACATCCAGATGGTGCCCTTCGCCACGCTGCCCACCGACCTGAAGCGCCTGGCCAACGACCCGAAGATGTCGCTCACGCCCAAGGGCTACGACGGCATCGGCGCGCTCAACTGGCTGGCATTCAACACGGCGAAGAAGCCGCTGTCGGACGTGCAGGTGCGCAAGGCCATCGCCACCGCCATCGACAAGAACTTCATCACCAAGGCGCTGATGGGCGGCTTTGCCACCGTGTCCGACGGCCCGCTGGTGGCCAGCAGCCCGTTCGCCGTGCCCGACCTGGTGCGCTACCCGCTCGACCTGAAGAAGGCCGGCGAGATGCTCGACTCCGCGGGCTACAAGGCGGGCGCGGGCGGCGAGCGCTTCAAGCTCACCATCGACTACCTGCCCGGCGTGGACGACCAGCAGAAGAACGTGGCCGAATACATCCGCGGCCAGCTCAAGAAGGTGGGCATCACGGTGGAGGTGCGCGCCTCGGCCGACTTCCCGGCCTGGGCCAAGCGGCTGGCCTCGCACGACTTCGACATGTCGATGGACACGGTGTTCAACTGGGGCGACCCGATCATCGGCGTGCACCGCACCTACCTCTCGACCAACATCAAGCCCATCGTCTGGACCAACACCCAGTCGTATGCCAACCCGAAGGTCGACGAGCTGCTCAACACCGCCGGCGGCCTGATCGACCCGACGCAGCGCAAGGCCTACTACGCCACCTTCCAGAAGATCGTGACCGACGAATTGCCGATCGAATTCATCAACCAGGTGCCGTATCACACCGTCGCCAGCAGGAAGTTGGGCAACGTGCCGGTCACCATCTGGGGGCCGTTGTCGCCGCTGGACGAGGTGTACTTCAAGTAAGGCGGACGAGTCATGGGCATGCTGCCGTTTCTGCGCCATGCCGCCTCGCGACTTCTCCAGGCC
Organism: Variovorax sp. efr-133-TYG-130; assembly: GCF_030208835.1. Classification (NCBI taxonomy): domain Bacteria; kingdom Pseudomonadati; phylum Pseudomonadota; class Betaproteobacteria; order Burkholderiales; family Comamonadaceae; genus Variovorax; species Variovorax sp. efr-133-TYG-130. Next base: position 117,066 of record NZ_JARVTD010000004.1, on the reverse strand, counting down.
CTGGGCCTGGTGATCGCGGTGGTGGTGCTCAACTTCGTGCTGGTGCACGCCGCGCCGGGCGACCCGGTGGAAACCATTGCCGGCGCCAGCGGCGGCATGTCGCCCGAGCTGATGGCGCAGCTGCGCACGCAGTACGGGCTCGACAAGTCGCTGCCGGTGCAGCTGGCCGTGTACCTGGGCAAGGTGGCGCGCGGTGACCTGGGCTACTCGTACTTCTTCAACCTGCCGGTCACGCAGATGATCGCCGAGCGCGTTCCCGCCACCCTCCTGCTGGTGCTGAGTTCGGTGCTGCTGGCGTTCTTCGCGGGCACCGCGCTCGGCGTGCTTTCGTCACGCAAGCCCAACGGGTGGCTGTCGCAGTTCATCACCGTGCTGTCGCTGGTGGGCTTTGCGGCGCCGGTGTTCTGGCTGGGGATCATGCTGGTGATCCTGCTGGCCTCGGTGTTCCCGATTCTTCCTGTGGCGGGCATGCGGTCCATCGACTCGACGGGCACCGGCGGCTTCGCGGACATGCTCGACGTGGCGCAGCACCTGGTGTTGCCCACGCTCACGCTGAGCCTGGTGTATCTCGCGCAGTACAGCCGGCTCGCGCGCTCGTCGATGCTCGACGTGCTGGGCTCGGACTTCATTCGCACCGCCCGCGCCAAGGGGCTGGCCGACCGCGTGGTGCTCTACAAGCATGCGCTGCGCAATGCGCTGCTGCCGGTGGTCACGGTGCTTGGGCTGCAGTTCGGCAACGTGCTGGCCGGAGCCATCCTGGTGGAGACGGTGTTCAACTGGCCGGGCCTCGGCCGGCTGGCCTTCGAGTCGGTGCTGCGGCGCGACTACCCGACCATCCTGGGCGTGCTGCTGTTCTCTTCCGTCGTGGTGGTGGTGATGAACCAGCTCACCGACCTGTGCTACCGCTTCATCGACCCACGGATCAAGACCTCATGAGCAAGGTCATCGCGATGCCTCCTGTTGCTTCCGCCTCCCAACCCGCCGCCAAGCCGCCGGTGCGCGTGGAACACCCCGGCATGGAGGCGATGCGCATGTTCCTGCGCAACCCCGCCGCCATTGCCGGCATGGCCATGTTGCTGATCGTGCTGGTGGTGGCCGTTGCCGGGCCGTGGCTCTACCCGGCCGACCCGTTCGAGATCAGGGCCGCGCCGCTCACACCGCCGTTCAGCGAGGACGCCTGGCTCGGCAGCGACTACCTGGGCCGCGACGTGCTCACCGCGCTGATCTACGGCGGGCGCGCCACGCTGCTGGTGGGCGCGGTGGCCGCGCTGCTGTCGGTGCTGATCGGCATCACGCTCGGCGCCTTTGCCGGCTACTACGGCGGCAAGATCGATGCCGCGCTGATGAAGCTCACCGAGTTCTTCCAGGTGCTGCCCGCGCTGCTGTTCGCGATGGTGGTGGTCACGCTGTTCTCGCCCACGCTGGTGACGGTGACGCTGGCCATAGGCATCGTGAGCTGGACCGGCACGGCGCGGCTCACACGCGCCGAGTTCATGAAGTACCGCGGACTGGAGTTCGTGCGGGCCGAACGGGCCATCGGAGCCGGCGACGCGCGCATCATCTGGAAGGTGATTCTTCCCAACGCGCTGCCGCCGCTGGTGGTGTCGGCCACGCTGGCGATCGGCGCCGCCATCCTGTTCGAGGCGGGTCTTTCCTTCCTCGGATTGGGCGACCCCAACCAGATGAGCTGGGGGCTGATGATCGGCTCCAGCCGGCAATACGTCCTGTCCTGCTGGTGGGCCGTGGCCTTCCCCGGCGCGGCGATCTTCATCACCGTGCTGGCCGTGAGCCTCATTGGCGACGGCCTGAACGACGCCCTCAACCCCAAGCTGAGGGAACGCTGATGGCCACGCAAGACGACGCATTGCTGCGCGTGCAGGACCTGCACGTCGAATTCAAGACGCGGCGCGGCCAGGCGCTGGTGCTCAACGGGGTCGACTTCGAGATCCGCGCCGGCGAAACGCTGTGCGTGGTCGGCGAGTCGGGCTGCGGCAAGAGCATGACGGCGCTGGCACTGCTGCGGCTCATTCCTTCGCCGCCCGGGCGCATCCGCAGCGGGCAGGTGCTGTTCCAGGGCGAAGACCTGGTGCAGGCCAGCGATGCCCGCATGCGCGAAGTGCGGGGCAACCGCATCTCGATGATCTTCCAGGAGCCTATGACCTCGCTGAACCCGGTGTTCAGCGTGGGCGACCAGATCGGCGAGTCGCTGCGGCTGCACGCGGGCATGAACGCGCACGCGGCGCGCGAGCGTGCCATCGAGATGCTGCGGCAGGTGGGCATTCCGGCGCCGGAGCGGCGCGTGGACGAGTACCCGCACCAGCTCTCCGGCGGCATGCGCCAGCGCGTGATGATCGCGATGGCGCTGGCCTGCCGGCCCGACATCCTCATTGCCGACGAGCCGACGACAGCGCTCGACGTGACGGTGCAGGCGCAGATCTTCGACCTGCTGCGCGAGCTGCAGCGCGACAAGGGCACGGCCATCATGCTCATCACCCACGACATGGGCGCGGTGGCCGAGATGGCCGACCGCGTGATGGTGATGTACGCCGGCCGCGTCATCGAACAGGGTACGACCGAACAGGTGCTGTCGGAACCCGGCCACCCTTACACGCGCGGGCTGATCGACTGCCTGCCGGAGCTGGGCAGCAGCGCGGCATACGGCGACGGCGCACGCGAGGACCTGGCCGAGATCGCGGGCGTGGTGCCGTCGATCTGGGAGCTGGGCACGGGCTGCGCCTTCCGCGAACGCTGCCCGCGCGCGCTGGCGCGCTGCGCGACGGAAGTGCCGCCCATGTTCGTGGTGCACGGCGACATCGCGCCCGGCATCCCGCACGGCGCGGCCTGCTGGCTGCATGCGCAGACCCTCGACCAGCGCCAACGGGAGGCCGCATGACATTCATCGGCAAGACCGACACACTGCTTTCGGTCGATGACCTGAAGGTGCACTTTCCGCGCGGCAAGGCCGGCTGGGGCCGCGCGCCCGAAGTGGTGAAGGCGGTGGACGGCGTGTCCTTCGAGATCCGGCGCGGCACCACGCTCGCGGTGGTGGGCGAATCGGGTTCGGGCAAGACCACGACCGCGCTCGCGGTGATGCGGCTGTCGCCCGTCACTTCGGGGCGCATGCAGCTCGGCGACACCGACCTGGCCGCACTGCGCGGCGAGGCGCTGCGGCAGGCGCGCACGCGCATGCAGATCATCTTCCAGGACCCGTTTTCCTCGCTGAACCCGCGCGAGCGCGCGGGCGCCGCGGTGCGCGCGCCGCTGGACCTGATGCGGGTCGGCACGCCTGAAGAGCGCACGCGCCGCGTGGCGGAGCTGTTCGAGGCGGTCGGCCTGCGGCCCGAGCAGCAGCACCTGTTTCCGCACCAGTTCTCGGGCGGGCAGCGCCAGCGCATCAACATCGCGCGGGCGCTGGCCACCAACCCGGAACTGGTGGTGTGCGACGAGCCGGTGTCGGCGCTGGACATCGCGATCCGCGCGCAGATACTGAACCTGCTGTCGCGGCTGCAGCGCGAGCTGGGGCTGACCTACCTCTTCATCTCGCACGACATGGCGGTGGTGGAGCACATCTGCGACGACATCGCCGTGATGTACCTCGGTCAGATCGTCGAGCGCGCGCCGCGGCGCAGCTTCTTCGCGCTGCCGTTGCATCCGTACAGCGTGGCGCTGATGTCGGCGGTGCCCACGGTGAGCGGCGGGCGCCGGCGCGCGGCCCACCGCATCAAGCTGAGCGGCGATCCGCCGAGCCCCATCAACCCGCCCGCCGGCTGCCGCTTCGCCGGGCGCTGCCCGGTGGCGGAGCCGGCCTGCGCGGCCGAGCTGCCGCCCTTGCGCGAAGTCGCGCCCGATCACTGGGTACGCTGCCGGCGTGTCGACGTCGTCGACGGCCTGCCGCACCCTCCTCTTTCGATTCCAGAGTCGCCATGAGCCAAGCAACAAAAACCACCGTCTACCCCGCCCGCAAGATCATCACCATGAACCCGATGCAGCCGCATGCCACCCACGTGGCGGTGCGCGACGGCCGCGTGCTGGCCGTCGGCTCGCTGGCGGACATGCAGGCATGGGGCGCCTTCGCGCTGGACGAGCGCTTCGCGGCCAAGGTTCTGATGCCCGGCCTCGTCGAAGGCCACTGCCACCTCAAGGAAGGCAGCATGTGGGACTGGACGTACCTGGGCTGGTTCGACCGCCGGGACCCCGAAGGCAAGGTCTGGAGCGGCCTGCGCTCGATGGACGAGGTGGTCTCGCGCCTGGCGGAAGTCGCCGCAAAGATGACGGCGGACGGCGTGCCCGACACCGAGCCGCTGGTTGCCTGGGGCTTCGACCCCATCTACTTCGGCGGAGAACGCATGACGGTGCATCACGTCGACCGCGCGAGCGCCACGCGGCCCATCGTCATCGGCCATGCCAACGGGCACCTGATGAACGTCAACAGTGCCATGCTGCGCATCGCCGAGATCACGCGCGACAACGAGGTCGAGGGCGTGGTCAAGTTCGCCGAAGGCGCGGACGAAGGCGAACCCACGGGCGAGCTGCAGGAGCCGGCCGCCATGTTCCTGGTGCTGCGCAAGATCGGCAACGCCGGCCTGCTCGCGCCGATGACCGAGGCCGGCGTGCGCTCGTTCGCCAGGCTGGCCTGCCTGCAGGGCGTGACCACCGCGACCGACCTGGTCAACAAGCTCGCCGCGGACGACTGCGGCGTGCTCGAGAAAGTGACGCGCGACGAGGACTTCGCGGTGCGCATCCTGCCCGCATTCCAGGCCTTCCATGGCACGCACGGTGCCGCACAGGGCGCGGAGCATGTGAAGTCGCTGGTGCCGCGCAACACCGACCGCCTGCGCTACGGACTGGTGAAGATGATGCTGGACGGCTCGATCCAGGGCTTCTCCGCACGGCTGCGCTGGCCGGGGCATTTCAACGGCGCGCCCAACGGCATCTGGGTGACGGCGCCCGCGCAGTACGAGGCCGACTTCGAGACCTACCACCGCGCCGGCCTCACCATCCACACGCACACCAACGGCGACGAGGCCAGCGAAGTGGCCATCGACGCCATCGGCCGCGTGCTCACGCGCGCGCCGCGTCCCGACCACCGCCACACGCTGCAGCACGGCCAGATGATCGATGCGCCGCTGTTCCGCCGCATGGCGTCGCTGGGCCTGTGCGCCAACCTGTTCGCCAACCACATCTGGTACTGGGGCGACCAGCACTATGAAATGACCATGGGCCCCGACCGCGCCAACCGCCTCGATGCCTGCGGCAGCGCGCTCGCGGCGGGCGTGCCGCTGGCCATCCACTCCGACGCACCGGTCACGCCGCTGGGCCCGCTGTTCACCGCGTGGTGCGCCGTGAACCGCATCACGCCCAAGGGCCGCCTGCTGGGCGAGGCCGAGCGCATCACCGTGCCGCAGGCGCTGCGCGCCATCACGCTCGGCGCGGCCTGGACGCTCAAGCTCGACGGCGAGATCGGCAGCATCGAATGCGGCAAGCGCGCCGACTTCTGCGTGCTGGAAGACGACCCGCTGGAGATGGACCCGATGGCGCTGAAGGACGCGCGCGTCTGGGGCACCGTGCTGTCGGGCCGCGTGTTCCAGGCGCAGCGGGGCTGAAGACCGCGTGACCGCATCGACAGACCCGAAACGGAAGCGCCTGCCGCTCACGGTCATTGGCGGCTTCCTGGGCGCGGGCAAGACCACGCTGCTCAACCGCTGGCTGCGCGAGGCGAATGGGCTGCGCCTGGCGGTGCTGGTGAACGACTTCGGCGCGCTCAACATCGACGCCGATCTCATCGCCGCCACGCACGGCGACACCACCGCGCTGACCAACGGCTGCGTGTGCTGCCAGATCGGCGACGACCTGGGGCGGGCGTTGGTGGAAGTGATCGAGGCCCGGACGCCGTTCGACGCGGTGGTGATCGAGGCCAGCGGCGTGTCGGACCCGTGGCGCATCGCGCAGATCGGCATGGCGGCGCCGGAGCTGAGCCTGGAAAGCGTCATCGTGCTGGTCGATGCGAGCGCGGCGGCACAGCAGTCTCGCGACCCGCTGCTGGCGGACACGCTGGCACGGCAGGTGAAGTCGGCCGACCTGGTGGTGGTGAACAAGGCGGACATCGCATCCGCCGATGCGCTGGCGGGCGCCGATGCCTGGGTCGCGGCGACCGCGCCAGGCACGCCGTGCATCCAGACCGTGGAGTCGGCCGTGCCGCTGGTTCTGCTGTCGGGATTGCCGCATGCGGCGCACACGCTGCCCCATGCCTGCGGGCCTGGCTGCCACAACCATCATCACGCGCACGACGCACCCGATCACGGCGGGTTGTTCCAGACGTGGAATGCACAGCCCGAAGCGGTGATTCCCGTCGCCAGGCTGCGTGCCTGGCTGCGCGACATGCCGCCCGGCGTGCTGCGCCTGAAGGGCGTGCTGCGCACCGGCCAAGGGGACGCGGGCGATGAATGGTCGGAGGTGCAGTTCGCCGGCCGCCACGGCACGCTGCGCAAGACCGCGCCACCGGCCGGCGAAGCGCGCGCGGGAGTCGTCGCTATCGGCCTGCGCGGCCAGTTGCCTGAAGAATTGCTCAAGGCTTTTTTCCTGCCCTGAGCCCAGTCATGTTTCAATCGCGGGCTTGTCCGTTTTCCACCAAGGCAAGGCAGCCGCAGCCTCATGACAAGCTCTTCTTCTCTCCTATCCGTCCTCCCGTGGCGGAAGATCATTCGGCGTGGAAGCCACTGTGGGACGGCTACAACGCCTTCTACGGACGCGAGGGCCCCACGGCCCTGGCCGACGAGATCACGCAGGTGACGTGGCAGCGCTTCTTCGACGCCTACGAGCCGGTGCATGCGCTGGTCGCGGAGCGTGACGGCCAGCTCGTCGGCCTCACGCACTACCTGTTTCACCGCAGCACCACCCGCATCGAGCCGACCTGCTACCTGCAGGACCTGTTCACGCTGCCATCGGAGCGCGGCCGCGGCGTCGGGCGCCAGCTGATTCAAGGCGTGTATGAACGTGTGAAGCAGGCAGGCGGCCACCGGGTGTACTGGCAGACCCATGTGACGAACGCCGCAGGCCGCACGCTGTACGACAAGGTCGCGTCGCACGACGGGTTCATCGTCTACGGCACGCTTGTCTGAGGCTGCTGCCGGTCAGTACTTGATGGTCACGCCGGCCTTCACGCCGTTGTTGGCCTTGCCGTCCGACGACACACCGCCGGTGAGCGACACATTGCCGCCGGTGCTCGCGCCGAGCGAATAGGTCGGCCGGGGGGTGGAGGTGTCGGTGCCGATGTAGGCGCCGCTGCCGTCGCGCCGCTCGACGCCCACGGTCGCACCGGTGGTGTAGGCCGAGGTTTCGGTGAGGTTGACGTTGGGCGCCACATACACGGTGCCCTTGTCGTCGTTGTCCACGGGCAGCTTCACGGGTTCGGCGGCAGCCAGGCCAGCCGCAAAGCAAACGGCCACGGCGAGGCCTGCAAGGATCGGTTTGCTCTTCATGCGCGCATGCTGGCCCATGCCTCGCGGCCAGTCTGTAGGACGAGAGGAAAGGCGCCGGCCGGAAAGGCCGGGGCTGCAGTCTCTCCTGGCGAATCCAGCAGGCGAACATACGCCGAAGCGCGTCCCTGCTGCAGGGCCAGCGGCAGCGATGCCCCCGAAATCCATAGCGCGAATGCAAACACTGCAATACTTGACCCGCACACACTGTCGACGACCTGAACCTGTCCGCTTCTTCGTGACGTCAATGCCTTGAGCTAAAGAAAGCCCCATGACGACCACCCCCGCCCACAACCTCGACGCTCCCGCGCTCGCGCTCATCGACACCTGCGCACGGGCGTCCCTCGAACTGCTGCAGGACAACCTCACGCCGCACGGCATCCTGGCCGCCAGCCGCACCGAGGCCGCCGTGGCGCGGCGCTACACGCGCATCTTTGGCCGCGACGCCGCCATCTGCGTCATGGCCATGTGCGGCACCGGCGTACCGGCGCTGGAACAAGGCGCCGTGGCCAGCCTCGACGCGCTCGCTTCGCAACAGGCCCCGAACGGGCAGATTCCCAAGTACGTCGACCCCGAGGGCCAGGACGCCGACTTCTGGTACCTGGGCTGCATCGACGCCACCCTGTGGTGGCTCATTGCAGTGGACCACGTGCGCAGGCATGGCAACGTGGAAGCCACGCATTGGCAGGCCGAGGTGGAACGCGCGATCCACTGGCTGCTCGCGCAGGAGCACCAGCACTTCCGCCTGCTGCAGCAGAACGAGGCCAGCGACTGGGCCGACATCATGCCGCGCTCCGGCTATGTGCTCTACACCAACGCGCTGTGGTTCGACGTCAAGCGCCGTTTCGCGCTGCAGCATGCGGAAGAAACCCGGCACCACTTCAACCACCTGTTCAATCCGTTCCAGCGAGACCTGCCCGAGTACCACCGCGCGCGGTTGCTGCGCCACTACGCGCGGCGTGGCCGGCGCGATCCGGGCCTGTACCTGAGCTTCGTCAATCTCGCGGTCGTCGGAGACGAAGGCGACGTGTTCGGCAACGTGCTGACCATTCAGAGCGGCCTGGCCGACGCCGCGATGGCGCAGCGCATCGTGCAGACCATCGAGGCGGCGAACGCATCGCAGCCTTACCCGGTGCGCGTGGTGCTGCATCCGCTGTCTCAGCAGCATGAGCTGTGGCGGGCATACATGGGCCGGCACCAGCAGAACATCGTGCACCAGTACCACAACGGAGGCATCTGGCCGTTCGTCGGCGGCTTCTGGGTGATGGCGCTGGCGCGGCTTGGGCTGCATGAGCAGGCATGGACCGAACTCGCGCGGCTGGCACAGGCCAACGCGCAGGACGACTGGCGATTCACCGAGTGGTTTCACGGGCGCACGCTGGCGCCGATGGGAATGGCGGGGCAGAGCTGGAATGCGGCCGCGTTCCTGCTGGCGCGGCGGGAACTGCTGGGGGATGGGGTGGCCTGGTGAGCGGGCGCCGCTGACCTTCGAAAGGCTCCAATTCTTCTGCGAGGAAATCTCCCGGCCAGACCGTCATGCCATCAGCGGCGCAGCTTTCCACCACGTATCTATAGGGCAGGTCCGGCGCTGCAAGGACGTCGAGCAATGTCCCGACATCACCTATCGCAGGCGGGCGTTTGTTCACGCACCAGCCGTCGTAGTCATTGCCCGTTGCCACAAGACATTTGACGCGCACCACGGCATAAGGCGTCAGTTGATTCATGGGCTGTCACAGCTCAACGCAGGGCAGGCGGCACAAAAATGCAGGTTGATTGCCGTGGCTCGCGGCAACCGCGGATAGCGGCAATCAGCGCTTGCCCGCCATTTGCATTCTGTTCATGCAGCGCAGCCTTGCGAAGTTGGCGCAGCCCCAGAACGGGACTCCCCCGTCTTTGGGCTGACGTTCCACCATCTTCACTCCGCACTTGACGCAGGTTGGTCGCCAGAACTCGCCATCGTAGGCAACCTTCAGAAGTGAAGCTTGTTGATCGGCTGTGCGTCGCGAAATCAGTTGCAGCAACCCCGCGCGGTCTTGTGCATTTATGCCATTGCTCCTAGCGAATTCCAGTGCGTCGGAGGTAAATGTCGAGCTGGTAGCGAATGTGCCGTATTGCAGATCGTGTGCCTTGAGAACTCCGAAAAATTCACGCATCTGTTGCACACCTACGGGCTTGCTTCTCCAGTGCTTGCATTGCACGATCATCGGTTTCGGGCTATTGGCCGAATAAAGCCAGATGTCGATTCCGCCGTCGGCCCCGTGTGACTGGCTTTCGGTACGAACGCCTGCTTGCGCGAATAGAGCTTCACATAAAGCCTCGAAGCGACGCCACTCGATGTCGTCGAATACTCCGGGCGACCACTTTGCCTGGGGCTCTGGCTTTGCTCCGCCTCTGCCAAGTACTTCAGTTATCGCCCGCTTCTCCTCTTCCGAATCAGCCTTGCTCCTACGCCAGAATCCAGTCATGTCGTGCCTCCTGGGAGACAAATGTAACTCTATGCCTCAGATCTTCAGAGGCTCGGCTCAAGCCGGCTCCAACAGCGCCTTGTGCGCCGAGATGCCCGCATCCACCTCGTTCTTGAAGAAGGCATAGCAGTACCAGCGGTAGGAGTCGGTGTTGTAGATGGTGGCGTTCTTGTGCGCGTCCGCCAGACGTTTCACCTGCTTCGAGCCGATGAAGTGGCCCTTCCCCGAGGCGGCCATCGCGCCGTGAGGGGTGTTGCCGGTGCACTGCGGGATGTTGGCGTCCGACCGCGGCGCATAGTGGGTGGCGTCGAGCAGTTGGCGATGCTGCTGGCATTCGCCGCAGACATCGGCGAGCCCGAGGTTGTGGCCCACCTCGTGGATCAGCACGCCGGCATGGAAGTGCCCGACCGCTCCGCGCGGAAATGCCGGGCCGATCGCCATGAGATAGCCGCCCCGGCCGCCCTTCAGGGCCGCGGCATCGCCCGCTTCGTTGCTCTTGTACAGAATCCAGCGCGGATCGCGCAGGTCGTCCATCATCTGGTCGATCTTGGCGCGCACATAGCTCGCGCGCGACGCGAACCCGGATTCGGCGTTGGCGTTGCCGGCGGCCGCCCCCGCCTTGCGGGTGGCGCTGCTGCCATGCCATGCACGCGAGCCGAAGATGCTTTCGAAGTGCGTCTTGCCTGGCCATGTGTGAAGGCCGACGTTGCGCTTCGCTTCCTCGAGCATCCGCAGCGCGATGTCGAGCCCGGCGCCCAGTCCGTTGACGCGCTCCTGGTCGAATCCGATGAAGCGCACATGGCGGTGATTGCCGGCGGCGGGGGTCAGCACCACTTTGTCGACCATCGCCTGGCATTCCTGGGCCGTCATGTCCAGGCCCAGGGCCTTGATGCCGCCGCCCTCGGCAAACTGGATCGCATGGCGGACCTTGCCCAGGACGAGGTCGACGGGAAACTTCTCACGGATGTATTCGGACAACTTCGGCATGCGCGCCACCTTGAAACTGGAGGCGGCGAGTTTGCGTCGAATGAATACTTTTCGCCTCCCATGAATTGGTCACGCGGCGGCGGCTTCTGCCCGTGCCAATGTCTCGCTCTCCCATACCACCACCCGATTGCGGCTTGCCACTTGGCCTGGTAGGGCGCCTGATCTGCACGCATTCCATCGGTGTCTGGTAGCAGCACCGCGAATTCCTCGCCGCCCAATCGGGCGAACACGTCCGCCGATCGCAGCCTCGCCTGCACTCGCTTTGCAAAAGCCTGCAGCACCAGGTCGCCGCCATGATGGCCATGCAAATCATCGACCCGCTTGAATGATCCAGGTCCGGCAGCAGCAGTGCCGCGATGGCGCTCAGACCGGCACCGACGACAAGTGGAATGTTCCACTCGCTCACGAAGGCTCTGATCAAGGAAGATGCTTGCGGTCGCGCACGGTCTCGCGCGTCGGGCCGAAAGCGCCGAAGCGCACGGGCAAGCCGCTCAGCGCCTCGGCATGCGCGACCCATGCGTGCGCCGTGGCGATGGGGTGCGCTTCGTAGATGGGTTCGGCGCCCTGCAGCAACCGCGTCAGGGCGTGCTGGTGCGCAAGGTCCCGCACACCGCCGGCCGGCAGCGCGGTGAGGCGGCCTGCGTCCTCCGTGCGGTAGCCGGCGCACCAGCGCAGTCCGGCACCATCGACGGCGTCGAGGTGGCTCACCACCAGTCCGTCGAGCGCGCCGACCGCGTCGAGTGCGTAGCGCAGCAGCACCGCATCGGGATGGCCCCTGCGGAACACGCCCTGCCAGCCTTCATCCGCGTTGTGCGGCTCGCGCAGGCGCGCGTCGAGCGCGCGGTCGTGCGTCGGCAGCGGGCCCGGGCCGTGCCGCGTGAGATAGCTGCGCAGCACGCCCAGGTGCTGCACCGGTGCGTCGATGCCCGCGTCGCGCAGCACGGCCTCGACCGCCGCCGCAGAGATCGTGCTCCACGTGGTGTGCGGATGGAAACCGCGCCACTCGTCGAGCAGCACGCCCTGCGCGCCTTCGAAGATCACGGTTCCGGCCCGCGCGAGGCGCTCGGCGATGCGGTCCGCGCTGGCGGGGGGCGATTGCGCCAGGCATGGCGCAACGGCATCGAGCCAGCGCCGTGCCAGCGATTCGTCCTGCAGCACAGACAGTTCCTGCGCGGCGCCGGCATGCGAGAAGGCCGTGTGCGCGAATTCGCGAAGCAGCGCGGTGCGCGAGGCCTGCAGCTTTTCGAGCGCGCGGGCCGGGAACGGCAGGTCGCCGTAGCGCAAGGCCTCGTCCGGCGCGGCCAGCGCATGCCGAACGGTTTCACCGACTCCCACGCCGCAACTGCCGTGCGCGTCAGACCCGCGCGCCCATTCACGCAACCGCCCGGCCGCCTGGTGGAACGGCGTCGTCACGCGGCAACGCGCATCGACCAGCAGGCGCGAGAAGGCGTCGTTCACGCCCGCGCGCCGCAGCGCCTCTTCCTCGACACGCAGCGCGGTCGGGTGCACGACCACCGGGCTCGCCAGCACCGTGCCGACTCCCGCATGAAAGCTGCCGGCGCCGAACTGGGAGAAGGTGTGGTGGCGTCCGTCGGCCAGCACCACGTTGTGGCCCGCCTGCGCGCCGCCGTTGAACCGCACGACCGTGTGCGCCCCCAGAGCGCCGCTCAGATGATCGGTGAACAGCCCCTTGCCGCAGTCTCCGAAGCCGAGGCCGAGCAGCGAGACGTAGCGCGTGGCCATGAAGGCTGCGGCGCTCACCCTGCGATCAGCCGAAGAGCCGCTTCCACCACGACGAGCGCGGGCCGGCCGCGGCGGTGGCCACGGCCGGTGGCGCGCGGCGCGATGCCGCCGGATCGAGCAGCGCGGCGTAGCCGTCGAGTGCGTGCAGCACGCCGCCCACGCGTTCCTTGGCCATGCCGGTGCCGCTCATGACGCCGGCCAGTGCCTCGAGGCTGGGGACGGCCTTCTCGGTGAGCGCGACGATGCCGGCGGCCACGGCGCAGGCGTCGTCGGGCGAATCCATGCAGATGACGTGATCGCCCAGCAGTTCGCGCCAGCGGCCTTCGCAGCGGCGGCGGCGCTGCGCGTCGGGGATCAGAAAGAACAGGTTGGTGGTCTCGGCCGCTGCGGCAATGACCTCCTCGATGGGGATGTCCTCGTCGAGCTTCTCGCCGATCAGCCCTTCCACCTGATGGCGCGACACGGCGGGGTACGGCAGCTCGTCGCCGGTGACGAACAGATAGCCGCGCTTCTTGCGCTTGACCCAGCAGTCCATGTCGGTGTGCTGGGCCATGACATAGAAGGCCAGCTCGTAGCTTTCCTCGCCGGAGCCGCCCCCGCCGCCTTCGAGGTAGCTCCAGGTGAGCCACTGGTCCATGAGGTTGGCGGTCGATTCGAACTGCCCCACCTGCAGCGGCGCATGGTCCGAGGTGGCGTCGCCGATGGCCATGAACATGAGCTGGGGGTCGGCCACGCCGCAGTCGGTGAGCAGCTTCATGAAGGTGGGCAGCTCCTTGCGCGCCAGGGTCTGCGGGATGTCGCCCATGGAACCGGTGACGTCGAGCGCGAAGACGATGCCCAGCGAGTTGGGGTGGTCGGCGTTGTCGCGCGACTCGCGCACCTTGAGCCCCTGCGGGTTCATCAGCGGATGGGTGGAGCGCTGGGTGAAGACCTCGGCGCCGGGCTTGGCGGCGCGGTCGGCGATGAGTGCCGTGTGGGCGGCATGCGAGTAGTTTCCGTAGCCCATGTAGTGACTCCTTGATGCGGAAGGAAGATGAAGGGGGTCAGGCGCCGCGGCGCGGCGCGGGGTCGAAATGGACGAACTGCGGCGCGCCGAAAGCTTCGCGCGAGGCCGCCGAGAGCGCCTGCTCGATGCCTTGCGCGCCGAGCCGTTCGCAGGCGGTGAAGTCGTCACTGCACTGGCGCAGCAGCGCCGCAAGCGGCGAGGGGGTGCGCGCGCCGAAACCTGGGGCGTCGGCCGCATCACCCTCGCCGCCGTGCAGCAAGGCACGCACGGTCCACGCGGCCTGCATGAGGTCGCGCGCAGCCGCGGCCGCATGGGCCGAACCGGCGGCATGCTGTGCACGCGACCAGCCGATGAGCAGCACGCCGTGGTCGCGCGGATGCACGAGCGCATGCGCGGGCGACAGGCCGCGGTGCGTCCAGCCGGCGCCATGCACGAAGGCCAGCACCTCCAGCATGCGGCGCCAGATCCATACGGCATGGCGCGGGTCGATGCCCTTCGGATTGGCCTGTTCCACGTCCTGCAGGCTGCCCCAGAAGCCGGTGGGGTGGCGCAGCACCAACGCCTGGCGGGCGCCGTCACCCAGCCCTTCGGCGATGCCCGTGCCCACCGGTTGCGGCAGCCGGCGCGTGAAGTAGGCGGCGCCCGGAACCGACAGGTCCTGCAAGGCCTGGAGCACCGAGGCTTCGCGCAGCAGCACGCCGTTGGCTGCGCTGTCGCGGGCCAGCTTCATGGTCACGCGTTCGGGTAGCGCGCCCAGGCGCTCCGCGAGCAGCACCTCGCTGTGCTCGCCGGTGGCCAGCGGGGCCAGTACGCGATAACGCGCGCCGCGCCATGCAAGGACGCGCCCGCCGGGCACATCGGCATTCGCCCTGCGCAACGCGGCGCGGAAGCTCTCGCGCTCGACGATTTCCTCGCCGCGCACGATGGTGGCGCCGCAATAGCTGCAATCGACGGTGCGCCAGCGCGCAGCCCGCGGCAGCGGCGCAGAGCATTGCGGACAGCTGAGAGCAAGCAGCGACAGCATGAGCCGCGCCCTACTCGGCCTCGGGCGCCACCGCCGGATCGGGCGATGCCAGCACGCGGTCGATACGGCGGCCTTCGAGCGCGACGATCTGGAAGCACCAGCCGGCGCAATCGATGTGCTCGCCGACCTCCGGCAGGTGGCCGGACACGGACATGAGCAGGCCGGCCACGGTGTTGTAGCGGCCCCGCTCTTCATCGGGCAGCTCGCGGATGCCAAGGCGCGCACGCAATTCGGACACCGGCATGAGGCCGTCGAGTTCCCACACGCCGTCGGGCCGCTCGCGCGCCCATGCGTCGGTCTGCATGCCGGGCTGCAGTTCGCCGGTGATGGCTTCGAGCAGATCGCGCGGGGTCATGAGGCCCTGCACCACGCCGTATTCGTCGACCACGAACACTAGGCGCCCGGCGCGCTCGCGGAACTGCTCGAGCAGTTCCATGCCGGTGAGGGTCTCGGGCACGAACACTGCCGGCGTGGCTTCCTGGCCCAGCACGCCGGTGTGCGCGGCGCCCAGCCGCAGCAGGTGGGCCACGCTGATCACGCCCACCACGTCGTCGAGCGAATTGCGGCACACCGGATACCAGGAATGCACGAGGTTGAGCGCAGCCGCGTCCGCCACCTTCTGCAGCGCCTGCCGCACGGTGAACGAGGCATCGAGCCATTCGATGTCGGCGCGCGGAATCATGAGCGACGACAGGCGCCTGTCATCGAGGTGAAACACATTGCGCACCATCTGGTGCTCATGCTGCTCGATGACGCCGGCGTCCACGCCCTCTTCGAGGCTGGCCGAGATTTCTTCCTCGGTGACCGAGCGGGCCGCATTTGCGTCGATGCGCAGCAGCCTCAGCGTGGCGGCCGTAGCGCCGGCCAGCAGCCACACGAAGGGCTTGGCCGCCTTGGCCAGCCCGCGCATGGGGCGCGCCACGAAGCGCGCTACCGGCTCGGGGTAGAGCTGGCCGATGCGCTTGGGCACCAGCTCGCCGAAGATGATGGTGAAGAAGGTGATGCAGGTGACGACCACGGCGGTGGACACCACGCTGGCGGTGCCGGCGCCCATGCCGACCGATTCCATCCACACCGCGAGCGGCGCCGCGAAGGCCGCCTCGCCGACGATACCGCTCAGCATGCCGATGGAGGTGATGCCGATCTGCACCGTGGACAGGAACTGCGTCGGCGACTCCATCAGCTTGAGCGCCGCCTCGGCGCCGGCGTCTCCCGTTTCGGCCAAGGCCGCGAGGCGTGCGCGGCGGCTGGTGGAAAGGGCCATTTCGGACATTGCGAACGCCGCGTTGAGCGTCGTCAGCAAGGCCAGCAGGAAGACATCCATGAACTGAGGGGGAGAATGAGGGAATGTCACTTTACTTGATTGGCGACCTGCAAGGCTGCGACGCCCCCCTCGGGCGGCTGCTGCAGAAGATCGATTTCTCCCCTAGCCGCGACACCATCGTGCTGCTCGGCGACCTGGTGAACCGGGGGCCCGACTCGCTCGCCGTGCTGCGCCGCGTGCAGGGCTACGGAGCTTCGGCGCTGAGCCTGCTGGGCAACCACGACCTGCATCTGCTGGGCGTGTCGCACGGTGCGCGCAAGGCCGGCCGCAAGGACACCCTGGCCGAACTGCTGGCGGCACCCGACAGCGAAGCGCTGCTCGACTGGGTGCGCCGCCAGCACATGGCGCTGCACATGCGCATCGGCGGCGGCGACCTGCTGATGGTGCATGCGGGCGTACTGCCGCAGTGGACAGTGGGCGAAACGCTGGCGCTGGCCGCGGAGGTGGAATCGGTGCTGCGCGGCCCGGCGCTGGGCGAATTCCTGCTGTCGATGTACGGCAACGAGCCGGCGCAATGGCAAGACACGCTCACCGGCAGCGCCCGCCTGCGCGCCATCGTCAATGCGCTGACGCGGCTGCGCTTCTGCACGGCCGACGGCGTGATGGAGTTCGAGGCCAAGGACAGTGCCGCCACCGCGCCCGAAGGCTACATGCCGTGGTTCGACGTGCCCGGCCGCAAGACCGCCAGGGCAACGATCGCCTTCGGCCACTGGTCGACGCTGGGCTGGCTCTCGCGTCCCGATCTGCTCTCGACCGACACCGGCTGCGTGTGGGGCGGCTGCCTGAGCGCGGTGCGCATCGGCGCGACGCTGGACGAGCGCGAGTTGATCCAGGTCGATTGCGAGCAGTCGCAGAAGCCGGGCAAGTAGCGCCAGGCCTGCGCGTCCTGAACCTCAGGAAGGCAGCCGGAACCTGTCGAGCGACATGCGCTGGCGTCCCTGCGCGTCGAAGTTCCCGGGCGCAAGCCAGCGCTCGAACGCGGTGCGCAGCGCCGGCCATTCGCTGTCGATCATCGAGAACCAGGCCGTGTCGCGGCCGCGGCCCTTGTAGACCACCGCCTGGCGGAAACGGCCTTCGTACTGGAAGCCCAGCCGCAAGGCCGCGCGCTTCGAGGGTTCGTTGAAGTCGTCGCACTTCCATTCGTGGCGCCGATAGCCGAGTTCATCGAAGACGAGCTTCATCAGCAGGTACTGGGCCTCGGTGGCCATCGGCGTCTTCTTGAGCAACGGCGAGAAGTTGACCGTGCCGACCTCGATGGCGCCATTGGCGGGGTCGATGCGCATCAGCGCCAGCGAACCGACGGCACGGCCGCTTTGCCTGTCGATCACGGCGAAATGCATCGGGTCGGTGCTGCTGGCAATGCGCTCGACGTAGGCCCGGGTGGTGCCGACGTCGGCGGGGCGCTCGATGCCCAGGTAGGTCCAGTCGCGGCCGTCGGGCGCCAGCGCGTAGGCCGCGTGCAGGTCGTCGGCATGCCTGGCGGCATCGAGCGGCTCGAGCGTGCAGAAGCGGCCCTCGAGGGCGCGGCGCGGCGGCAGGGGACGTGGCGTCCAGCCGGGCAGTTCGGGGCCGATGGACTGGCCGAAGTCGTTGTGGCGGGCAAGCATGAGGCGTCTTTCGGAAAAAAACAGGAACGACCACCGAGTCGGGTTATGTAAAGTACCCGCATGCTGGCTCCAGAAAAAGCTCCACGTTCTTATCATTTCATGGTGCCACGGCCTTCTCTCTCACCTGCTGCCCTGCTGGACACCCCGCTCGCCAAGGGCCGCGAGGCGGGTTCGATGCAGCGCCAGCTGTACGACCGGCTCAAGCGCGCCATCCTCGACGGCAGCCTCGCACCCGGCAGCCGGCTGCCCGGCTCGCGCGCCCTGGCCGAGTCCCTCGCGATTTCGCGCAACACCGTTACCGCGACCTACGAGCACCTTGCCGCCGAAGGCTATGTGCAGCCCGACCGCCAGGGCACGCGCGTGATCGAGCTCTCCTCGCCTGCCCTGCCGCCCAGGCGCGCCGGCAAGGCAGGCGCCGTGCCGGGAACCGCGTTGCGCCTCTCGAAGATCAAGCCTGCCGTCTCGCGCGCCGACGCCGACATGGCGCTGCGGCCGGGCGTGCCCGCGCTGTCGCACTTTCCGGCGGCTGCATGGCGGCGCGCGCTCGACCGCGCGATCCGCGCCGCCGGCCCCGCGGCCCTGGGCTATGGGGACCCGCTGGGCGAGCCGCCGCTGCGCGCGGCCATCGCGCGGCACCTGTCGATCGCGCGCGGCGTGCGCTGCGAGCCGCACCAGGTGGTCATCTGCGAAGGCGCGCAGGAGGCCATCTCGCTGTGCGTGCGGCTGCTGTCGAACCCCGGCGAGACCGGCTGGGTCGAAGACCCCGGCTACCGCGGCGTGAAAGCCGCCATGCACGCGGGCGACATGCGCATCGTGCCGCTGCGGGTCGATTCCGAGGGCCTGTGCGTGAGCGAGCGCGACTGGGTGAGACACCCGCCACGGCTGATCTACACCACGCCTTCGCACCAGTATCCCGGCGGCGCGGTGCTCGGTATCTCGCGCCGGCTCGCGCTGATTGCGCAGGCACGCGCGCACGGCGCCTGGATCATCGAGGACGACTACGACAGCGAGTTCCGCCACACCGGCGAGCCGATCGGCGCGATGCAGGGGCTGGTGGAAGAGGCGCCCGTGCTCTACGTCGGCACCTTCAGCAAGACCATGTTCCCGTCGCTGCGGCTCGGCTTCCTGGTCGTGCCGACACAACTGATGCCGGCCGTGCAGGCGTCCATGGAAGAAATGCTGCGCGGCGGCCATCGCCACGAGCAGCTGGCCATGGCCGACTTCATCGAGAGCGGACAGTTCAGCCGGCACCTTGGCCGCATGCGCCGGCTGTACCGCGACAGGCAGCATGCGCTGCGACTCGCGCTGCAAAGGCACCTGCAGGTGCCCCACGAGATCGAGGGCGGCTACTGCGGCCTGCATCTCACGGTGCGGCTGCCAGCACGCTTCGAAGACCGCAGGATCGCCGCCGAGGCGCTGCGGCACCGCATCGCGCCCTCCCCGCTGTCGGCCTTTGCCATGCAGCCGCAGCCTTCGGACAACGGGCTGGTGCTGGGGTATGGCAATACGCCGGCGGAATTGTTCGAACCGCTGGTCAAGCGGTTGTCGATGCTGGCGCGGGCGGCGGATGTCGCCGGCCAGAAAGCCAGCTAGCGCGCGTTCACCACATGCTCGCGCCGGAAACTGCGCGGCGTGACGCCCACCCACTGCCGGAAGCGCCGGTTGAAGTACGCCTCGTCCGCGAAGCCGCACTGGTGCGCGATCTCCCGCACCAGCAGCGAGGTGGACGACAGCAGTTCCTTCGCGCGCTCGATGCGCCGCTCGGTCACCAGGTCGGTGAAGGTGCGGTCGGTCTCCTTGCGCAGCAGGTTGGCCAGGTAGTTGGGCGACAGGAATGCCGCAGCGGCCGCATCGGTGAGCGAGAGAGGCTTGTCGAGGTTGTCGCGCACGTAGCGCACCACGCGCTGCAATGCGTCGTGCTGCGAGGTCTTGCCGTCATGTTGCAGCGAGAGCCGCATCAGCGCCTGCTCCTGCCGCATGCAGGCCAGCGCGATGATCTGCTGCACGATGCCGCGCATGGCGATCTTGGCGCCGAAACTGCGGCCCGCGTTCAGCGCATGCAGCTCGTCGAGCCAGCCGCGGATGCGTGCGAAGTCGGCCTCGTCGAAGGCGAAGTCGACGTACTCCTGGAACAGGAACGGCGCGAGGTCGGGGTAGCGCGAGAGCGGCACGTCGTCAAGGTCGAGCGCATCGACGTCGAGCTCGGGCCACAGGAAGCGCTGGTCGAAGTTGACGATGCAGTACAGCGCCTCGGGCGGATGCGGAATCACGTGCACGCGGTACGGCAGCACGAAGCTCAGGTGGCGCGGTCCGAAGGGGCGCACCTCGCCGCCGATGGCCTGCTGCGAATGCCCTTCGATGCCGATCTGGATCTGGAAGTACGCATGCCGGTGCGGCAGCGTGAGTTCGTTGCGCGCGCCCTGGAAGCGGATGTCGAAGTCGAGGTGGTCGGCACGCTCGTGCATGCCGTAGGTGCGTACGGACGTGGGATGAGAGGGGCGCATCGGGGCTGGCGTGGCGGCAGGCTTCTGGCCGCGAGGGTACGCCAACTTCCAGCCCGGCGCGCGGGCCGCCTTCAGGCTCAGACGACCACGACCTCCAGCGCGCCGACGCCCGCCACGGTGCCGCGCATGCGGTCGCCGCGCTGCACGGCCGCCACGCCGGCGGGCGTGCCGGTGAAGATCAGGTCGCCGGGCTGCAGGGTGAACAGGGTCGACAGGTAGGCGATGGTGTCGGGCACGTTCCAGATCATGTCGCCCAGGTCGCCGACCTGGCGCTGGGCGCCGTTCACTTCGAGGCGGATCTCGCCCGCCGCGGGATGGCCGGCCCGGGCCACGGGCACCAGTTCGCCGCAGGGCGCGGAGCCGTCGAAGGCCTTGCCGGTGTCCCACGGGCGGCCCATTTTCTTGGCCTCGGACTGCAGGTCGCGGCGGGTCATGTCGAGGCCGACGGCATAGCCGTACACGTGGGCGAGCGCGTCCGAAGCGGCGATGTCCGATCCACCGGTCTTGAGCGCGACCACCAGTTCGATCTCGTGGTGCACGTCCTTCGACAGCGTGGGGTAGGCGAACTCGCCGCCGTCCGCGACGATGGCGCTGGCCGGCTTCATGAAGAAGAACGGCGGCTCGCGGTCGGGGTTGTGGCCCATCTCGCGGGCATGTTCGGAGTAGTTGCGGCCCACGCAGAAGATGCGGTTGACCGGGAAGCGCGCGCGCTCGCCCTGGATGGGCAGCGAGTGGACGGGCGCGGGGGCGATGGCGTAGAGGGTGTCGGTGGCGGAAGTCATGCAACGACTCTATCCAGCGGCAGCGCGCCTCCGGGGGACGCATCTACGCGAGTCTTGGACTTGGCTACGTTTCGTCGCTCGACGCAAGTCTGCGCAACACAATTAATTCTTAAGCATTCAAATATGCCGCCGGTGCACGGCCCGGCTTGCGCCGAGACAAATAGCGTGACGCTCTTGCGCCAGCCAGATACATTGCGCCAACGATGCACGCTGCTGCACGCGGAGCTGAGCGGCCTGTGTCAACGACAGGATCAAGTCCGATGTCATTGTCCGTGTGGGTCAGGATCCGTTTGCCGGTATCGATCTTCGTGGTCGGCACGGCGCTCTCGATCGCCCTCGGCGTGTCCGCCCGCCAGGAAATCGCGCGCAGCGCGCAGGCGCACTTCGATGCCGCCGCCCTCGATCTGGCACGCAAGGTCGAAGCCCGCTTCGATGACTACATCGCCGTCCTGATCGGCCTGCGCGCGCGGTTCAATACCTCCGATCCCGTGACCCGGAGCGACTTCAGGGACTACGTCGCGGGGTTGAACCTGGCGCGCGCCTACCCCGGCTTCCAGGCTGTCAACTACGCGCCGCTGGTCGCGGCCGGCGAAAGGCAGTCCTTCGAGAAACAGGTCCGCGGCGATGCGAGTCTGGACACCGGCGTGGCCGCCGGCTTCGCCATCAAGCCGCCCGGAGAGCGCGCCACCTACTACCCGCTGATCTACATCGAGCCGCAGGCCGGCAACGAGAAGCTGCTCGGCAACGACCTGGGTGCGATGCCCGACAGGGGAGACGCACTCGAGCAGGGGCGCGACACCGGCGGGCTCGTCATGTCGGGCCGCAAGGTGCGCATCCCGGGCCGCGAGTCCGACATCGGACTGGCGATGCGGCTGCCGGTCTATCGCGCAGGCCGACCGCTCGACACGCTCGAGCAGCGGCGCAGTGCCTATGCCGGTTCGGTCGGCGCGGGTTTCAGCGTCGCGGGAATGCTGGGCGACGTGGCCGGGGCCGACCCCGCCACGGCGCCCCGGCTGCGCCTGATCGATGCCGGGCCGGGCCGGGGTGCGATCGGAACGCGCGTCGAGACCCGGTTCGTGACGCCGACCTCGTTCGGCGAGCGGCAACTGCTGTTCGACAGCGCGGCCTCGGCGAAGCCCGCCGCCGCTGCGGAGCGCGGCCTCGAGCGGATGCTCGGCTTCGAGCTGGGCGGCCGCTCCTGGCTGGTGGAAGTCGAGCAGGACGAGACCCAGGTCTTCGGCCCGCTCGACAAGGCCATTCCGTGGCTCATCGTCCTCGGCGGCCTGGCCACCAGCATGCTGCTTGCCGGCATCGTCCTCTCGCTGACCGCCTCGCGCAGCCGGGCCCAGGTCCTGGCGAACGAGATGACCCACCACCTTCGCAGGAGCGAGCGGCAGCTGGAGGAAGCCCAGCACCTAGCAAGCTTGGGAAGCTGGATCCTCGATCCCGAGACCGGAGCCCTGCAGTGCTCCGAAGAAGCCCGGCGCATCCTGGGCTTCGAGACCGAAGCCTCGCAGCCGGACCTTCAAGCGCTGCTCTCGCGCGTTCCAGCCACGGAACGCCCCGAGGTGGAACAGCGGATCGCCTGGGCCTCCCAGTCCACGGAACGCAGCGAATTCGAGCACCGCCTGTGCCTGCCCGACGGCACCGAACGCTGGCTCCATGTCATCGCCCAGTCGGCCGAAGATGAAGGCAGGCGATGGGTGCGCGGCACCGTGCGCGACGCCACGCGGCTGCGCAAGGACGCATTGCGCCAGAAGCTCGAATACAGGATCGCACGGCTGCTCGCCGGCGACGGCAGGACCGAGACGGTGATCGCGCTGGCGCTGGAGGCGGTATGCACCGACCTGCGCTGGGACTGCGGCGCGTTGTGGAGCGTCGGCGAAGACGGCCAAGCTCGCTGTGCGGCAGCCTGGCACGCCGGCGACGACCCGGCGCTGCGGCAATTCGTCGACGCCAGCCGCACGCTCACCTACCGGCCAAGCGAAGGTTCGCTGGGTCGCGCATGGGGAATCGGCGGCGTCGTGCGCATCGACACGCTGGCGGCTCCGGGCCATTTCGCGCGCGATGCAATGGCCCGCCAGGCCGGACTGGCCGCCGGCCTCATCGTGCCGATCACCACCGCCGACACGACCGCGGCGCTGGAGCTCTTCGGCTCCAATCCGCAGGTGGCCGACGCCGAGACGCTGGAATCCCTGCGCGTGATCACCTTGCAGATCGCCCAGTACAAGCAGCGCAAGCTGGCCGAGCGGAGCCTTCGCTTCATCGCCAGCCACGACGAGCTGACCGGGCTGCTCAATCGCGCCGCGCTGCAGCACGAGCTCGCCCACGCCATCAGGCGCAGCAACCGCCAGCAGAAGCCGTTCGCGGTGATGTTCGTCGATCTGGATCGCTTCAAGCACATCAACGACACGCTGGGCCACGGCGTGGGCGACCAGATGATCAGGATCTGCGGCGAGCGCCTGACGGCGCTGCTGCGCGACACCGACGTCGTGGCGCGTTTTGGCGGCGACGAATTCGTGCTGCTGCTGGAGAACCTGTCCGCCACGAAGGATGCCGAGGTGCTTGCCGAGAAAGTACTGGCCTGCTGCGCAGCGCCGTTCGTCATCGAGGGACGCGAACTGCACGTCAGTGCCAGCGTCGGTGTGAGTCTCTATCCGGAGAACGGCAACGACGCCGAGGCGCTGCTGAAAAACGCCGACACCGCGATGTACCGCGCCAAGGAAAAGGGCCGCAACACCTACCGGTTCTACGCGGCGAAGATGAATGCACGGAGCACCGAACAGCTGATGCTCGAAAGCGCGCTGCGCCATGCCCAGGAGCGTGGCGAGCTGGAGATGTACTACCAGCCGAAGATGAACCTGCAGAGCCAGCACATCTCCGGTGTCGAGGCCCTGATGCGCTGGCACCACCCGCTTCTGGGCACGATTTCGCCGACACAGTTCATCCCGATCGCCGAAGAGACCGGCCTGATCGTGTCCATGGGGAAGTGGGCGCTGGAGCAGGCATGCGCCGATTCGCGTTCGTGGCAGCAATTCGGCTTGCCTGCGGTGCTCGTGAGCGTCAATCTTTCGCCGCGCCAATTCGAAAGCCGCACGCTCATCGCCGACATACGGGCCGCCCTGGAAGCCTCGGGCCTGGAGCCAGCGCTGCTGGAGCTGGAGATCACCGAAGGCGCGGTGATGGCGAACCCCGACCATGCGACGAAGCTGCTGCGCACCATCCGGGACATGGGCATCGGCCTGGCCATCGACGATTTCGGAACGGGCTACTCCTCGCTTTCCTACCTGAAGCATTTCCCGCTGTCGACGGTGAAGATCGATCGCTCCTTCATCAACGACCTGACGCGCGACGCCGACGCGCGAGCGCTCATCGACGGCATCATCACCCTGGCCCACGGCTTGCGGATGAAGGTGGTGGCCGAGGGCATCGAGACCATGGCCCAGCTCGACTACCTGCGCAGCCACGAATGCGACGAGGCCCAGGGCTACTGGCTGTGCAAGCCCGTGACCTGCGACGAGGTGCGCGATTTCATGGCGCGTCACCTGCGCAACCAGTTTGTTCCGTCGGTGGCGGCCTGACGGCCGGATCTTCGGAGCAATCGTCCCCGGGCACGTTCGCCCGGACCTTCCAGTCACTCAACAGGAGCATTCATGCCTCATTCCACCCAAGCCAGGACCCTGGCGCAGACGATCGCCGCGATTGAGGCGCTCGACCTCACGCTGATCAAGTTCAAGGCCTGCCGCAAGGAAGACGGCTACGGCTGGCCGGCGGCTTACGCGGACCGGATGGAGGTGGCCTACAAGCGCTACCTGATGCTGCACGCCAGGCACCCCGAACTGACGCTCGCGCCGGAGCAGGACGTGGACCGGTTCTGGCACATGCACATTCTCGACACGAGAAAGTACGCGGCCGACTGCGAGGCCACCTTCGGCTACTTCCTGCACCACTTCCCGTACCTTGGCCTGCGCGGAGAGGAAGACGCCAAGGCCCTGCAGGCGGCCTACCAGGAGATGCAGCGCCTGTGCGTCGAGGAATTCGGCGAGCCGGCGGCCACGAACGCGGCCGCGTGGTGCTCCCTGGAGGCGGGCAAGCCAGCGGCGGCATGGTGTTCGCTCGAAGCGGACAAGACGGGGCCCGCTTGGTGCTCGCTCGACGCGGGGCAGCAAGCTAGCCAGCCACCCCGAAGCCTGTATCGAACGTCCCCTTCACATCAAGCGGCTGCTTGATGAGGCCGACCCGCCGGTAGAAGTCCGCCGTCCCCTGCTGGTCCGCAATGACCTGCGCGTCGATGGCCACCCACTTCTGCTGGCGGCGTTCGAACTGCAGCTTCGCCGCCTCGGGCGGAATGCCGATGATCCGCGCCAGCGCGGCCGAGTAGGCGTCGACGTTGCGGTACGACCAGAGCTGTGCCTTCACCACGCGCTGCAGGAAGTCCTGCAGCACCGGGCGCTTGGCGGCGATGGCGCCGTCGGTGGCCGCAAGGTAGCTCAGGCCCGGCAGCAGCCCGCGCCCGCTGACGAGCACCCGCGCATGGTTGCTGACCTCGGCCAGCGCCGTGTACGGCTCCCAGGTGGCCCAGGCATCGACCGAGCCCTGCGTCAGCGCAAGCTTCGCGTCGGCGGGCGCGAGGAAACGGATGTTCACGTCCTCGGGCTTCAGCCCGGCCGAAGTGATGGCCTTGAGCGTGACGTAGTGGCCGATGGAGCCGCGGTTGGTCGCGACGCTCCTGCCCTTGAGGTCGGCGGCGGTCTTCAGCGGCGAATCGGGGCGCACCAGCACCGCCGTGCCGTAGGAGTCGGAGCGGTTCGCACCGATGGCCTTCACGCGCGTGCCGGCTGCCAGCGCGAAGATCAGCGGTGCGTCGCCGATGGGGCCCGAATCGACCGCGGCCGCATTGAGCGCCTCGGCCAGCGGCGCGGCCGCCGGGAACTCCGACCACTGGATGTCGTAGCCCAGCCCTTCCAGCCCGCCCGCCGCTTCGAGCAACGCGCGCAGGCCGCCCTTCTGGTCGCCGGCCTTGAGCACCGGCCGGCCCTGTGCGTGAACCAGGGCGGGCACAGCGGCGACGGCGGCGGCCACCGATGCGCCCTGGACGAGAAACCGGCGGCGTGAACTATGGAGAGTCATGAACGTGCTGTGGTTGCTCATGCGAGCGGATCGAAGGAAACATGGTCGGCAAAGCGCACCGGGTCCGTGCTCTTCTTGAGCACACCCACGCCGCGGAAATCGCGCGCGTAGAACTCGACCTCGTCGCGCAGCTTGCGGCCCAGCGGATGGTGCTGGTGCGTGAGCGTGCCCAGCAGCGCACGCAGGTCTTCCACCGCCACGTTGGGCGAGTACTTGGCGAAGAGCCTGGCCGACTCGTTCGGGTTCTCGGCCACGTAGTCGGAAGCCTGGGCGATGGCGCGCACCAGCGAGGCGACGGTCGCCTTGTCCTTGCGCACGAGCTCGCCGCGCGCGCCGACGATGCAGCACACCTTGTCCTTGTACTCGCCCGAAAGATTGCTCGCCACCTCGACGTAGGCGCCCTGGTTGCGCTTCTCGATCAGGTAGATGTTGGGGTCGCCGTCGGCAATGGCCTGGATCTCGCCCTTCTTCACCGCCACATCGAGCAGGTCGGCCGGGTACTGGCGCCAGGTGACGTCCTTGTCGGCATCGATGCCGTTCTTGGTGAGCAGGATCGAGAAGAAGTTCTTGCCCGGGCTCGCGATGTCGGACACGCCGATGACCTTGCCCTTGAGGCTCGCAAGGTTGGTGACGCCCGCGCTCTTCGCGCCCACCAGCCGCACGCAGCCGCCGTGGGAGCTGCCGACGATCTTCACGTCGAAGCCCGCCTCGAGCGGCTTGAGCCAGCGGTGGATCATGCCCACGGCCGCGTCGGCCTTGGCGGTGGCCAGCGACTCCAGCAACTGGTCGGTGGAGCCCGTGTAGTTGATGAGCTCGACCTGCAGGCCGTTGCGCTCGAAGTAGCCGCGCTCCTGCGCCACGACCACGGGCGACAGGCAGAAAGCGGCAGCGTTCCATGCGAAGGTCAGCTTGCGCGACGACTGCGAGAAGGCCTGCGAGGCGATCAGGCCGCCCGATGCGACCACCGCGGCCGCACCGCCGGCGCGCAGCATGCCGCGGCGGGAAAGGGTGGCGTTCGTCTTCACAGCAGCAGCTCCGGCTCGGCCTCGACCAGGCCTTCGTAGAGGCTGTCGAAGGAGTGGATCGCGCCTTCGGGGCCGCCGATCTGGCTGTGCGTGTGGCGCGCGGTCGCCTCGTCGATGGGCTGCGGCTTGCCGGCGGCCTCGGCCAGCAGTTGCGTGTGGCAGGCGTTGTCCAGCGCGATGTACCACCACGCGGCGGCCTCCACCGTGGGGCCGGCCGTCAGGATGCCGTGGTTCTTGAGGATCGCGCCCTTCCGGTCGCCCAGCGCATGCGCGATGCGCTCGCCCTCGCTGGTGTCGACCACCATGCCGGTGAAGTCGTCGAACAGCGCCACGTCGTCGTGGAACACGCAGCTGTCCTGCGTGAGGGTGTCGAGCTTGCGGCCCAGCGTGGACCAGGCCTTGCCGTAGGTCGAGTGGGTGTGGGCCGCGGCGATGATCTTCGGGTTGTGCTCGTGAATGGCCGCATGGATGGCGAAGGCAGCCTTGTTGAGCGGGCGATCGCCGATGACGGTCTCGCCCTTCGAATTGACGAGCAGCAGGTCGGACACCCGGATGCGCGAGAAATGGATGCCCAGCGGGTTGACCCAGAAGTGGTCGGTCAACTCGGGGTCGCGCGCGGTGATGTGGCCGGCCAGCCCCTGCGCGAAGCCGAAGCGCGCGAACAGGCGGAAGGCACCGGCCAGGCGCTCCTGCCGATGGCGGCGCTCGGCCTGCACGGTGGGACGCGGGGGCACGGGGTCGAACCAGTACTTCTGCTGCGGGTTCGGGTTGAGCTTCAGCGGCTGGGGGGCATTGCGGTCGATGGAAAGAACGGCGCTCATGGGTTTCCTAGGTGTTCGGTTCTGGCTCCTTCCCCCTCTGGGGGAAGGTTGGGATGGGGGCTCGACAGCTTCAACGCCATGACGGCGTTCGACGCCGCCTGCCCCCACCCTTGCCCTCCCCCAGAGGGGGAGGGAGAAAGTCAGATCAGGCGGCTTTGCGGATGGACGCGGCGCGCTGCGCCACTAGTTCGCGCGTGCGCGGGATCAGCTCGCGCCCGTAGTCCAGCGCATCCTCGAGCGGATCGAAGCCGCGGATCAGGAAGGTCGTCACGCCCAGGTCGTAGTAGTCGAGCAGCGCATCGGCCACCTGCTCGGGCGTGCCGACCAGCGCGGTGCTGTTCGAGCGCCCGCCGATCTCCTGCGCCACGGCCGTCCACAGGCGCTTGTCGAGCCGGGAACCCTTCTCGGCCGCGGCCAGCAGGCGCCTGGCGCCTTCGCTTTGCTGCGGGCCGCCGCGGTTGTAGCCCTGCACCACGCGCAGGCGCCTGGTCTCGGCCAGGATGTTCTCCGCGCGGGCCCATGCAGCCTCTTCGGTCTGCGCCAGGATCGGGCGGAACGACACCGAGAAACGCACGCTGCGACCGTGCTTCGCCGCTTCGGCGCGCACGCGCGTGGTCAGCTCGCGCGCCTGGTCGAGCGACTCGCCCCACAGCGCATACACGTCGGCGTACTTGCCCGCCACCGGAATCGCGGCCTCCGAGGCCCCGCCGAAATACACCGGCACGTGCGGCTTGCCGTTGCGCGTCTGCAGCGGCTTGACTGCGGAGAACGCGTTCTGGAAGCGGTAGTGCGCGCCTTCGTGGTCGAAGGGCTTCTCGGCCGTCCACACCTTGTGCAGCACTTCGAGGTATTCGTCGGTGCGGGCATAGCGCTGGTCGTGGTCGAGCCAGTCGCCGTCCCGGCGCTGTTCCTCGTCGGAGCCGCCGGAGATGTAGTGCACGCCGAGCCGGCCGCCGCTGAACTGGTCGAGCGAGGCGAACTGCCGCGCCGCCAGCGTGGGCGCGACGAAGCCGGGGCGATGCGCGAGCATGAAGTGGATGCGCTCGGTCACCGATGCGGCATGCGCCACCGTGAGCGTGGCGTCGGGGCTGGTCGAGTGATGCGGCACCAGCACGCGGTCGAAGCCGGCGGTCTCGTGCGCCTGCGCGAAGGCGCGCACGTAGTCGCGGTCGAGCGCCGGGCCCTTTGCCGCGTGGATTTCAGAGACCTTCTGGCCCTGGATCATGCCGATGAATTCGACGGCACCGTCTTGCTGTGGCTGGCTCATGTCGTTGTCCTTGTCTGGGTTGGGAGAGGGAAATCAGGCGGCGGGCAGGCGCAGCAGGTTCTCGAAGCTGCGGTCCCACAAGGGCTTCACGTCGGCCGGGCCGTCGAGCACGCCGATCTTCAGGAAGGTGTCGGCCACGTCCTGGTGGCTGCGCACCACGGCGTCGCTGACGGGGCCCAGGCTGTAGTCGCCGCTGCGGCCGTTGAAGAGCTCGACGATGTCGCCCACCGGCACGCGCGTCTCGGCCGACTGCGCGCGGGCGTACGCCAGGAAGTTGCCGTTGCTCCACGCGAAGGCGCGCTGCAGGCGCTGCAGCAGGTCGGCCAGCGCGGCACGGCGCGGTGCGTCGTCCAGCGCGCGCGGGTTGGCGTAGATGGGAAAGTTGCCCGACAGGTAGCCCACGCCGGTCTTGATGGTGCGCGCGCCGTACTGCGTGCGCGCAAGCTGGCCGTTGTAGCCGTAGATGGCCCAGGCATCCAGATCGCCCCGCGCGAAGGCCGAGAGGCCGTCCGACGGCGTGAGGCTCACGGCCTGGATGTCGCTGAACGACAGGCCCGCCTCGGCCAACTGCTTGGCCAGGTAGTAGTGCGAGGTGGTGGCGCGCACATAGCCCACGCGCTTGCCCTTGAAATCTGCGATGGTGCGGATCGGCGCGTCCTTGCGCGCCAGCGTGGCCTGGTTGTTCAGGTCTTCGTGCGTCACGGCCACCAGCCGCACGCTGGACTTCTGCCGCGCCGCGAACACCGGCGGGATCTCGCTGCCCGAGCCCAGGTCGAGCGCGTCGCCGTTGATGGCCTCGATGTGCAGCACGCCGTTGTTGAGCTCGCGCCAGTCGATCCTGTAGGGCGTGTTGGCCTGGCCGGATGCCGCCAGCAGCGGCCGCCAGAGCCCCTTGTACGTGCCCACGCGCAGCGTGACGCCCGACAGGTCGGCCGACGGCGCGGCGGCCCGGGCCCAGCCGGCCGAAGCCGCCGCGCCCCATGCGGCGGCTGCCTGCAGCAGGCGGCGCCGTTCCAACGAGAGATCTGGTTTCATGCACCGGACCGTACCCAGAGGCGGCACGGATGCAAACACAGAAAAACGAGTTTGCATATGCGGGATGCATCGTTTTACGGCGCCGGCCGGCCGGCTACCGTGCGCAACCATGAGTGCACTCCCTTTGCGACGCCCCTCGGCCACGGCCGGGGAACATCCATCCACGCCCCCGGGCGGCCTGGCCGCGCCCGCGCTGCTGGCGCAGCTGTCGGCCCGATTCGCCGCCACCGCGGCCGATCACGACCACAGCGGCGCTTTCCCGCGCGAGAACTTCGACGCGCTGCAGGCGCACGGCCTGATCGGCCTGGTGGCGCCCGCCGCCTACGGTGGCGGCGGCGCCACGCTGGCCACGGCCCGGCGCGTGATCGCGGCCGTGTCGCGCGGCGAGCCGGCCACCGCGCTGATCCTCACCATGACCTATCTGCAGCACCACGCGCTGACGCGCGGCGACAGCCGCTGGCCGCCGCACCTGCGCGAACGCGTGGCGCGCGACGCGGTGGAGCACGGCGCGCTGATCAACGCGCTGCGCGTGGAGCCCGCGCTGGGCTCCCCCGCGCGTGGCGGCCTGCCGGCCACTGTGGCGCGGCGCGATGCCGACGGCTGGAAGATCGACGGCCACAAGCTCTACACCACCGGCATCGAGGGCCTCTCGTGGCTCGCGGTGTGGGCCCGCACCGACGAGCCCGCCCCGCGCACCGGCGTGTTCCTGGTGCCGCGCCAGGCCCCCGGCGTGCGGGTGATCGCCAGCTGGGACCACCTGGGCCTGCGGGCCTCGGGCAGCCACGAGGTGGTGTTCGAGAACGTCGCCGTCGGCGCGGACCACGCGGTCGACCTGCGCGCGCCGTCCGACTGGGCGCCCGATGCCGGCAGCCAGACCGACATCGACGCCCACGCCACGCAGCAGGCCTGGATGACCGTGCTGCTCGGCACCCTCTACGACGGCGTGGCCACGGCCGCGCGCGACTGGCTGGTCGGCTTCCTGAACGAGCGCGCGCCCGGCAGTCTCGGCGCGCCGCTGGCGAGCCTGCCGCGCGTGCAGGAGCACGTGGGCGAGATCGAAGCGCTGCTGCGAACCAACCGCGTGCTGCTCGACGACGCCACCGCCGCCGTCGACGACGGCCAGGCGCAACCCGCGGCCGACAGCGGCCTGCTGAAATACACGGTGACGGGCAATGCGGTGCGTGCGGTCGAACTCGCGCTGCAGCTCAGCGGCAACCACGGCCTGACAAGGCACAACCCGCTGGAGCGGCACTACCGCGACGTGCTGTGCAGCCGCATCCATACGCCGCAGAACGACGCGATCCTGATTGCAGCGGGCAAGCGCGCACTGCTGCCTTCGGGAGACGCCGCATGACGTCCCTGCTCTTCTCCAGCGCCTCGCGCCGCGGCTGGCTCAAGCAAGGCGCCGCGCTGTCGCTGGCCGCCACCGGTTCGCTGCGTGCATTTGCGCAAACGCCGCCGCAGGCCACGCTGGTGCTGGGCGACCAGGCCGGCGGCCTGCGCTCGCTGTTCGAGGCCTCGCGCGCGCTCGAAGGCGCGCCGTTCGCCTATCGCTGGGCCAACTTCCAGGGCGCCGCGCCGCTGTTCGAGGCGCAGCGCGGCGCGGCGGTCGACACGGCCATGGCCGGCGACCTGCCGGTGCTGGCCGCCGCCGTCGGCAAGACGCCGCTGAAGATCGTCGCCACCCGCGTCGGCAAGGCCGATTCGCTGGGCATCGTGGTGCAGCACGATTCGCCGCTGCGCAGCGTGGCAGACCTGCGCGGCAAGACGGTGATCGTGTCGTCGGCGCGCGGCAGCATCTCGCAGTACCAGTTGTACGGCGCGCTCGAGGAGGCCGGCGTGAAGCGCGACGAGGTGACGGTGAAGTTCGTGCTGCCGACCGATGCCGCCGCCGCCTTCGCATCGAGGCAGATCGACGCCTGGGCCATCTTCGATCCGTACTACACCATCGCGGTGCAGCAGGGCGGGCGCATCCTGCGCGACGGGCGCGGCATCAACACCGCGCTGGGCTTCATCACCGCGAGCGAACATTCGCTGGCCGACCCGGCCCGGCGCGCGGCCATCGTGCAGTTCCTCGACCGGCTCGGCCGCGCGGGCGACTGGGCGCTGGCCAACCCCGAGGCCTATGCACAGGCATACAGCCAGCTCACGCGGCTGCCGATCGAGGCTTCCCGCATCATCACCGCGCGGGCGTCGGTGGCGGGGCGGCCGGTGAGCGAGGCGGACATCGCCGCGCTGCAGGTCGTGGCCGACCGCTCGGCGCGCGACGGCATCCTGCCGGTGCGGGTGGACGTGCGCGCGATCACCGACACGCAGCTCTGGAAGCGCGCCGCATGATCGCGCCGCTTCGCGAATTTGTCGGCGCCTTCGGCCGGCTGCTCGACGGCGCACCCGACGAGCCCCGCATTCTTTCGGAGGGCGGCGCGCTGTTGCGCACGCTGGTGGCGCGCGACGACTGGCTGCCCGAGGCCTTCGCGAAACCCGACCCGACGCGCTACCAGCAGTTCCTGCTGCATGCGGACAGCACCGAGCGCTTCTCGGTCGTGAGCTTCGTGTGGGGGCCGGGGCAGGCCACGCCGGTGCACGACCACACGGTGTGGGGACTGATCGGCATGCTGCGCGGTGCCGAGTACAGCCAGGGCCATGCGCTCGATGCGCAAGGCCGTGCACAGCCGAAGGGCGAGGCGGTGCGGCTCGATGCCGGCGACGTGGAAGCGGTGTCGCCCACCGTCGGCGACCTGCACCGCGTGCACAACGCGCATATGGACCGGGTGTCGATCAGCATCCACGTCTACGGCGCGAACATCGGCGCCGTGCGGCGTCATACTTACCCGCCGGAGGGCGGACGCAAGCCCTTCGTCTCCGGATACTCCAACACGCTGCTGCCCAACCTGTGGGACCGCAGCGCCGAACTCAGATCTTCGCCGACCGCCGCATGACGACTGCTTCCTTTCCCCTCCTGTCCTTCGCCGCCGTGCGCGAGCGCCTGCTGTCCCGCGAAGAAACCGCGCTGCTCGACGTGCGCGAGGAAGACCCGTTCGCGCAGGAACACCCGCTGTGGGCCGCGAACCTGCCGCTCTCGCGCATCGAGATCGAGGCATGGCGGCGCATTCCGCGGCGCGACACGCTGATCGTGCTGTACGGCGAACACGGCGGCAGCGACCTCGCGCCGCTGGCCGCCAAGGCATTCGCCGCGCTGGGCTACACCAACGTCCACCTGCTCGACGGCGGCCTCGAGGGCTGGCGCAAGGCGGGTGGCGAATTGTTCCGCGACGTGAACGTGCCGAGCAAGTCCTTCGGCGAACTGGTCGAGCACGAGCGGCACACGCCGTCCCTGTCGGCACCCGAGGTGAAGGCGTTGATCGATGCCCGGGCCGACGTGGTGGTGCTCGACGCGCGCCGCTTCGACGAATACCAGACGATGAGCATTCCGTCTGCCACGAGCGTGCCCGGGGCGGAACTCGTGCTGCGGGTGCGCGAGCTGGCGCCCGACCCGGCCACGCGGGTGATCGTGAATTGCGCGGGCCGCACGCGCAGCATCATCGGCACGCAGTCGCTGGTGAACGCCGGCATTCCGAACCCGGTGGCGGCCCTGCGCAACGGCACGATCGGCTGGAAGCTGGCGGGCCAGGTGCTGGACCACGGCGCCGGCCGGCAGGCGCCCGCCGCGGTGTCCGACGCGCATCGCGCACAGGCGCAGGCCGATGCGCACCGCGTGGCCGATGCGGCCGGCGTGCGGCGCATCGACCTGGCCGCGCTGCAGACACTGGAGGCGCCAGGACGCACCGTGTATCGCTTCGACGTGCGCACGCCCGAGGAATACGCCGCGGGCCATCTGCCGGGCTTTGCGAACGCGCCCGGCGGCCAGCTGGTGCAGGAGACCGATCACCAGGTGCCGGTACGCGGCGCGCGCATCGTGCTGGTGGACGACGACGGAGTGCGCGCATCGATGAGCGCCTCCTGGCTCGCACAGATGGGATGGGAGGCCTATGTGCCGCACGCCGTGCCCGAGGCCGCGGCGTTCAGCGAGAAGGAGCCCCCCGCGCCCGCCTACCCGCCCGTCGCGGCCGTGGTGGCGGAGATCACGCCTGGCGAACTCTGCGCGCTGCTTGGGCAGCCGTCGTCCGGCACCGCGGTGATCGACGTGACCACGAGCGCCAACTACGTCCGGCGCCACATCCCGGGCGCGTGGTATGCGATTCGTGCGCAGCTGGCGCATGCGCTGGACGCGGTCATTCCCGCGTCGCGCCGCTACGTGCTGACCTGCGGCAGCAGCCTGCTCGCGCGCTATGCGGCGGCCGACGTGCGTGCGCTGCTCGATGCCCGGGGCAAGGCCGATGTCGAAGTGCTGGTGCTGGCGGGCGGCAACGCCGCCTGGTTTGCCGCGGGCCTCGAAGCCGAGAGCGGCGAGACGCGCCTTGCGACACCGCGCACCGACCGCTACCGCCGGCCCTACGAAGGCACCGATGCGCCCGCGGAGGCGATGCAGGCCTATCTCGATTGGGAGTACGGCCTGGTGGCGCAGCTGGAACGCGATGGAACCCATCATTTCAGCGTGCTCGAAGTGCAAGCGTTTTGAAAGGATCACAACACGGCGGTGACACTGTGTAGGCCGGGTAAAGGCGGCCAGGGCCGTCATCCGGCAAAAGGCCGAAGCGTTGGTTGTGCATAGCGCACAACAACTCATCAAAGGAGCTTCGCCATGAGAGTCCCGATCCTTGCCCTGTCCGCCGCCACGCTGGCCGCAGCAGTCCTGACCGGCTGCGTGGTCGCCCCGGCCGCCCCCGTCTACTCGGCGCCTCCGGGCGTGGCCTACGTGGCGCCGACATATGTCTCGCCGGGCGTCGGCTTTGTCTGGGCCTATCACCCGCGCTACGGCTGGGGCTGGCACCACCCGCAGTACGGCTGGCACCGCGGCTGGCGTTGAGCCGAAATGCAAAGCGGCGCTCGAGAGCGCCGCTTTTTTTACGTGGAAGCCGCCCGGTCAGCTCGGCTCGGCGCTCTTGAACAGCGCAGCAACCTTGCGCTTGCTCTTGATGTTGCTCGAGATGCCGCGCGCGGGAGTGGCCTTGGCGGCGGCTTCCCAGGCCGGCGTCGCGTCGGGTTCGCCCGGCTCGTAGGGCTTGTCGAAGAACGGGTCACGCGGCGCCGCGGGCGCACGGTGCGGGCGTCCGCCGCCGCGGCGAGCATCGCCGCCCAGGCTGGCGCGTTCGCGCGGCTGGTCGAGCACGTCGCGTGCGTCGCCCGCTTCGCCTTCCTCGCGCCAGTGGCGGCGTCCGTCGTTGATGCGGCCGCGCGGGCGGTCTTCCTCGAACTCGACGGGCTCGAGATCGATCTTCTTCTTGATCAGCTTCTCGATGTCGGCCACCAGGCGCACGTCGTTGCCGCCGCTGGCAAAGCTCACGGCCAGCCCCGAGGCGCCGGCGCGGCCCGTGCGGCCGATGCGGTGCACGTAGTCTTCGGCGTTGAACGGGATGTCGAAGTTGAAGACGGCGGGCACGTCCTTGATGTCGAGGCCGCGGGCCGCGACGTCGGTGCACACCAGCAGGTCGACCTCGCCGGCCTTGAACGAGGCCAGCGCCTTCAGGCGTTCGTCCTGGCTCTTGTCGCCGTGCAGCGCAGTGGTGCGCAGACCGTCGCGCTCCAGCGAGCGTGCGAGGCGCGCGCAACCGAGCTTGCTGTTGACGAACACGAAGGCCTGCGTGATGCCGCGCTGGCGCACGATCTGCTTGAGCGCGCGGCGCTTGTCGTCGTCGCTCACGCTGTAGAAGTGCTGCTCGACGGTGGAAGCTGTCTCGTTGGGGCGCGCCACCTCGATGGTGACCGGGTTCTGCAGGTAGCTGCCGGCCAGCCGCTTGATTTCGGGGGAGAACGTGGCCGAGAACAGCAGCGTGGTGCGCTGCTTGGGCAGGTAGCTCAGGATGCGCTGCAGGTCGGGCAGGAAGCCGATGTCGAGCATGCGGTCGGCTTCGTCGAGGACCACGTATTCGACCTGGTTGAGCACCGCGTTCTTGGCTTCGATGTGATCGAGCAGCCGGCCCGGCGTGGCCACCAGGACTTCGACGCCCTTCTTCAGCTCCAGCGTCTGCGGCTTCATGTCGATGCCGCCGAATACGACCGTGCTGCGCAGGTTGGTGTACTTGGCGTACAGCTTGACCTGCTGCGCGACCTGGTCGGCCAGTTCGCGCGTGGGCAGCAGCACCAGGGCCCGGACCGGATGCCGCGCGGGCGAGGTCGAGGCGTTTTCATGCTTGAGCATGCGCTGCAGCAACGGCAGCGAGAACGCCGCGGTCTTGCCGGTGCCGGTCTGGGCGGCGCCCATCACATCCTGCCCGGAAAGCACGACCGGAATGGCCTGCTCCTGGATCGGTGTCATGGTCTCGTAGCCCATTTCGGCCACGGCGCGCGCCAGCGGTTCCGCCAGCGATAGATTGGAGAAGGAACTTGTCATTGAGCCCTCTATTGTCGCACTGCCGCAAAAAACAGCAGTGACCGCGCCGTGACAACGTCCGTGCCGGCGGAATTGCTATTTATTTCATAGCATGCAAGACAGCAGGCACGGGCCCTGCGGGCCCATCGATCTCAAAGGCTGCGCGCGTTGAAGGTGTCGCAGGCCTTGATGTCGCCGCTCTGGTAGCCCGCGCCGAACCATCTTTGGCGCTGTGCGCTGGTGCCGTGGGTGAAGCTGTCGGGCACCACCGCACGGCCCGCGGAGCGCTGCAAGGCGTCGTCGCCGATCTTCTGTGCGGCGTTCATGGCGGACTCGATGTCGCCCGGGTCGAGCCACTTCTTCGACTCCTGCGAATGGTGGGCCCACACGCCCGCGAAGCAGTCGGCCTGCAGCTCCACGCGCACGCTCATGGCGTTGTTCTGGGTCTGGCTCAGGCGATTGCGCATGCCGTCGACCTTGGCGGTGATGCCGAGTTCGTCCTGCACGTGGTGGCCGACCTCGTGCGCGATGACGTAGGCCTGCGCAAACTCGCCCGGTGCGCCGAGCTGGTTCTTCAGGGTGTCGTAGAAACCGAGGTCGATGTAGACCTTCTGGTCGCCGGGGCAGTAGAACGGCCCCATGGCCGACTGGCCCGTGCCGCAGGCCGTGGGCGTGGCATTGCGGAACAGCACGAGGCGTGGCGCGTGGTACGTGCCGCCGTTCTGCTTGAAGATGTCGGTCCAGACCACCTCGGTGTTGCGCAGCACGGTCGAGACGAAGGCCGCTTCGCGGTCGTTCGCCGGCGGCTTTGGTGCCGGCCCCTGCTGGGGCTGCTGCTGCACCTGCGCAGGCCCTCCACCGCCGCTGAGCAGGCTCAGCACGGTGAGCGGGTTGATGCCGAAGACCCAGCCGGCGATCAGCGCGACCGCGACGGTGCCGATGCCGATGCTGCGCCCGCCGATGAAGCCGCCGCCACCACCGCCGCCTTCACCGCGGCGGTCCTCGACGTTGTCCGATTGTTCGTTGCCTTCCCATCTCATCGCACGCTCCTTACCGGCCTTTTGCAGGAGTTGTCGCCGGTGACCGGAGGATGGTACTTGGCCCGGCGGCCACCGGGGTAACCGGCCGTCAGCGAAAG
The DNA here is from genome assembly GCF_030208835.1 of Variovorax sp. efr-133-TYG-130. NCBI lineage: Bacteria > Pseudomonadati > Pseudomonadota > Betaproteobacteria > Burkholderiales > Comamonadaceae > Variovorax > Variovorax sp. efr-133-TYG-130. The sequence continues at coordinate 79,303 of NZ_JARVTD010000004.1, read as the reverse complement.
GCGCGGCGGCGGGTCAGGTTTTCGGCAGAGTCACGCCGCGCTGGCCCTGGTACTTGCCGCCCCGGTCCTTGTAGCTGGTCTCGCAGACCTCGTCGCTCTCGAAGAACAGCACCTGCGCGCAGCCTTCGCCTGCGTAGATCTTCGCGGGCAGCGGCGTGGTGTTGCTGAATTCGAGCGTCACGTAGCCTTCCCATTCGGGCTCGAAGGGCGTGACGTTGACGATGATGCCGCAGCGCGCGTAGGTGCTCTTGCCCAGGCAGATGGTGAGCACGTTGCGCGGGATACGGAAGTACTCGACGGTGCGCGCCAGCGCGAAGCTGTTGGGCGGGATGATGCAGTAGTCGCCATGCATGTCGACGAAGCTCTTCTCGTCGAAATTCTTGGGGTCGACCACGGTGCTGTGGATGTTGGTGAAGACCTTGAACTCGGGCGCGCACCGGATGTCGTAGCCGTAGCTCGAGGTGCCGTAGCTGATGATCTTGTGGCCAGAGGACTCGCGCACCTGGCCCGGTTCGAAGGGCTCGATCATTCCTTCGTTCTCGGCCATGCGCCGGATCCATTTGTCGCTCTTGATAGACATTGAAAAACACCCCAGTCTTCGCGCACTTCGTGTCGCTACGCCAACCCCTCAAGGGGCAACACCAGCGGCCCGGCAAAGCCGGTTCCGCGGTGTTCCTGGAAGAGGTTGCGCCGCGCTCGCTGGGTCGGCGATTGTGGCATGGGTGGGCTCGCCCTCTCGAGCCTCAGCCAGCCTGCGAGATCACCGTGCGCTCGACCACCCGGTCGTCGCCGAGCACGATCATCGCGAAGAGCATTTCCTCCAAGGTGTCGGCGCGTTTCGTCTTGCGCGCCAGCAGCGGCGTGGCCGCCGGGTCGAGCACCAGGAAGTCGGCTTCGCAGCCGGGCTGCAGGTTGCCGATGACGCCGTCGAGCCCCAGAGCGCGCGCGGCGCCGCCGGTGTGGCGCCACCAGAGCTCCGATGGCGCGATGCTCAGGCCGGTCTTGGTCTGGCCCTCGCGGCCCACGTAGTAGGCGGCCATCATGGTGTGGAACGGGCTGAAGCTGGTGCCGCCGCCCACGTCGCTGGCCAGTCCGTAGGGGTAGCCCACGCGGTCGGCCGCGCCGAAGTCGAAGAAGCCGCTGCCCAGGAACAGGTTGCTGGTCGGGCTCACCGCGGCGGCCGTCTTCGTGTCGCGCAGCAGGGCGCGGTCGGTGTCGTCGAGGTAGATGCAGTGCGCGTACACCGCACGCTCGCGCATCAGGCCGAAGCCGGCGTACACGTCGAGGTAGGAGCGCGCCTTCGGGTAGAGCTCGCGCACCCAGCTCACTTCGTCGCGGTTCTCCGCCACGTGCGACTGGATCCATGTGTCGGCGTACCTGGCCGCCAGTTCGCCCGCGCCGCGCATCTGCGCATCGGTGCTCGCGGGCGCGAAACGCGGCGTGATGGCATAGCCCAGCCGGTCGGTGTTGTGCCACTTGCGGATCAGCGCCTCGCTGTCGATCAGGCTCTGCTCGGTCTGGTCTCGCACGCCGTCGGGCGAGTTGCGGTCCTGCAGCACCTTGCCCGTGATCATGCGCAGGCCGCGGCGCCGGGCGCCCTCGAAGAAGGCATCCACCGAGGCCACGTGCGAGGTCGCGAAGGTCAGCGAGGTGGTGACGCCGTTGCGCAGCAGCTCGTCGAAGAACACGTCGGCCACTTCGTTCGAGTGCGCGGGGTCGGCGAACCGGCCTTCCTCGGGGAAGGTGTAGTTCTCGAGCCAGGGCAGCAGCCCCGGCGAGGGCGAGCCGATGATGTCCGTCTGCGGGAAGTGGATGTGCATGTCCACGAAGCCCGGCGCGAGGATGCGCCCGGGCAGGTGGGTCGTGTGGGCGTCCGGGTGGCGCGGCGCGACGGCGGCATGGCTGCCCGCATCGAGCACGCGCTGGCGGCCGGTGCTGTCGGGGGCGACCACCAGCAGGCCGTCTTCATCGAAAACAGGCTGGCCGTGGGCATCGAATCGCAGGAGGGAGGCGCGGTAGGCTTTTTTCATCGTGGTTGCGGAGGGTAATGCAGCGCCGGACAACCGCAATTTCCATGCGCATATGAGTGCTATATGCCGAACGCACTCCCGGCATTGCCGAATGCGGCGCCCATCCGTCACCACGTCCTCAAATGGTTGATCCAATGACGATTCATCGGCTATGATCCTTCGAGGCAACTCTCAGGCACAGCCACCCGCTCGATGGATCTAGACCTCACCCCCGACCAAGCCGCGTTCCGCAACGAAGTACGCCAGTTCGTGAAAGACCGGCTTCCCGCAGACATTCGCGAGCGCCTGCGCCTGGGCCATCCGCCGCGCAAGCAGGACACCGTGACCTGGCAGCGCATCCTCAACGAGAAAGGCTGGGCGGCGCCGCATTGGCCGCGCGAGTTCGGCGGCGCCGAGCTCGGCCAGGCCGAGCGGCTGATCCTGCTCGACGAGCTGTTTCGCGCACCCGCGCCATTGCCGCAGGTGTTCAATGTCGGCATGCTTGGGCCGGTGCTGCTGAAGTTCGGCACCGAGGCGCAGAAGCGCTTCTTCATGCCGAAGCTCGCGAACCTCGACATCTGGTTCTGCCAGGGCTTCTCCGAACCGGGCTCGGGCTCCGACCTGGCCTCGCTGCGCACCTCCGCCAGGCGCGAAAGCAACGAGTACGTCGTCAACGGCCAGAAGATCTGGACCACCACGGCGCACCTGGCCGACTGGGTGTTCGCGCTGGTGCGCACGGACAGCGAGGGCAGGAAGCAGCACGGCATCTCGTTCCTGCTGATCGACCTGCGCACGCCGGGAATCACCATTCGACCGATCACGTCGATTGACGGCCAGCATCACCTGAACGAGGTCTTCTTCGACGAGGTTCGCGTGCCGCTCGACAACCTGGTCGGCGAGGAAGGCCGCGGCTGGGACTGCGCCAAATACCTGCTGATGAACGAGCGCACGGGCATCGCCAACGTGGGTCTGTGCAGGGAGCGGCTGGACTATGCCCGCGAACTCACGGGCAAGCGCACCCAGGCCGGCAAGCCGCTGCTCGACAGCCCCAGGCTGCGCAGCGAAATCGCCATGCTCGACGCCGAGATCCGCGCGCTCGAAATCACCAACTGGCGCTTTCTGCTGTCGCCCGACACCGCGCAGAAGGTACCCGGCTTCGCTTCCGTGCTGAAGCTGAAGGGCACCGAGCTGCAGCAGGACATCGCCCAGCTGCTGCAACGCATCGCGGGGCCCGCGGCCATGGAGCGCCGCCCGCACGACGGCGAGGGCGCCGGGCATTGGGCGGGCCCGCTGGCCATGCGCTATTTCTACAGCCGCGCGGCCAGCATCTACGGCGGTACGAGCGAGGTCCAGAAGGACATTCTTTCCAAGACGATCCTGGGGTAGGTCACGATGAACTTCGAACTCAACGAAGAGCAGCAAGCGCTGCAGGGCAGCTTGGCCCGCCTGCTGGGCGACGTCTACGGTTTCGAGCAGCGCCGCGCCATCGCCGCCACGCCCGCCGGCTGGAGCCAGCCCGTGTGGCGGCAACTCGGCGAGCTCGGGCTCACCGCCCTCCCGTTGCCGCAGGCACACGGCGGCTTCGGCGGCGGCGCGGTCGACCTGCTGCCGGTGATGCAGGAGCTGGGCCGCGCGCTGTCGCTGGAGCCCTTTCTCGCATCGATCGTGCTCGGCGGCACCGCACTGCGGCTGGCCGGAAACGACGCCGTGCAGGCGCAGTTGCTGCCCGATGTGGCCAGCGGCGAGGTTCGCCTGGCCTGGGCGCACGACGAAGCCGGCGGGCACCAGGCTGCACTGTGGGTGGAGACCACGGCACGGCAGGACGGCGGCCAATGGCGCCTCGACGGCGCCAAGTGCAATGTGTTGCACGCCACGGCCGCGCACCGGTTCGTGGTCAGCGCGCGCACCGCGGGCGCCCCGGGCGATGCGAACGGCCTCGCCCTCTTCCTGGTCGACGCCTCCGCCCAAGGCGTGGATTGCCGCCCCCACCGCATGGTGGACGACACGCCGGGCGGTGAACTCCATTTCAGCGCGGCAGCGGCCTTGCCGCTCGGCGATCCGCGCGACGGCGCCACTGCGCTGAAGGCCATCGAGGGCACCCTGGCGGCTGGCACCGCGGCGGTTTGCGCCGATGCCGTGGGCGCCATGGAATCGGCCTACCGGCTCGCCATCGACTACCTGAACACACGCAAGCAGTTCGGCCGCCTGATCGGCGAAAACCAGGCGCTGCGCCACCGGGCGGCGGAGATGCTGGTCAGCCTCGAGATGTGCCGCAGCATGGCGATCGCCGCGGCCATTGCAGCGGACGGCCTCGATGCGCACGATGCTCGCGCCGACCTCGCGCGCGCCAAGCTGATGATCGGCCGGCATGGCCGCAGCCTCTGCCACGCAGCCATCCAGCTTCACGGCGGCATCGGCATGACCGAGGAATACGCCGTGGGCCACTGCCTGCGCCGCTTGACGCTGATCGACCAGCTCTTCGGCGACGTCGAGGCCCAGGCGACGCGGCTGGCGGAGATGCAATGAGCGAGGCAGTGTTCGAAACCATCCGCTGGGATCTTTCCGGGCCGGTCCTCACGCTCACGCTGTACCGCCCCGAGAAGCTCAACGCCATGACGCGCCTGATGCGTCGCGAGTTATGCCGGGCGCTCGACCTGGCCGACGCCGACGACGCCGTGCGCGCCATCGTCGTCACCGGCGCGGGCCGCGCCTTCTGCGCGGGGTTCGACCTGTCGGAAGGCGCGCGGGCTTTCGATACGTCGTCGCCGGCACGCGCGCCCGAGCCGGGGGAGGAGCCCGGCCGCGACGGCGGCGGCGTGCTCGCGCTGCGCCTGTTTGCCTGCACCAAGCCGCTGATCGGTGCGATCAACGGCGCGGCCGTGGGCATCGGCGCGTCGATGCTGCTGCCGATGGACGTGCGTATCGCGTCCAGCGACGCGCGCTTCGGCTTCGTGTTCGCGCGCCGGGGCGTCGTGCCCGACGCATGCGCCAGCTGGTTCCTGCCGCGCGTGGCGGGCATTTCGAAGGCGCTCGAATGGAGTCTGGGCGGCACGGTGTTCGATGCGGCCGAGGCACTGGCCGGCGGGCTCGTGAGCCAGGTGTGCGAACCGGGCGAACTGCTTGCGCGCGCGCAGGCAAAGGCACTGGACATCGCGGAGAACGCCGCGCCGGTGTCCGTGGCCCTCACGCGGCAACTGATGTGGCGCATGCTGGGCGCCAGCCACCCCATGGAAGCGCACCGGCTGGAGAGCGCGGGGCTCGAATCGCGCGGCGGCTCCGCCGACAGCGCGGAGGGCGTGACCTCGTTCAAGGAGAAGCGGCCCGCCAGGTTCCCGGACAAGGTGAGCACCGGCATGCCCGACTTCTATCCGTGGTGGACCGACCCCGCGTTCACTTGAAAGGCGGCGGCGACGGCCTTGCCCTGCGCTACCTGCGCCTGCTGCTCGCGCCCGCGCAGGCCAGGGGCTGCGACACCGAAGAACTGCTGCGCCGCTGCCACTTGACGCCCGCGCAGCTCGACAACCCTTCGCACGTGGTCACGCTGGTGCAATTCGCGCGCGCCCTGCGCGGCATGCAGCGCGCATTGCGCGACGAGATGATGGGCCTCGCCACACGGCCGGTGCGCGTGGGCACCTTCCTGCTCGTTGCCCGGCAGATGCTGCGTTGCGCCAACCTCGGCGAGGCGATGCGACTGGGCTGCAGCCTGTACCGCCTCGTACTGGACGACTTTGCGCCGAGGCTGCGCGTGGAGGGCGACGCCGCAACGCTGGAAATCGTGGACCTCACGCCGCCCGACCGGTACCGCGCGACCGGCCACCTGGTGTTGCTGTATGGAGCGATCGGTCTCATGTCGTGGATGGTGCAGCGGCCAATCGCACTGCGCGAGGTAACGCTGCCCGTGTCCTACCCCGACCTTGCACCGGCCGACACCTTGTTCGAGGCGCCGCTTCGCCGGGGCACACCGAGCCGCATCGCGTTTGACGCGCGCTGGCTCGAAGCTCGATTGGTCGCCGACATGCAAGGCTTGAAGATCTTCATCCTCCATTGGCCGCTGCGGCGCGTGGCGCCCTACAGCGAGGATGTTCCCCTTGCATTGCAAGTGCGCCGCTGCCTGCGGCGCTGGGACATTGCCCAGTTGCCAGGCCTCAACGCACTCGCCGCGACGATGGGCCAGACGGCCAAGGTGCTGCGCCGCAGGTTGCACGAGGAAGGCCAGAGCTATCGCGCCATCGTGGACTCGCTGCGGCGCGACACCGCCATGCGGCTGCTGAACCAGCCACAGCTGAGCGTGGCCGAGGTGGGCTACCGCCTGGGCTTCTCGGAGCCCAGCGCGTTCCATCGCGCCTTCAAGCGCGCCACGGGCATGACGCCGCTCGCGTACCGGCGCCTGCGCACCGGCCCGACGCTCAGTTGATGCTGTAGCCACCGTCCACCGTCAGTTCGGTGCCGGTGACGTAGGCCGACTCGTCGGCGCAGAGGAACGCGATCACGTTGGCCACGTCCGCAGGCTGCGCCATGCGCCCGAGCGGTGTGCGCTGCGCCACCATGCCGACCGCGGCCTCGATCGAGGGCAGCGGCACGCCGTGGCTGATCATGTCCTGCATCGAGCCGATGCCCAGCGGCGTTTCGACCAGGCCCGGATGCACCGAGTTCACCCGGATCTGCAGCCGCCCCAACTCGACGGCCAGGGCCTTCGTCATGAGCCGCACCGCGCCCTTCGAGGTGCAATAGGCCGAATGCATGCTCCCGCCCTTCTGTCCGAGGATGGACGAGATGTTGACGATGGAGGCCGTCGTGCCACGGTCCTTGCCTTCCCGAGCCGTGCTTGCCAGCAGCGCCTGTGCCGCTTGGCATCCGAGCCACACGCTGTCGACGTTCACCGATTGCTGCCGGCGGTAGAGCGCGAAGTCCGTTTCCTTGAACGGCCGCACGACCATCAGGCCGGCGCTGTTGACCAGTCCGTCAAGCCGTCCGGCCTGCCGCTCGATTTCGCCGATCACGCGTGTCCACGCGGCGGCATCGGTCACGTCATGCGCAAAGCTCGCGGCCCTGCCGCCTTCGGCCTCGATACGGCCTGCCGTCTCGGCAGCGCCGGCGCCGTCGAGGTCGCTCGCGAAAATGCGCGCGCCACCGCCCGCCAGGGTCAGGCAGGCCTGGCGCCCGATGCCGCTGGCCGCGCCGGTGACGAGGATGACTTTGTCTTTGAGTTGCATGATGGGTTCTCTTGTGCGTGTGGTTGTGTTGGGCTTCAGCAGCGCTCAGGCGGCCCGCCTGAGCGAAATCGTCTGCGGCTGGGTGTAGGTCATCAAACCCTCCAGGCCGTTCTCGACCCCCAGCCCCGACTGCTTGTGGCCCGCCATGGGCTTGTGCGGCGAAGCGGTCTGGATCTCGTTGATCCAGACCGTCCCGGTTTCCAGCCGCCGCGCGATGGCCAGCGCCTGCGCTTCGTCGCGGCACCAGACCGAGCCTGCCAACCCATACTCCGACGCATTCGCACGCGCGACCACCTCGTCCACGTCGCGGAACTTCAGCAGCGGCAGGATCGGTCCGAAAGGCTCTTCCCGCACGACGCGGGCGTCGTCCGGCGGGTTGTCGACCAGCGTCACCGGAAAGAAATAGCCGGGTCCGGACGCGGGCTCGCCGCCGCTGAGCAGCCGCAAACCGCGCTGGCGGCAGTCGGCCAGCAGCTCGCGCAGCCGGTCGAACTGCCGGCGGTTCTGCACGGGCCCCAGTTCCGCGCCCTCCGCGTCGCCTGGCGCCATGCGGGTGGCTTCAGCCAGTGCCACCAGCGCCTTCGCCATGCGCGCATAGATCGCCTCATGGATGTAGAGGCGCTTGGCGGCGATGCAGATCTGCCCGCTGTTGACGAAGGCGCCCCAGAACAATTCCTTGGCCACCGCGTCGACATCGACGTCGGGCATCACGATGGCGGCGTCGTTGCCGCCCAGCTCCAGCGTCAGGCGCTTGAGCGTGCCGGAGGCGCTACGCATCACGGCGCGGCCCGTGGCTGACGACCCGGTGAACGAGAGCTTGTCGAAGCCGTGGTGCGCCGACATTCGCGGGCCGAGCGATTCGCCTCCGCTGACGATGTTGAGCACGCCGGGCGGCAGGACCTCGCGCAGCAACTCACCCAGGCGCAGCGTGACGAGCGGCGTAAACGGCGAGGGCTTCAGCACCATCGTGTTGCCGGCGAGCAGGCCCGGCGCAATCTTCCAGGCGGCAAGCACCACCGGGTAGTTCCACGGCACCATGGCCCCCACCACTCCCACCGGTACGCGGCGCACCGCCACGTGGGCTTGCGCGGTGTCCTGCAGTACCAGCTCCGGCAGCGCCATCTTCGCAAACTCGGCATACCAGTGCGCGGCCACCGCAACCTCGGAGCGGGCACGCGCCAGCGGCTTTCCCTGTTCGCGCGTCAGGAGCCTCGCCAGTTCTTCCTGGTTGGCCATGTAGATGCCCGCCACACGGGCCAGCATGGCCTGGCGCTCGCCCCAGGGCAGTGCCGCCCAGGCGGGAAAGGCATCGCGTGCCGCCTGCACGGCGGCATCGAGCTGCGCATCGCTCGCATCGGGCGCCTGCGCGAACACCTGGCCGATGGCAGGGTCGACCACGTCGAATGTCTGTGTGGCCCGCACCGCGCGACCGCCGATGGTCATGGCCGGTGCCGGCAGGACCTGCGTTTCGGGTCGGATCGTCATGCGGCCGCTCCCGCCGGCTGCGCATCCGTCGCGCTCGCCGCCAGGGGGGTGGTGCGCACCTGCAGCGCCTTCAACCCACCGACCTGGTTGCTCGCGATGAAAGCCGGCTCGCCCATCAGTTCGATGTGCGCGGTGCGCGCGAGCAGCTCCGTGAAGAACGCCCGCATGCTGCTGCGCGCCAGGTTCTGCCCGAGGCATGCATGCACGCCGAACCCGAACGCGATCTGCCGATTGGGCGCGCGGTCGACGCGAAAGGCCCTGGGGTCGTCGAACACCTCCTCGTCGAAGTTGGCGCAGTGATACATCAATGCCACTTCGTCGCCGGCGCGGATGGTCTTGCCGCGCAGTTCGTAGTCGCGCGTGGCCGTACGCACGAAATGCTTCACCGGGCTGCCATGGCGAAACATCTCTTCCACCGCCGACGCCATCAGCTCCGGCCGCGCGCGCAGGCGCTCCAGCTCACCGGGTTGGCGCAACAGGTTGTACAGGCCGCTGCCCATCGAGGAACTGGTGGTGTCATGCCCGGCGGTCGCCAGGATGACGTAGTACGACACCGCTTCCATCGTCTCCAGCGGCTTGCCGTCGACCTGTGCATGGGCGATCAGCGAGCCCAGGTCGTCTGCGAGGGGCGCTGCGCGGCGTTCTGCCAGCATCTTGCCGAAGTAGGTGAAATACTCCCGCGCCACCGCGCCCTTGCCCTGGGCCTCGGGGCCGTCGCGCTTGAGGGTCGCGTCCTTGGGCGCCAGAAACTGCTGCGTGAGCTTCAGCAGGTAGGCGTGGTCTTTCTCGGGCACCGCGAGCAGGGTCATGATGATCTGAAGCGGGAACCAGACCGCGATCTCGTTGCAGAACTCGCATCCGTCGGCGCGTTCGAGCATCCGCCCGACCAACGCCCGCGCGCGGTCCTGGATGATGGTCTCCAGCCGCTTGATGTTGGCGGGCATGAAGAACGACTGCGTCAGCCCGCGGTATTTCCTGTGGTCCGGGTCGTCCATGTGGATCATGGTGCGCACCAGCTTGCCGCCCGTGGCCGCCGTCTCGGCGATGCGCACGCGCAGGTCCTCGTCGTCCAGCAGGAAGGTCTTGGGCGCGGCGACGAACACGTCGGGGTGCCTGCCGACCTCGACCACGTCGGCGTGCTTGCTCACGGCCCAGAACGGCGGATGGCCGGGCGCCTGTGTCCAGTGCAGCGGGTCTTCGCGGCGCAGCCTGTCGAACACTGCATGCATGCGCAGCGGATCTGCGTAGAGCTGGTGGCTGGCTATTTCACCGTCGATGTCGGAAATGCTCATCGGGTCTGTCTCCTAGGGTTGTCGAAATGCGTGAACTGTCAGAGGTCGAGGACCAGTTCGCCGCCGAACGCGCGCGAACAGCACGGCATGAAGCAGTCGTTGCGCTGCCGGTCCTCTTGCGTGAGGTAGTGGTCCCTGTGGTCGGGCGTGCCGCGCAGCACCGTGGTCACGCAGGTGCCGCAAACGCCCTGCTCGCACGACATCACCAGCGGCACGCCCGCTTCCTGCAATGCCTGGGCCGCGCTCTGGCCCGCGTTCACCGCGATGCGGCGGCCGCTCGACGCCAGAACCAGGTCGAAGACGCCGTCGGCGACAGTCCCTTTTGTGATCGCGGGCGCGGCGAAGTACTCGCGGTGCAACTGGCTCTCGGCCCAGCCCAGGCGCTGCGCGGTCGACATCGCATGCGCAATGAAGCCCGCCGGCCCGCACACGTAGACATGGGTGTGCGCATCCGGGCGCGCCAGCACGCGCTCTGCGTCGAAGCGCTGCGATGCGGGTCCGTCATCATGGTGAAGCTGCGTGTTCGCCGCGAAGCGCGAGCTGGCGATGCGTTGCGCGAACGCCGTGCGGGCCGCGTCGCGCGTGCAATAGTGCAAGCTGAAATCCGCCTGGCGCGACGCCAGCAGCTCGGCCATCGCCAATAGCGGCGTGATGCCTATGCCGCCACCGAGCAGGATGCTCCGCCGCGCGGCCGGACTCATGGCGAACGCATTGCGCGGCTTGCTGGCGCGCAGGGTCATGCCGGGCACCAGGTGCCGGTGCAGTGCGGCCGAACCACCATGCGGGTCCGCACCGTGCAGCACCGCGATCAGGTAACGGTCGCGCTCGCCCGGGTCGTTGCACAGCGAATAGGCGCGCGTCATGCCGGGCGCGGCTTCCACGAGCAGATGGGCGCCGGGGTCGAACGGCGGCAGCGCCAGGCCTTCGGGATGTCTCAGCTCGAATGAAACGATGCCCTGCGCCTCGTCGCGCCGTGCCGCGACCCGCAGCGCGATGCGCGACGCCGGGTCGTCGGTGTCCGCCACGGTACCGGGCGCAAGGGCTGTGTCTTGGTCTGCGCGCATGCTTGTCTCCGTTCTCGATGTCGTTGCGGCGCAGGTTAGATCGCGCAAGCCTCGCGGACCATGACCGCAAGCGCCCGCCAAACAGGCCGAAATGCCCCGCCGCACGAGCCATGGTGGCTGCGCATTCCAGCCAACGACTTTGCGCGCAACGGTCATTGAGCCAGCTGCGGCGCAGGCCCACACTGGCCATTGCGCACCGCTGGGTTCGGCATGACAGGGCCGCACCGCATGGGTCCGCGGCCTTTCCCCAGAAAAACGGAGACACCATGACACTCAACCGCCGCCAGGTGCTGGCGCTGGCGGCTTCCTTGCCCGCGCTGAATGCAGCCGTCGCACAGGACGCCCCCTGGCCGTCGAAGGCCATCACCATCGTGCTGCCCTTTCCCGCGGGCGGGCAGACGGACGCCATCGCCCGGTCCTTGGGCCGCCGCATGGAGGCAGAACTGGGGCAGCCGGTCATCGTGGACAACCGGCCCGGCGCCAACTCCCTGATCGGCTCCAGCCTGGTCGCGCGCGCGCCGGCCGATGGCTACACGCTGCTGATGAACATGACCGCGCTGGTCAGCAACCCCATCGTGCTGCCCAACGTCAACTACGACGCACTGAAAGACTTCGCGCCGGTCGCCCGGCTGTATGAGATCGCGGCCATCTGGGCCGTGCCGCCGCAAGGCGCCAGGACGCTGGAGAGCTTCATCCAGCAGGCCAAGGCCGCCAAGGCGCCGTTGAGCTTCGGCACCACCGGGCATGCCTCCAGCTCGCACTTCTTCGGCGAGATGCTGGCGCGCAGCGCGGGCATCACGATGAACCACATTCCCTACAAGGGAGAGGCCCCCATGCTTCCCGACCTGCTGGGCGACCGCCTGAATGCCGCCGTCGTCTCCAGCACGACCGCGGTGCAGTACGGGCGCGATGGCCGCATTCGCGCGCTGGCCGCCTCCGGGCGCACGCGCTGGAAGGGCCTGCCGGACATCCCCACCTTCGAGGAGCTCGGCGTTCCGGGCATCAGCACCGAAACCTTCTGCGGCATCTTCGCCCCCGCGCGCACGCCGCAGCCGGTGGTCGACCGGCTGAGCGCCGTCATCTACAAGATCATGGCCACGCCGGAGTTCGGCCAGGACATGGCGAACAACGCGCTGGAAGTCGCCGCGCCGCTCTCGCCCGCGGCCTTCGGCGACGTCATGAGAAAAGCCAGGCAGCAATGGATCGCCATCAAGAAGGACAGCTCGATCCGCATCGAGTAAGCGAACGCCACCGGAGACACGCCTGAATGAAAACGCTGCTGGTGCGCGGATACGGCCCCGAAGACAGAATCCGGCTCGAAGACGCGGCCATCCCCGAACCTTCCGCAGGCCAGGTGCGCGTCAGGGTCCGCGCCTGCGGCATCTCCTTCGTCGACCTGTTGCTTGCACGGGGTGGGTACCAGGTCAGACCTCCCACGCCCTTTGTCCCGGGCAGCGAATTCAGCGGTGTGGTGGATGCCCTGGGTGACGGTGCCGACGGCCGGCTGCGGTTGGGCGACCGCGTCTGCGGCACGCGCATGGGGGCGTGGTCCGAATACATCTGCATTCCCCAATCGCTGGCGTTCGGGCTGCCGCCGCAGGCGGACTTGATAGAAGCCTCGGTGCTTCTCGCGCCCTACCTCACGTCGCTGTACGCGCTGCGATCGCGCGCCCAGCTCTCCCCCGGCGAAACCCTGCTCGTGCTGGGAGCGGCCGGCAGCGTGGGGCATGCCGCGGTGCAGCTCGGCAAGATTCTCGGCGCCCGCGTGATCGCCGCCGCATCGACCGATACGAAGCGCAGCTCGGCACTGGCCGCCGGAGCCGATGCGGTGGTGGACACCACCGGCGACTGGAAAGCCGCCGTCAAGGCGCTGACCGCCCCAGGCGGCGTGGACGTCGTGTACGACCCGATCGGGGGCGATGCGACAGATGCGGCGTTTCGCACCCTCGCCTGGGGCGGACGCCACCTGATGGTGGGCTTCGCGGGCGGGGAGATCGGCGTGCTGAAGTCGAACCTGAGCATCGTCAAGGGCGCTTCGCTGGTGGGCGTGGACGCGCGGCAGGCGGGCGAACGCACACCGGCGCTCATGCATGCGCTGCGCACCGAGGTGCTGGCGCTCCATGGGCAAGGCCGCATTCGACCGCTGGTGAGCCATGTGCTGCCGGTCGAGCGCTTCGACGAGGCGGCCGAAAAGACCAACGACCGCGCCGGCTTCGGCCGCGTGGTCTTCACCTTCGACGATGGCGCGCGGCAGGACCCCTGAACCGCCGCAGTGCGCTTTGCTGATTGCAGCGGATGCGTCGCTTGCTCATTCCCGCCAATGACATTGCGCTCATCCGTCATTGAGCTTGCCGCACTGCCCACACACACTGGGTGCAGCACGGGCGAACTCACTCGCAACGCCCCCGACACGTCTACCGAAAGAAGGAAAAATACATGCAGGAAGCAATGATCTTCGATGCACTGCGCACACCACGCGGCAAGGGCAAGGCCGATGGCAGCCTGTACGAAGTCAACCCCGTCGCGCTGCTTGGCGGGCTGATGCGGGCGCTGCAGCGCCGCAACGACCTCGACACCGCCCAGATCGAGGACACCCTCATCGGCTGCGTGCAGCCCTACGGCGAGCAAAGCATGTGCATCGGCAAGACCGCGGCACTCTATGCGGGCTGGGACTGGCGCGTGCCGGGCGTGCAGCTCGACCGCTACTGCGGCTCGGGCCTGGAGGCCGTCAACATCGCGGCGCAGAAAGTGCGATCGGGCTGGGAAGATCTGGTGGTCGCGGGTGGCGTGGAGTCGATGTCGCGCGTTGCAATGGGGGGCGCACCCAATGCGCGCGACACCTACCCGCCGCTCAACTTCCGGCTGCAGCCGGTGCCACAGGGCATCGGTGCCGACCTGATCGCCACGCTGGACGGCCACAGCCGCGACGACGTCGATGCCTTCGCCGCCGCCTCCCAGCGCAAGGCCGCGAACGCGCGCAGCCAGGGCTGGTTCGACCGGTCGGTCGTGCCGGTGACGGACGCGAACGGCCTTGCCGTGCTCGCGCAGGACGAGTACATCCGCCCCGACACCACCGCCGACTCGCTCGGCCGCCTCAAGCCGGCGTTCGCCCAGCAGGGCGAGTTCGGCTTCGATGCCATCGCGCAGTTCAAGTACCCGCAGGTCGACCGCATCCGCCACGTGCATACGGCCGGCAACTCGTCGGGCATCGTGGACGGCGCTTCGCTGATGCTGATCGGCACCGAGGCCAAGGGCCGCGAACTGGGCCTCGTGTCGCGCGCGCGCGTCGTGTCGGTTGGCGTGGTCGGTGCCGAGCCCACCATCATGCTGGCCGGACCCGCGCCCGCCAGCCGCATTGCGCTGCGCAAGGCCGGCCTCACCGTCGACGACATCGACCTGTTCGAAGTCAACGAGGCTTTCGCATCGGTGGTGCTGCGCTTCATGAGCGACATGCAGGTGCCGCCCGAGAAGGTGAACGTGAACGGCGGTGCCATCGCATTGGGACACCCGCTGGGCGCCACCGGCTGCATGCTGCTGGGCACCCTGCTCGACGAACTGGAGCGCCGGCAGCTCAAGCGCGGCCTGGTCACGCTGTGCGTGGCCGGCGGCATGGGCATCGCCACCATCATCGAACGACTCTGAGCAACATCCCATGACAGCGATCACTTTCGACATGGACGCCACGGGCGTCGTCACCCTGACCATCGACATGCCCGGCCAGGCCGCCAACACCATGAACGGCGTGTTCCGCCAGGCATTGGCCGACGCGGTCGAGCGGCTGGAGACCGAGCGCGAGGGCATCGCCGGCGTCATCCTCACCTCTGGAAAGAAGACGTTCTTCGCCGGCGGCGACCTGAACGACCTGCTGGCCGTGGGGCCGGCTGACGGCCAGGCCGTGTTCGACCGCGCGATGGCGATGAAGGCGACGATGCGGCGGCTCGAGAAGCTGGGCCGGCCCGTGGTGGCGGCCCTCAACGGCACGGCGCTGGGCGGCGGTTTCGAGCTGGCGCTGGCCTGCCATGCGCGCTTTGCGCTGGACGACCCCAAGCTCGACCTGGGCCTGCCCGAGGTGGGCCTCGGGCTGTTGCCGGGCGGCGGCGGCATCGTGCGCATGGTGCGCCACCTCGGGCTCGAGAAGGCCATGCCCTTCCTGCTGGACGGCACGTCGTTCTCGCCTGCCAAGGCGCAGGCCCTCGGCCTGGTCGACGGCGTGGCCGGCGACATGCCCGCGTTGCTGGCGCTCGCACGCGAATGGATCGCCAGCCACGCCGACGCCACCCAGCCCTGGGACCGCAAGGGCTACCGGCTGCCGGGCGCCACCGCGGGCGCACCGGCACCGCTTGCATGGCTGAAGACGGCGCCCGTCACCCTGATCCGCAAACACAAGGGTTGCTACCCGGCGCCCGAGGCGATTTTCTCGGCCGCCGTCGAAGGCACCAGCGTCGACTTCGATACCGCGCTGCGCATCGAGACGCGTCACTTCGTTCAACTCGTGACCGGGCAGGTCGCGAAGAACCTGATCACGACCTTCTTCTTCCAGATGAACGAGACCAAGTCCGGCAAGGGCCGCCCCGAAGGCGTGCCGCGCGCGACCTTCTCGAAAGTTGGCATCCTGGGCGCCGGCATGATGGGCGCGGGCATCGCCCACGCCTGCGCCACGCGCGGCGTGGCCTGCGTATTGAAAGACACGACGGTGCAGAAGGCGGAGGCGGGCAAGGCCTACAGCGAAAAAGTATTCGCCAGGCAAGTGGCCAAGGGCGCGATGACCGAAGAGCGCATGCAGGCCGCGCTGCAGCGCATCACGCCCACCGCCGACGCCGCCGACCTGGCCGGCTGCGACCTGGTGATCGAGGCGGTGTTCGAGAACCGCGAACTCAAGGCACAGGTGGTGCGCGAAGCCGCGCCGCACCTGGCTCCCGGCGGCGTCATGGCCTCCAATACGTCGACGCTGCCCATCACCGGACTGGCGACAGCGTACGAGCGGCAAGAGAACTTCATCGGCCTGCACTTCTTCTCGCCAGTGGACCGCATGCCGCTGGTGGAGATCATCAAGGGCAAGCGCACATCGGACAAGACGCTCGCGCGCGCCTACGACTTCGTCAAGCAGATCGGCAAGACGCCGATCGTCGTGAACGACAGCCGCGGCTTCTACACCAGCCGCGTGTTCGGCACCTTCACCCGTGAAGGCGCCGCCATGCTGGCCGAAGGCGTCGATGCCGCGACCATCGAGAACGCGGCGCTGCAGGCTGGAATGCCGGTCGGCCCGCTTGCGGTGATGGACGAGGTGGCCATGAGCCTCACGCTTTCCGTGCGAAAGCAGGCGGCCGCCGACCTTGCCGCCGAAGGCAAGCCGCTGCCGCATCACCCGGCATGGGCGGTGCTCGAGAAAATGGTCGCCGACCTGGGCCGCCCCGGCCGTGCGGGCGGTGGAGGTTTCTACGACTACCCGCCCGGCGAGCCGAAGACGCTGTGGCCAGACCTGGCCAAGCACTTTCCGCCCTCCGGCAAGGCGGTGCCCTTCGACGACCTGAAGGAGCGCTTCCTGTTCGTGCAGGCGATAGAGGCCGTGCGCTGCATCGAAGAAGGTGTGCTCGCCTCGGCGCGCGACGCCAACGTCGGCTCCATCCTCGGCGTCGGCTATCCGCGCTGGACCGGGGGCACGGTGCAATACATCAATGCCTACGGGCTGCCGCGCTTCGTCGAGCGTGCCACCGTGCTGGCAGAGCGCTACGGAAGCCGCTTCGCGCCGCCGCCCCTGCTGCAGGAAAAGGCTGCGGCAAACGAGCGTTTCGAGTGAGGCAAGGGGCTTCGAAAGCTTCTACGTGCAGGTGCGCGGAACCGAAGCGCGATGGACCGACACAGCCCATGCGGCGCACCGCGCTTCGATCAGTCCAGCTTGATGCCGGCCGACTTGATGGCCTCGCTCCAGCGCACGGCATCCTTGCGCATCAGCTCGCCGAACGCCGCGCGATGAACCGGGGACACCTGGAAACCTCATTGCTCGTTCCAGCGCGCCGCGACCTCGGGCTTCTGGATGTATTGCTGGATGTGCGTGGCCAGCTTGTCCGCGATGGCCGCCGGCGTGCCCGCCGGCGCCAGGATGCCCGCGAACCCGGCCACGCTGGGCCCCGGAACACCCGACTCCAGCAGCGTGGGCAGCTCTGGAAACGCGTCCAGCCGCTTCGGGCCGTTGACCGCCAGCGCGCGCAGCTTGCCGGTCTTCGATTGGGCCTTGTACATGCCGACGGTCATCATCGCGCTGTCGACCTGGCCGCCGAGCAGGTCGTTGGCCAGCGGCGCTTCGCCCTTGTAAGGCACGCGCAGCAGTCCGGCCTTGATCGCGTCGGAAATCATCGCGCCGTAGATGTCGGTGTTGGAGCCTATGCCCCAGGTGGCATAGGACACCGAACGGCCCCTGGCGTAGTTGGCGAATTGCGCCATGTTCGTCGCCGGCAACGTCGAGCGCACCACGAACACCACCGGCGACTTGATGAGCTCCGTCACCGGCACGAAGCTGTCGAACGGGTCGTAGCCCGGCTTGGGCTGCAGCTGCGCGTTGATGAGATGGCTGGTCGTCATGAGCAGCAGCGTGTAGCCGTCGGGCGCGGCGCGTGCAACGTACTGCGTGCCGGTGAGCGAACTGGCGCCGGAGCGGTTTTCCACCACCACCGGCTGGCCGAGCGTCGCGCGCAGGTCGGCCCCGATCTCTCGCGCCATGGCGTCGGTCGGCGAGCCGGCGGGAAAGGGCACGACCAGAGCAATGGCGCGCGTGGGGTAGTCCTGCGCATGCGACGCCAGCGCCGCGGCCAGCAACGCGGCACCGACAGCGAGGCGCGACAGCCGCGCGCAACGGGATCGAGGATGCATGTCTTGTCTCCAGGGTGGTTGTACGGCGGATCGATGTCCGCCTGCGGCCAGTATGGAAAGTGCCCGCCCCGTCCCGCAATGGCGCAGTCGCGCAGTTGCGTTGGCCGAAACGCCTACCCGGCACTGCCGGATGCACCGCTGCATCGCTGCATCGCTGCATGGCTGCATCACCGCAGAAGGAACCTCATGAACCCTGAAGATGTCGTCCAATTTCACCGGGCCGGCGTGCACATCGCGGTGCTGACGCTCAACCGCCCGCAGGCACGCAACGCGGTCAATGCCGCGCTCGCACGGGCGCTGGAGCAGCATGTACAGGCCGTCGAGGCCGATGCGGAGATCCGCGTGGCCATCCTCACCGGTGCCGGCAGCCAAGCCTTCTGCGCCGGTGCCGACCTCAAGGAGCTGGCCGGGGGCAGCGCGCCCAGCGCACGCTCCACGCCCGACGGCGGCTTTGCAGGCTTCGTGAACGCACGGCGGCGCAAGCTCTGGATTGCCGCGGTGAATGGCGCGGCGGTGGCCGGCGGCCTGGAGCTCATGCTCGCCTGCGATCTGGTAGTGGCCTCGGAGCACGCCATCTTCGGCCTGCCCGAGGTTCAACGCGGGCTCATCGCCGCGGCTGGGGGCATCTACCGCCTGCCGCGCTCGCTGCCGCGAGCCATTGCGCTGGAGATGATCGCAACCGGCGACCCCATCGATGCGCACAGGGCGCTGGCGCTGGGCCTCGTCAATCGCGTGGTCGCGCCCGGCGAGGTGCTGCACAGCGCGCTGCAACTGGCAGGGCGCGTCTGCGCCAACGCGCCCTTCGCGGTGGCCGAGAGCCTGGCCGTCGCGCGCCGTGCGCCCGACCTGGACGAGGCGGCGCTCCAGGCGCTGGCACGTGACGCCATCGCGCGCCTTGTGAAGACCGATGACTACCTCGAAGGCCCGCGGGCCTTCGCCGAGCGCCGCGCCCCGCGCTGGACCGGACACTGAAAGCCGCACCATGCCGACCATCGCCGATGCCCTCGCCCCGCTTCGAGGCGCCCCTTCGCCGTTCTGGCCCAAGGGCGCGTTCGACATCGCGAGCCTCGGCACCATCACGGGCGGGGGCACGGGCCTGCCCGAAGCGGTGAGCCTGCGCCTGTCCGACGAACTGGGCGTGCGCTACCTCGAGGGCTGGGGCATGACCGAGACCGCATCGATGGCCGTCTGCAACCGCAGGCGGACGCAGAGGCTTTCCGCGAGATCGACGGCCGTCGCTTACTGCGCACCGGCGACCTCGTGCACCGCGAC
The DNA here is from genome assembly GCF_030208835.1 of Variovorax sp. efr-133-TYG-130. Classification (NCBI taxonomy): domain Bacteria; kingdom Pseudomonadati; phylum Pseudomonadota; class Betaproteobacteria; order Burkholderiales; family Comamonadaceae; genus Variovorax; species Variovorax sp. efr-133-TYG-130. The sequence goes on along the minus strand of NZ_JARVTD010000004.1, from coordinate 60,101 downwards.
GCCGAGGGCTACCTGTTCATCGTTGACCGGCTCAAGCGGCTGATCAGGCCCGCAGCGTGAGCCCGCCGTCCACCACCAGCCCGTGGCCGGTGATGAAGTCGGCCTCGTCGCTCGCCAGCAGCAGCGCGGCGCGCGCGATATCGCCAGGCTGGCCCAGCCGGCGCAGCGCGGCCTTTTTCTCCCACACCGCGCTGATGTGCGCCTGCTCGAAGCTGCGCCGCGTCAACCCGGTGACGATGGCGCCCGGCAGGATGTGGTTGGCCGTGATGCCGAACTTGCCGAGCTCCAGCGCCAGCGTCTTCGTCAAACCCGCCACGCCGTGCTTGGAGGCGGCGTAGGCCGACAGACCGATGTCGGTGTCGCGCGCCATCACCGACGACGTGTTCAGGATGCGCGCCCGGCCCGTCTTCGCGGCCTGCTGCTTCAGCGCCGGGATGGCCTCGCGCGTGAGCCGGAACATCGATCGCAGGTTCACGTCGAGCACGTTGTCCCACTGCGCGTCGGTCATGGCCTCGGCCAGGCTGTTGGCACTGGTGCCGGCGTTGTTGAACAGGATGTCGATGGCGCCGAATGCGGCGAGCGCCCCTGTCACCACGGCACGCGGCGCATCTTCGCCGGTCAGGTCCTGCGCCAGCGTGCGAATGCCGTCCCGCCCCGCATGCGTTTCGGCCAGCAGTGCCGCATCGCGGTCGACCGCGAGCACGCGCGCGCCCTCCTCCTCGAACAGCCTTGCCGTGGCCGCGCCGATGCCCGACGCCGCGCCGGTCACGATGGCCGAGCGGCCCGCCAGGCGCTTCATGACGCGGCCTGCGCGAACACGCCGGCGGCGCGCAGCGCCTCGACGCGCGAGGCGTCGAAGCCGAAGGCCGCCAGCAAGGCCTCGCTGTGCGCGCCGACGACCGGTGCGCCGTGCGGCGTCGCCGGCTGGCTGCGGCTGAAGCGCGGCACCGGTGCGGGCTGCACCGTGCCATCGACGCTCACGAAGCTGCCGCGCGCCACCGCGTGCGGGTGGCGCGGCGCTTCGTCGAGATCGAGCACAGGCGCAAAGCAGATGTCGGTGCCCTCCATCAGCGCGCACCAGTCGTCCCGGGTACGCGTGGCGAAGCGCTCGGCCAGCTTGCGCTTGAGCTCGGGCCAGCGGGCGCGCTCGTGCTGCGGCCACTCGGCGGCGTTCCCGATGCCCAGCGTGTCGAGCAGCAGCGCGTAGAACTGCGGCTCGACCGAGCCCAGCGCAAGCCACCGGCCGTCGGCGCAGCGGTATGTCCCGTAGAAATGCGCCGCGCCATCGAGCATGTTCTCGCCCAGCCGATGCCAGCGGCCGGCCGCATGGGTGCTGTAGAACATCGACATCAGCAGCGCCGAGCCTTCCGTCATCGCCGCATCGACCACCTGGCCGCGCCCCGATCCGCGTGCCTCGATGAGCGCGCAAGCCAGGCCGAAGGCCAGCATCGCGCCGCCGCCGCCGAAATCGCCCACGAGGTTGAGCGGCGGCACAGGACCCGTGTCGGGATGACCGATGCCGTGCAATGCGCCGCTGAGGGCGATGTAGTTGAGGTCGTGGCCGGCCGCCTGTGCGAGCGGCCCGCTCTGGCCCCAACCGGTCATGCGGCCGTACACCAGCTTCGGGTTGCGCGCGAGGCAGGCTTCGGGCCCCACGCCAAGCCGCTCCATCACGCCGGGGCGAAAGCCCTCGACCAGCAGGTCGGCCTGCGCGGCCATGTCGAGCAGCACCTGCGCGCCTTCGGGCTGCTTGAGGTCGAGCGCCAGCGAGCGCCGCCCGCGCGACAGTATGTCGGCGCGCGGCGGCACCCAGGGCGTGCGGCCGACGTCGGCACGGCGGTCGATGCGGATCACCTCGGCCCCCATGTCAGCGAGCATCATGGCGCAGAAGGGCCCGGGGCCGATGCTCGCGACTTCGAGCACCCTGATACCTGCAAGCGGTCCTGGCATGTACGTGTCTTTCGTTTGGGTTGATCGTTTGATGCGGCCGAAGTCGTTCGTCGCGAACAGGCAGGCGCCGAACACCTCGCCGACCACGCGCGCGCCGGTTCATGGGTGCTCGATCCAGTCCACAGCGCGCCGCAACAGGCCGCGTGCGGCGCCGTGCAGCCGCTCGCCGGTGTCGCGCGGCGCCTGGCCCGCGCAGGCACGGGCGTGGCTGCCCTCGAGGATGATCGCCAGCTTGTAGCAGGCGAGCACCGCATACCAGCGGATGGCCGAAAGGTCGCGCTGACTGCGTTGCGCATAGCGCTCCACCAGTTCCAGCCCCAGCGGGAATCCGTTCCACGGCCGAATCCGGTTCAGCGTGTGGTGAGAGCCGTCAGGGCGCGGCCATGTCGCCAGCAGCCAGCCCAGGTCGAGCAACGGGTCGCCCACCGTCGCGAGTTCCCAGTCGACCACGGCCGCGAGCTCGGGCCCGTCGTGGCGGAACATCACGTTGGCAATGTGGAAGTCCCCATGCAGCAGGCCAGGCGTGAATGCAGCCGGTCGATGCGCGTCGAGCCAGTCGCCAACCTGGCGCACCTCGGGCAACGACTGCGGACCGGGCCAGCCTTCGCATGCGGCATAGCCTTCTAGCTGCTTGCGCCACCGTGGAACCTGCCGCTCGAGAAAACCCTCGGCGCGGCCGAAGTCGGACAAGCCGACGGCCGCCACATCGACCGCCGCGAGCGCGGCAATGGCATCGACCATCGAAAAACCCATGCGCCTGCGCAACAGAGGATCGGACGCATGCAGCGCCGGCAAGCCGGCGTGGGCGGCGTTGAAACCGTCCACGGGCTCCATCAGATAGAAAGCCGCGCCGATCACCGCGGTATCGGCGCAGGCTGCAATGAAGACGGGGTGCGGCACGGCACTGCCCGCAAGCGCGGCCAGCACGCGGGCCTCGCGCCCCATGGTTTCGTTGCTGTTGGCCCGCAGGTGGCGCGACGGGCGGCGCAGCACGAAGCTGCGCGCGCTCCGCTCGAATTTCAGCAGAACATTCTGGGTGCCGCCGGCCAGCAAGGTGGCGTGGGTGATATCGCCACCCTCGCGCCCGCGCAGGCCCTGCGTGTCCATCCACGCGGCCAGCGCCGCCGGGTCGACCAGCTCATGCCACGCCTGCGCGTCGGCCGCGGCCTGCATCCCGCTCAAAGCCCGTCGGCGCCTTCGAGCGCCGCGCCGTACAGGGCCATTGCGCGTTCGCGCGCACGCGGCAGGTGGTAGCTGGGGAACAGTGCAGTGGACGGCGCCACCTGCTTGAGCAACTCGCGTGCAAGCGTGATCTTGTGCACCTCGGTCGGTCCGTCGGCCAGGCCCATGATGAGGGACGACACCATCTGCTCGACCAGCGGCATCTCGTCGGTCAGTCCCAGCGATCCATGCACCTGGATCGCGCGCGCCACGATGTCGTGCAGCACCTTGGGCATGGCCGCCTTCACGGCCGAGATGTCCTTGCGCACCAGTTGGTAGTCGTTGTGCTTGTCGATCAGCCACGCGGTGCGCAGCACCAGCAGGCGAAACTGCTCCAGCTCGATCCAGGAGTCGGCCACCATCGCCTGCACCAGCTGCTTGTCCGCCAGCCTGCCGTGCTGCGTGCGCCGCGACACGGCGCGCTCGCACAGCATGTCGAAAGCCTTGCGCGCCTCCCCGATGGTGCGCATCGCATGGTGGATGCGCCCGCCGCCCAGGCGCGTCTGCGCGACCGCGAAGGCCTGTCCCGGCCCGCCGAGCATGTGGTCGGACGGCACCCGCACATGGTCGAGATCCAGGTAGCCGTGGCCATGCCCGTGGGCCTTGCGGCCGGCCAGGTGCACGTCGCGCACGATCTTCAGGCCGGGCGTGCCGGCCGGCACGATGAACATCGACATGCCCTTGTAGGCCGAAACGTCCGGGTCGGTCACCGCCATCGTGATGAAGAAGGAGGCGTAGTTGGCGTTCGATGCGAACCACTTCTGTCCGCTGATGAGCCAGTCGTCGCCATCGCGTTCGGCACGCGTGGTGAAGACCTGCGGGTCGGAGCCGCCCTGCGGCTCGGTCATGGCAAAGCAGGAGACGATTTCGTTGGCCAGCAGCGGATGCAGGTAGCGCTTCTTCTGCGCCTCGGTGCCATAGTGCGCCAGGATTTCCGCGTTGCCCGAGTCCGGCGCCTGGCAGCCGAACACCGTGGGCGCGAAGCCCGAGCGCCCGAGGATCTCGTTCATCAGCGCCAGCTTCACCTGCCCGTAGCCCTGCCCGCCCAGTTCGGGGCCGAGGTGGCAGGCCCAGAGCTTGCGCTCGCGCACCTTCTGCTGCAGAGGGCGCACCAGCCGGTTGCGGGCCGGGTCGGCCACGTTGTAGGGGCTGTCCAGCAGCAGGTCCAGCGGCTCCACCTCGTTGCGCACGAAGTCGTCTATCCAGTCGAGTTCCTTCTGGAACGCCTCGTCGGTCTCGAATCCCCAGCTCATGTGTTGTCTCCTGGTGTTGTGCAACGCCCTCAGGCGCTGAGCCCGCCGTCGACGGGGATGGTGTGGCCGATCACGTACCGCGCGAGCGGAGAAGCAAGGAACAGCGCCACGCCGGCCATGTCGGCGGGCGTGGCGACGCGTCCGGCCGGAATGCGCGCGACGGTCGCCGCGAGCCGCTGCGGGTTGTCCGTGGTGACGCGGGTCATCTTGGTGGCGACCAGCCCGGGCGCGATGCCGTTCACGCGAATGCCGTCCGTGGCCCAGGCCGCGCCGAGTGAGCGCGTGAGCGACAGCGCCGCGGCTTTCGACGCCGCATAGGCCGGTGTGCCGAGCGCGGCGCGGTAGGCCGAGATGGAGCTCACCACGATCACCGCGCCACCCGCCGCCTTGAGCAGCGGGTGGAACACGCTCGCGCAGGCCATCACGCTATTGAGGTTGACGTCGACCACGCGGCGGAAGGTCGCGTCCTCGAACTCGGCGCGGCGGTACTCGACAGCGCCCTGCGCGAGCACCAGCACGTCGAGCCGATCGAACGGGGGCGCGAAGGCATGGACGGCGGCCGCGTCCGAGACGTCGACACGCGAGAAATGCAGGCCACGCAGATCGCTGCCCTCGTCGGTGCGGTAGTCACCGGGGGCAGCGCGCGTTCCCCATACATGCACCGCCGATCCCGCGGCCCGAAAGGCCTGCGCGATGCCGTTGCCGATGCCGCTGGTGCCGCCGACGACGAGCGTGGTCTTGCCGGCGAAGTCGAACGCCGTGTCGTGTTGCATCGAGGCCTCCGTGCAGGTGGGTGGCTCAGATCACGCGGCTCGCGTGTCCGGCCCAGTAGCGGTCGCGCAGCAGGCGCTTGAAGAGCTTGCCGTTGTCCTGGCGCGGCAGCTGCGCCTCGAAGTCGATGCTGCGCGGGCACTTGATCGAAGCGAGGCGCTCGCGGCAATAGGCGATCAGTTCGGCCTCCAGCGCCGGGCCTGCGCGCGCGAAGTCGGCCGGCTGCACCACCGCCTTGACCTCTTCGCCAAACTCCGCGTTGGGCACGCCGAACACCGCCACGTCGGCCACATCGGGGTGAAGGGCCAGGGCGTTCTCTGCTTCCTGCGGGTAGATGTTGACCCCGCCCGAAATGATCATGTACGCCTTGCGGTCGGTCAGGTAGAGGTAGCCGTCCTCGTCGAGATAGCCCACGTCGCCGAGCGTCGACCAGCCTTGTTCGTTGAAGGCCTGCGCTGTCTTGCCGGGGTCGTTGTGATAGACGAAGCGGCGGCTGTTGGCGAAGTACACCGCGCCCGCCGTGCCGGTCGGCTGAAGGCTGCCATCTTCCGCGACGATGCGCACGTCTCCCATCAGCGCGCGGCCCACCGAACCCTTGTGCGCCAGCCATTCGGGCGCGGAAATCATGGTGCAGCCGATGCCTTCGGAGCCGCTGTACTGCTCGAAGATGCAGGGGCCCCACCAGTCGATCATCTGTTGCTTCACCTCCACGGGGCAGGGAGCGGCGGCATGCAGCGCGCACACGAGCGAAGACACGTCGTAGCGGGCGCGCACCTCCGCTGGCAGCTTCAGCAGCCGTACGAACATGGTCGGCACGACCTGGGTGTGCGTGACCCTGTGCTCCTGCACGTTGGCCAGGAAAGCCTCGGGCTCGAACTTCTCCATCACGACCACGGTGCCGCCCAGCCGTTGCACCGTCGCGCAGAAGCCCAGCGGTGCCGAGTGATAGAGGGGCGCTGGCGAGAGATAGACCGTGTCCAGGCCGTAGCCGAAGCTGCGTGCGAACACTTGCATGATCGGCACGATTGCGCCGATCGGGTTGTTCGCGAAGGGCACCTTGATGCCCTTGGGCTTGCCGGTGGTTCCCGACGAATACATCATGTTGTGCCCCCCCACCTCGTCGCAGACCGGGGATTCGGGCTGCATGACCGTGTGCTCCTCCCAAGAGGCGTAGCCCGGGATGCGGCCGTGGGCGCAGACGAAATGCTCGACCCCGGGGCAAAGCGCCTTGAGTTCAAGCGCCTTGTCGGCCAGCGCCGCGGAGGACACCACGAGGCGCGCGCCGCAGTCGTTCACGATATAGGCAGCCTCCTGCGCGCTGAGGTGCGTGCTCACGGGCGTGAAGTAGAGGCCAGTGCGCTGCGTGGCCCAATACACCTCGAAGAAGCGCAGGTGGTTTTCCAGCATCACCGCGACATGGTCGCCGGCCTTCAGCCCGAGCGCTCTCAAGAAGTGAGCGCCCTGATTGGAGCGCGCCTCGAGCTGGGCGTAGGACAGGCGTTCTCCCGATTGCGCCATGAGGGCAGCGGTCTTGTCGGGATGCGAGCGCGCGATGATCGACGGATGGTTCATGGCCGGCTTTTTCTTGGATGGGTCGGAAGACTGGGAGGATTCAGGCGCACTCCGGGCCCGCCTGAGCGGTGCCGTGCACGCGGCGGTACTCGCCCGGCGCCACGCCGGTCCACAGCTTGAAGCTGCGATGGAACGTGCTGGGCTCCGAGAAGGCGAGTTGTTGCGAGATGTCGCTCAAGGGCAGGCTGGAGCGCGTCAGCAGCTCGATGGCCGCGTCGCGGCGCAGCGCATTCTTGATGCCCTGGAAGCTGGTGCCGTGCTCGGCCAGGCGACGCCGCAGCGAATGCGGCGTCATCTTCAGGTGCCAGGCAGTCTGCTCGAGCGATGGCAGGCCCGCCGCAAGCTGGTGCTGCAGCCGCAGGCGCACGCGCTCGGTCAGGCTCGAGTGGTCGCGAAAGCGCACCAGCAGCGCACCCGGCAGTTCGCGGGACAACGCCTGAAGGTGCAGGGGGTCGGCCATGACCGGCTCGGCGAGCCAGCTTGCATCGAACGCGATGCTCGAGGTGGGAGCGCCGAAGCGCATCGGAACATTGAACAGATGGCCGCTCTCCCGGTACGACTCGGACGGCAGGTCGCGACTGAGCGCGGCCTCGCGCAGCGCGATGCGTTGCTGCACCAGCCATGACGCCAGCCCCAGCACCCAGTACAGAAATGCCGACTGGATGAACCCGGGCCGCCGACCCTCGGCAGTCTCGCCGATGACCACGCGCGCCATCGCACCTTCGATTCGCAGGTGGGCGCTGAATTCGTCGATGGCGAGGCGGTAGATGCCGAAGCCCACGCGCAAGGCCTCGCCCAGCGTGGCGCAGCGCATCATCTGGCGCGTTGCGAGCACGAAGGTGCCGAGCTTCACGGGCCGGCTTCCGAAGCCGAGCAGTTCGTCGCGCATGCGCCAGCGCAGGTGCTTGAGCAGCGCGGCAAACTGCGCCACCGAAACGCGCGAGAGCGGCGAATCGATCATCGCGGGAGAGATGCCGTGGCGCGCCAGCAGAGCGGGCACATCCATGCCACGGTCCTGCGCGCCGCCCAGGAAGGAAAGCACGTAGCACATGGGGATCGTGTGATGAAGACCTCGGGGCGGGCTGTCCTCGGCATGCGCCTTGTCGAGCAAGGGCCGGGCATACGCGGCTGGCGTGGCGGAAGCAGCTGACGGCATGGAGTCTCCTTGAGTGCGGACGAGCCGAAGCACTCTTTTTAATGGTTGATCCAATGCTAGTGAGCTGGCCATATCGGTGTCAATCAGGGCTTGCCAGCGGCAAGGGCGGGCGGCGCCAAGGCGTCGCCCGAGGCATCGCCCAGCGCGCTGCCACCGTCGCAGTCGATCACCGTCCCGGTGATGTAGCGCGAGTTGTCGCTGCACAGGAAGAGCGCCACATCGGCGATGTCGCGCTTGCTGCCGTAATCGCGCAGCGCGAGCCGGCCCTTGAGCAGCGCTTCGCGTTCCGGCGTGGCCGCCAGTCGCGCCATGCCCTCGGTGCCCGCGATGGGCCCCGGCGAGATCGCGTTCACCCTGACACCACCTGGCCCCCACTCCATGGCCAGGCATTTGGTGAGCATGTTGATGCCGGCCTTGGCCGAATTGGCATGGGACTGGAACATCGAGGGATGGCTACCGCCCGGCGCGGTGATCGACATGAGGGAAGCGCCGGGCCGGCGCAAGTGCTCGAAGCTCGCGCGCAGCACGTTGAAAGTGCCGATCAGATCGATTTCGATAACCGTGCGGAACCCGTTCGGCGACAGCTGCGCGGCCGGCGCGTGGAAGTTGCCTGCAGCCCCGGAGACAACGATGTCGATCGGCCCGAAGCGCGACGCGGTCCTGGAGAAGACGCTCGACACGGCGTCGTAGTCGCGCACGTCCGCGGCAAAGCCGATGGCCTCGGCAGGGTCGGGCGAGACAGCGCGCGCAGCCACCTCGATGCGCTCTGCGCTGCGGCTCAGAATGGCCACCCTGGCCCCCGCGCGGCACAGATGCTGCGCGATGCCAAGATTGATGCCGCTGGACGCACCGGCAACCACCGCGACCTTGCCCTCGAGGATGCGGGGGCGGAATGCGTCGTTCATGTCGTCATTCATTTGCCGGGGGCACTCATTCCGAGGCGCGCCGCATGTCGCGTGCCACGAGTTCCTTCATCACTTCGTTGCTGCCCGCCAGGATGCGACCAATGCGCACGTTCTGGTAGATGCGCGCAATCGGGTACTCGGTCATGTAGCCGTAGCCGCCGTGCAGCTGCAGGCACTCGTCGACGATCTCGCCGCAGGTCTGGGTGCACCACCACTTGGCCATGGCGGCGGTGGTGGCGTCGAGTTCCCCGCGCGCGAGCTGGTCGATGCAGCGGTCGATGAAGGCGCGCGACACGGTGGCCTTGGTCTGGCATTCGGCAAGCTTGAAGCGGGTGTTCTGGAAGTCGAACAACGTGTCGCCGAACAGCTTGCGCTGGCGCGCGTAGGCCAGCGTTTCCGCAATGGCCCGGTCCATGGAGCCCTGCGCGCTCATCGCGGTCACCACGCGCTCGCGCGGCAGTTCCTTCATGAGCTGGCGAAAGCCTTGCCCCTCTTCAGGGCCCAGCAGGTTGGCGCAGGGAACGCGCATGTCGTCGAAGAACAGCTCCGAGGTGTCCTGCGCATGCATGCCGATCTTGTCGAGCACACGGCCGCGGCGAAAGCCCTGGACCTTCGCGGTCTCCACCATGAGCAGCGAGATGCCGCGCGAGCCCGCAGAGGGGTCGGTCTTCACCACCACGCACACCAGGTCGGCCAGCTGGCCGTTGCTGATGAAGGTCTTGGCGCCGTTCACCACATAGTGGTCGTCCCGGCGCACCGCGCGGGTCTGGATGGCTTGCACGTCGGAGCCCGCGCCGGGCTCGCTGATGGCCAGCGCTCCCACGAGGTCACCGCTCGCCATGCGCGGCAGCCATTGCTGCTTCTGCGCTTCGGTGCCGAAATTCTCCAGGTAGTGCGCGACGATGCCGGTGTGCACGCCGTTGCCCAGGCCGGGCACGATGGCCAGGGTCTGCTCGTAGAACAGGATGGCCTCGTGCATGAAGTTGCCGCCGCCGCCGCCATATTCCTCCGAGATGCCCACGCAAAGCAGGCCGGCAGCGCCGGCCTTGCGCCAGACCTCGCGGTCCACATGCTGCTGGCGGCCCCAGCGCTCTTCGTTGGGCACCAGTTCCTTGTCGTAGAAGCGCCGTACGTTGTCGCGGAAGTTTTCGAGTTCCGGGGTCATCCAGGGTGATTGGCTCATGATGCAGTCAGTGTCCCGGCCCGGAAGGCTGCGCTCAATGGCGCAACCTCACAACCCGATTGGCCTTACTGCGCGCCTTGATCGTTGGCGCCTGCATCGGGATCGCCCCCTTGCCACCACGGCGAAGCAAGATTTATCATATGTTGAACCATTGACGGAACCTGGCCTTTCTGCAAGAGCCTGGCTCTTGATCGCAGACCACGGAGACACGAAGACATGAGCCAGGTGTTCCTCGACCAGCGCAGCATGGCGCGCGACGCCCTGATGCAGCGCGCGCTGCGCGCCGCGCGCGGCTTCGATACGGCGGGCGTGCGAGAAGGCGATGCCATCGCGCTGCTGCTGCGCAACGACTTCGCCTTCTTCGAAGCGCAGCAGGCGGCCGCCGCGCTCGGCGCCTACGCGGTGCCCATCAACTGGCACGGCAAACCCGAAGAGGTGCTCTACATACTGAACGATGTGGCGCCGAAGGTGGTGGTCGGGCATGCCGACCTTCTCGCGCCGGTGCGCGAACACATTCCCGCTGGCACCGTGGTCATCACCGTGCCCACGCCGCCCGAGGCGGTCCGCGCCTTCTCGCTGGCCGAAGCCGCGACGCAGGTGCCGGCCGATGCGGCGGAATGGAACGCCTGGCTCGGAGCCTTCGCGCCATGGGACGGCCCGCCGCGGCGCAGCCGCGCGACCATGATCTACACCTCGGGAACCACCGGCCGGGCCAAGGGCGTGAAACGCGACGCGGCCACGCCGGAACAGGCTGCCGCGTACGTGCAGCTGATGCGCCGCGTTTACGGCCTGCAGCCGGGCGTGCGGGCGCTCATCGGCGGCCCGCTGTACCACTCCTCGCCCAACGCCTACGCACGCCAGGCCTTGCCGATCTGCGACCTGCTGGTGATGCAGACCCGGTTCGACGCCGAGGCCGTGCTCGCCGCCATCGAGCGGCACCGCATCAGCCACATGGTGGCCGTGCCAACCATGTTCGTGCGCATGCTCAAGCTGCCCGAAGACGTGCGCGAGCGCTACGACTTGAGTTCCCTGAAGTGGGTGACACACACCGGCGCGCCCTGCTCGGCCGAGACCAAGTGCGCCCTCATGGACTGGTGGGGCCCGGTGGTCTACGAGACCTACGGCGGCACCGAGGTCGGCACCGCCACGCTCAGCACGCCCGAAGACTGGCTCGCCTTCCCCGGCAGCGTGGGCCGGCTCAACCCCGATGCGCGCATGGTGCTCTACGGAGAAGACGGCCAGCCGGTGGCGCCCGGCGAGGTCGGCGAGATCTTCGTGCGCGTGCCGGCCTACGCCGACTTCACGTACCACAACCATCCCGAAAAGCGGAAAGAGGTGGAGCGCGACGGCCTCATCAGCTGCGGCGACGTCGGCTACGTGAAGGACGACCACCTCTACCTGTGCGACCGCCGCTCCGACATGGTGATTTCGGCCGGCGTGAACATCTATCCGGCCGAGATCGAGGCCGTGTTGCTGCAGTGTCCGCTCGTGCGCGACTGCGCCGTCTTCGGCATACCCGACGAGGAAATGGGCGAATCGCTGGCCGCGGCCGTCGAGCCGATGCCCGGCACCGCACCCGACGCCGATGCGCTGCGCGCCTTTCTGGAGGACCGCATCGCCAGGTACAAGGTGCCGCGCCGCTTCGACTTCCATGCCGCGCTGCCGCGAGAGGACAGCGGCAAGATCTTCAAGCGCCGGCTGCGCGACCCGTTCTGGCAGGCCGCGGGCCGGAAGATCTGACGTGGACGCCCCGCACATCGCGCGCCGCCTCGCCCTCGCGCTTCAGCGCCATGCGGGCCTGCATGGCAGCGTCGAGGACTTGCGCCGGCTCACCGGCGGCGCGACCAAGACGACCTGGTCGTTCGACCTGCTCACGGTTGACGGGCGCCGCCCGATGATCCTGCAGCAGATGCCCACAATGACCGCGTCGGCATCGGCATCCCCCGGCCTCGCCGCGCCCAAGCTCGACGCGGCCGAAGACGCGCGCGTGATGATCGCGGCGCGCGCGCACGGCGTGCCGGCACCCGCGGTGCTCGCCGTGCTCGACGTGCACGACGGCCTCGAGCGCGGCTACGTCACCGAACGCGTCGAGGGCGAGACGCTGGGGCGAAAGCTCGTGTCCGACCCGGCCTATGCCGGGGCCCGTCGCGCGATGGCCGCCCAGGCCGGGACCATCCTCGCGGCGATCCACTCGATGCCGGTCGCCGAGCTTCCCTTTCTGCAGCGGCTCTCGCCCGCGCGGGAGCTCGAGGTGTACGCCGGCCTGCTGGCGCGAACGGGCTTCAGCCATCCGGCGCTCGAGTACGCGGTGCAATGGGTGCGCAAGAACCTGCCGGTCGATTGGCCCGACGCACTCGTGCATTCCGACTTTCGCACGGGCAACCTGATCGTCGGCACCGAAGGCATCCGCTGCGTGCTCGACTGGGAGATTGCCCGGGTCGGCGACCCGATGCAGGACCTGGGCGTGCTGTGCATGCGCACCTGGCGCTTCGGCGGCGCGGGCGAGGCGGGCGGTTTCGGGGCGCGCGAAGACCTGTACGCGGCCTACGAGCGCGCGAGCGGCAGGCCGGTGGACCCGCTGCGCGTGCGCTTCTGGGAGGCCTTTTCCAACCTCAAGTGGGCCATCGGCTGCGTGCGGCGCGGGCTTTCGGTGCGAGCCGACGGCAGCCCCGCAAGCCTGGAACTGTGCGCGGTCGGCCGGCGCATGGAAGAGCCGCTGTGGGACTTCTTCCAACTCATCGAGGCCTGACCCCATCATGCCGAACTCCGTCCCTCCCGCCGGCACCCTGCTGCTGGCCGCCGCCCGCTACCTCGAAGACGAACTGCTGCCCACGCTGGACGGCTACCACCGCTTCCAGGCGCGCGTGACGGCGAACGTGCTGCGCATCGTGGAGCGCGAACTGCGCCTCGGCCAGCCGCACGATGAAGCCTCCAAGGCCGTGAGCCGCGAGCTGGCCGACGCCATCCGCGCAGGCGAGATACCCATCGACGCCGACCTGGCCGCGCAGCTGCGCCAAGGCCTGGGCGAGGCGCTCGCCATCAACAACCCGAAGTGGCCACATACCGAAAGACCCGCATGAACTTCACCGAAGAACAGATTTCATTCCGCGACGGCGTGCGCCGCATGGTCGAGCGCCACGTCGCGCCCATCGCCGCGGAGATCGACGAGAACGACCGTTTTCCCGAGGAGCTGATTCCGGTCTACGGCGACATGGGCCTGCTGCAGCTCTGGGTGCCGGAGGAATACGGCGGCCCGGGCGCGAACCTGACGATGGTGTGCATCGCGCGGGAAGAACTCTCACGAGTTTCGGAGTCGTGCGCACTCATGGCGGGCATGAACACCATGTTCGCGCTGCCGATCATGCACTTCGGCACCGAGGATCAGAAGCAGCGCTTTCTGCCGTTGCTGGCCGAAGGCCGCACCGTGACCGCCATCGCCATCTCGGAGCCCGACTGCGGCAGCGACGTCGGCGGCATGCGCACGCGCGCCGTGCGCGACGGCGAGAGCTACGTGCTCTCCGGGCAGAAGCAGTGGTGCACCTTCGGCAGCCGCGCCGACTACATCCTGGTGTTCGCCAAGACCGGTGAGCGCGGCGGCGCCGACGATATCAGCCCCTTCATCGTGGACGTGAAGAACAGCAAGGGCCTCACCTTCGGCCGCAACGAACGCAAGATGGGAATGAAGGGCACGATCAACGTGCCGGTGTACCTGGACAACGTGCGCGTGCCGACGGAAAACCGCCTGGGCGAGGAAGGCAAGGGCTTCCGCTCGGCCATGCGCGCGCTGGACCTCAATCGCCCCGCCATCGCCGCCGCGTCGGTCGGCCTGGCCCAGGGCGCGCTCGATGCGGCGCTGGGCTACGCCAGACAGCGCAAGCAGTTCAAGCGGGCGATCATCGAGTTCCAGGGCATCCAGTTCATGCTGGCGGACATGGCCATGCAGATCGAGGCCGCGCGCTGCCTGGTGTACGAAACCGCGCGGCTCGCCGACATCGGCGACTGGAGCCAATTGCCCAAGTTCGCGAGCATGGCCAAGTGCTTCGCGAGCGACGTGGCGATGAAGGTGACCACCGACGCGGTGCAGGTCTTCGGCGGCTACGGCTACGTGAAGGACTACCCCGTGGAAAAGATGATGCGCGACGCCAAGCTCAACCAGATCTTCGAGGGCACGAACCAGATCCAGCGCGTGGTGATCGCACGCGAGCTGATGCGTTGACGGCTTGAGGCCCGTGCCCGGCAGCGCGCCGGGCACGGACGGCGCCACGTTCAGGCGAGCAGCTGCCTGGCGATCATGTTGCGGTGGATTTCCGACGCGCCCTCATAGATGCGCAGCACGCGCAGGTCGCGGTATACCCGCTCCACGATGGTGCCGCGGCAATAGCCCGAGCCGCCGAAGATCTGCAGCGCCTTGTCGGCTATGCGGCATGCGGCCTCGGTGCAGATCACCTTCACCATCGACGCCTTCATTCGTGCGTCTTCGCCGCGCGCGGCGCGCCACACGGCCTCGAACAGCACCATGCGCGCCGCATGCAGGTCCATGGCCATGTCGGCGATCATGTGCTGAATGGCCTGGTGCTCACCCAGCGCCTGGCCGAAGGTGACACGCGTCTTGGCATGCTCGATGGTTTCGTCGAGCGCAATCTGTGCCGGCCCGAGCGCCTGGCAACCCACATTCAGCCGGCCTTCGTTGAGCCCCGACATCGCATACGAAAGACCGCGCCCCTCTTCGCCCAGCAGGTTCTCCACCGGAACGCGGCAGTCGGTGAAGGAAATCTCGCACAGGCTGTCGTCCATCCAGCCCATGGTGGGCATGGTCCGCGTGACCTTGAAGCCGGGCGTGGTCGTGTCCAGCAGAAAGGCCGAAATGCCCTTCTTGCCGGCCGAACGGTCGGTGGAGGCGAGCACGGTGATCGAATGCGCATGGTTGGCGTTCGAGATGAAGGTCTTCACGCCGTCGAGCACGTAGTGGTCGCCGTCGCGGCGCGCCGTGGTCGTCATCTTCGCGGCGTCGGAGCCGGCGTGCGGCTCGGTGATGGCAATGCAGTTGCGCGAACGTCCCGATGCAATCTCGGGCAGCCACTTCTTCTTGATGGCTTCCGAGCCATGGTCCACGATGATGTGCACGCCCGGCCCGAGCGCGGAGCGCACGAAGGGCCAGAACTGCGGCGGCAGCCGCGCCAGCTCGAGCTGCACCGCCACGCTGGTGAGGTGGTCGACAGGCATGCCGCCATAGGGCTCTGGAATCGACATGCCGTAGAAGCCCATCTCGCGCAGGGTGGCCTCCACCTGCTCAGGCACTTCGCCGGTTTCCTGGTAGCGCGTTTCGAGCTTGAGCAACGCATCGACGGCGTCGCGCGTGGCAACGCGCATTTCTTCCGCTTCGGGGGGCAGGTCAAAATCCACGATATCTCCTTTGGTAGAACCATTGATTATGACGCAGGCGCGGCGGGAACGCACGCCTCAACGGCGCAACAGAAGAATCGCCTTTCCCGAGGTCTGCCGCCGTTCCAGCGCCGCGAGCGCCGCCGGCGCATCCTCGAAGTCGAACACCGAGGCCTCGAGCGGCCGAATCCGCCCCGACAGGTACCAGCCCTGAATCTCTTCGCCCAGTTGCCGCGCCAGCGCCGGTTCGCGCTTGCGCACCTCGCCCCACAACACACCGACGGCCGAGGCATTGGCCAGCAGCAGGCGGTTGGCGGGCAACGGCGTCAACGCGCCGCTGGCGAAGCCGATCACCAGCAGCCGCGCGCCAAAGGCCAGGCAGCGCACGCTTTGCGCGCCGATGTCGCCGCCGACCGGGTCGTAGATCACGTCCACACCCTGCGGTGCAAGCTTGCGCACCTCGTCGACCCACTTCGCGTCGGTGTAGTCGATGGTCGCGTCCGCGCCGAGTGCCAGGCAGGCGTCGCGCTTGGCGGCACTGCCCGCGGTGGCGATGACGCGCGCGCCCATCAGCTTGCCGAGTTGCACAGCCGCGCTGCCGACACCGCCGGCGCCAGCGTGCACCAGCAAGGTTTCCCCTGCTTGCAGGCGCCCGGCATGCCGCAGGGCGTAGAGCGAGGTCGGGTAGTTGCCGCGCAACGCCAGGGCGGCACCGGGCGCCACGTTGGACGCGATGGGCATCGCCTCGGCACGCGGCACCAGCGCATATTCAGCGAAGCCGCCGAACCTGCCGGCCGGCGTGGCGCAGGCCACGCGCGTGCCGGCACCTTCGCCGCTGACGATGGTGCCTACCACCTCCACGCCGGGCGTGAACGGCAGGGCCGGCTTGGTCTGGTACCGGCCCTTGATGGCAAGCGTGTCCAGAAAATTGAGGCCCGCTGCCTCCACTTTCACCAGGTACTGGTCGTGCGCCGGGGTGGGCACCGGCAGCTCGGCCAGCCGCATCCGGCCCGGATCGCTCAGTGCTTCGACCTGCCAGGCTCTCAACGCGACGTGCCTCGCAGTTCGGCCCGGCCGTTCGTGAGCACCAGCACATCGCGCTCCACCACCCGCGCGCGGAAAGCGATTTCGCCGCCGTCGCGCCAGCCTTCCAGACGGATGGTCTCGCCGGGATAGACCGGTGCCGACAGCCGCGCGCGCATGGCCGACAGGCGCGTCGCGTCGAAATCCGCGAACGCGGCGATCAAGCCGCGCCCGGCGATGCCCCAGGTCGCAAGCCCGTGAAGAATGGGCCGTGCAAAGCCGGCCTTGGCTGCGAAGGCAGGCTCGGCATGCAGCGGGTTGATGTCGCCCGACAGGCGGTAGAGCAAGGCCTGGTCAGCACGCGTGGGCAGGTCGAGCACGAGTTCGGGCGCCGACTCGGGCATGGCTGCCGCAGCGGGCGCGGGCTCGTCGGCCTGGCCGTCCGCACTGGAGAAGCCGCCGTCGCCGCGCAGGAAGTAGACGCTCTCGACCGTGGCCAACGGCTGTTGCGCGGCACCGACGAGTTCCTTTTCCACATGCAGGATCGCACCCTTGCCTTCGCCCTTGTCGACCACCCGAGTCACGCGCGTGCGCCCGACCACGGTGCCTGACGGCGGCAGCGGCGCATGCAGGCGCACCGACTGCTCGCCGTGCACGAGCTTCATGAAGTCGATGCCGATCTCCTTGCGCTCGCGCATCCAGAAACCTGGCGAGGCCAGCACGGCAGCCATGGTCGGCAGCGCCACCAGTTCCTTTTCGTAGACGAAGCGCAGCTGCCTCTCGTCGAGCGGGTCGGCGCCCAGGCCGAGCCCCAGCGCGTAGAGCATCGTGTCCTTGGGGGTGTACACGTGCTGCACGTCGCCTGAGTGCCAGTCACGTGCCTTGCGATAGTCGAGCATCTGCTGTTCCTTGTGTTTCAGTGTGGAGCGATGTGATGTTCACGAGCCTGCCGCCGGCCAGCGGAACTGGGCGGGCTCGCGCGAGGCAAAGCGGCGCACCGCTTCCTTGGCGTACTCGCTGTTGGAAGCCAGCGCCTGGCCCGCGGCTTCGATCTCCAGCATGGTCGGCAGGTCGCTGCCGAGCGAGCTTTGGAGCGCCCGCTTGGAGACGCTCATGGCCACGGGCGAGGCCCCGGCAAAGCTGCGCGCAATGGCGCGTGCGCGCGGCATCAGGCTCTCGGCGGGCAGCACCTCCATCGCGATGCCCAGACGCAGCGCCTCGGCCGCGTCGATCTCCCGCGCGGAGAAAATCAGCTCCTTCGCACGCTGCAGGCCCACCACGCGCGGCAGCGTGTAGTAGGCCCCCATGTCCGGCACCAGGCCGATGCGCTGGAACACCATGCACAGCCGCGCGCGATCGCTCAGCAGCACGATGTCGCACATCAGCGCGATGCTGAAACCCGCGCCGAAGGCCACGCCGTCGACCGCCGCGATCACCGGCCGGTCGAGCGCCATCAGCTCGGTGCAGATGCGCGTATAGCGCGCCATGCCGGCACGCCGCTGTTCGGGCGTGCGCGGGCCGCCCTCGCCCATCGCCTTGACGTCGCCACCGGCGCAGAAGGCGCCGCCCGCACCCGTGACGACGAGCACACGCACCGCTTCGTCCGCGCGAATGCGCGCCAGCAGCTCGCCCAATTCGTCGGCCATCTCGGGGCTGATCGCGTTCTTCGATTCGGGCCGGTTCAGCGTCAGCGTCGCGACGCCGTCTTCCACAGCGTAGGCCAGCGTGTTCATGCGGGCTCCTCCAGCACCGAGATCGGCGTGCCATTGACCATCACGTCGCAATACTCCGACATGCCCAGCGCGGTGCGCCCCTCGCACCGGTAGGTGGTGATGCCTTCGGTGATGCGGGTATAGGCGCCCGGCTCCCCGCTGGCGCTCTTGTGGCGCAACGGCAC
Source organism: Variovorax sp. efr-133-TYG-130 (assembly GCF_030208835.1). Taxonomy (NCBI): domain Bacteria; kingdom Pseudomonadati; phylum Pseudomonadota; class Betaproteobacteria; order Burkholderiales; family Comamonadaceae; genus Variovorax; species Variovorax sp. efr-133-TYG-130. Next base: position 41,788 of record NZ_JARVTD010000004.1, on the reverse strand, counting down.
CAGCGCGCCGACCTCGCCTTCGAGCGTGTAGCTGCGCTCGGCGGTGCGAACCAGCGCGGTGAAGCGCACCGGGTAGTACTTGTCGTCGTAGACGGTCGCGATGCGGCCTTCGAGCACCGGTTCGTAGCGGCCGTTGCGCAGCACGTTGCCGCTCACGTTGTTGGGCAGGCCGCCCTTGCGTCCCTTGACGGACAGCAGCACGCCGAAACCGCGATCGAATGTGACGGGGAGCCACTTGTACCAATAGAAGCTGTGCCAGTGGCGCGGCCCCCACGACTTGTCGCGGTACCCGAAGCCGTCGATCTCGTGGCGCACGCCGTCCACGGTGATGTGGCCGCGCACCGCCATGTTCTGCTCGGTATGGCCGCGGTAGACCGAGTGCTCTGGGTCGAGCTCGAGCCGACTGCCGTCGAGCGCCACGATTTCCCCACCGTGCATCGGCGAGATGCCCTCGTAGTCGAGCGAGATGGCGGCGCGCCGCTTCGGATACCGTTTGAAGGCACTGCCGGGGTCGGCCATGGCATGCGGGTCGTCCATGATCAGCAGCTCGCCCTCGTAGCTCACGCGCAGGCGCTTGAAGGGCTCCAGCACCTCGAAGCGCAGGCCTCCCGCGTCCATGGCCTCGTTGTGGGAGATGGGCGGGCGCCCGTACATGAAGCCGACGCGTCCGTCGGGCAGGTACACGCAGCATGTCATCTCGGCATGGCCTTCGTTGGGCCGGTTGCCCAGGCGCATCCACGCGCCGATGCCTCGCGCCGTGTCGAAGGCGTTGAAGTACATGCTCTCGTTGTAGTTGCCGGCCGCTTCGGGCGTGTGGGTGTACTCGTCCTGCGGATCGAGATGCAGTCTGCTGTCGGGGGGCATGAACATGGTCTGGTCATTGGAGAGAAATGAATCCGGGCACGGCACCGCCCCTGTGAACGTCGGCCGTGCGCGCGGATGAAGCCTGCGAGCGCTTCGGTGCCAAGATCTCGCATGCGAGTCGGCGGCTAGAAGAATGCAGCCGCGCGTGCGAGTTGCTGGCGGCACTCGGCCACCATGCGCTCCAGCAACGCTGCGCACGTCGGCACGTCGTCGATCAATCCGATCACCTGGCCAGCCCAGACGGGACCGGCGTCCACCTCGCCGGATTCGAGCGCAGCCTTGCCGCGCGCGCCGGACACCAGCGCGCGAACGTCTTCGAAGGCGCAGCCGCCGGGGCGCCGCTCGGCGGCGATGACCTCGTTCGCAACCGCGTTCGCGAACACGCGCGCGGTGTTGCCCATGCTGCGAAAAATGAGACGCGTGTCGCGCTCGCTGCCATTCACCAGCGCCTGCTTGATGGCGTCGTGCACAGGCGCCTCCTGCGTGCAGACGAAGCGCGTGCCCATGTTCACGCCCTCGGCGCCCAGCACCAGCGCGGCGGCCATGCCGCGTCCATCGGCAATGCCGCCCGAGGCGATGACGGGGATTCCGAGCGCACGCGTGGCGGCCGGGATCAGCACCAGCCCCGGCACATCGTCCTCGCCCGGATGGCCGGCGCACTCGAAGCCGTCGATGCTGATGACATCCACACCGCGCTTTTCCGCCGCCACCGCGTGGCGCACCGAGGTGCACTTGTGCAGCACGGCGATGCGGTTGCGCTTGAGCAGGGCGACCACCTCGGCGGGCACGTTGCCCGCGGTCTCGACGACCTTCACGCCGCTCTCGACGATGGTGGCGAAGATGCGCTCGTAGGGAGGCGGATTCACGCTGCGAAGCATGGTCACGTTCACGCCGAAGGGCTTGTCCGTCATGCCGCGGCAGCGCTCTATTTCGCGCGCCAGGTCCTCGGGCGTGGGCTGCGTGAGCGCCGTGAGCATGCCCAGGCCGCCAGCGTTCGATACGGCCGAGGCCATCTCGGCGCGGCCGACCCACTGCATGCCACCCTGCACGATCGGATAGCGGATACCGAGCAGTTCGGTGAGGCGCGTCTTCACGGTCGGGCGCCTACAGGCTGATGTGGAAGCCGCCGTTCACCCCCAGGTGCTGCCCGGTGATGTACGAGGCAGCATCGGACATCAGGAAGCACACCGTCTTCACCACTTCCTGCGGCGTCGACCAGCGACCCAGCGGAATCTGCGCCAGCATGCCGTCGCGGAATTTCTCGCCGCGCACCACCTCGGTCATGGGCGTCTCGACCACGCCGAAGCAGATCGAGTTGGTGCGGATGTTGTACTTTCCCCATTCGCGCGCCGCCGTCATGGTGACGCCGAGCATGCCCGCCTTGGCGGCCGCGTAGTTGACCTGGCCGATGGAGCCCTTGCGGCCCGCATCCGAGGAAATGTTGACGATGGCGCCGCCGCTGGTGTCGCCGTTCTTGGCACGCGACACCATGTGGCGGCCCACGGCCTGGAGCCAGAAGAAGGTGCCGGTCAGGTGCACATCGATCACGTCCTGCCACTGCTGGGCCGTCATCTTCTCGATCATGGCGGGGCGTGTAATGCCCGCGTTGTTGACCAGGCCGTGCACGCCGCCGAAGCGGGTCACCGCTTCCTCGACCGCGCTGGCCGCCAGCGCCGCGTCGGTGACGCTGCCGACCACCTGCTGCACGCGTGCCGAAGGAAGCTCGGCCATCGCGGACTTGAGCGTATCGGGATTCAGGTCGACGGCAACCACGTTGCCGCCCATGTCGACGACCAGTTCTGCGATGGCCTTGCCAATGCCCTGCCCCGCGCCGGTGACGATGATCGTGCGGCCTTCAAGAGTGACTAGATTCTGCATGGAAATCCTGTTGCTTCGTTTTGGTTGAACCAATGATATTTGGATTTGGTGCCGGCATCAAGCCGCGGCACGCAGGGTTTTCGCGCGCTCGGCGTCCTGCAGCTGGCGCCAGGCGATCTTTCCGGTAGGCGACTTCGGCAGTTCCGCGACGAACTCGACCAGGCGCGGGTACTTGTAGGCGGCCATCTTGTTGCGGGCCCACTCGATGATGTCGGCCTCTCGCACGCCGGCCTGCGCATCGCGCAGCACGACCACCGCCTTCACCGTCTCCCCGCGGTAGGCGTCGACGGCCGCTATCACGCATGCCTCAGCGATGGCCGGGTGCTCGTGAAGCATCGCCTCCACCTCCGCCGGCCAGACCTTGTAGCCCGACGCGTTGACCATGCGCTTGAGGCGGTCGACGATGAAGAAGTAGCCCTCCTCGTCGCGCCGGCCGAGGTCGCCGCTGCGCACGAAGCGCTTGCCGTCCATCTCCAGCGTGGCGGTGCGCGTGGCCTCCTCGTTGCGCCAGTAGCCGACGAACACCTGCGGCCCCGCCATCACGATCTCGCCCACCTCGCCGGGCGGCAGCTCGGCCAGCGTGTCGGGATCGACGATGCGCAGGTCCGTGTTGAACAGCGGCACGCCCAGGCACTGCCGCTTGAACGCGGCAGGCGGATTGCCCGACACGTGCGCGGTTTCCGAGAGGCCGTAGCCCTCCAGGAAGTCCAGCCCCGTCAGCGCCTTCAGGCGTTCGCCCACCGCCTCGGGCATGCCTGCTCCGCCGCCGCCGATGCGCCGCACGGAGCTCAGGTCGTATTCCGCAAGGCGCGGGCTCGAGAGAAAGTCGATCACCATCGTCGGCATCGCCGTCCAATGGCTCACGCGGTGGCGCGCGATGAGCTCCGCGGCTTCGTCGCGGTTCCAGCGCTTCATCAGGACCAGCGTGCCGCCGCCGTAGATGGGCGCGTTCATCAGGTTCTGCATGCCCGTGATGTGGAAGTAAGGCAGCGCCACCAGCTGGACCGAGTGCGGCACCAGCCCCATCCAGTGCGCGACGATCACGGTGCTGGCCATGAGCGTGCGGTGGGTATGCATGCAGCCCTTGGGCGCACCGGTGGAGCCCGAGCTGTAGAGAATGAGGGCCAGCGCGTCCGGCAGATGCTCCAGCGGCTGCAACGCGCCGGAGGCCGCGGCGAGCACGCGGCGCAGGCCTGTCGTGCGCGACGGACCTTGCGCGGATTCGGGCTGCATCTCGGCCGGCCCCGGGTTGCCCACCACGATCACGCGGCGCAGTTGCTGGGCCGCAGGCGCGGCAAGCAGTTCCGCCACGTTGTCTGCGCTGCAGAAGGCAGCCACCGCGCCCGTGTCGCTGAGGTAGTGCGGCAGCTCGTCGCGCCTGTTCATCGGATTCACCGGCACCACGACCGCATTGATGCGCAGGATGGCGAAGTAGGCCGCGATCCAGCCGCGTCCGTTCTGCAGGTAGATCAGCACCCGGTCGCCGCGCTGCACACCCAGTTCGTTCTGCAGGAATGCTGCGATGCGCTCGACCTGATCGACCAGCTCGGCGTAGCCGAGGCTGCCGAAGTCGTCGACCAGCACGGCCCTGTCGGGGTAGCGCATGGCCGACACCAGGAGGTTGGCACACAGGTTGGTGGGTGGGATATCGATGTCGCGTGGCAAGCTGTGCGGCCACGTGCTGAGCTCATGCGGGGTCATGTTGTCTCTTCTTTCTGGTGTTCTTTGCTGCACTTGCACCCGGGCCGGGAGCAAAGCGTTCGCGCAGCAGGTTCTTCTGCACCTTGCCCATCGCGTTGCGGGGCAGTTCCTCGACGAAATGAACGGTCTTGGGCACCTTGAACGCCGCCAGGCTGGCCTTCACCGCACCGACAACGTCCGCGGCCTGCGGGACCGCGGTGCAGTCGATCGACGTGTCGCGCACCACCACGGCAACCACCGCTTCGCCGAAGTCCGGATGCGCCAGCCCGATGACGGCCGACTCTCGCACGCCCGGCAACGCGTCGATGACCTCCTCGATTTCCTTGGGGTAGACGTTGAGTCCGCCCGAAATGACGAGGTCCTTGTCGCGCCCCACGATGGTGAGGTAGCCGTCTTCGCTCAACCGGCCCAGGTCGCCGGTCTTGAAGAAGCCGTCGGCCGTGTGCTCTTCGGAGGTCTTCTCCGGCAGCCGCCAGTAACCTGCGAAGACGTTGGCGCCCCTCACCTGGATCTGCCCCGTCTCTCCCGGCGCCGCCGGCGCGCCCCCGGCATCGACCACGCGCAGCGATACACCGGGCAGCGCACGGCCCACCGTGCCGCAGCGGCGCTCCCCGAGGTAGGGGTTGGACGCGAACATGCCGCCCTCCGTCATGCCGTAGCGCTCGAGGATGGCGTGGCCGCTGCGTCGCCGGAACGCGTTGAAGGTGTCCGCCAGCAAGGGAGCCGAGCCCGAGACGAACAGCCGCATGCCGCGGCATGCGGCGACGTCGAGCCCGGGTTCGCCGAGCATGCGGACGTAATGCGTCGGCACGCCCATGCACACGGTGCTCGACGAGAGCAACGCGACGGCGCGCGCGGCATCGAATCGCGGCTCGAACCGCATCGCGCTGCCGTTCCACAGTGCACAGTGCAACGCAACGAACAGGCCGTGAAAGTGATAGATCGGCAGGATGTGCAGCAGCACGTCGCCGGGCTCGAACGCCCAGGACCGATGCAGCGTGCTTACGCCCACGCCCAGGTTGCGGTGTGTCAGCATCGCGCCTTTGGGCCGCCCCGTCGTGCCGGACGTGTACAGGATTGCCGCCAGGTCGTCGGCGCTGCGCTGCGCGATGGCCGAGCGCGGCACCTGCCGGGCCGCGGCCTGCGCAATTTCGCCTTCCCCGTCATCGCCCAGTTCAAGTACATGGGGCACGCCGGCTGCCGCGGCCAGCACACGCCCCTGGGCCGCGGCCTGCGGACGGACCACGAACACATGCGGCCGCGCGTCCCCCAGCAAGTGGGCCAGTTCAACGCTTTGGTAGGCGGGATTCATCGGCACGAAGACGCAACCGGCGCGCAGCGCGCCCAGGTACAGGAAGACGGCCGAAGCCGACTTTTCCACCTGCACCGCGATGCGGTCGCCGGGCTGCGCGCCCAGCGACGTGAGAAGCCGCGCGTAGCGCGCGCTTTCGCTCTTCAAGTGGCCGTAGGTGTAGAGCCGCCCGCCCGGCAACACCATGGCGGGGGCGCCGTCGTCGTGCGGAAAGCGCTGCTCGAACTGCGCGTAGAGGTTCTGGTTCATCGCCGAACGCGTTTGCGTCTTGATTTATTTTGGTTGAACCAATGATAATGATGAGACCGAAACACCGTCAAGCCTTGCGAGACGCTGGATCCGGTCGATTTCATGGCCCCGCACGGGGAAGAACACGGAGCAATCAATGAGCATCAAACGACAGGCCTGCATCGCGGGCGCTTTCGAACACCCCACGCGCAAGGCACCCGACAAGACCGTGGCGCAGCTGCACGCCGAATGCGCGCGCGGCGCGCTGGCCGACGCCGGCCTGTCGCTGCAGGACGTCGACGGCTACTTCTGCGCCGGCGACGCGCCCGGCCTCGGGCCGCTCAGCATGGTCGACTACCTCGGGCTGAAGGTGCGCCATGTCGACACCACCGACACGGGCGGCTCCGCCTACCTGATCCAGGTCTCCCATGCGGCGCAGGCGATTGCCGCGGGCAAGTGCAACGTAGCGCTGATCACGCTGGCCGGCCGCCCGCGCAGCGAGGCCAGCACCGTGGGCACGGGTCCGCGCAACGTGACCGCGGCCACGCCGGACGTGCCCTGGGAGATGCCCTATGCGCCCGTCACCGTCAACATGTACGCGCTGGCCGCGGCGCGTCACATGCACGAGTTCGGCACCACCAGCGAGCAGCTCGCATGGATCAAGGTCGCGGCCGCGGCGCATGCGCAGCACAACCCGAATGCGATGCTGCGCGAACCGGTCACGGTGGAAGAGGTGCTGGCTTCGCCCATGATCTCCGACCCGCTGCACAAGCTCGACTGCTGCGTGGTGAGCGACGGAGGCGGCGCGCTGCTGGTGGTGCGCCCCGAAATCGCGCGCGCGCTGAAGCGCCCCATCGTCACCGTGCTCGGCGCGGGCGAAACCGTGAAGGGCCAGGCCAACGGGCAGGTCGACCTCACCTACTCGGGCGCGGCCGTGTCTGGCCCCATCGCATTCGCGGAAGCGGGCGTGACGCCGGCGGACATTCAGTACGCGTCGATCTACGACAGCTTCACCATCACCGTGCTGATGCAGCTGGAAGACCTGGGCTTCTGCAGGAAAGGCGAAGGCGGCAAGTTTGTGATGGACGGCAACCTCATCTCCGGCATCGGCAAGCTCCCGTTCAACACCGACGGCGGCGGCCTGTGCAACAACCATCCGGCCAACCGCGGCGGCATCACCAAGGTGATCGAGGCGGTTCGCCAGCTGCGCGGCGAAGCGCACCCCAAGGTGCAGGTGCCCGACTGCCGCCTTGCGCTGGCCCAAGGCACCGGCGGCCTGCTGGGCTCACGCCACGGCAGCGCCACATTGATCATGGAGAGAAGCTGAAATGACCACGATGTACCAAGAGCGCCCGTTGGGCGCGCCGATTGTCGATGCGGCCACCGAGGCCTACTGGAGCGCCGCGAAGGAAGGCGTGCTGCGCATCAAGCGCTGCACCGCCTGTGCGAAGCTGCACTGGTATCCGCGCGCGCTGTGCCCCTACTGCCTGGGCGACACCGAATGGGTGGACGCGTCGGGCAAGGGCACGATCTACAGCGTGAGCGTGACGCGGCGGGCCGGGCCCATTCCCTATGCGCTCGCCTACGTGACGCTGGACGAGGGCCTGACCATGCTCACCAACATCGTCGACTGCGACCTCGATGCGCTGCGCATCGGTGACCGGGTCGAGGTCAGCTTCAAGCCGGCCGAAGGCGGCTTCGCGATCCCGATGTTCAAGCCTGCCTGAGCGGACGCGGACGACAAAAGGGCCGCGATTGTCGCGGCCCTTTTTGCTTGCCGGTGCAAGAAGCGAGGCGCCTATTCGGACTTGATGTCCGCCTCGCGTATCACCGTCGTCCAGGTGCCGTATTCCTCGGCGATGCGCGCGCCGAGCTGCTCGGGCGTGCTGCCCGTCGCAAAGGCGCCGGCGGTTTCGAACTTCTCCTTGACTTCAGGCAATGCCAGCGACTTGACGATGGCCTCGTTGAGCTTGGCCACCACATCGCGCGGCGTACCGGCGGGTGCGAACAGCCCAAACCACACCTCGGGATTGAAGCCGGCCAGCGTGTTCGCAATGGGCGGCGCGCCCGGCGCCAATGGCGACGGCTGCAGTGAAGAAACACCGAGCAGCCGCACCTTGCCGTCCTTGATGAACGCGTTCATCTGCGACGAGCTCGTGCTCAGCAGCACCTTCGACTCGCCGGTGAGGATCGCCTGCGTGGTCGGCGCCTGCCCCTTGTAGGGGATGTGCGTCATCCGGATGCCGGCCCGGCGGCTGAACAGTTCGGTCGCCAGGTGGCCGAACGAGGCCGGCCCGGCGGTTGCGAAGTCGAGCTTTCCGGGGTTGGCCTTGGCGTAGTCGATGAGCTCCTGCACCGACTTGGCGGGCACCGCCGGGTTCACCACCAGGATCATCGGCTGCAGCGAGACCAGTGAGATGGGCGCGAAGTCTTTCAGCGGCGCATAGTCGGCATCCTTCGACACCTGCGGCGAGATCACGAGGCCGTTGTTGGGGAACAGCAGCGTGTAGCCATTGGGTGGCGACTTCGCCACGAACTTGGTGCCCAGCACCGCGGAAGCGCCCGCCTTGTTCTCGATGATCACCGGCTGCTTGAGGAAGCGCTGCATCGGCTCCTGCAGCACCCGCGCCAGCACGTCGGTGGTGCCGCCCGGCGGGTACGGCACGATGATGGTGATCGGCTTGTTGGGAAAGCTCGACGCTTGCGCGATGCCGGCCTGCGGCAATGCCATCGCGCCCGCGGCCAGCAGCGCGGTCCACAGCAGCCTGGCCTTCGCCTTTGCGTTCACCCTTGGTCTGAAAAGACGCTTCCATTCGATCGTCGGCATGCTTGTCTCCTGTTCTTGTGCACGAAAAAAGCCCTCTGTCACCCATGCACGTGCAGCGTGCGGCTTTCCCGCAATGCGGCAACGCGTTCGTCGCTCAGGCCCAGCAGGCTGCCGAGCAACGCGGGGCCGTCGCCGCCCAGCGCCGGCACGCTGTTGCGCGCATGCGCGGCGGTCCGGGCAAAGCGAAAGGCGGGGTTCGGAACCTGGAAAGGCCCCGAGCCGTCGTCGATGGTCTGGAACGCCTGCCGCTCCTGCAGCGGCGGCAGTTGCATCGCCTCGCGCACGGTGAAGTAGCGCGAACATGGCACGCCGGCCGCGTTCATGGCCGCCTCGCATTCGGCCGCGCTTTGCGGGCCGGCCCAGTCGTCCAGCAACTGCATCAGCTCGCCCCAGTGGTGCTCGCGGTCATGGCTGATGGCGAAGCGCGGATCGGTGATCCACTCCGGGTGCCCGGTGCCGCGCGCGAGCGCCTCGAAGTTGTTCTGGCTCACGGGCGCGATCAGCAGGAAACCGTCCCTGGCCTTCGTGGGGCGGTAGAGCGGCCGGCGCCGCTCGGCCGGAAACTGCGCCTCCTGGCATTCGTACACCAGCATGCCGAGCATCGCATCCATCAGCGACAGGTCGACGTGGTCGCCCTCGCCCGTGCGCGCGGCGCGAAACAGCGCGCTCTGCACTGCACCGAACGCCAGCGAGCCACCCAGCACGTCGGCCACGAAGATGCCGTTCTTCAACGGCCGCTCCACATCGCCTTCCTGGTAGTCGAGGTTGGCCATGTCGTAGCCGCTGGCCGCATGCAACACCGGCGCGTAGGCGCTTCGGCCAGCCCAGTCGCCTTCCTGGCCAAAGCCCGAGATCGAGCAGTACACCAGCTTCGGGTTCAGCGCGGAGAGCGACGTGTAGTCGAGCCCGAGCCGCTTCATGACGCCGGGACGGTAGTTCTCGACGACCACGTCGCACTTCGACACCATCTCGCGGATCAGCGCGATGGCTTCGGGCTTCTTGAGGTCGAGCGCCAGGCTCTTCTTGCCGGCGTTGAGTTGCGCGAAGTAGGTGCTTCGGCCTTCCCGGCGCGGGGCACGCAGGCGGATGTAGTCGCCCTCGGGCGGCTCGACCTTGATGACCTCGGCACCGAGGTCGGCCATGAGCCGCGTGCAGTACGGGCCGGACATCATCGCGGTGAAGTCGAGGACGCGCACGCCGTCCAGGATGCCGGGCTTGGCGGCTGGGGTGTTGCTCATCGGGTGGCTTTCAGGCGAGGTTCGACTCGGACACGGCAAGCCCCGCGAGGCGGGACGCGCCGAGCGTATCGAGGTAGTCACCGTGGGTGCCCGCATCGCGGGCGTATCGCTTCAGGTACGCGGCGAAGGCTTCGTCGCTCACGCTGGCCTTCACGTACTCCTTCAGGTGGCGCTCGTCCGCGCGATACAGCGAGGGCGACGACGTGGGGTGCGCGCCGTAGGGCGCCTCCACCACGGCATCGACCATCACGCTCGGCAGCTTGGTCAGGTGGTTCGAGCGGCGGATGGTGTCGCTCGACACGATGCGGTCGACCGAGACGATCACGTGGCGCGAAGCCTGCGCGAGCATGGCGTCGAAGAACGGCGTCGCCAGGTACTGCACGTTGCCGTATTCGTCGGCCTGCTGGGCATGCAGCAGGCACACGTCCGGCTTGATGGCGGCGGCGGCCAGCATCCTGCGCTCGCCGGGCTTCGACGGCAGGGGCCAATAGTGCTCGGGCGTGTGGCGCGGCAGGTCGGTGCCCAGGTCCGGAATGGCGGTCCACGGCATGTCGCAGATGCCGGCGCGCAGGCCGCCGGCGATGCCAGGGCCGTCGAGTTCGTACACCTTCAGCGTGCCGGCCTCGGCCTGGCGGCGAAAGTGCGGGGCCAGGCCGAACTGCTCGAAGCTGATGAACACGCAGGCGGTGCTGCGCGCGCAACCGGCGCCAATCAGCATGTCGGGGGCGATGGAGCCGGGCGCGGGGACCAGGTCGAGGTTGCGCACGCCCTTGCGGATGAGTGCACGCACCAGCGCCATCGGCTGTGCATTGAAGATCCAGCCGCCCAGGCCCACCCGGTCCCCGTCCTTGACGACCGCCACGGCCTCGTCCAGCGAAATCAGTTTGTTCTTGTTGCTCATGAGGCGCCTTGTCAGGGAAATTTGCGGCGAAGGGTGCCGCGGGTGTCGACGTGGGTGCGCAGGAGATGCAGCTCTTCTGCGGATGGCATCGCGGTGACGGGCGGCGTGCCGTCGACCCGCATCTCGAAACCGGTGGCGGCATGGATCTGTTCGAGCGTCACGCCCGGATGCACCGAGCGCACGCGCATGGCCTTGGAAACCGGCTCGAAGTCGAACACGCCCAGCGGCGACACCACCAGCTTCGGGCCGCCCGCGGGCAGGCCGGCCTCTTCGCGGGAGTTGCCGCCTTCCATGTGACCGGGGCCGCAGAGAAAGTCCACGCGGGGCACGAAGGCGCTCTTGTCATGGCGCGTGAGCGCCACGTAGAAGCGCTTGGCCAGCCCGCACAGTGCGCTGATGCCGACCGTGCCGGGGCCGCGCACTTTCGGCTTTGCCTGGTCACCGACCACCACCGTGTTGATGTTGCCAAAACGGTCGACCTGCAGCGCCGACAGGATCGCGAAGTCGAAGAAGTGGATCTTCCAGTCGATGAAGTCGATCATGTTCGGAAGGTCCATCCAGGCCTCCGAAGACTCGATGTTCTCCGAGTCGGCGGTGGACAGCAGGTGGTTGCGCACCGGGTTGACCATGCCGCCGGGGCCTGATATCCACCACAGCCGCGGCGCCTGCATTTTTCGCGCGAGGTTGCAGGCGGCCAGCTGGATATCGGAGTTGGTTCCGATGATGACTTTTTCACCGTCCTCGAAATCACGCGCCAGCAACACGGCGAGCAACTCTCCCGTCGAAGGCTTGTCGTTGTCTTGCGTCATAGAACCCATTTTTGGTTGAACCATTGCTAAATGCTAGAAATTCGACTGCGCGCTGTCAAGCGGGATTGGCCTCGGGTCGGACAAAAAAAAACCGCTCGCATTTCGGCGAGCGGTTGGCGATGGGCTGCTGGAACAGCTAGCGCGGCGTCTTCGCGGCTGGCTTGGCTGCGGGCTTGGATGCCGGCTTGGCGGGGGATTTGGCGGCCGGCTTGGCGCGCGTCTTCGCGGCGGCCGGAGCTGCCTCGGCCTCCTGCGCATCGCCGCCCTCGATCTTCGACAAGTAGCTGCGCTGCAGTCGCTTGAGGATGGATTCCATCTCCGCCACCGCGGCGTCCGAATCCCGTGCGGCGAGGTGCTTCAGGAAACGGCGGCGAGACGGCAGCACGTAGGCGTTCTCGTAGTGGCCGACCTGGCCGATGAACTCCGCCAGCACGTTGAGCACGCCGTTCATCACGATCACCATGATCGGGTTGCCCGTCATTCGCGCCAGGATGCGGTGGAACTCGAGGTTGGTGGCGGCGCGCGCGGGAAAGTCGTCATTGCGCGTGGCCTCCTCGGCCGCGTCGATGTTGCTGCTCAGCGCCTCGATGTCGGCCGGCGTGGCGCGCGCGCAGGCCTCGCGCACCAGGATCGACTCGAGCCAGATGCGCGCCTCGGTCAGTTGCTCGGGCTGGATGGCCCCCATGTGATACATGTCCATCAGGCCCGTGGCGATCGCGTCGCCACTGCGCCCGCTGATGAAGGCGCCGCCGGTAGCCCCCTTCTGCAGCCGGATGAGCCCGGCGTGCTCCAGCGAGCGAAGCGCTTCGCGCAGGGTGTTGCGCGACACGCCGAACTGCTCGGACAGCGCGCGCTCCGACGGCAGCCGCGTGCCGACCTTGAGCCGCCCCTGCGCCAGCTCTGTGCGTATCTGCTGGGCTATTTCCTCGAAGGCTCGCGCCGAGCGGATGACCTGGAACCTCGCGGCCGACACCGGCGCTGCGGCCTGCGGCTGCGTGGTTTGCGATTCTTTGGCGTTCATGTTGTTTCTCCCGGAGAACCCATAAAAAGTTGGACCTTTGAGCCAATGATAAATGCGCGGACTCGCACCGCCGAGCGTCTACTCCCCCGCCCTGTAAATTCACAATGGTTGTACCATTGATGACTTTCAGGAGAATCCGACGATGCAGCACAACATGCCCAGTGACGAAGAACGCGCCATGCTGCGCGATTCGGTGCGAGGCTTCCTGTCCAGGCACTGGCCCTGCGCCAACGCCGTGGAATGGGCGAGGGACCCCGGCCGCGTGAAAGAGGCGTGGCGCCAGCTCGCCGACCAGGGCCTGACCGCGCTCGGCAGCGATCGCAGCGAGGGCGGCCTGCGGGAGATCGTGATCACGATGGAGGAGATGGGCCGCGCCGCCTGCCCGGTGCCGCTGCATCACATCGCACTGCTCCATCTGGCCGCCCTGCGCACCGCGGCTGGCGACGAGCACGCGCTGCTCGAAGCGGCGCGCACCGGGCAGGCGCGCGTGGTACTGGCACTCGGCGCCTTCGACGGCGACCGCAGCGCGGGCAGCGCCACCCTGGCCGGCAGCAGCGTGACCGGCGAGCTTTCTTTCCTGGAGGCGGCGGACAGCGCCACCCATTTCGCAGTCGCTGTCTCGGGCACGGCGGCCGCCGCGGGCCTCGCGCTGGTCGACGCCGGCGCCCCTGGCGTGCGAATCGACGCCACGCCGGCCATGGGCGCCAGCGGCATGTGCCGCGTCACGCTGCGCGACGTGCCGGCCACGCTGCTCGCCGTATCGGCCCAGGCGCTGGACGACCTCCAGCTCATGAGCCGCCTGGCGCTGTGCGCGCGCGCCGAGGGCGCCGCCGCGCGTGCCTTCGAGATGGCGGTCGCGTACGCCGGCGAGCGCAAGCAGTTCGGCCGCCCGATCGGGAGCTTCCAGGCCATCCAGCACAAGCTCGCGAACAACCAGATCGCGCTGATGGGCGCGCAGCTCACGCTGGCCAATGCCGCGCGGCAGCACGATCTGGGCACCGGCAACTGGCGCGTCTTCGCGCACGCCGCCTGCGCGGTCGCCGGCGACACCCTGCGCCAAGTGGCGCTCGAGACCCAGCACACTTTCGGAGCCATCGGCTACAGCGAAGAGCACGAAGCGCCGCGGCATTTCAAGCAGGTCCATCTCGACGTGCTGCGCCACGGCGGCATGCGCCGTGCCAGGGAGGAACTTGCCGACTACTTCCTGGGCGAGGTGCCCCACGCGCTGCCCGAATACGACCTCGGGGCCCAGGGCAACGCCTTCCGCGAAGAGGTGCGCGCATGGCTGAAGGTGCACTGGTCGGGTGAACGCAAGGCAGCGCACGACCGCCTGGGATTCAAGCAGCGAGAGTACGACCGCGACTTCGCGCGCGACCTGGGGAAGACCGGCTGGATCGGACTGGGCTGGCCCGAGCGCTTCGGCGGCCAAGCGCGGGGTGCGTTCGAACAGCTCGCGTTCGTCGAGGAAATGGAGCGCGCCGAAGCGCCGCGTGCCGGCGCCCCCGTGCAGGCGGCCATGCTGCAGGTGCACGGCACGCCGGCGCAGCAGGAGCGCTACCTCCCGCAGATCCTGCGCGGCGAGGCCATCTACGGCATGGGATACAGCGAACCCGATTCAGGCTCCGACCTGGCCTCCATGCGAACCCGCGCCGTGCGCGACGGCGACCACTACGTCATCAATGGCCAGAAGATCTGGACCACCACCTACTGGGGCGAATACATGCTGCTGGCCACCCGCACCAACCCCGACGCCAGCCCCCCGCACGCCGGGCTGAGCCTGTTCATCGTGCCGATGGACACGCCCGGCATCACCGTCAAGACCTCGACGACCATGTACGGCGGCAGTTTCGCCAACGTGTTCTACGACAACGTGCGCGTCCCCGCCGATGCGATGGTCGGCGAGCTGAACGGCGGCTGGAAGGTGCTGGTAGGTGCTCTGGCCACGGAGCGCGGCTTCATCGGCGGGGGCATCGTGATGAAGGTTGCGCACGCCTTCGAGCTGCTGTGTGACTACATCCGCGGCGCGCAGCTGGATGGGCGTGCGATGCGGTTGGATCCGCTGGTACGGGAACAGATCGGCAAACTGGCGGCGCAGATCGAGGTGGGGCGCCAGATGATGATGCACTGCGCCGAGCGCGTGGACGCCGGCGAAACACCGTTGCACGACGCGGCCGCCAGCAAGGTGTACTCGGGTGAACTGATGGAGCGCCTCGGCGAGGTGGCGCTCGACATTCTCGGCATGGAAGGCACCTTGTCGGAAGGCAGTCCCGGCGCCCTGCTCCAGGGCCGCATCGAGCAGAACCTGCGCCATTCGCTGATGTGGGTGATCAGCATCGGCACCAACGAGATCCAGCGAACCTTGATCGCCCAGCGCGGGCTCGGCCTGCCCCGCTGACGCGGCTCAGCGCTGCGCCTTCTTGCGCTCCATGTCTTCCAGCAGGAGGTGCAGCGCAGTCAGGTGCTTGGCCAACGCCGCGCTGGCCTTGGCCGCATCGCGATCGCGCATGAGGCGCAGCACCTTGCGGCGCACCTGCACCACGTTGCTGTGCGGCGCCTGCAGCTGCGCGATGAGCCCGCGCAATATCTCCGACAGCGCGTCGATCAGCATCACGATCACCTCGTTGTGCGTCGCGCGGCCGATGAGCCGGTAGAACTCGGTGATCAGCGCGCTGTCGCGCACCGGCTTGCCTTGCCTGACCAGCTCCGCGAAGCGGTCGATGTCGGCCTCGATGGCCGCGAAGTCTTCGTCGGTGGCGCGCTCGCAGGCCAGCTTGATCGCCAGGTCGCACAGCAGGATGCGCGCCTCGGTCACGTCGGACACCGGAACCTGGTTGAGGGCCACCATGTCGCGCACCGCCTGCGTGATGCCGTCGGGATGCGATTGCTTGATGTAGAAGCCGCCGTTGATGCCGGTCAGCGCCTCCACCATGCCGGCCATCTCGAGGCTTCGCAATGCCTCGCGCACGCCGCTGCGGCTCACGCCGAACTGCTCCGACAGTTCCTTTTCGCTGGGCAACCTGTCACCCGCGGCGAGCTGGCCGTCCGCCAGCTGCTGGCGGATCTGGTCGCAGATGGCTTCGAATGCGCGGCGCATGCGCACGGGCGCAAAAACGGGGGTGGTTTCCGACATGGCTTTTTCCTCCTCTAGGTCACGAACGATGGAAGCGCTGGGCTCGGAGCCGACAGTGTGCCTGCCCGGGCAGGTGCGGATTGACCATTGTCGCAGAACTAATTATGGTTCAACCAATGCAAATCAAAGACGAACCAGGAGACATCCGATGAACCCAGCGCGCCGCCATACCCTCGCCACCGGCCTCGCCATCGCGGGGGCCGCCTCCCTGCCCTCCTTCGCCTGGGCCGACCCGGCCTATCCGAACAACGTCATCAAGTTCATCATCCCGACGGCGGCCGGCGGGGGGCACGACACCATGATGCGGGTCATCGGACAGAAGCTCACCGAGGCCTGGGGCCAGCCGAGCATCGTCGAATCGAGGGCCGGCGCGAGCGGTGCCATTGCGGCCGCCACCGTGGCGCGGGCGACACCCGACGGCTACACGCTGCTGGTCAACTACAGCGCGCTGATCAGCAACCTGGTGCTACAACCCACCCAGACCTACAAAATGTCGGAGCTCGCGCCCATCAGCATGCTGGCGCTCACGCCGATTGCCATCGGCGTACGCGAATCGCTGAACATCAAGACGCTGAAGCAACTGGTGGACCTCGCCACGAGCAAGCCCGGCAAGATTTCCTACGGCTCGTACGGACCCGGATCGGGCGGCAACTTCGTCGGCGAGTTGCTCAACATGACGGCGGGCATCGAGACGGTGCATGTGCCCTACAAGGGTGAAGCACCCGCGCTGCAGGACCTCATCGGCGGCCAGATCGACACGGCAGTCGTGTCGCTGGGGGGCGTTTCCCGCTACCCCGGAAAAATCCGTGCGCTGGCAGTCGCAAGCCCGAGCCGGTTTCCGCTGTATCCCGACGTGCCGACCTTCGCGGAGGCCGGATACCCCGAGGTCGTGATGCCGGGTTTCGGTGCGCTGTTTGCACCGGCCGGCACACCGAAGGCGATCATCGACAAGCTCTCGACCGAGATGGCGCGCATCGTCAAATTGCCTGACGTGGCTCCCAAGCTGCTGGAACTGGGCTTCGAGCCTGCAGGGTGGGGCCCGGCCAAGCTCTCGGCCTTTCTCGCCGAGCAGCTGGAGCTGACCAAGAAGCTGGTGGCTTCCGGTCGCATCAAGCTCTGAGCGTCACTCCAGAGCCCGGGCTGCCGGGCCACCGCCTCGCTCAGTCGATCCAGCGGCTCGCTTCGCCGAGGGTGGCGCGCGAGGTGCGGAACTGGTTCGCAGGGTGCGCCGTGTCTTCGTAGCCGAAAGAAATTCCGCAGACCACCTGGCGATCTTCCGGAACGTCGAACCAGCGGTGCAGGAACTTCGCGCGCGAAGCGATGGCCGCCTGCGCAATGCTCGCGACGCCCCGCGCGCGGGCTGCCAGCATGAAGTTGCTCACGTATGCGCCGCAGTCGAGCACGCCGTAGGTGCCCAGCACCGCCTCGGTGGTGACCAGCGCCATGTGCGGCGCACCGAAGAAGCCAAAGTTCAATGCAGCCTGCCGTGCCGAGGCCTCGCGGTCGCCATGCGCGATGCCCACGCTTTCGTACAGCT
Source organism: Variovorax sp. efr-133-TYG-130 (assembly GCF_030208835.1). Classification (NCBI taxonomy): domain Bacteria; kingdom Pseudomonadati; phylum Pseudomonadota; class Betaproteobacteria; order Burkholderiales; family Comamonadaceae; genus Variovorax; species Variovorax sp. efr-133-TYG-130. The sequence goes on along the minus strand of NZ_JARVTD010000004.1, from coordinate 24,342 downwards.
GGAAGCCGCATTCCCGCCGCCGGTCGCGGTACACGCCGCGGTATTCGGCGGGGGGCGCGATGTCGAAGGACGGGTCGGCCGATGCCTCCGGGGTGGCCATGGCCAGGCGCAAGCGCTCGGTGGCGGCCGCGCTGGTCACCGCGATCTGCCATGGCTGCGAGTTGCACCACGAGGCGGTGCGCTGCGCGGCCCGCAGGATGGCGTCGATCACCTCGCGCGGCACAGGCTCCGCGAGATAGCCGCGGCAGCTGTAGCGGGCGTCGAGCACGGCGTCGAAGGCGGCGGCCTGCGCGGCATTGGCGGCGTCGTGCGCATTCCTTGTCTCAGGGTCCATCGATAAAAACTCCTATGGTTGATCCATTTTAAAGGTTATTGATCTTCCAGCTTTACAGGCCCAGCTGCCGAAAGATAGCATTGGTTCTACCAATTTGGTTCTCCAAAGTGGACACACCAGAACCAGGGCCCGTGTCCGCCCCGCACCTGCTCCATAAGGAATCTGCTTCCATGCTCTCCCACGAAGACAACGAAACCCTGGTCCGCGTCGGCGCCGGCACCCCGATGGGGCAACTGATGCGCCTCTACTGGATTCCCTTCTTGCCCAGCCGCGATCTCCAGGCCGACGGGCAGCCCCAGCGCGTGCGCCTGCTGGGCGAAGAGCTGCTGGCGTTTCGCGACAGCGAAGGCCGCGTCGGCCTGATCGACCATGCCTGCCCGCACCGCGGCGCGCCGCTGGTTTTCGGGCGCAACGAAGACTGCGGCGTGCGCTGCATCTACCACGGCTGGAAGTTCGGCGTGGACGGCCATGTGCTCGATACGCCGGCCGAGCCCGCGCAGAGCCGGTTGAAGGACACGGTCCAAATCAAGAACTACCCCTGCCGCGAGCGCAACGGCATCGCCTGGACCTACATGGGACCCGACCGCGACAACCTGCCGCCGCTGCCCAACCTGGAGTGGAACCTGGTGCCCGAGGAGAACGTGTACGTGAGCTTCCGCGTGCAGGAGTGCAACTGGCTGCAGGCGGTGGAAGGCGAGATCGACTCGGCGCACGCCCCCATCCTGCACGGGCGCATCGACCAGCAGGGCGCCATCAGCGACTGGACCGCCAAGAAAGACTTGCGTCCCACCTTCGAATGCAAGCGGCAGGACTTCGGCATGAGCGTGGCTTCGAAGCGCGTGCTCGACGAGCGCACGCACTACTGGCGTGTGAACCAGTTCCTTCTGCCCTTCTACACGCTGGTACCGCCGCAGTCGCAGTACCCCGAGCTCAGCGGCCACGCCTGGGTGCCGCTGGACGACCACCACACCCTGTGCATCATGTTCTCGTACCACCCGACGCAGCCGTTCTACGAAAAGACCCGCAAGATCTTCGACAACGGCCACGCGGGCCGGGAGACCGGCCACCCGAGCGTCAACGCCTATGCGCCGCGCCCGCCCACTGAGCCCTACGCGAAGTACTGGACCAAATTCAACCTGCAGAGCGCGTTCCTCTTCAACTACGACGCGCAGACCAAGACGTGGTTCTCCGGCCTGCCCGGATTGTGGGTGCAGGATGCGGCCTGCCAGTCGGGCGTCGCGCCGATCTACGACCGATCGAAAGAGCACCTGGGCATGAGCGACACCGGCATCGCCATGACGCGCCGGCTGCTGCTGGAAACCGTGCGCAACCTCTCGGTGCGCCAGCAGCGCCCGCCGCGCATCGAAGACCCCGACCTGCCGATGGTGCGCGCGGTGTCTCTCACACTGCCTGCCAGCGAGTCGTGGAACGATTCGGGGCGCGAGGCGATGACCGCGCGGCTGGGCGCCGACTTCGGCTACACGCCATGAACATGCCCGCTCCCATCGACCTGCGCCTGCGCCAGATCCGGCTGGAGGCGGAGGGCATCGCGTCGTACGAGTTCGTTTCGGCCAACGACTGCGCGCTGCCCGCCTTCACCGCCGGCGCGCACATCGACCTGCACCTGCCGCACGGCATGGTGCGCAGCTATTCGCTGGTCAACGCACCCTCCGACGGGGGCCGCTACGTGGTGGCGGTGCAGCGCGACGCCGAAGGCCAGGGCGGCTCGGCGTGGATGCACGCCACGCCGCGCGTGGGCGACCGCCTGCGCGCCACGCCGCCGAGCAACGACTTCGCCCTGATGGAAGACGCGGCGCATTCCGTGTTCATCGCGGGCGGCATCGGCATTACCCCGATCATGTCGATGCTGCGCCGGCTGCGCGAGCTCGGCCGGCCGTGGCGCCTGCACTACGCGAGCCGCTCGCCGCGCGAGACCGCCTACGCCGACGCACTGCGCGCCATGGCGGGCGACGGGCGCGAGGTCGATTTCTGCTTCGGCTCTTCGCGCACTGACCGGCTCGACATCGCCGCCATCGTGCGCGAGGCGCCAAAGGGCACGCACCTGTACTGCTGCGGCCCGGCGCGCATGATCGACGCCTTCCTCGCAGCCTGTGGTTCGCGGCCCGCGGCCACGGTGCACTTCGAGCGCTTCGCCGCCGCCAGCGAGGCCGCCACCGAAGGCGGCTACGACGTGGTGCTGGAGCGCAGCGGCCAGCGCCTTGCCGTGGCGCCGGGCAAGACCATTCTCGACACGCTGCTCGACCACGCCGTCGACGTTCCGTACGCCTGCACCGCCGGCGTGTGCGGCACCTGCCGCACCAAGGTGATCGCGGGCGAGCCCGACCATCGCGACGACTTCCTGAGCGCCGAGGAAAAGCAGGCCAACGACAACATCATGATCTGCTGCTCCGGCGCGCGCTCGAAGACGCTGGTGCTCGACCTTTGAGCGGCAGGCACACCATGGCCACCAAGCTCGCCCACTCCGCCGATGCGCAGGAACCTGCCGGCAGCCACGCCGGCCAGGGCGCCATTGCCGGCATCCTGGCGTACCTGCGCGACCGCCGCCTGCAACCCGGCGATCGGCTGCCCTCGGAGCGCGACCTGGCCGAGCGCCTGGGCGTGGGCCGCAACGCCGTGCGCGAGGCGCTCGCCACGCTGGTCACGCTGCGCATCGTCGAGTCGCGGCCCAACTCGGGCATCTATCTGCGGCACGTGGAGCGCGAATCCAGCTTCGAGGCGCTGGTGATGCTCACCGACATGGGCGGCACGCCCACGCCGGCGGAGGTGGCGGAGACGATGGAAGTGCGCGGTCATCTGGAGGTGCTGGCCGCCGGCCTCGCCTGCCAGCGCCGCACCGACGCCGACCTGGAGTGCATGGAAGCCGTGCTGCGGCGTACCGAAGAAGTGCTGTTGCAACACGGAAACATCGCCGCCGCCGACACCGAGTTCCATATCGCGCTGGTCAACGCCACGCACAACTCGGTGCTGGTGCGCGTGCTGCATGCCTTCTACCGGTTCACGGGCGAGCGCCGCCAGGCCATGTTCGAGGACACGGCACAAGGCAAGGCCTCGCTGCGCGACCACCGCCGGCTGTTCGAACACATCCGCGCAAGAGATTCGGCCAAGGCGCAGCTGCTCATCCTGCAGCACATGGACCGCGCCCGCAGCTACTGGTCGACCGTGCTCGGCAACTGAATCGATCCGACCTGAACCGGCCCACGCATTCACGAAAACAAGGAGACCTCACCATGAAACCCGCATTCCTCCCCCGACGCACCCTGCTGTGCACCGCGTGCATGTGGCTCGCGGCCGGCGTGTCGCCCGCATTCGCCCAAGGCAACTACCCGAGCAAGCCGATTCGCATGATCGTGCCGTATGCCGCCGGCGGCAGCACCGACCAGCTCGCGCGCGCCATCCAGCAATCGATGAGCGAGACGCTGGGCCAGACCGTCATCGTCGAGAACAAACCCGGGGCGGGGGGCACCATCGGGGTGGACTACGTCGCGAAGGCCCCGGCCGACGGCTACACGCTGGTGTTCGGCAACACCGGCCCCAACGCCGTGGTCGGGCTGATGCGCAAGGTGCCGTACGACGAGCTGAAGGACCTGCGGCCCGTCTCCACCGTGGCCATCACGCCGATGATCCTGGCCGTGCCCGCCGACAGCCCCGCCAGGACGATGAAGGAGTTCCTCGCGTACGCGAAGAAGAACGGCACGTCCTTGAACATCGGTTCCGTCGGCAACGGTTCGCTGTCGCACCTCACGGCCGAATACTTCAACGAGGCCGCGGGCCTGAAGCTGCAGCACATTCCGTACAACGGCGGCGCGCCGATGATGACGGCCTTTGCCGGCGGCCAGCTGCAGGCCGCCTTCGTCACCGGCCTGGACGGCGCCACGCTCGTCAATTCGGGCAAGGTGCGCTACCTCGCGGTGGGCACGCTCAAGCCCACCGAAACGGTGCCGGGCCTGCCGGCCATCGCGGACGACCTGCCAGGCTTCAGGAGCTCGGCATGGTTCGGCGTGCTCGCGCCCAAGGACACCCCCCAGGACGTCATCGCCAGGCTGCAGGCCGCGGTAAGCACCGCTGTCGCGCGACCCGAAGTGCGAAAGATGTTCTCCGAGCGCAACGTCGAGGCGCGCAGCAGCACGCCGCAGGAACTCGAGAAGCTCATCCGCGACGAAATGGCGCAGTGGGGCCCGGTCGTGCGCAAAGCCAACATACAGATGTGAGAACCACCTTCATGCTTGAAAACCTCGAAACCGATTTCCCCGAACACACGCCCCGCCCCGCGGGCGCGCCGCAGGCGCTCGAAGGCATCAAGGTGGTCGACTTCACGCACTTCATCGCGGGCCCGTTCGCCACCATGATGCTGGCCGACATGGGCGCGGACGTGTTGAAGATCGAGGCCCCCGGGCGGGGCGACGACTTTCGCCAATACCCGCCGGTACACCCCGAGCTCGCCCAGGGCGCGCCCTTTCTCTGGTCGAACCGCAACAAGCGCAGCGTGGCGCTCGACCTGAAGACACCCGAAGGGCTGGAAGTGGCGCGCGCGCTGGTGGCCACGGCCGACGTGGTGGTCGAGAATTTCTCCACCGGTGTGATGGAGCGCTTCGGCCTGGACTACGAAAGCATCCGCAGGACCAACCCGGAGGTGGTCTATTGCTCGGTCTCGGCCTATGGACGCGAAGGTGCATTTGCCGACCGCCTGGGCTTCGACCCCATTGCCCAGGCCGAGAGCGGCTTCGTGTCGATGAACGGCTATGCCGACCGGCAGGGCGTGCGCGCGTTGTCACCGGTGATGGACATCAGCACCGCGATGATGGCGTCCAACGCCATACTCGGCGCACTGGTGGCGCGCGAGCGCACCGGACACGGCCAGTCGATGGAAGTCGCGCTGTTCGACAACGCCGTGCTGATGACGGGCTACGCCACGCTGCAGCATGTGTTCAGCGGCGCCGAGCCCCAGCGCCATGGCAACACCAGCCCCGACACCTGCCCTTCGGGCGTGTTCGAAGCGCAAGACCGTTCGTTCTACATCAACTGCGGCAACAACAAGATCTTCCAGCGGCTGATGACACAGGTGATCGAGCGGCCGGACGTGGCCGACGACCCGCGCTTCGCCAACGGACGCGAGCGCTCCGCGCGGCGCGAAGAACTTTTTGCGCTCCTGGGCGAAGCCTTTGCGCTGCAGCCGTGGTCGCACTGGCAGGCGCGCATGCGCGCGGCCGGCGTGCCGTGCGGAGAGGTGCGCTCGGTGGGCGAGGCGATTCGCTCTCCGGAGGCGCGCGAGCGGCGGCTGGTCACGCGCATTCCGCATCCGGGCGTCGGCTGGGTGCCCAACATGGCGCTGCCCATTCGCTTTGGCCGCACGCCCATCGCCGACCCGGTGGCCGCTCCCACCGTCGGGCAGCACACGCATGAAGTGCTGCGCGAGGCGCTCGGCTACGACGACGTCCGGCTGGCAGGGCTGGCCCAGGCCGGCGCCTTCGGTCCACCGGCCGTGCGGCACGAAACCGCTGGCGCGCCAGCATGACGCCAAGGTCGCTGCGCGGCCGTGTCGCCATCGTCGGCATCGGCGAGACGCCGTACTACAAGCACGGGCAGTCGCCCGACGCCGAGTTCAAGCTCGCGCTGAAGGCGATCATCGCGGCCTGCGCGGACGCGGGCATCGACCCGAGGGACATTGACGGCTTCGCCTCGTACAGCGACGACCGCAGCGACGCATCGCGCCTGGCGGCAGCGCTGGGCACACACCGCCTGCGCAGCGCGACCATGCAATGGGGCGGCGGCGGCGGCGGGTGCTGCGCGGCCGTGGCCAACGGCGCGGCAGCCATTGCCGCCGGGCTGGCCGATTGCGTGGTGGTGTTCCGCGCGCTGGCACAAGGGCAGAACGGCCGCTTCGGCCAGGTGCAGGGCGTGGACACCATCTCCGGCGAGAAGGCCTACCTGATGCCCTACGGCGTGCTCTCGCCGCCGCAACGCTTCGCCATGCGCGTGCAACGCTTCATGCACGAGCACGGTGTGCGGCAGGAAGCGATGCGCGCCATCGCCATGGCCTCCTACCATCATGCGCAAGCGAACCCACGTGCCGTGATGCACGGCAAGCCGCTGGACGCAGCCACCTACGACGCCTCCCGCTGGATCTGCGAGCCCTTCCACCTGTACGACTGCTGCATGGAAAACGACGGCGCCGCGGCCATCGTGCTGGTGGCCGCCGAGCGCGCAAAAGACTTCGCGTGCAAGCCTGCCTACCTGCTCGGCGCGGCGACCGGCTCGGGCTACCGCGCAGGCGCCATTCCCCACAATGCGCCGGACTACGCGAGCGCGAGCTTCACCACGGTGGCACCCGAGCTGTACGCCATGGCCGGCATCACGCCCGCCGATGTCGGCGTGGTGCAAAGCTACGAGAACTTCACCGGCGGCGTGGCGATGGCGCTGGCCGAACACGGATTCTTCCGCCCCGACGAGGCGAACGAATTCCTCACGCTCGACAACCTGCTCGCGCCCGCGGGCCGGCTGCCGCTGAACACCAGCGGCGGCAACCTGGCGGAGTGCTACATGCACGGCTTCGAGCTGGTGCTGGAGGCCGTGCGCCAGGTGCGCGGCACCTCCACCAGCCAGGCCCGCCGCAGCGACGTGGCGCTGGTGATCGGCGGGCCGATGGTCACCCCCGTGAGCGACCTGCTGCTGGCATCGGAGAACGTGCTGTGAACGACACGACGACCACGCACTACCTGCCGCCCGGCTTGCCGGTTCCGGTGCCGGAGCCCGACGGCCTCTCGGCGCCTTATTGGTCGGGCCTTCGCGAGGGCCGGTTGCGCGTGCAGCATTGCGTCGCATGCGGCACCTGGCAATTCGGCCCCGAATGGCTGTGCCACCGCTGCCACGCATTCGACCCGGCCTGGGAAGAGGTGGCGCCGCGCGGGCGCATCTTCAGCTGGGAGCGTGTATGGCACCCGGCGCATGCGGCCCTGAAAGGGCGGGGTGCCTACCTGGTGGTGCTCGTCGAGCTGCCCGACGCCGGCCATGTGCGAATGGTCGGCAACCTGCTGGGCGACCCGATGCAGACAGTGGCCATGGGCGCCGAAGTCGAGGGTGTGTACGAGCATCACGCGCAAGCGCAACCGGCGTTCTCGCTGCTCCAATGGCGGCTGAGGGGTGCGTCATGAGCGGGCCTCTCGAAGGCTTGAAGGTGGTCGAGTTCGCAGGGCTCGGACCCGGTCCTTTCGCTTGCATGCTGCTGAGCGACATGGGCGCCGACGTGGTCACCATCGACCGGCCGGGCCGCAAGCTCGGCGACCGCAGCGACATCACCGGCCGGGGCCGCAGCGTGGTGCTCGCCGACCTGAAGAGCCCGGAGGCACGCGCGCAGGTGCTGCAACTCGTGGACCGCGCGGACGTGCTGGTCGAAGGCTTTCGCCCCGGGGTGATGGAGCGCCTGGGCCTGGGACCCGACGTGATCGCGGCGCGCAACCCGCGCCTGGTCTACGGCCGCATGACCGGCTGGGGCCAATACGGACCGCTGGCGCAGTCGGCCGGCCACGACATCAACTACATCGCGCTGACCGGAGCCCTGCACGCCATCGGCGCCCCGGGTGGCGCACCGGTGCCGCCGCTCAATCTGGTCGGGGACTACGGGGGCGGCAGCCTGTACCTGGTCGCGGGCATCCTGGCGGCGCTGCACGAGACGAAGCGCTCGGGACGGGGGCAGGTGGTCGATGCGGCCATCACCGACGGAGTGAACTCGCTGATGAGCCTGTTCGCCAGCAGCGCACTGCGCGGAACCTTCGTCGAGCAGCGCGGCCGCAACGCGCTGGACGGCGGGGCACCGTACTACGGCACCTACGCGACGGCCGACGCGCGGCATGTGTGCATAGGCCCCATCGAGCCCCAGTTCTTTGCGGACCTGTGCGAACGCCTCGGCGTGGACCCCGCCCTGCGCGATGCGCAGAACGACCGGGCGCGCTGGCCCGCTTTGCGTGCGGAGCTGGAGCGCATCTTCCTGATCCGCACGCGCGACGAATGGACTGCGTTGCTGGAAGGAAGCGACGCCTGCTTCGCGCCGGTGCTCGCACTCGGCGAGGCGCGCGCTCACCCGCATCAGGTCGCGCGCGATGCGTTCGTCGATGTGGACGGCGTGGCACACCCCGCACCAGCGCCGCGTTTTTCGCGGACACCATCGAACATTCAAGGACCGGCGCCATCGCAGGCCCAAGGCCTGAACCAGGTGCTGCGCCGTTGGGAATGATGGTGCGATCCAGCACCGGCGGCCACCGGTGGTCGCGCCACCGGGCCGACGTGTTTCAGCGCCCCACCCGCCCCTGCACGCCCTCCGCCAGCCAGTTCATCTTCAGGATCTGCTCGTCGCCCAGCTGGGCCCCCTTGGCGATCACGACGTGGCCATCGTTGTCGCGCACATCGGCCGCCACCGCACGGAACGGCTGCAGCCTGCCGGCGGCGATGTCGTTCTGGCGCGCCAGCACTTCGTCCTGCACGGCCTTGGGCACCTTGGTGCCGAAGTCGCCCACGCGGATCATTCCTTCCTTCACGCCGCCCCAGAGGCTGCCGCTTTTCCAGGTGCCGTCGAGCACGGCTTTCGCACGCTGCGTGTAGTAGCCGCCCCACTGGTGCGTGACCGCGACGATCTGCGCGTCGGGCGCGATCTTGCGCATGTCGGAGTGGTACGCGATGGCCAGCTTGCCGCGCTCCTGCGCCGCGGACATCACGGCCGTGGAGCCGGTGTGGAAGGCCACCACGTCGGCGTTCTGGTTGAACAGCGCCATCGCCGCGTCGCGCTCCTTCGGCGGATCGAACCACTCGTTGAGCCACACGACGTGCACCTTGGCACCCGGGTTCACCGAGCGCATGCCGAGCGTGAAGGCGTTGATGCCCTGCAGCACCTCGGGAATCGGAAAGCCCGCGACGTAGCCTGCCACGTTGGTCTTCGTCATGCGGCCGGCCGCGATGCCCGCGAGGTAGCGCCCCTCGTAGTAGCGCGCGTTGGCCGTCGCCACGTTGGTCGCGGCCTTGTAGCCGGTGATGGACTCGAACTTCACGTCAGGGAAGTCCTTCGCCACCTTCAGCGTCGGCTCCATGTAGCCGAAGCTCGGCGTGAAGATGAGCCGGTTGCCCTGCTGCGCGAGGTCGCGGATCACGCGCTCGGCATCGGCGCCTTCGGCCACGTTCTCGACATAAGTGGTCCTGACCTTGTCGCCGAGCGCCGCCTCGACGGCCCTGCGGCCCTCTTCATGCTGGCGCACCCAGCCGGCGTCGGTGACCGGCGTGACATAGACGAAGCCGATCTTCAGCGGTGCCTTGGGGGCCTGCTGCTGCGGCTGCGGCTGCGAAAAGGCGGGAGATAAAAAACAGGCGGCTGCCCACGCCAGAACGGCGCGGCCCGCGAGGTTTTTGTACATGGTGTTCCTCTACATGGCCCCGGAAATGCAAAACCCCGCAGCCGGCCGGGACGCCCGGCTGCGAGGGAGCGGCATTTTAAGCCGGGGCGCCGCCCACGACGCGGCCGGGGCATTGGCCTACTTCAATGTCGGCGCTTCGCCTTAGGGCCGCGGCGCCGGGCTGCGCGAGCCTAGGGCCACAGTTTCATCACCGAGAGAAGAAAGAAAGGCCAGCCACCATGACCGCATCCACCGTCAACGACTCGCTGACCCCGCTCGATATTTCGCAAGCAGTGCTGGAGGGCGAAGAAAACCCCAACGTCGCGCGCCCGCTCTCGCCCAAGGAGCAGGCCGCAACCGGCGTAGCCCAGGAGCAGGGGCGCCGCGCACGCCTGCAACGCGCGCTTCGCAGCCCGGCCTTTGCATGGGGCGGCGCGGCTGTCACAGGGCTGGCGCTGGCGATGTTGTACGCACGCCGCACGCACCGCATCTGACCGCAACGACGATTGCGCTAGGACGAGGCGGGGTCGTGCGCGGTCTCGCCGGGCAGGCCCGCGCCAAGGCCACCACCGCCCTCCGCACCACTGCCTCTTCCTGAACCCCCGCTGCCCTTCCCTCCTCCGCCCTCGCGCGAGCCAGCACCCTTGGCCCGCACCGGGCCCTGCTTGGGAATGCCGAGATGCGGCGGGATCGGATCGAGGTCGAGCACGTCACGGATGAAAAGGCGCAGCGACACCACCAATTCCGCCGTTTCCACCGGCCTCCCTGCCACCATGTCGTTGGCAGCCTGCGCCGCGAGGCGCACCTGTTCTTCGGTGCCCAGCAGGATGACGTCCGACAGCGCAGCCTCGACCGCATCACGGATGCGCCGGCGCCGATCGGAGGCGGTGAGCGCTGACGTCTCCGCGCCTTCAAGCGCGCGCAGTTCGCGCAGATGGCTGGGATCCACCGACAGGTCTCCCGTGAAAGAACCGCCAAGCACCTTGTAGGCTGCGATCAGCGTCTTGAGCCGTTCGTTGATCTGGCGGTTCTGCCGCTCGCGCCGCTGCTGCACGCCGTGCATTACGACGAGGCGGATGCCCACCGCCACCAGGGACACCACAACGAGGCCCAGCAGCGTTGTCAGAAGGCCCTGCCAGGAACTGAAGTCGAGTGAGTTGCGCATGGTGCCGGATGATCATACGACCGCCGCCATACAGGCCGTGGCCATCCTGCGGGGCGGCAACCAGGTGGCGAGATTGCTGGCGGGCCGAATGCGCACAATCGCGCCATGCACCCGTTCATCGAACTGCTGCGCGAACGCCGCACCGCATGCCTGTGGGCCGGCCTCGCCTTCTCCGGCTTCGGCAGCGAGCTCAACCGCATGGCCGTGCTGTGGCTCGCCATCGAAGTTGCCGGCTCCAGCGCCAGCCTCCTGCCCCTGGCACAGCACGCGGTGGTGCTGGTTGTGAGCCTGGGTGCCGGGCTCTTCGCGCACCGCCTCTCGCCAAGAGCCACGATGATCGGCACCGACCTGGTGTCGGCGCTCGTCGCGGTGCTGCCCGTGGTGCTCGCGGGCATCTACGGGCTGACGCTCTGGAGCCTCGTCGCGTCGGCAATGGCGCTGGCGGCGTTGAGCGCGCTGTTCCAGCCTGCGCTGCTGTCCAGCATTCCACATGTGGCGGGAACGAAGGAGCGGGTCCAGGGCGTCAATGCGTTGCTGGACGCCACGACGCGGCTGTCGCGGCTGACCGGCCCCTTCGCCGCCGGCCTGCTGGCCGCGGTGCTGCCGGTGCTGCACTTCCTGACCGTGAACGCCGTGAGCTTTCTCGCTTCCGCATGGGCCGTGGCCGCGATGGGCAAGCTCGGCAAGCTCGGAGAGAGGCCCGCCGCGCCCGCCCCGCCGGTGCCGGTCTCCCGGCGCCTGATGCAGGGTGCCACGCTCATGGTCCGGCACAAGGACATCCGCCTCCTGCTGCTGGCCAACACCGCAGTGCTTGCAGCCTGGACCATCGGCGTGAGCCTCGGCCTTCCGTTCCTGGTCGCGCAGACAGGGTTGTCGGGCCTTGGCCTGAGCGGCCTCGGCGCGGTGGCGGCCCTTGTGGCCGCATACGGCGCGGGCGACTTCCTGTCGAACTTCTGGGTGGCTGCCCACCGGCCAGCGCGGCTCGGCCGCTTCATGTTCAACGGCTACGTCGTCCTCGGCGGTGCGCTGGCGGTGGTGCCACTGCCGTTCTGGCTGCTGCCGCAGGCCGCATGGCTGCCTTCGATGATGGCCGCGGCCTTCGTGTCGGGCCTGGGCGGGCCGATGTTCTTCATCCCCATGATGACCTTCCTGCAGACACGGCTCGAAGGCGCCGAACTCGCCAGCATCATCCGCCTGCGCCTCGCGCTGACGGCCGCGGCCATGATGGCCGGCGCGGGGCTCGGCGCGCTGCTGTTCGGCGGGCTCGGCGCGGCTGTCACAGTGGTCATGGCAGGCGGGCTCATCGCGCTGGTCGGCGCATGGGGCAGCCTGTGGCACCCTGACGTCGGCAATTCGTGAACAAATTCACAGAAGCTCCCACCTTGGCCTGCGCAGCCACACTGCTGTCAGTAACGATCCTCTGACATTTAGATACGTTAAGTTACGATTGTGCGGTCAGGCCCTGGTCAGTTCGGCCACCGGGCCAAGTCTTACCCCAGCACAACGAACGGAGTCCCGGTGATTGCTGTCAGCGGCGCATTGCAGCGCAAATTCGAACCCTCCCCTGTCCGGCTGGAGTCCCGCAGCGGCTCTTCCATGCGTACCCTCTGCTGCGTCGTTGCCATCTCGGTGTTCGTCAGCGGCTGCGCCACGGCCAACATCACCTACACACCGCGCCCCAGCCAGGACACCGCGCAGACAATCAAGTACACCGACGGGGTGGGTACGCTGACCGAGAAGGACGAATCGCGCGAGCTCTTCGTCTACTCGCGCTTCAAGATGCAGGGCCCGACCCAGCCGACTTTCACGCTGGGTTACGCGAACAACACGGCCGCGCCCGTGAACTTCAGCACCGACAACGTCAAGGCCTATTTCCGCGGGGCGCCGGTGCAGATCTACACCTACAGCGAGCGCATTGCCGAGATCCAGTCGGAGAAACAGGCCAAGCAGGTGGCGCTGGCCATCATCGGCGGACTGGCCGCCGGCGCGGCGGCCTATGGTGCCTCGCGCCAGACCTACCGCCAGAACTACTCAGGCTCGGTGGTCGGCCGCCACGGCATCACGAGCTTCGCCGGCACGAACACGGTGCGCGTCTACGACCCCGTGGCCGGCATGCTGGCCGGCGCGGCCGTGGGCGGCGCCACGGTGCTGGGCATCCGGCAGATCGAATACAACGCGGAGAGCCAGGAGCAGTCGGCCAACTCGATCCTGCAGCTGAACACGGTGGAGCCGCTGCAGATGGTGACGGGCGACCTGGTCTTGAAGAACTGCTGCGACCCGAACCCCCGGCCCGACGACGTGATCCGCCTCGAGGTGACGGCGAGCGAGAAGACTTCGGTGTTCGAGTTCGTGCGCTCGCAAGTCAAGACCCGCTGAAAATCCCCGGCCACGGCCGCCATGACGTCACCCCTGCGCCTCGATTTCGATTTCGCGCCGCTGCCGAACACGCCCACGCTGCCGAAATGCACGGTCGTGAGCGCGGCAGGCTATGCCTTCTTCAGAGACGAGAAGGTCGCGCTGGCCTTCGGCACGACCTGCGTGGCCGTGGCAGTGGAAGGCCGGGAGCCCGTGGCGGTGCCCTACTTCGAGCTGGCCGAACTCTCGCTCGGCAATCACGCGATCACGACGACGGGGCACACCTACCCGGACTTCGGCCTGTTCGGTGGCCTGCTGTCCGGCGGCTCCACCAACAAGGAGGTCACCAGCTCGACCACGCAGCCGAGCGCCCAGACCTTCATCTCGCTGGTCACGCACGTCGGCGAGCTGCACCTGCTCTTCACGGGCCTGTCGCCGGCCGTGTTGCGCATGTTGCTGGCGGAGGCGTTCACCGTCTGGCGCCAGAACCAGCCGGACTGGCTCGAGAAGCGGCGCAAGTCCGTCGATGCATACGTCGATCGCGAGGGGCTCGACGAGCAGACGCGCACCGCGCTGAAGGAACGACTGCTCACTTCCCTGGTGCCGCTCGCGCCACCACCGGCACCGTTCGGCCCGTTCGCCGGCACGGCCATGGCGGGCGATTTCGAGGCCCCCGTGCGCATGGGCGTGTGCCCATCGTGCAAGGCGACGATTCCGTTCTTCTCCGAGGAATGCCCCAAGTGCCAGGCACTGTTCGGGCCTGACTCGGCATGGCAGGTCCGGCCGCTTTGACCTGAGCGGGCCGCCGCTGCGCGCCCTTCCCGCACGGCGATGGGCCCCGCCGCCAATCGGCAGGCGCGCCATCGCCCGCGCCGTCACACAATGGGCCCGCCCCATGACGAATCCGACGACCACAGACGCCGCCGCAACAGAAGCAGCGGACACCGCCACCGACACCCACTGGCAGCGCAACCTCGCCGTGTGCATGTTCGGCTCCTTCACCACCATCATCGCGATGACGCTGCTGCTGCCGTTCCTGCCGCTGTACGTCGAGCAGCTGGGCGTGAAGGACCATGCGGCCATCGTGCAATGGTCGGGCGCGGCCTATGGCGCGACCTTCTTCAGCGCCGCGCTGGTGGCGCCGCTGTGGGGCCGGCTGGCCGACCGCTATGGCCGCAAGCCGATGCTGATCCGCGCGAGCCTGGGCATGTCGGTGGCGATGGCGCTCATCGGCATCGCGGGCAACGTGTGGCAGCTCGTCGGCCTGCGGCTGCTGGCCGGGCTGCTGGGCGGCTATGCCTCGGGCTCGATGGTGCTCGTGGCCACGCAGACGCCCAAGGCGCGCACCGGCTGGGCGCTGGGCACCATGTCGTCGGCCATCATGGCGGGCAACCTCGTGGGCCCGCTGGTGGGCGGCGTGCTGCCGCCGCTGATCGGCATCCGCGCGACCTTCTTCGCGGCGGGCGCGATGATCTTCGTGGCTTTCCTGGCCACCGCCTTCCTGATCCGCGAGGAAAGGAGAACTCCCGCCGCGTCGAAGCAGCGCGGCGCGGCCGAAGCCGGCTGGGCCGCGGTGCCCGACAAGCGGCCGCTGGTCGCGATGCTTTTCACCGGCATGCTGCTGATGCTGGCGAACATGTCGATCGAGCCGATCATCACGGTGTACGTGGCCACGCTGGTCGAGGACCCGAACCGCGTGACGATGGTCGCCGGCCTCGTGATGTCCGCGGCCGCGCTGGGCAGCATCCTCTCGGCCTCGCGCCTCGGCAAGCTGGCCGACCGGGTGGGCCACTGGAACGTGATCGTCGGCTGCCTCGCGGTGTCGGCGGTGCTGCTGGTGCCGCAGGCCTTCGTCACCTCGGGCTGGCAGTTGGTGGTGCTGCGCTTCCTGATGGGGCTGTCGCTCGGCGGGCTGCTGCCGTGCATCGCGAGCGTGATCCGCCACAACGTGCCCGAGCGCGTGGCCGGCAACATGCTCGGCTACTCGACCTCGGCGCAGTACACCGGCCAGGTCGCGGGGCCGCTGCTCGGCGGCTTCGTGGGCGGGCACGTGGGCATGCGCGCCGTGTTCCTCGGCACCTGTGTGCTGATGGCCGCGGGCGCCGGGTGGAACTGGCTCGCGAAGCGCCGGCAGCCGCCGGGCTGACCGCCGTGCGCTAGGGAATGCCGCGCGCCAGCAGGTGGTCGACCAGGCGGCGCTGCGGAAACGTCAGCGCCTCCTGCCGCGTGCACAGGTACATGCGGCGCGAGGCCCATGCGTCGCTGAGATTGATGAAGCGCAGCTTCATCTCCTTGCGATAGGCCACGGCGGCGCCCTCGGGCAGGATGCCCACGCCCATGCCCGCCTCGATCATCCGGCACACGGCCTCGAAGCTCTTCACCCGCACACGCAGTCGCAGTACCTTGCGCGCGCTCATGGCGGCGTCTTCCATCGTGCGGGAGATGGCCGAGTCGTCCTCCAGCCCGACGAAATCGAAGTCGAGCAGTTCCTCGAAGGACACCTCGCGCCCGCGCCACGGATGCTTCTGCCGCACGATGGCCACCAGCCGGTCGGTGCGGTAGGGAATGAAGTTGAGCGCGGGGTCGACCGCCTCGCTGGTGATGACGCCCACGTCGGCCTGCCGGTCGCGGATGGCCTGCACGATGTAGACGCTGCGGTGCTCCTCCACGCTCACGCGGATCTCGGGGTAGCGCACGCGGAAGCTCGCCACGTCGTCGGGCAGGAACTGGCCCATGGCCGAGGCATTGGCATGCAGGCGCACGCGGCCGGTGGCGCCCTGCGCGTAGTCGGACAGGTCGGCGCGCATGCGATCGACGTCGCGCAGGATCTGGCGCGCATGCATGGCCAGCGACTCGCCGGCGCCGGTGGGCGTCACGCCCTTCGACGTGCGGTTCAGCAGCGCCACGCCCAGGTGCCCCTCGAGAATGGCCAGGCGGCGGCTCGCGGCCGACAGCACCATGTGGCTCTCGGCGGCGGCCTTCGACAGGCTGCCGTGCTCAATGGCGCGCAGGAAAAGCGCCAGCGAATCGAGGTCGGGTCTCATCGGGTTCTCGTCGTTCTGCGGGGCCGCCATTGTGCGGCCGGCTCGTGCGGCCGGCGCGGCGCCGGAGCGCCGACGAAATCCTTTCGGCCGGATGCCGCAGAAAAAGACAGATCTTCTGCAAACCCTGCCAGCCGGCCAAAACGAAGAAGCACTTTCCGCGCGCGCGGCGGAAGAATCGTTGCTGCCTCGCCGCCTACCCCGGCGGGGCGTTTCGCAGGCCGGCACCCTACCGGGGCCATGCCCGCATTCCACGAGTCCTACCCGGAGTCTTTTTCTGTCATGGCATCCCACGAACTGGCCAGCGTTGCGCTGGACGACAAATACACGGCCACCGAAGGCCGGATCTACCTCAGCGGCATCCAGGCACTGGTGCGCCTCATGCTCGTGCAGAAATGGCGCGACCGGAAGGCGGGACTGAACACCGCGGGCTTCGTCTCGGGCTACCGCGGCTCGCCGCTCGGCGGCCTGGACGAGGCGCTCTGGAAGGCACAGCCGCAGCTGGAAGCCAACGCGGTGAAGTTCCTGCCCGGCGTGAACGAGGAACTGGCCGCCACCGCCGTCTGGGGCACGCAGCAGGTGCACCTGACCGGCGAAGCGGCGGTCGACGGGGTGTTCGCCATGTGGTACGGCAAGGCGCCCGGCGTGGACCGCTGCGGCGACGTGTTCAAGCACATGAGCCACGCGGGCACCTCGCCCAACGGCGGCGTCCTGCTGGTGGCGGGCGACGACCACGGCGCTTCTTCTTCCACGCTGCCCAACCAGAGCGACCACCTGTTCGCGGCCTCGATGATCCCGATGCTCTATCCGCAGAGCGTGGAGGAATACATCGAACTCGGCCTGCACGGCTTTGCGATGTCGCGCTTCGCCGGCCTGCCGGTCGGCTTCAAGGCGCTGGCGGACACGGTCGAGTCGTCGGGCTCCATCGCCGCCGGTGCGCTCGACGTGCACACGCGGCTGCCCTCGGACTTCGTCTTTCCGCCCGGCGGCGTGCATGCGCGCCTGTCGACCGACACGCTCGGCGTGCAGGCGCGCAAGCAGGAAGCGCTGATGCAGGACTACAAGATCTACGCCGCCATCGCCTATGCGCGCGAGAACCGGCTGAACCGCGTGACCATCGATTCACCCAAGGCACGCCTGGGCATCGTGGCCTCCGGCAAGTCGTACCGCGACGTGCTGGAGGCGCTGGAAGAGCTGGGCATCGACGCGGACGAAGCCGCGCGCATCGGCATTCGCCTCTTCAAGGTGTCGATGCCCTGGCCGCTGGAGCCCGATTCGATCCGCGAGTTTGCCGACGGGCTCGAAGAGATCCTGGTGGTGGAGGAAAAGCGCCAGATTGTCGAGTACCAGCTCAAGGAGCATCTCTACAACTGGCGCGAGGACGTGCGCCCGCGCGTGATCGGCAAGTTCGACGAACAGGGCGAATGGGGCGCGCATCCACGCGGCAAGTGGCTGCTGCCGGCCACGGCCGACTTCTCGGTGGCGCAGATCGCGCGCGTCGTTGCCGCTCGCGTGGCGCGCTTCCACACCAGCGACCGCATCCGCACGCGGCTGGCCATCCTCGACGCGAAGGACGTGGTGCTCGGCAAGGCCGTGGCCACGCCTTCGCGACCGGCCTGGTACTGCTCGGGCTGCCCGCACAACACATCGACCAGGGTGCCCGAAGGCAGCCTCGCGCTTGCGGGCATCGGCTGCCATGTGATGGCCACCGCCATCTACCCCGAGCACAACAAGACCACCACGCACATGGGCGGCGAAGGCGCGCCCTGGCTGGGGCAGGCATGGTTCTCGAAGCGCAGGCACGTGTTCGCGAACCTGGGCGACGGCACCTACTACCACTCGGGTTCGCTCGCCATCCGCGCGGCCGTGGCGGCGGGCGTGAACATCACCTACAAGATCCTCTACAACGACGCGGTGGCCATGACGGGCGGCCAGCCGGTCGACGGCCCGATCACCGTGCCGCGCATCGCACACCAGATGGCGGCCGAGGGCGTGAAGCGCCTCGCGCTGGTGGCCGAGGACCCGACGCGCTGGGCCGATCGCAGCATGCTGCCGCCAGAGCGCGATGGCTTCGTGCTCACCGTGCACCACCGCGACCAACTGAACACGGTGCAGCGCGAGCTGCGCGAGTTCGAGGGCGTGTCGGTGCTCATCTACGACCAGGTCTGCGCGGCCGAGAAGCGCCGCCGGCGCAAGAAGGGCGAGTTCCCGCAGGCCGCGCGCCGCGTGTTCATCAACGACGCGGTATGCGAAGGCTGCGGCGACTGCGGTGAGCAGTCGAACTGCACGGCGCTGCTGCCGAAGCAGACCGACCTGGGCCTCAAGCGCAGCGTGGACCAGAGCGCCTGCAACGCCGACGAATCCTGCATCAAGGGCTTCTGCCCGAGCTTCGTGACCGTGGAAGGCGTGAAGCCGCGCAAACAGGCGCCCGTGACCGCGAAGTCCGCGGCCGAGGAAGCACCGCTGCCAGAGCCGAAGCAGACCGCGCTCGACGGCATGCACAACATCCTGATCACCGGCATCGGCGGCACGGGCGTCATCACCATCGGCGCGCTGATCGGCATGGCGGCGCACCTCGAGGGCAAAGGCGTGAGCGTGCTCGACATGACGGGCATGTCGCAGAAGAACGGCTCGGTGACCTCGCACGTGCGCATCGCGCGCGACGCGGCGCAACTGAAGGCGCAGCGCATCCCTACCGGCGAAGCCGACCTGATCCTGGGCTGCGACATGCTCACGGCCGGCGCGCCGGACGCCATCGCGCGCATGCGGCCGGGGCGCACCTATGCGCTGGTCAACACCTTCGAGCAGCCGACCGGGCACTTCGCGCAGCAGCCCGACTGGCAGTTTCCGGCCGCGCAGGTGCGCGCACTCATCGAGGAGTCGGTGGAAGGTCGCGTCGACTTCGTCGACGCGACGCAACTGGCGACGCGGCTCATGGGCGATGCCATCGCGGCCAACCTGTTCCTGCTGGGCTTCGCGTTCCAGAAGGGCTTCGTGCCGCTGTCGGCGCAGGCGCTGGACAAGGCCATCGAGATCAACGGCGTGGCCGTGAAGGCGAACCAGGCGGCATTCCGCTGGGGCCGCAAGGCGGCGCTCGACCTCGCGGCGGTGACGCGCGAGGCCTCGCCGCAGAAGGTCGTGGCGCTGCAGCGGCCGCAGAGCTTCGAGGCACTGGTGAAGGACCGCACCGCATTCCTCGCGTCGTACCAGAACGCAGCCTATGCGCAGCGCTATGCGGAACTGGTCGAGCGCGTGCGCGTGCTCGAACAGCGCGAGCGCGGCGGCACCGTGCTGGCGAAGGCCGTGGCCTCGGGGCTGTTCAAGCTCATGGCCTACAAGGACGAGTACGAGGTCGCGCGGCTCTACACCGATCCGCGCTTCATGGAAAAGCTCAACGAGCAGTTCGAGGGCAAGCCCGTGCTGCGCTTCAACCTTGCGCCGCCGGTGCTCGGCCGCCGCGATGCCGAAGGCTGTGCGGTGAAGACCAGTTTCGGGCCATGGATGATGCGCGCGTTCCGCGTGCTCGCGAAGCTGCGCGGGCTGCGCGGCACGGCGTTCGACGTGTTCGGCCGCACGGCCGAGCGGCGCATGGAGCGCCAGCTGATCGAGGACTACCGGGCCATGGTCGAAGACATTCTGGAGCGCTTCGACCGCATCGACTTCGACAGCGCGCTCGCGCTGGCGCGGCTGCCGGAGCAGATTCGCGGCTTCGGGCATGTGAAGGAAGAGAGCGTGGTGGCCGCGCGGGTGCGCTGGCAGGCGCTGGCCGGGCAGCTGGAGCGCGGCACGCCGCAGCGGCAGCTGCTCAGTGCCGCCGCCTCATGACGACAGGGCGGTAACGGCGGCCGGCAGCCAGGATCCTGCCTCCCGTGCCGATCAGGGCAAAATTCCGGTCGCCGCGCCGGCCGGCGCCGTTTTTCTCCATGCCGCCCACCACGCCCGAACCGCCAGAACCGTCCGCGCCCCCGCCCCGCCTGCGCTACCGCAACGTGGCCGCATGGACGGCCGCCTGCGCGCTCGCGCTGCTGCTGATCGGCCTGGCCGGCCAATGGGCCGCCGTGCGCGAAGCGAACTTCCAGGCCGACTCGATCCGCCGCGCCATGGAAGTGCATGTGCTCGGCCTGCGCGACTCCGCCGGCAAATACAGCTACCTGCCCTTCACCGCCGGCCTGCACCCCGAAGTGCTGGCCGCGCTCGCCCACCCGCAGGACGCCGCCGTGAAGCAGCGCGCCAATCTCTACATCCAGGAAGTGAACCGCCAGGCCGGCTCCGACGCGCTGTACCTGAGCGACCTGCAAGGCCTCACCCTGGCCGCGAGCAACTGGAACACGCCGCAGAGCTTCGTCGGCGAGTCCTACGCCAACCGGCCCTACTTCCGCGATGCGCGCGCCGGCCGCAGCGGCCTGTTCTACGGCCTCGGCCAGACGACCGGCGAACCCGGCCTGTTCATCTCGGCACCGGTGCGGCCGGACGGCGGCGCGGTGCTGGGCGTGGTGACTGTCAAGGTCAGCCTGCGCCAGCTGCAGGAGGCCTGGACCTTCGTGCGCGACCCGATCCTGCTGACCGACGCGCGCGGCATCGTGTTCCTGAGCTCGGTCGCGCCGTGGATGTACCGGGCCACGCGCGCCTTGTCACCCACCGACGTGGAAGGCATTCGGCGCGACCAGCAGTACGGCGCGCGCACCGATTTCCCGCTGCTGCCGTGGCAGCTCGAGCGCGGCGGCGACCAGCCCGGCTACCTGGTGCGCACCAGCATCGGCGGCAAGACACGCCGCTTTCTCGCGGTCGACGAGCCCCTGCCCGACCTCGGCTGGACGCTGACGGTGATGGCCGACCACGCCGAAGTCGACCGCGCGCGCGAACGCACCTGGATGCTGGGCCTGCTGGTCGCAGGCGTGCTGCTGCTCGGCGGCCTGTACTGGCAGCTGCGCGAACGCCGCTTCGCCGAGCAACGCGACGCACGCCGCGACCTGGAATTGCGCGTGCGCGAACGCACCCACGCACTGGACGAAGCCCACGCCTTCCGCAAGGCAATGGAAGACTCGCTGCTGGTCGGCATGCGCGCGCGCGACCTCGAAGGCCGAATCACCTACGTCAATCCGGCCTTCTGCGAGATGACGGGCTATGGCGCCGACGAGCTGCTCGGCCGGCTGCCGCCCTACCCGTACTGGCACCCCGACGACGTACCCCGGCACTGGCACCACTACGACGCCATGATGAGCGGCCAGCCCGCGCGCTCGGGCTTCGAGTCGCGCTTGCGGCACCGCGACGGGCGCGAGGTGATCACCATGGTCTACACCGCGCCGCTGATCGACGCCGACGGCCGGCACAGCGGGTGGATGAGCTCCGTGGTCGACATCACCGAGCAGAAGCGCGCCGAGCTGCGCCAGCGCCAGAACGACGAGCAGCTGCAGCACGCCCAGCGCCTGGCCAGCCTCGGCGAAATGGCATCCACCCTGGCCCACGAGCTCAACCAGCCGCTGATGGCGCTGAGCAACTTCGCGAGCGCGGCCAAGGCCTTTGCCGAGCAGGGCAACCAGGCGCTGCTGGTGAGCAGCCTCGACGAGACCATGGCGCAGGCCCAGCGCAGCGCCGAGATCGTGCGTCGCATCCGCGGCTTCGTGCGCCAGCGCACCGTCGGCACCGAAGACTGCGCCGTGGCGGCGCTGGTGACCAACGTGCTCGCGCTGCTGCAGGGCGAGATGCGCCAACGCCAGGTGCGCGCCGAAGTGCGCGTGCCCGCCACGCTGCCCCCGGTGCGCGGCGACCGCGTGCTGCTCGAGCAGGTGCTGCTCAACCTGCTCTCCAACAGCCTGCAGGCCATGCAGGCCACGCCGCAGGACCAACGCGTGGTGGAAATCGACGCCGAGGTGCTCGACGGGCGCATGCGCATCCGCATTGCCGACCACGGCCCGGGCATCGATGTCAGCCTGGCCGAGCAGGTGTTCGCGCCCTTCTTCACCACCAAGGCCGGCGGCCTGGGCCTGGGGCTCAACATCTGCCGCACCATCGTCGAAGCCCACCGGGGCCGCCTCTCCTTTGCCGACCGGCCCGGCGGTGGCACAGTCTTTACCCTTGCGCTGGAAATTTCACCGCCATGAACGCTCTTGCCAACAACCTGTGCATCGTGGACGACGACGAGGCCGTGCGCCGCTCGCTGGGCCTGCTGCTGCTGTCGCGCGGCTATGCGGTGCAGACCTTCGCCTCCGGCGAGGCTTTCCTCGAAGGCGCCGACCTCCAGCGCGCGGGCTGTGCCATCCTGGACCTGCGCATGGAAGGCATGAGCGGCCTGCAGGTGTTCGACGCGCTGCGTGCACAGGAAAGCCCGCTGGTGGTGATCTTCCTGTCCGGCCACGGCGACATCCCCATGGCGGTGGAGGCCGTGCAGAACGGCGCCTTCGGCTGGCTGGAGAAACCCTGCAGCGACGAACAACTTCTCGACAACATCGCCCGCGCGCTGCGGCAGGCCGGCGAGAACGCCGTGCGCCGGCAGGCACGGCAAGCAGCGCAGGCGCTGTGGGACAAGCTCACGCCGCGCGAGATGCAGGTGGCCCGCCTCGTGGCCGAAGGCAAGCCCAACAAGCAGATCGCGCTGGAACTCGCCCCGCTGGAGCAGCGCACGGTGGAAACGCACCGGGCGCATGTGTTTGCGAAGCTGGGGTTGTCCAACAGTCACCAGCTCGATCGGTTTCTGCGGGAGCATGCGCTTTGACATGAGCTACAACATCTACATCACGCGCCGCGAAGACTGGTTCAGCGAAGACGGCCCTGAGATCTCCCTGCAGGAGTGGATCGACCTCGTTCATGCCGACAAGGAAATGCGGCTCGACGGATACGCCGAAGCAACAACAACAACCGAAGGCGACGTGCTTCGCGTCAATGACCAGAGCATGGCCGTATGGCTCGAATACTCCCAGCATGGCGTCGACGGGAACATGGCCTGGATGTGGCATCACCAAGGCAACTTCGTCGCGAAGAACCCCGACGAAGAAATCCGGCGCAAGATGTGGCGACTCGCCCAGGCCGTTTCGGCCAAGGTGCAGGGAGAAGAGTCGGAGCTCTACGGCGCGGACGGCCAGATGCTGCTTGAGGAAGCACCGGTGGCGAAAGATGCCCGGAGCAAGCCGTGGTGGCGTGTCTGGTAGGAACCAGGCCAACCCGAATGGAGATCGATGATGGAAGAACAGACGGTTCGAGCGGCTATCGATCGACACTGGGCTGCATCCGCTGCGGGCGACCAGGTCGCTGAGCACGAGATCTATCACGACGACGCCGCGTGCATCTACCCGCAGTCGGGCGAGGTCATCCACGGGCGACAGAACCTGCAAGCGCTTCGAAGCCATCACCCAGGCAAGCCTTCAGGGTTTGTTGTCCGGCGAATCGTAGGAGAGGGAAATCTCTGGGTGACCGAATATGCGATCGACTATGAGGGCAAGAGCGCCTTCACGGTGAGCATCATGGAATTCCGGGACGGAAAGGTCGCGCGCGAGACCCAGTACTTTGCAGTCCCTTTCGAAGCTCCGGCCTGGCGCCAGCAATGGGTCGAAGGGCTCGCATGATCAAGATGGCGGTCAGCGGCATGCAGCAGGTTTTCTTGTCTGTTCGACCTATTCATGTCCACAGCATGTGTCGATCTCCATTGAGCATGGAATTTTTTCACTAGGAATGGAACAGTGATTTCTTTGAAATCAACGACTTAGAGGTGTGTTTCGGTCCCGGCCGCCGCCCAGCTCGCCAAATTGACCCCTAGCGTCAGGATTTGCTCGGCGGGCCATGTCGGCGCGCGCAAGGGCGCCAGCGTCGCGCGTCGCTACCTGCGCTCATCGTGATCCATGGCGGCACGCCTCTTCCCCGCCGGATCGCAAGGCGTAGCCTGAAGCCTTGCGGAAGGTGCGCCTTCCAGTGGCAATCGTCGAGTCTTTGCCAGGCTGGGGCGGACGGGCCAGACCGGGCCCGGCTCGAGCGGGGCAGAATGCTCTCCGAGGGCCGCACTCGGCGGCGGATTCAACCGGTCGATGCAACACACTTATAACTGCGTAGGCAGAAGGAGTG